>NZ_QICI01000019.1 GCF_004119445.1 Chryseobacterium sp. CH21 | reverse complement strand
CTTAAAAGTGCTTCGGGAATAAATTCTAAAACATCTTTAAGTGATATTTTGTGATCTTTAAAAACTGACATAAACAATTGATTATCAGCAATAAAGATACAAAAAATGAAATAATAAAACAAATTAAATGGCTGATAATCAATTAATTAAAATAATAATATTGAATATCTAAAAACAAAAAGTCGGAAGAAAAAATCTTCCGACCATGACTAGCTATTTTGTCAGTCTTTTTTTATTGTTTTAAAATAAACAAAGTTGATATTCTAACATAAATAAACTTGCGTTAGTAATAATGTAAATTGTGTTAACTTGAATTTCAATCAAAAAAATAGTATTTTTGTTTAAAATAATATAAAATGTTAAATAGGAGGAGAGGAAATTTATTTTTAGCGTTATTTTTAGCTTTCTTAGGCAACTTTGTTTTGGCCCAAAATAAAGGAAGGGTAGAAATTGCTGCAAAACCTAAAGCTGCTTCTTTGAGGGCTGGTGTCTTTATAGATGTAAATGCACCAAGTTACCCGGAATCCGGCTATCCTATAACCCAATTGGTCAAAGATGTTCTTATATCAGGAGGTACCTGTACCAATTCAAGTGTAAGTAATGTAACGGTATCTCCCAATTTGCCTGCTACCAATCAAAACCGAAGCTGGGGATATTTCAATAAATCGAATACCAATTTCCCGTTCAGTAAAGGGATTATACTTTCCACAGGATATGCTGCTAAAGCAGGAAATACTTTTCAGGGAACTTTAAGTGATGATTTGGGGACCGGAGGAGATATAGATCTGGCAAATGCATTGGGAATTGCGAATTCCAACCTGAATAATGCAACATCCATAGAGTTTGACTTTGTGGCAGCTTCTACTGAAATTACTTTCAGATATTTATTTGCGTCAAAAGAATATCAGCAAAATTTCCCATGTACCATTACAGATGGTTTTGCTTTGCTGCTGAAAAAAGCAACTGATCCTACTTATACCAACCTTGCAGTACTTCCGGCGGGAGCTGGACCTGTAAGTGTTACCAATATTCACCCGCAGTATCAAAATTGCGGACCTAAAAATGAAGCCTATTACGGAGGAACCAATACCGCTCAGATTGAAACCAATTTTAATGGACGTACTATTCCTCTTACCGCAAAAGCAACTGTAATTCCAGGAGAAACGTATCACTTTAAAATTGTCCTTGCTGATTATCAGGATCCCAACTTTGATTCTGCAGTGTTTTTAGAAGCAGGGTCATTCGATATTGGGGTGAAAATTCTTGATCCGGCGGGAGTACAGCTTCCTGCATCTGTAAATATGTGTGATAATACTCCGCAGACCTTTACAGCTTCGGTTCAGGGAGCGAATATAACCTATCAGTGGTATTTGGGAGCCAACCCTATTCCGGGAGCTACTAATGCAAGTTATACTGCTACACAACCGGGAGTATACACCGTTAAAGTTTTTATTCAGGGAAATTCCTGTCCGGGAGAAGCTACCATTACCGTGGTTGGCGGAACATCTCCCACAGTACAGAATGCTACATTAACGGCTTGTTATGCTGCCGGAAATGCTACCTTTAATTTAACATCAGCACAGGCCTCAATAAGTACTACTCCAGGAGCTGTGTTTTCATATTATACCACCTTGGCAGATGCTAATGCCGGAAACACAAGTACAATTCCTAATCCCACAGCTTATCAAAGTGCAGGGGGAACAGTATATGTAAGAGTAGCCAACGGCTTCTGTGCTAAAGTAGCAGAATTACAGCTGGTAAAAGCACCACAAATGATACCTACTATTGCTCCTCCGATAGTATTAACCTGTGCCAATTCCCAAACTACATTGGATGCCTCTGCTTCCGTGTATCCGGCAGGTGCTACATTCAGCTGGACCACTACAGGAGGAAATATCGTTTCAGGAGGTACTACCTTAAACCCTGTAATTAATGCCGCAGGAACCTATACATTAACAATAACAAAAGTTTACCAGCCTGGAAATCTTAGCTGTACAGCGGTAGGTACTGTAACCGTAACAGGAAACAGTGCACCACCGGTTACGGGGCTTGTAGCAAGTAAAATAAAAATTTGCAAAGGAGACTCTACAACACTTACGGCCTCTGGAGGTGTTACCTACAATTGGGGAAATGGTCTTACCGGAAACGGAAATACGCAGGTGGTTTCACCTACTGTTACCACTACTTATACGGTAACAGCAGTAGGAGCAAATGGCTGTGCATCTCAAAACCCGGCAACTATAACCATTGAAGTATCAGAACCTTTTACAGCACAAAACGCAATATTGCATAAATGTTATCAGCCAGGATTAGCTTTTAATCTTACAGAAGCGCAGCCTCAGATCACAACTGCTGCAGGGGTTACTTTTACGTATTATATCAATCAGGCTGATGCCAATGCTGCCAACGGAAACTTTATTGCAAATCCTACAGCGTATACACCACCGGCAAACCAGACAATTTATGTGTTGGTAAGCAATGGAGGGTGTAGTTATGTAGTGTCTCTTCAATTAATAAAAACAGCTGAAACTACTCTTACGATTGCTGCGCCGCAAACAATTACCTGTACAACTCCTCAGATAACAATTAATGCTTCTGCATCTGTTGTACCTGCTGGTTCTACTATTGCCTGGACAACAACCGGAGGAACAATTGTATCGGGAGGGAATACGCTTACCCCTGTAGTAAGCGCCGGAGGTACTTATACATTAACCGTTACGAATGTTTCACAGCCAGGAAATCTAAGCTGTACTTTCACTTCAACGGTAACAGTAACGGAAGATAAAGTAAAGCCAGTGGCTGCTGTTGTTTCATCACAGCCTCGTATTTGTATTGGAGAATCTGTAACATTAACAGCTTCCGGAGGGGTAACTTATAACTGGGGTAACGGCCTTACCGGAAACGGAAATACTCAGGTTGTTTCACCTACTGTGACTACTACCTATACCGTATTTGCTGTTGGTGCTAATGGTTGTATTTCTGCCACTGCAGCTAGTGTAACAGTTCAGGTAGGTCCGCCTATTGCAGGACTTACTGCATCAAAATTAAAAATCTGTGAAGGAGAATCTGTAACATTGACTGCTTCGGGTGGAATTACTTATAATTGGATAGGTCTTACCGGAAATGGAAATACTCAGGTTGTCACACCTACGGTAACAACAGAATATTCAGTATATGCATTGGGAGGAAACGGATGTAGTTCTGTGGACCCTGCGAAAGTTAAGATTGAAGTTGTTCCGGCAATTGTTTCTACTTTAAAAGATGTATTTGTGTGTGCAGGAGATAAAGGAACACTTGATGCAGGTTCAGGACCAAATTATACATATCTATGGAGTACGGGGGCAACCACTCAAACGATAACTACTAATATTCCGGGAACGTATTCTGTAACGATTAGTAATGGTACTTGTTCCAAAACGTTTTCGGCTCAGCTTATCAATCCTGATCTGCCACAGTTTACCAATGTAGTTTATGATAATCATATTCTTACCCTTACAGCAAGTAATCCAACGGGAGGGGTATTGGAATATTCTATAGATGGAGGATTAACTTGGCATTCATCTAATGTATTTACAGGTATTTTAAATAATACAATGTATACTTTGATGGTAAGAGTTGTAGGTGCTAAATGTGGTACCTCACTGGAATATTTTACATTCATTATCAGCAATGCCATTACCCCTAATATGGATGGTGTAAATGATACCATAGATTTCACAGGAATCAGCGGTTATAAAGACTTTGCAGCTTCCATTTTCGACAGATACGGAGCTGAAGTATTCAAGGCAAGCAAAGGGAATGTTATATGGACCGGATCTTTAAAAGGGATCAATCTTCCTACAGCGACTTATTGGTATAGAGTACAGTGGGAAAACCCGGCCAGTAAAAAATTGGAACAGCGCTCAGGCTGGATTCTTTTAAAGAATAGAAATTAGAAATTCTTGAAATAAAAATAAACAACAAAATCTTTCAGTCATGGAAGATTTTGTTGTTTTTAAGAATATAAATTATCGCGTTTTGTGAATTATTCAAAATTGATGATAAATATGCTAAAACAATTGATAATACAATGCTACCACATGATATAGAGTTTGGACGGATAGGGATTGATTAACGAAATTTTACCGTAAAAGGGAGATGTTTTGATTTTTTGTTGTAAAAAATGTAAATATGTATATGAGATATTTAAAAAAAAATTAAATTTGTTGAAACAAAAATATTATGAGAAGATATCTACCGCTTTGTTTATTTTTTTAGTCATCTCGACTTTTTTATTTTCACAAGACCGGCCTCCAAGAAAACCTGTAAAGGAAACTCCTACAGCAGCATCCAGAAGAGCAGGTGTTTTTATTGACGTGAATGCTCCGTCATACCCTGAGTCCAGTTATACGATAGAGAAAATGGTAAAAGATGTGCTGATCTCATCCGGAACAAATACTTGTCTTACTCCGAATGTGACCAATGTGAAGATTACACCTAATCATGCTGCAAGTGATGCAGACAGAGCATGGGGATATTTTCATAAAGCAACAACCAATTTCCCTTTTAAAGATGGACTTATCCTTTCTACCGGGTTTGCAAGAAGAGCTGGTAACACTTTTGAAGGTGGCCTTAACGATGTAAACGGAGGAGGATCGGATGCTGATCTTGCACAGGTAATTGGAGTAGTGGAAAGCAGACTGAATGATGCTGTTCTATTGGAATTTGACTTCGTACCTACAACCAGTCAAATTAAATTTAACTATCTTATCGCATCGGAAGAATATACAGGTTCATTCCCTTGTACCTTTGCAGATGCATTTGCCATCTTATTGAGACCTACTTCAGGAGGGCCTTATGTAAATATGGCTGTACTTCCCGGAGGAGCAGGACCAGTAAGTATTACCAATATTCACCCTGCAGTAGTAGGGAGCTGTGGTGCTGTAAATGAGCAGTATTTCGGAGGATATAATACAGGTAACGTTGAAACGAACTTTAACGGAAGAACAATTCCTCTGACTGCTACAGCAACTGTAGTAGCAGGGCAGCAATACCACTTCAAAATGGTAATTGCCGATTACAGTGACCACAGTTATGACTCTGCTGTATTTTTGGAAGGAGGATCTTTCAATATTGGTGTGGATCTTTTGGATCCTGCCGGAACAAAGTTACCTTCTGATATCAATGTTTGCGACAATGTACCTCAGGTAATTACTGCATCAGTAAATGATCCTAACCTTGTATATCAATGGTATTTTAACGGTGCTCCGGTACCTAATGCCACTACCAATACCATTACAGCAGTACAACCAGGGACTTATACGATCGAAGTAAGTGTTCCAGGTAATCCATGTCCGGGTAAAGCTACCATCCAGATTCACGGAGGAACAACTCCTCAGGCTCAGGATGCAACGTTATTGCTTTGTACCACACCGGATATTACTACTTTTGATTTAAGTACCATTATGCCTACCATCAGCCCGACACCGGGAGCTATTTTTAAATTCTACGAAAACCAGGCTGATGCAATTGCTCAAAATGGAAATTATATTCAGACTCCATTGAACTATAATGGTAATGACGGACAGATCCTTTATGTTCTTGTTTCCAATGGTGCGTTCTGTAGTAAAATAGTTGAACTTACATTGCAGAAAGAAGTAACACCAACAGCTACAGTAAAATCTTCAAGAATAAAAATATGCCCTGGAGAATCTGTAACCCTTACTGCTGATGGGGGTAACACTTATCTGTGGAGCAACTTCATGGGAACAGGTAATACGCAGACTGTTACTCTATATCAGACTACAACATTTACCGTGTATGCAATTGGTGCAAAAGGGTGTAAATCACTTAATCCGGCAACCATAAGAATTGAAGTTACACCAGAAATCACTTCACCATTACAAGATGTTGAAATGTGTATTGGAGATAAAGTGACTCTTGATGCTGGAGCAGGACAAGGGTTCAAATACCTTTGGAGTACAGGGGCTACAACACAGAAAATTGTGGTAGACCAATGGGGAATTTACTCAGTGGAGGTAGACAATGGTATCTGTAAGAAAGTTTTTGAAGCAAAAGTATTGGGAGCAGCTACTCCTTTCGTTACTGCTATAAGTTATGAAAGTATCAAGAAAGCAGTAACCATTACAGCTGAAAACCCACCGATGAACAATACGCCAAGTACTTTAGAATATTCTATTGACAACGGAATCACATGGCAGGCTTCAAACGTATTTGCTAATCTTTTAGATAATACAAATTATACTGTTTTAGTAAGAAGAGTAGGAACGCATTGTATCGGATCTCTTGAATTCTTTACATTGCAGATCAACAACATTATTACTCCGAATGAAGACGGAATTAATGATGTTCTGGATCTTAAAGCTCTTGGAGACTTTAAAAACTTCACAGGTTCTGTATATGACAGATATGGAGTAGAGGTGTTCAGATTCTCAAAAGAAAATCCTATCTGGGACGGAACAGTAGGAGGTAAGAGACTTCCAACAGCAACATACTGGTATAAGTTCAATTTTGAGTATCCAAAATCAAAAGCTCAGATGAACTGGTCAGGATGGATCATGCTGAAAAACAGAAACTAGAATTGATAATGTAATATAAAAGAAAGCCTTTCAAAATAAAATTTGAAAGGCTTTCTGCTTTTAACGATTAGCTTTGATTATATTGTAAACCAATAAAAAAGCTCCTAACTTAGGAGCTTTTATTTGTATGGATGTTTATTGATTTTCTTTCCAGAGATTAGCAAAATGAATGAAATCCAATACACTGAGTTCTTCTGCTCTTTTGTCTAAAAATTCATGACCTTTTAATGCTTCAGGAATATTTAGAGATTTCAATGCATTAGAAAGTTTTTTTCTTCTTTGATTGAATCCTGTTTTTACGATCTGCTTAAAAAGAACTTCGTTACCTGCAAGACCTTCTTTCGGGTTTCTTGTAAGCCTGATCACTCCGGATTTAACTTTTGGAGGAGGATTGAAGACGTTCTCATGTACAGTAAACATATAGGACACATCATAATAAGCCTGTATCAGTACAGAAAGAATACCGTAATCTTTAGTTCTCGGAACCGCTGCTGTTCTTTCAGCTACTTCTTTCTGGAACATTCCTACCATTTCCGGGATCAGTTCATAATGATCCACAATTTTAAAAAGGATTTGTGATGAGATGTTATACGGGAAATTTCCAATAATGGCAATCTGGTCATTGTTGAGAAAACTGAAGTCCTGCTTCAGGAAATCACCTACAAAAGTATCTTCAGTAACCTTTGTATAATTGTTTTTCAGGTATTCAATAGACTCTGTGTCTATTTCTGCAAGGTAGATGTTCTGATCTTTTTCAAGAAGATATTTGGTAAGAACCCCCATTCCGGGACCTACTTCCATGATGTTGTTATAGTTCTCAAAACTAAGACCTTCTACGATTTTTCTTGCGATGTTTTCATCTGTCAGGAAGTGCTGTCCAAGATGTTTTTTTGCTTTTACACTCAAGGTTTTTTATGATTTTATTAACAGTGATTTTCTTTTTTTCGTCCCAAATTTCGGAAGATTTTTTCTATTTTAGCCAAAAATTTTAATATTAATGGCTAAATCTGTAGATGAATTTAATAAGAAAAGGCTTCGGTCCAGCAATATTACAGTAGTGATAAGTATTGCCTTAGTGTTATTTTTGTTAGGATTAATGGGGCTTATTTTGATTAATGCCCAGAAGTATTCTGACTATATCAAAGAACAGTTGGTGGTGAATGCCTACTTTGATGAAAACTATGATGCTAAAGATTCTGTAAAAATTGCAAAACTGGAGGAAGAAACTTTTAAAAAGGTACAGTTATTAGCTCCTGTAAAAAAAGCAACCTATATTTCAAGAGATATGGCGGCTAAAGAAGCCAAAAAGACTATGGGAATAGACAGTGATGCATTGTTCGAAGAAAATATCTTCCCCTCTTCAATTGAAGTTGCTTTAAAACCGGAATTCGTAGATCCAGCAAAAATTGATGAAGCAATTAAAGAGATCAAATCTGTTCCAGGGATTATAGATGTTAAAAATGACAGTACTTTGATGGTAGATGTTTATAATAACCTGAGCAGAATCTTGAAGTGGATCCTAGGATTTTCAATTCTATTTCTGGTATTGGCTGTTGTGTTGATTAATAACTCTATCCGTCTGAAAATATTCTCGAAGAGATTTATTATTAAAACAATGCAGCTTGTAGGAGCGAAAAGAAGATTTATCCTTAAACCTTTCATTGTAGAAGCTATTATTTTAGGAGCTATCGGTTCTGTAATTGGTCTTCTTGCTTTAGGAGGTGTTTGGTATTATTTCACAAGTCAGATTGGTTCTGCTTTCGTGCAAGACAATAATCAGTACTTCTGGTTGGTTATCTTAGTATTGGGAGTAGGAATTTTTATTTCTGTCTTAAGTACCATTTTCGCTACATGGAGATTCTTAAAATCAAACGTTGACGATTTATATTACTCTTAACAATGAGCAAAAAAACAAATAAAATTTCCGCTTCAGACTTTGGACATGAAGCAGAAGTACCTCAGGAAAATGCTTTCTATTTCGGGCAGCAGAATTTCAAATGGATGCTGATAGGATTGGCATTTATTGTAGTAGGGTTTCTACTGATGATGGGGCCTGATGCCAATACGGTAGATGGGAAATTTGATCCAAACTCATGGAATGATGGTATATTTTCTATCAGAAGAATCAGAATAGCACCTCTGTTTGTTGTTATTGGATTTGTAATAGAAGTATATGCGATCTTAAAAAGAAAATAAGTGAAATATTTTATTTAAGGATTAAAAAATTTAAGAATTGAAAGATATAAGCCAATGAGCCAGTCTTTTTATATTCTTAGATTTTTAATCTTTTTAATTTTTAAAAAGAATATGGATTTAATCAAAGCAATTATTATTGCCATTGTAGAGGGGTTAACAGAATATCTTCCCATTTCTTCTACCGCACACATGGGATTTACCGCAAATCTTATGGGATTGGAAGAAACAGAATTTTTAAAAATGTTTCAGGTGTCTATTCAGTTTGGAGCTATTTTATCTGTTGTTGTAGCATACTGGAAAAAGTTTTTTGACTTAAATAATATTCAATTCTATTTTAAACTGGCTTTTGCAGTGGTTCCAGCATTGGTTCTAGGGTATTTATTTGACGATAAAATTGAAGCTGTACTTGGAAATCAGATTGCCATTTCTTCCGTATTGGTTTTGGGGGGTGTTGTTTTACTGTTTGCAGACAAATGGTTTAAAAACCCTAAAATTGATGATGAAAAAGGGATTACCATAAGAAATGCTATTACCATTGGTTTCTGGCAGTGTCTTGCGATGATGCCGGGGACAAGCCGTAGTGCCGCTTCTATCATTGGAGGGATGGCGCAGGGACTTACCAGAAAAGCTGCTGCAGAATTCTCTTTTTTTCTTGCTGTACCTACGATGCTGGCGGTAACAGTTTACTCAGTTTTTGTGAAAACCTGGGGGAAAGAAACACCCAATCCACAGAAAGGATATGAAATGATCATGGCTTCACAGGATCACATTATGATCTTTGTGGTTGGAAATATTGTGGCATTTATTGTGGCGCTTATTGCTATAAAAGCATTCATTGGAGTGCTTAATAAATATGGATTCAAACCTTGGGGCTGGTACCGTATTTTTGTTGGAATTGCCCTGTTGATTTATTTTTATTTCTTTAAATAAGAAATTACATTACACTCATTCATGACTGCTGAAGAACTGAAATCAGGATACATTTTTTTATTAGACAAACCTTTGGACTGGACTTCCTTCCAGGCTGTCAATAAAATGAAATACAAACTTAAAAGGGAATTTGATCTTCCTAAAAAATTTAAAATAGGACATGCAGGGACTTTAGATCCAAGAGCTACAGGACTTCTTATTGTTTGCTGTGGAAAATTCACAAAGAAAATTCCTGAAATTCAGGATGCTCCCAAAGAATATTGGACAGAAATTAAGATTGGTGTACAAACAGAATCTTATGATACTGAAAAACCTGAAATTCTTCAACAGGAAATATCCCATATTACTGAAGAACAGGTAATAGAAGTTCTGGAGAAATTTGTTGGAGAAATTGAACAGAAACCACCTGTTTATTCAGCTATCAAAATTGATGGAGAAAGAGCTTACAACCTTGCCAGAGCTGGTGAAGAAGTGGAGATGAAAGCAAGAAAAACCACGATCCATTACATCAAGGATATCAAAATTGATTTTCCTTTGGTGAGTTTTATGGTAGGATGTTCAAAAGGAACCTACATCAGAAGTCTGGCGCATGATATTGGCCAGGAATTGGGAGTAGGAGCTTATCTGACACAGCTAAGACGTACCAAGATTGGTGACTATGCCATTGAAGATGCTACAGATCAGTTCTTGAATAATGAGTACAGATTTGAAGGTCTGTAAAATAAAATCATCCCGGTTTAGCAATAAAAATTATTCCTGTTACAGAAAAGACTAATGGAAAAAACGCGTATCAATAAATATTTATCCGAAGTAGGATACTGTTCGAGAAGAGCGGCAGATAAACTTTTGGAAGAAGGCAGAATCAAAATAAACGGGAAAGTTCCTGAACTGGGAACAAAAGTTTCAGATGAAGATGTGGTAGAAGTAGATGGAAAACCCATCAGAGAACCACAGGAGAAACCTGTATATATTGCTTTTAATAAACCTGTAGGAATTGTATGTACTACAGATACCAAACGCGAAAAAAATAATATTGTAGATTACATCAACCACCCGAAAAGAATTTTTCCTATCGGAAGACTGGATAAACCCAGTGAAGGGCTTATTCTTTTAACAAGTGACGGTGATATTGTCAATAAAATTCTGAGAGCCCGTAATAACCACGAAAAAGAATATCTGGTTCGTGTAGATAAGCCTATTACCCCAAGATTTCTTGAAAAAATGAGAAACGGTGTTCCTATTTTGGATACTGTGACTAAAAAATGTGAAGTGGAGAAGATTGATGAAATGAACTTCAGAATTATTCTTACTCAAGGACTCAACAGACAGATCAGAAGAATGTGTGAATATCTGGGATATGAAGTGAAAAAACTGAAAAGAATCCGCATCATGAACATTAAACTTGATCTTCCAATCGGGAAATGGAGAGATCTTACGGAAGATGAAATGAATGCTTTGAATACCTTGCTTTCAGATTCCAGCAAAACAATAGACTAAAACATATCAATATTTTAACGGTTCTTTTTTAATTTTTCAGACACAGACAACTGAAAAAGGTTTTCAATTGTAGTTATTGAGTTATTTTTCACACTTTAGTGTAATATATTATATTTTCCATTGAAAATATATTATATTTATAGTGTTAATAACCATAATGTGAAAATCATGAAATCAAATTTTAATTTACTTATTTTGTTTGTTGTTTCGGTAGTTTTGGTAGGTTGTCAAAATGATAATCATAATCCGGATCATCCGCACGATTCTTCGTTTTACATTGATTACAGAAGTTTAAAAGGATTGCCAGACGGAATTGCCGTTATAGAACTTGATCCAGAAGCTCCGAATTTTGGAAATATAAGTAGTAAGCTTGAATTGGGTATTGGTGTATTGCCTCATCATATTTATTACAATCAAAATGCAAAAAAGATGTTTACCACCGCTTTGGGAGGAAGTTATCTCTACGAAGTAAAAACGGGAGAAGATCAAAACGGACAACCTCAATTAATAAGTGCAACTCCTATTGATACCGGTGAGAATACCGTAGGTGAAAATATTTTTTTCACTAATGACGGAAGATATTTTATGACCTTTATGGGTGGGGCAGGAGGTCCAAAAGATGGAAGTATAGGTGTTTTTAATACTAATAATCAGCTTATTAAAACCATTAAAGCACCCATTCAAACTAATCCTAATCGATTCATAATGTATCCACATGGTATTTCAGTGAATGAAGAAAAAGGATTAATGATGGTAACTTCTACCATTCACCCGGACCTTACCACCGGAATGGGCAATAGCTGTACTTTATTAGATTTAAATACGTATGAATTAAAAGAGACTTATCACGTGGCAGATTCACCAACGGATCTATCTGCTCCTGTTGAGGTATTATTACTGCGTGGAAAATTTCCACAATATGCACTTTCTACAACGATGCTTGGTGGAGATATCTGGATAGCTCCCTATAATACTACAACCAAGAAATATGATGCTTTTACCAAGATCTTTGACGGAAGTACACAAGGATTAGGTTGGGCACTCGAAATGTATATTGACGATTCAAATAAACTTTATGTGAGTTTTGCAGATCCTGGAAAAGTACTGGTCTTTGATTTAAGCAATCTTCCTCAGTTAAAGCTTTTGAAAACTTTTGAAGCTGATAAAGGAGCACATCATATGGCTTTCTTTAAAACCAAATCTGGAAAAGATGTTGTGGCAGTACAGAATAATCTATTGGATCTCCCTAACTTAAATTCCGGAACGATTAGTGTAATTGATATCAATACGGGAAAAAAATTAGGTACAGTAGATTTACGAAATAAATATGGAATAATTCCCGAATCCATTGAAGGAACCAATGGTCCCAGCAATTATATGCATCACTAAAATTTAGTATAAGATTTCAGTTAGAAAGCTATTCCAAAAATGGAATAGTTTTTTTGTGTAAAATCAATTGGTTTCTTAATATATTCAGCAAAGCATTTTTGTATTTAAAATCCAAATAGGTTTTAGACTTTTTTTATTTTACGTATAATCTCATTCTTTCTTCATACTCTGGTTTTAGTTTTAAAAATTTCCATATTTTTTTATCATCAGGATTGCTGATTCTGTAGAAAATAATTTTGTCTGCAGAATATTTGAAATAGGGATGATTTTTGAGCCAGTCTTCGGGAGCTTCAACTAATGAATACCGGGGAACCCCTGAAGTATTCAAAGGTGTTGTTGTAATCAGTTTTTGAACAAGATCTTGATCAATATTGTAAGTACTTAAAATCTGCTGCTTATTCATAAAACCTCCCAGTTTCTTTCTGAAACCAATGATTGAACCAGCACTTTTTTCATCCAGGCCAAATTCTATAAGCTGCCTGAAAGTGATCAAATTGAGATCAGTTTTTGAAAAATCGGTTTTTTCCTGTTGCTTTTCCTGAAGGCTGATATAAGGTTTCATTTCCTGAAATTTCTCAGGTGAAATCACAAAACATTTCTGCAGATCTTCAGTACTTTTAAAACTTCCCCGCAAATTTCTATCACGGTAATTGACGATGGTGGTACTCTGTTTTTCCGAAAAGCCAAGTGTTTTCCATCCCTCTATATCCATTTGATTAGGGTCAAAAGTATGATATTGTATTTGGGTTTTAATCGTCTTGTTTTTTGCAAAATTTTTGAAATTTTCAGGAGTCTTTTCTGGTAACAATAAGTAAGACTGAAGTCTACTGTAGTTTTCCGGTGAAATAATAAAGCATTCTTTAAATTTTTCCTTACTGATAAAGCTTCCTCCTAAATAGTTTTTATACTTTAAAATAGCTTCCGTCTGTCTTTCACTGAAGCCCATTTTTAGCCAGTCATTGGCAGAAAACTGATCTGGATTGAATTTTCCTCCAACAGTAAGTTCTTTTTTATCAATTTTATTAAAATCTTTTGATGTATTTCCTCCAGCCATCTCAGGAAGTAATATAAAAGATTCCAATTCACTGAATTTCTTTTCAGAAATAGCATAACATTTTTTCAATTGCTCCTTTGATGTAAATTTTCCACCCAATATATCTTTGTATTTAAGAATGGTGGCAGTTTGCTTCTCTGAAAAACCGAGTTTCTGCCATTGTTCTTTATCTAATGTATTAGGATCAAAATCTGATAGATTGCTGGACATTGAGTCTGAAATGAACTTTACATCAGGGAAAGGCGCTTTTCCCCGACTGGTGTACTTCTGATAGGCAAATAAAATGGTCAGTAATGTGACCATGAATGCCAATTTCCGGTAATAGTTTTTTCTCATCTGGTAAACCTATTAATAAAAATAAGCCATAGCAATAGCTGATTATGAAATGATTAAAGATTGTATAGAGATTGTTTTTTATGATTTATAAATTAATATGAATATTCTATTTTGTATGATATGGTTTATTAATTAAAAATAAATTTACTGCTTTTACAGTCTACGCTTTTTATTTTTAATACGACAGGTTTTGTCGCTCTACTGCGATAATTTTGCATGATAATAAAATGAATTTAATATAAAATAAGGAAGATTTGATTATTGATAGTATGATTTAAAGTATACCACATTAATTCATTTTTCACGTCTTAAAAAGTGTTAAATTTGCGGAGCTTCAATAAGCTAATTACTAACTCAGAAAACAACATTAAAATGAGAAAATTTTATCTCAGTGCATTTACTATATGCGCAGTCTTGGGCTTATCTGCCCAGGAAGTGGTGTGGCAAAAAGACATCAAATCCTCTACCCAGGATTTTTTAAGCCAGGTTACTACAACTATCGATCAACAGTATCTTATTACAGGAAGCTCAATTCAGAGTAATAAACAGCAGACTTCTGCAAGTAAGCAAAACAACGGTTATGATTTTCACCTTGTAAAACTGAATCAACAGGGAGAAGAAGTCTGGGAAAAATACTTTTCCGGACAGAATCATGATTATTTATCCGCAACTATTACCACTCAAGATGGAGGGTTTCTTTTAGCCGGAACTTCCTATTCTGGAAAAGGACTGGATAAAAAAGAAGATGCCAAAGGAGGATCAGATATCTGGCTGATCAGAATCAATGAATTTGGAGACGAATTATGGCAGAAAACATTAGGAAGTTCATCAGATGAAGAAGCAAGAGCTGTCATTCAAACGACAGATTTAGGATTTTTCGTTGCGGGTAATATACAGAACTCTTCAAAAGGATACGGCTCCAAAGATGTCTTTATTACAAGATTAGACAAAGACGGAAAAGAACTCTCCCAATTAATTTTAGGTGGTAGAGGTTTAGATGAAGTTGAAAAGATGATTCCAACAAAAGATGGCGGAGCATTGCTGGGAATGTATTCAAGAAGTTCCGAGGTTCGTGCTTCGGGTTCTGAAAAAGCTTCCGAGATGCGAGGTTCGGGTTCCATATCAAACGCTCAAAACTCGAATCCCGTAACCCGCACCTCGAAACAAACTGAAAACTTCGGTGAAGGAGATTACTGGATCGTGAAATTGGACAAAACCGGAAAAGTAGAATGGGAAAAGAATTTCGGAGGAAAGGGTGATGATCACATCAGAACCTTGGCTTTAACTTCAAACGGATTTATCATTGGCGGAGAATCAAGATCAGAGAGATCGGGGAACAAAACAGTAGGAATTGAAGAAGGAACAGATCTTTGGTTAATTTCCTTAAATGAAAGAGGTGATGAACAGTGGCAGAAATCCTATAATTTCAAGAATCGTGATATTTTGATGGGAATGAGTGTAGTAAGCGGGAGGCTGGAAGATGGAAGCGAGAAGTCTAAAGGTACTCTGCTTGGAGGTTATACTCAAACAGAAGGAAGAATACAAACTGATGATGAAACTTTCTGGATGTTATATTTAGATCAAAATGGCAATGAGCAGTGGAGAAAACACGTGAAAGGAGAATCCAGACAAAAAGAAGAAAGACTTTCTGATTTAAAACTGAACAGAGACGGTTCCATTGTTTTGGCAGGAACCAGTGCAGAAGAACTGGGTAAAGAAAACTGGAAGATTGTAATGCTTGGTGACAAACAGGTTAATGATTTGATTGAAAAATACGATATCAAAATCTATCCAAACCCTGTCTCAGATTATGCTTATGTAGAAATTGGTTTTGATTTCAAGGACGCTGATATCCTATTGTATGACATGAGCGGAAGACAGCTTCAAAGTATAAAAACAAATAATAAAGTGACGAAGATTAATACTCAAGCACTCATTCAGGGAGCTTATCTGGTGACGATAAAGACGGATGAGAATAAAACAGCGAACGCGAAATTGATTAAAAAGTAAAAAACAAATTATGAAAAGAAAAATATTATTTCTTCTGGCTATTGGCGCTTATTACACTTCATTAGCTCAGGATAAAAAATTTGATATTAGTTTAAAATCTCCCGATGCTGCTCAAATTTCCAAGCATACGGATATGCCATCATCAACTTATACAGGGATTTCAACCACCAATATTCCTATTTATAATATCAAAGTTGATAAAGAGATTTTTCCCATCACAATAAATTACCATGCTTCAGGAGTAAAAGTAAAAGAAATTGCCTCTAAAGTAGGTCTAGGATGGTCATTATCCATCGGAAATACATCTTTGTCCAAGCAGATATTTGGCGAGGAAGACAGAGGCTGGATACCTAATATCCCAATGGCAGAAGGAAGTTTTACTCCTAATGATATGCAATCCAATGATTATGCTTTGGCTGCTATGATAACGGGATTTAATGAAAGTAATGGCTCATTAGATAGAACGAGCACAAAAAGAGATACACAGCCTGATATATTTTCTTATTCTGTAAATGGAATTTCGGGAGAGTTTCATTATGACCATACAGGAAAAATCATTCAAATTCCATATCAAAAAGTAAAAATTGAAAATATTTTTAAGATTACGGATGACAAAGGAGTTGTATACAATTTTATAGCAGGAAATTCTGTTCGCAATATGGGAGGAAGTGTATCTTCACCTGAGAGTATCCAAGTCACAGATTACATTATACAGAGTATTGTTTATCCTTCTGGAAAAGTAATTTCTTTTGAATATGAACCGATTTCTTATGGATATCTAAGTAATTACACAAAAATTTTTTCATATCCCGTACAGGGGTGTCAGTCAACCAGTGGAGATTCGGCACAGAATGAATATTCTCAGTACGCTACCTATTCAGATGTTTTAAAAGAATTTATTTTAAAAAAAATAATTTTTCCTGATGGTGAGATAGATTTTAATTATGATAACAGAGAAGATATTCTTAACGGGAAAAAGATAAGTAATATAAAAATTAAGGATAAAAATCAAAGAGTAATTCAAAATTACCTGTTTAATCAAAGCTATTTTACTTCTACTGAGCAAATTGATGTGCTTAATTATTCTAATCAGACCGCATCATTGATGAAAAGACTAAAATTGAATGAAGTAGTAGAAACTCTTGAAAATAAAAAATATCAATTCGAATACAATGAAGACAGTCCTCTTGCTAATCGTTTTTCAAATGCGACAGATTACTTGGGTTTCTATAACGGACAAAATTCAAATACAGGAATTGAATATGTTGAGTATGCCAACCAGATTTATGGTTTAGGAGATAATAAGGAGCCTAATATTAATTTTGCTAAACAGGGATTGCTTAAAAAAATGAAATACCCTACAGGAGGCATTATGGAGTTTGAATATGAAAATGATAGTTATCATTTTAATGGGTACGAAAAGAAGATAAATAGAAATGAGCTGTTTGTTCAAAATTCGGATGCCATTCAAACGATGAATACTCAAACCACATTAAATCAGATTAATTTCAAAGTTGAGTTTAATTCCACCGTGAACCCAAGTGATGACGGCTCAGGAAGTTTACCCGTAGGAGCTCATTTTATTGGTGAGATTTTGAACTCAAATAATATCGTGGTAAAAACATTTCTGATAACAGGAAGCTATGATTTTTTACTCCCTGCCCAATCAGGTTATAAGGTAAGAATCAGAAAATCAAGCAATATTCCTAATTCAGAATATGCTAATCTTTATCTCGAATGGTTCAACATTGAAAATGAATTAAAAGATTATGATAAAAATATAGGAGGAATCAGAATAAAAAGAGTCATAAAAAAAGAGTCAGGCAACAGTAATACACTTATCCAGAATTATAAATATCTATCTGAAAATAATAGAACATCAGGAGAATATTTCGGAGATAAAATACATTACTATTATGTTACAGCAAGTCCTTTTGGAGTGAATGGAAATTCGTGTTCAAGGTTAATCATTAGTAACTCGGGTAACTTTAACATCGCAACAATCAACGGAAAACCTATTGCTTATAATAGGGTTGTTACAGAAATAGAAAACGGCCAGACTGCAGAAAAATATAAAACAATTGATTATTTTACCAATTATCCTTCCTCTAATTTCAACAACGAAGGAGTTTCATTTTTATCTTATGCAAATAATCAATATGCAAGGGGGATTATCAATAAAAAAGAGTTTTATGATTCATCAAATAGATTGTTAGAGAAACAGGATTTTGGCTATGATTTTGATTACAAATTAAATGAACAGTCCAGTGATTATGTAAGTTCAACTCCCGAGCTTACGGTTCAGCCTTATGTTTTGAGCCTTATCAGTATTACGTATGACGCCCCAACAACATTTCCTTATTATAAAGCTGCATTCAATTATGAAAGGTATTCAATAAACTCATCTTGGGTGAAGCTTAAATCTCAGAAAACAACACGTTATTTTGGTAATCAAAGCAAGGAAGAAATTTCTAATTATACGTATGATAATCTCTATAGACATCTTAATCCAACTTCACTTGCCGTTGATTTTTCCGATGGTTCAATACAAAAGACATCATACAGCTACGCCCACGAAAAAGGCAACCAGCTCATGATTGATAAAAACATGATAGGCATTCCTTTGGAAACCAGCACAGCGCAAACCATTGGAGTAGTTACAAAAACATTAGGAAAAACAGAAACTATCTATCCTGTCAACCAATCGGAAGCCAATACGAAATCATCTGGTTTGGTATTACCGCTATCTGTGAAGTCGTATGATTTACAAAACACTCCATCGACCGAGGTAACGTACGATTTGTATGACAGCAAAGGCAATCTACAACAATATACCACCAAAGACGGAGTTCCATTAGCGATTATTTGGGGCTATAATAATACCCAGCCGATTGCCAAAATAGAAGGCGCAACGTATGCTCAGGTATCAAGCTTAGCTTCAGCAATCGTTTCCACTTCGGATACAGATGCGCAGGCAGGAGCCAATAATGATGAAACAGCACTTTTAGATGCTTTAAAAAACTTTAAAAACAGTTTACCAAACTACCAAATCACCACCTACACGTACGACCTTTTGATTGGAGTTCGCAGCATCACACCACCATCCGGAATCAGAGAAAACTATATCTATGATTCTGCAGGCCGACTTGAAAAAGTGATCAATATGGACGGAAAAGTGTTGAAGGAGATGAAATACAACTATAAAAACTAACACCGATGAAAAAAATAATAATACCAATAGGAGTATTGCTTCTATCTAATATAACGTACGCCCAGCTTTCCCCGCTTCCTAATACGGAAAATTATGTTCAGACCAAAACCTATCTGGATTATAACGGAACGACGGCTACAAAATCATCAGAAACTGTTCAGTATTTTGATGGACTTGGAAGGCCAAAACAAATTGTTAACGTAAAAGCATCTCCATTAGGAAAAGATGTGGTTACACCAATAAAATATGACCAGTTCGGAAGGCAGGTTCAGGAATATCTTCCTATTCCTCAAGGCGGAACGCTGAACGGAGCCCTTACCCCGGATCCTTTGAGTAATGTAAGCAGTACCCCTTATGGTACAGAGAAAATCTATTCTGAGAAGATTCTGGAAAACTCACCTTTAGACAGGATTCAGCAGCAAATTCAGGTAGGTACTGATTGGAGCACTAAACCTGTTAAATTTGAATATGACGCCAACGGATTTAATGAGGTATATCAGTACATTACCACCACTACTTGGGTAGATGGAGCCACAAAAAGTAAACCGGAACTCTCCTCAGCCACGATCTATGCGCCTAACCAGCTCTATAAAAATTCAGTAAAAGATGAAGATGGCAATGAAACGATAGAATTTAAAAACGGAAGAGGTCAGGTTGTATTGGTGAGAAAAGTGAAGAGTTCTGCAGAACATATAGATACATATTATGTTTACAATGAATATGACCAGCTGGCTTTTGTAATTCCTCCTTTGGCTGTTCATAAGCCTCTCACGGATGATTTACTTGATACATTATGTTATCAGTATCGCTATGATGGAAGAGGCAGGTTAGTAGAAAAAAAGCTTCCTGGTAAAGGCTGGGAATTTATGGTATATGATAAAACCGATAGGTTGATGCTTACCCAGGATGCTAATATGAGAGGATTGGGTAAATGGCTGATGACCAAATATGATCAGTTTGGAAGAGTAGCCTATACCGGAACATTCAGTTCAACAGATGCCAGAAATACGATCCAGGACCAGATTAAAGATTTGGTTATTTATGATGCACGCCATTCTACGGGATTTTTCAGAAATGGAATCAATATCTATTATACCGCTGTCTATTTTATCCCTGAAAATATTCTGTCTGTTAATTACTATGATAACTATCCTGGGTATAGTTTTAATCCTTCATTTCCTACAAGTATTCAGGGAGAACCTTTATTGACAGAAACTCCTACAGCTGATGGAAGAAGTACAAAAGGGCTTCCCGTAATGAGCTTTGTAAAGAATATAGAAGATGATAACTGGACAAAGAACTATACCTACTATGATCAGAAAGGAAGAGCCATTGGAAGCCATTCGATCAATTATTTAGGAGGGTATACCCATACAGAATCCAAACTTGATTTTGCAGGATTGCCACAACAAACGATTACCAGACATAAGCGGTTAAATTCAGACGCGGAAAGAGTCATTACAGAAACTTTTGAATATGATAATCAAAACAGGTTGCTGGTTCATAAACATCAGGTGGATAGTAACCCTGTAGAAATTCTTGCCCAAAATAACTATAATGAACTTTCGCAGCTTACAAGTAAAAAAGTGGGAGGAACGCTTGCCAGCCCATTACAGAATATCAGTTATGCCTATAACATCCGTGGATGGATGACCAAAATTAATGATCCTAAAAACTTAGGAGCAAGCCTTTTTGGTTATGAAATAAAATACAACAAAGTAGAAGGTCTGGAAGTTCCCAATACAGATTATTCCAACTACAAGGTACAACCTAAATACAACGGAAATATAGCAGAGGTTGATTGGAAAACGTCCACAGATTCCAATAGTAATCTGAGAAGATACGGTTATGTATATGATACCCTGAACAGGCTTACCGCAGGTTTCTATCAAAAAGATACCAACCCTTCCGGGAAAGAATATAATGAGCTTCTGGCTTATGATGTAAATGGAAATATTCTGAATCTGGTAAGGACTCAGGAAGCTCTTTCAGGGAGCGCTACCGCTTTAGCGATTGATAATCTGGTGTATACTTACACAGGGAATAAGCTTACTAAAGTATCAGATGCCTACCTTAATAACACAGGATATCCTGTAGGAGGTAATGAAATCTCCTATGATGATAATGGCAATATGATTAATCACAAGGATAAAGACATCAGTGAAATAAAGTATAATTATCTGAATCTGCCTTATTCTGTTACTATTTCTGCAGGGAAGAAAGGTATTATATCAAAAAATATTCAATACATTTATAGAGCAGATGGGGTAAAAGTTGCTAAAAAATACACTCCGTTCTTAGGTAATATTGAGACCAATTATTTAGATGGCTTTCAGTATGATAATAGAGAAACAGGAGAAACCAGTCTGCCGTTACCTCCTTCATTAAAATTTGTTTCTACTTCAGAAGGTTATTTTAACTTTGAAAATAATAAGTATATTTACAATTATACTGACCATTTAGGAAATGTCAGATTAAGCTATGCTAAGAATGGAGCAGGCACAGAGATCATTGAAGAAAGTAATTATTATCCATTTGGATTGAAACATGGAATCTCTAATCCTTCCGTAGGAAATCCTAGCTATAATTACAAGTACAACGGCAAGGAACTTCAGGAGACGGGAATGTATGATTATGGAGCGAGATTTTATATGCCTGATCTTGGAAGATGGGGAGTAGTAGATCCATTAGCGGAGAAGATGACTAGGTATAGTCCTTATAATTATGCATTTAATAACCCTTTAAGTTTTATAGACCCAGATGGAAGAGAAGGTACTGGATGGATTAAGTCAGTTGTTGATGGGAAAACATCTTGGACATATGATAAAGATGTTCATTCATTACAAGATGCTAAGGATAAAAAATATACTGGAGCTCAAGAATATAATGATGCTTTAACAATAACAGGAACAGATAGTAAGGGTAATCAAAATTATCAATATACTTTAGATGCTTCTGGTGTGGCAACTGATTCTAGCGGAAATGTAATGACAGAGTCTTTTACAACTGGAGCAGGAACCCAGGTTGGGGTTAACCCTGATAGCCAGATGCTAGCAACGGTTAATAATTTACAATTAGCAGGATCAGGAGGAATGGGAGTTGAATTTAGATATAGTAGTATAGTAGGACAAGGGTGGTCTGCTGCATTAGGTTATGTTTCGGCAGATAATACTAATGGAAGTTCTTTTTATTTTAACATAAATTACGGAGTAGGTTATGATGTAGGGCCGTCTTTAAGTATGTATAGTGTTACTCCTGCCGCTGGTCATCATTTTAAAGTTGAAGACTTTGCAGGAAATGGTATGGGGTATTCGGGCGGAATACCTTTTATAAACGCTTCCTATGGGGGAACTGACTATGATGGGAAGTTTCAACTTAGAGATATGAAGCCTAGTAATTTTGGATTAAATAATAATGGGGCTAAAGGATATACAACTTTTGGTATAGGAACAAATCCAATTGGTTTGGGACTATCATACCAATATGGTACAACAAAGTTATTTGGAACTAACCCATCTAAAATTAATATAAATGTTAAAAAATAATAAACCTTTATTTTTCATTTCTTTGATTGGATTCTTAATTTTATTTATTTATTTTAATTATGAAAAAGGATTATCTGATCTTTTTAAATCAGAAACAGATTCTTTTGTCTCTGAATTTTCTCCTATTGAAATGCAAAAACAAAAATATTTAGGAGAAGTTGCTGATTCCTTAAATCATATGAACACTTATATGAATTTTGGTAAAATTTGTTTACCTATGCTTGATCAATGGAAAGACAAAATTGAGTTAGGAGATTATGTTTCTAAAAAAAAGGCAGTTTAACATTATTAATTGAAAGAAATAATAAGAAAAGTTATTTACATTTTGATAGTACTAATTTTAAAGGTGCTCCACCACCATGTAGGTGTAAAGATTTAAGTAAATAAAGCCAATTTTAATAGTTGACTTTTTATTGTTTCACTATCCCCTGCTGGCACGAGAGTCTCGCTCGTGTCCACAAATAAAACAAAGCCACTGCTCCAGCAGTGGTTTTTATCTTTTATCTTTTATTTTTCAAGCAACTTTTCCAGTCTGCTCATCATTTCATCCTTTTCTTTCAGCATACGTTCATACAACGCAATTTTTTCTTCGTGGAGTTTTATTACTTGCTCAATTGGATTGAAGATAGGATTATCATTTCTCTGATATCCAATACCATGTTCTCCAAACGTATTAGCAATTATATTCACAGCCTGTTCCTCATCAAAATTTTGAAAAGCTTCTACAGGAATTTTCAATACTTCGGATATTTTTTCTAGCAGTTGGTTTTCGATGGTTTCTTTTTGTTCAAGTAAAGAAATCTTTTTTTGGTTCCAGTCATCGCCTAAATCATGAGCTAATGCTTCCTGCTTTATTCCCAGCATTTCTCTAAAACGTTTTACATTTCTTCCCTGATGTATTTTATAGTCCATTCTTAATCAATTTGTGAAGATTCAAAGATAATACATTCTGTAAAGTAAAGGTTAAAAAATATCAGGTAAAATATTCCTGTTATACTTATTAAAGTGTCGGGAACTACTTTATAAACTGTCTTCAACAGGTTCGGAAGTGCTTTCCGCCACTCTAGTAAGTGTCTGCAGGCGCTCATTAATTTGCTGTGACGATTTCGTAAACCGCCTCCAGCCAACTGGAAAGTCCCTCCAGACAATATAACAAACCTCTCCAACCACTTCATAAAGTGTCTCTCGACAGTTCATAAGTACCTTTAGCCACTTAGTCAACTGTCTCTCGCTATTTGTATAAGTACCTCTCGCCTTAATCAAAGTAGCTAGAGACTGTTATAGAACTCCCTTTAGCTCCTTATATAACCGGATATCCCCCCTTACCCAAGGGGGTAGAGTATGTTGTGAAAGTAACTATTGATTGTGTTTTCTCATAGACTTTAAATAAAACCTCCGCTGCAATTCATTGCAGCGGAGGTTTTTATATTTTCAAAGAAACTATTCACCATCTCTTTCTCCTAAAGACTCTTTTAGCTTAATGAGTTCGGCTTTTACAAATTCCAGGCGGTCAATGAGGGTAATCGTTTCAGAAATTTTACTGTTGGTAGTCAAAGCGATACGGGCTCCGTCCAGAGTATATCCTTTTTCCTTTACCAGATGGTAGATCATCTGAAGGTTTTTGATATCTTCAGGAGTGAAATATCGGTTGCCTTTTCTGTTCTTTTTAGGTTTGATAATTGGGAATTCCTGTTCCCAGTAGCGTATTAATGAAGTGTTTACATCGAATGCTTTGGCTACTTCTCCTATAGAATAATACAGTTTATCAGGTAAATTTATTTTCATTTTACAACTCCTAAACTTCAAAGATAAAAATTTTTTAAAGTTGTAGCCAAATATATTGTAAAAAGTGCTGTATGACTTTCATTTCAAAAGAGGAATGTATTTTATTCATGAAGAAGTGAGAAAAAATTAAAAATAAATCTGATTTTTTAATATCTTAGTCACATTCAACCCAAACTATTATGATATGAAACATTATTTCTTTATTTTCTCACTGATGATTCCTTTTTTAGGGTTTTCACAGTGGACAAGAACTGAGGTCAGGGCTCAGAAAGTTAAAAAATCACAGGAAAAATTAGAATTTTCCGGGCTGTATGCGTTAAATGCTGACCAGCTTAAACAATCATTGAAAAATGCTCCTGTGCGTTTTTCAAGTGAAAAAGGAGTGGTTATTTCCCTTCCTTCTGCCAATGGAAAGCTTGAAAAATTTCAAGTGTGGGAATATTCCAATATGGCTCCTGAATTACAAGCTAAATTTCCGGATATCAGATCGTATGTAGGAGCAGGATTGGAAGATCCTTCTGTATATGTAAGATTCAGTCTTTCACCGGTTGGTTTTTCATCTATGACAACAAGATCAGGAATCTCTGAATTTATCGAACCATACACTGAAGACAGATCTGTATACGCTGTTTTTGATTCCAATGCAAGAAGAGGGCAGGACAAAGAACCTTTTGAATGTCTTACACCCAATACATCTGAGGTCAAAAATTCCGAAAAAAAAAACAATGCTGCCAATAAAAAATGGCAGGGTTTAATGTTTTCAGACTGGCCATAACCTGTACCAATGAATATGCACAGTATCATCTTACGGCAGCGGGAACACCTTCCGGAGCAACAGATGCACAAAAGAAGGCTGTTGTTTTAGCAGCCATGAATACAACACTGACCCGTCTGAACGGTGTTTTTGAGAAAGATCTTTCCCTTCATTTTAATCTGGTAGCGAATAATGATGCCGTAATCTATGTGAGTTCATCTGCACCTGGTTATCCTTACACAGCCTCTGGAGAACAAAATCAGGCCGGACAGAATGCCATTACCAACTTAATTGGGGCAGCTAACTATGATATGGGACATATTTTTGACCGTGAAGACGGTAACGGGTATGCACCAGGTGATATCTGCGATGATGCCACGAAAGCAATGGGATGGACAGCCAGCAATTATCCGGAAGGAGATAATTTTGACATCGATTATGTAGCCCACGAAATGGGGCATCAGTTAGGAGCTAACCACACATTCAGTTACAGTACAGCATCTGGTAATCTGGCGTCATTAGTGGAGCCGGGTAGTGGTTCTACTATTATGGCTTATACCGGAATTACAAGTAACTATGATGTACAATTCAATTCCAATGATTATTTCCATGGATTCAGTGTACAGGAAATTAAAACAAACATAAACAGTGTTGCCTGTGGTGCCAATACTCCTTTTGCAGATCCGGCGCCATCCATCAATGCAGGTGCAGATTATGTTATTCCAAAATCTACCGCATTTGTCCTTAAAGGAACTTCTACAGATGTCAATACAGCACCTTATACCTATACCTGGGAACAGATGGATTCAGGTTCGGCTCAAACAGGAAATAATTCTATTCCTTATCTGAACAAACCAACGGGTCCAACATTCAGATCTATAAGCCCGGTAAGCACTCCGGTAAGATATTTCCCGGATTTCAATAAAGTATTGGCTGGAGTTCTTACTACTAAGTGGGAAACGGTTTCAGGAGTAGGAAGAAACCTTAATTTCGCACTGACTGTAAGAAACAACAGTATTACAGCTCCTCAAACCAGTAAGGATGCCATGATGATCACGGTAAATAATGCTTCCGGACCGTTTAAAGTGACTGCTCCTGCATTTGGCCAGTCTGCAAGTTCAGGATCAACAGTTAATGTGACATGGGATGTAGCCAATACTACACAAGCACCTGTAAGTACAGCGAATGTAAATATTAAATTATCTACAGACGGAGGACAGACATTTACTACTATTGCAGCCAATACTCCTAACGATGGAAGCGAGCAGGTTGCAATTCCGGCAGGATCTACTGCTACGAATGCCTATATTATGGTAGAAGCTGTAGGAAATATCTATTATGCAGTAAGCCCTAGTTTCGTGATTGATTATAGTGTAGAAGGAGAAAACTGTACTACCTATACTTATGGAGGTCCTGCTGTTCCTATTACGGATGGCCCTGGAGGAACTGCTGCCATTGCTTCACCTATGGTTTCAGCGCCTATGACGGTTAACAATCCTGGGATTATTACAAAAATTAAAGTAACGCCTTCCGTTACTCATACCTATGTAAGTGATGTTTCATTAGGAATAGAAGGTCCTTTGGGAACATCTGCTCTTATCTGGCACAGACAGTGTGGTTCTCAGGATAATATAACAGCTACGTTCAGTGATACAGGAAACGCAGTTGTTTGTGCTACTCCTATTCAAGGGGAAGCCAAATCCAATGAATCATTGGGTATTTTCGTAGGACACCCTGCACAGGGACAATGGAAATTATTTGCTTCAGATAATTATACAGGAGATACCGGAACCATCAATGGATGGACACTTCAGGTATGTACCCGCCAGACACAGTCATTAGGAATTAAAGAATCCAATTCTCCATTGGCAGATGATATTAAGATTTATCCAAACCCAAGTGATGGGAATTTCTTTATTAAATCTCAAAATATAAAAGGAGATGTAAAAGTGAATATGTTTGATGCTAGCGGAAGACTGGTTTATTCTTCAGCGTATAAAAGTGAAGGAAATAACACCAAAGAGTTTAATGTAAATGTTTCTAAAGGAGTATATGTGATCAGCATCAATTCTTCAAAAGGAGTTTACAACAGCAAGCTTGTCATTAAATAGCAACAATTCATTGTAACAGATAAAGAGGATCGGTCTATACCGGTCCTTTTTTTGTTTAAATTTGTGAATCCTTACGATCTATATAAATATAAGTGATGAATCCGATCTCAGTTCTTCATATCAATCTTTTCCAGGCGGGTAAAAATACTTCAGATTTCTATTTTAATACCATGAAAAACCATTTGGTAGTAGGACATCGTCATATTGAAAAACCTCACAGGCATGATTTCTATGCTGCGGTTCTTTTTACCAAAGGAACAGGAGTACACGAGATTGATTTTCAGAAATATGATGTTTCTGAAGGCAGCTTTTTCTTTTTGTCACCGGGACAGATCCACAGCTGGGAACTTTCCGAAGATATAGAAGGCTATATTTTCTTTTGTTCGCAAGAATTTTATGAAATGCATTATGTGAATCAGAAACTGAGAAATTTTCCTTTTTTCGGATCTGTATCTTTTCCAAGAAAACTTCAACTGGATAGTTCGGAACTGGAGAAAAATGTTGTTTTATTTCAAGAGTTGGGAAAGGAACATCAAGCTAAAGATATCATGAAAGAAGGTTTGATTTTATCATTAATGTCCCGGATTTTTATCAATGCCACCCGGCTATTTTCAAGAGACTTTGATACCATGGATTCTGCTGCTGGGCTTTCTTATTTTAAACATTATCAGGAGTTTGAAAATTTGATTGAACAGTATTTTGCAGAACAGAAATCAATTACCTATTATTCTTCTTTAATGGGGATTTCATCTAAACATTTAAATAGAATCGTACAGACGGTTGTTCAGAAAACAGCTACCGATGTCATTACAGAAAGAGTAGTGCTGGAAGCCAAAAGAATGTTGATGTACCTGGATGAAAGCCTTGTGGAAATTGCTTTCCGTTTAGGATATGAAGAATATTCCTACTTTGTAAGAGTATTCCGGAAAAGCTCCGGAATGACTCCTACTCAGTTTATGAGGAAATATAAGGCTTAATGAGTTCAAAGTTCAAAGTTTAAGGTTCAAAGTTTAAAGTTTAAAGTTTAAAGTTTGGGTGAGAGATTGTTGTAAACCACCCCGTCAAAAATTCTGTGAATTTTTGCCACCCCTCCGGAGGAGGGGAATTAGGGAAATCTCAACTACTTTTCCTAATCCCTGCAACCTATTAGCTGCTACCTGCCATCTACCATCTGCCACCTACAAAGCTAACTTAAATGGTCCTTCAAAAGTGGTTTCAAATGAATCTACCAATGTTCCTTTTTCGTCAAAAACTCCAATGACCATATTTTGTTTTGAGAATTTAATCTCCTCTTCAGGGAAAGAAATATTGATGTTTCCTTTCAGGATCTGGTCTCCTTTCAAGATGATTTTTTCAGAACCAAAATAGGTAATTTCAGCATGGGTAGGAGTGATCACTTTGATGGTAAGGTTTTTCTTCTCATTCGATTTATTCAGAAGAGTATAAATAAAAGTATTGGTGATTTTTCCGTCTTTAACGAAAAAGGTAGAACCTGCCGGTTTGATGAATTTTGCTTCCATAGAACCACGATCGTACATTAAGAATCCAAGGAATCCTATAAGTAAGGCCAGAATAGCGGTTGTGGCTTTCATCCTTGGAGTAAACCGGAATTTGTCCTGATTTTCAATCTCAGCTTCCGTAGCATATCGAACTAACCCTTTAGGTAAGCCTACCTTGTCCATCACTTCATCACAAGCGTCAATACATGCTGTACAGTTTACACATTCCAGCTGCTGTCCGTTTCTGATATCAATTCCTGTAGGGCATACTACCACACATTGGTTACAATCGATGCAGTCTCCTTTTCCTACAGCTTTTCTATCTTCATTGTTTCTCCATTTTGCACGGCCTTCTCCTCTTTTAAAATCATAATATACATTAATGGTCTGCTTGTCGATCAGTACACCCTGAAGTCTTCCGTATGGACAGACCAGCGTACAAACCTGCTCACGAAGCCAGGCAAAAACAAAATAAAAGGTCATGGTAAAGAATATCATACCGGTAAACTTCAGTGAGTTTTTTTCAGGGCCTTCAGCCATAATACGGAAAACCTCTTTATAGCCTACAATATACATGAACATGAAGTGGGAAATAGTCAGTGAAATTAAAAGGAAAACAGACCATTTCGTCACTCTTTTTCGGATTTTCTCTGCATCCCATTCCTGTCTGTCGAGTTTCATTTGTTTGTTTCTGTCCCCTTCAATCCAGTATTCTATTTTTCGGAAAACCATTTCCATAAAAAGGGTTTGGGGGCACAGCCAGCCACAGAATATCCTTCCGAAAACTACGGTAAACAGCATCACAAAAATAACAGACGTTACTGCTCCTAAAGCAAGAATGAAAAAGTCTTGCAGGTAAAATGGCTGTCCAACGATAAAGAACCTCCCATCGATAACATTAATGAGGAGAAAAGGATTGTTATTAATCGTTACAAAAGGCAATCCGAAAAATAAAACAAGGAGAAGATAGCTGGTGTAATTTCTGTAATTGGTATACTTTCCTTTGGGCTTTCTCGGGAAAATCCATTTCCTTTTTCCAGTTTCATCCATCGTTCCCACTGAATTTCTGAAATCTTCATTTTCAATTTCCAAAGATTTAATATTGTTGGACTCTGCGCTCATTGTTGTATGCTATAAAAGTATTTTGGTACAATTTTCATCAGGATTTATTTTCTTTTTCACATTTTTCCATGAAAAAAATATGTGGATCCTGTACTGCAAAGCTCCGTATTATATCCTTTTAGTACTAATATGATCTACTTCAAAAATAGTACAATTAGGACATTTAGTGTTTGTTATTTTTATTGTATCAAAATGAGAAAATATTTTGAAACCTATGTTTCATATTGTAAATTGCAGTTTTAAAAATGAAGTATGAAGAATATCTTTAAAATAAGTATGATTGGTTTGGTTTTCGCATTGATAAACTGTCAATCAGTAAATTATAGTAAAATGTTTTATGAAGGTGTACAACCGGAAATGGTTTCCGACAAATTCAGTTTCACAGAAGGACCATCAGCAGATCAAGAAGGAAATGTTTACTTTACAGATCAGCCTAATGATAAGATTTATTATTGGGACTGGAAAAGCAACAAAGTAATAGAGTTTTTAGATAAAACAGGAAGGGCAAACGGTACACATTTCGACAAAGACGGGTATTTGATTACCTGTTCCGATGATCAGGGAGAGATCTGGAAAATTTCAAAGGATAAGAAAGTAGAGGTATTGCTTAAAGGTTTTGAAGGGAAAAGACTGAATGGGCCAAACGATGTCTGGAATGACGAAACCGGAGGAATGTATTTTACAGATCCTTTATATGAAAGAGATTACTGGATTGGTTTTAAACAGGAAATTCAGCACAAAAGCCTTTATTACAGAGATAAAACAGGGAAAGTTAGTAAGCTTGATACGTTCACTCAGCCTAACGGAATTGTAGGAAGTGAAAAATTAAAGAAATTATATATTTCTGATATTGATGCCGGAAAAACCTATGTATATGATATATTGGGTGATGGGAAACTGTCTGAGAAAAAGTTATTCTGCGAAATGGGTTCAGACGGAATGGAACTGGATAAGCATGGAAATCTTTATTTAACAGGAGACGGAGTGCATGTTTTTAATCGTTTGGGAAAGAAAATTTACCATATTTCTATCCCTGAAAAGTGGACATCCAATGTTGCTTTCGGTGGGGAAAATAATAATGTGCTTTTCATTACAGCTTCAAAATCTGTGTATACTTTTCCTACAAGGGTGAGGGGGATTAAATAAACTTAATTATTTATATCAATAAAAGAGCTTCGAAATTTTATAATTTCGAAGCTCTTTTATGTTATGTTGATGAAACCACCCCGTCAAAAATTCTTTGAATTTTCGCCACCCCTCCAGAGGAGGGGAATTTTCACACGTACTACAATTGATTTGTGACTTCGTGGTTGATGAAATTCTTAATAGGCAACCTCCATTTTCACTTTCTTTCCTTTCAGTTTTTCGTTCTGAAGTTTTCTTAAAAGAGCGTTCACTTTATTTCTGGAAACCGCAACATAGGATGTAGTGTCTTTTACTTCAATAATTCCTACATCTTCTTTTTGCAGTTCTCCTTTCTTTAACAGATATCCTACAATATCTACTTTATTCACTTTATCCTTTTTCCCAGCACTGATATAAACCGTCTGGAAAGGTGTTTTTTGCGGAACTTTAGTGAATCCGGCAACACTCTCTTCCGGTGTATTGTTTTTAATGAACGGGAAGTTTTCTTCCTCAGTCATAATCAGGTAGACAAAACCTTTGGCGTTCATTCTTGCTGTACGTCCGTTTCTGTGGATGAAAGCATCTTCTTTTGGCGGAAGCTGGTAATGCACGATAGATTCTACTTCAGGAATATCAAGTCCGCGGGCAGCAAGATCTGTTGTAATAAGAATTCTTGCAGAATCATTTCTGAACTTAAGCAGGGCACGTTCTCTTTCATCCTGTTCCATCCCGCCGTGGAAGGTTTCTCTGTCGATTCCCATCTGATTAAGAAGTTCGGAAATACGATCTACAGCCTCACGGTGGTTACAGAAAATTAAAGTTCTTTTGTTTCCGATTTTACAAACCAGATTGAAAAGAGTATCCAGTTTTTCTTCAGGAATAGTCATTACCTTTCTCAGTTGAAGATCTGGTTTTATGTCATTTTCTTTAAGGAAACTGATTACTTTTTCATCTTTTAAACCTGTAAAAGCCGGAATTTCATCCATGGCTGTAGCAGACGTTAAAATTCTTTGAGAAAGTCCTTTTAAAGAATTAGAAATAAATTCCATATCATCCTGAAAACCGAGTTCCAGCGCTTTATCAAATTCATCAAGAACTAAGGTTTTAATTGTTTTCGGATCGAAATTGTTATTTCGTAAATGATAAACAACTCTTCCCGGAGTTCCGATGAGTACAGCAGGAGCTTCAATTAAATTATTAACCTCGATTTTTTTATCATGTCCGCCATAACATACAGATACCTTGAAATCTGTTCCCATGGCTTTAAAAACCTGTTCAATCTGTAAAGCCAGTTCTCTGGCAGGAACCAATATTAATGCTTGAACTCCCTGAACATTTTTTTTAAGATTCCTAAGAACCGGAAATAAAAAGGCAAGAGTCTTTCCAGATCCTGTAGGGGAGAGTAAAACAATGTCTGTATTGTTTTCAGACGCCTTGTAAGCAGATTTCTGCATCTGATTCATATCCTGAATCTGCAGCTTTTGATAGATTGATTCTAATTCCATGGTGCAAAGGTAGTGAATTTAGGTGGGTGGAATGAGTTTGAGGGTTTGAGAGTTTTAGGATGGGAGGGTTTTAGGGTTCTGGAGGGGTAGCGTTTTAGAGTAGGAGAGTTTGAGAGGAAAAGATTACAGTATTGTTCTTCTTTAATTCTGCGTTGCTGTCATTCTGAATGAAGCGTAGCGAAATGAAGAATCTCATATTGTCTTCTACTTATTGATGCTTCGTGAACTAAGTCCGTAAACTTTCAGTTTATGCTCAGCATGATAGCGGATATTGCTCATTCTAAATTTAAAACAGTTGGTATTAGAATGTCATGCTGAGCTTAGTCGAAGCATTCTTTTAATCAAGATGTTGATTTTTAAATATATAAGTTAAATATTAGCGTGCTGAAATCTATTGCTTATCTTAAATAAAATTCATATCTTTGCACCCACTTTTGTGGCGAAAAGGTTTGAAGAGTAAATTACTTACAATTAATTACTTCCGTATTTTTTAATCCGCATTTATTCAAACCGTTAAAAAAGAAGGAATACAAATTTTTATTAGAAAATGTCAAAAGAGACAAATTCAGCAGAGGTTTTATTAAACCAAAACGTAGCACCAGAACAATTTGATTGGGATTCATTCGAATCAGGTCTTGATGCAGATGCGAGAAAAGAAAAAAGCGATTTAGAAGAAATCTACAACGGATCTTTAAACAACCTAGACGATAACGACGTTTTAGTTGGTAAAGTTGTAAGATTAACTGACAAAGAAGCTATCGTAGACATCAACTTCAAATCTGAAGGTGTTATCTCTCTAAACGAATTCCGTTACAACCAAGGCCTAAAAGTAGGTGACGAGGTAGAAGTAATGGTTGACAAGAGAGAAGACAAAACTGGACAATTACAATTATCTCACAGAAAAGCTAGAACGCTTAAAGCTTGGGATAAAGTAAACGAACTTCACGAAACTGGAGAAATCGTTAACGGTTTTGTTAAATCTAGAACTAAAGGGGGTATGATCGTTGACGTTCACGGAATCGAAGCATTCTTACCAGGTTCTCAAATTGACGTTAAGCCAATTAAAGATTACGATCAGTTCGTAGGAAAAACTATGGAGTTCAAAGTTGTGAAAATCAACCCTGAGTTCAAAAACGTAGTAGTATCTCACAAAGCATTGATCGAAGCAGATATCGAAGGTCAGAAAAAAGAAATCATCGCTCAGCTTGAAAAAGGTCAGGTTCTTGAAGGTACTGTTAAGAATATTACTTCTTACGGTGTATTCATTGACTTAGGAGGTGTTGATGGATTGATCCACATTACAGACCTTTCTTGGTCTAGAGTGAACCACCCATCTGAAATCCTAGAGGACGGACAAACTGTGAAAGTTGTAATCCTTGATTTCGATGATGAGAAAACAAGAATCCAATTAGGTATGAAGCAATTAGAAGCTCATCCTTGGGATGCTCTTTCTGCTGACTTGAAAGTAGGTGACAAAGTAAAAGGAAAAGTAGTAGTTCTTGCTGACTATGGTGCATTCGTAGAAATTGCTCCAGGTGTAGAAGGATTAATCCACGTTTCTGAAATGTCTTGGTCTACTCACTTAAGATCTGCTGGAGATTTCGTAAAAGTAGGTGATGAAGTAGAAGCTGAAGTATTAACTTTAGATAGAGAAGAAAGAAAAATTTCTCTTGGTATCAAGCAATTGTCTAAAGATCCATGGGAAAACATCGAAGCTAAGTATCCGGTAGGATCTCAGCATGTAGGAACTGTAAGAAACTTCACTAACTTTGGTGTATTCGTAGAGTTAGAAGAAGGTATCGACGGGTTAATCTACATCTCTGATCTTTCTTGGACTAAGAAAATCAAGCACCCATCTGAGTTCTGCGCAGTAGGTGATAAATTAGACGTTGTAGTTCTTGAATTAGATATCCAAGCTAGAAGATTATCTCTAGGTCACAAGCAATTGACTGAAAACCCATGGGATAAATTCGAAACTAAATATGCTGAAGGAACTATCCACGCTGGTAAAGCTGTAGAAGTTCACGATAAAGGAGCTTCTGTTCAATTCGAAGATGCTGAAGTAGAAGCATTCTGCCCTTCAAGATTATTAGAGAAAGAAGATGGATCTAAAATCAAAAAAGGTGAAGATGCTCAATTCAAAGTAATCGAATTCAACAAAGAATTCAAGAGAGTAGTAGTATCTCACACAGGTATCTTCAGAGACGAAGAAAAGAAAAACGTAAAAGAATCTTCTTCTAGAAACGTAACTTCTTCTTCTAACAACGAAGAAAGATCTACTCTTGGAGACATCGATGCATTAGCAGAGTTGAAAAGAAAAATGGAAGAAGGTAAATAATCTTTGAACCATTTATAAATAAGGAGCCGCTCATTTGAGCGGCTTTTTTTGTGCTTATATAATTAAGATATGTAATCCGGAAAATGAAAAAGAAGAAAAACTTGTTTTTTAGTTGCCAAAAATGAAGATTCTCAAAAGAATAGTGAAAATTAATATACGAAGATGATAAAAAATATTGATTGATTAATGATTGTATTCAATAAAATAATTACATCAAAAAAATCTAAAAGCATGATAAATATAATGTGCTAGGGGTAAATCTATTATGATGTTCTCTTGATTGAGAAATATGTAAAGTCAATTTAATTTTGTTATTTTATTCGTATTAAATTATTTTTAAATTTTGATTAAAAAATATAATAATAATTTATGGATTATTTGTAGATTAGCGGCTTTAATAATGGATATGAAAAATAAAGCTCTACCTCTTTTGTTTGCAGTGTTTTCTGCATTTCCTACAGTATTATTTGGACAAGACAATGAAAAACTGATTAAAGATTATATTTCTCAAAATAAAATAAGAGAATATAAAAAATCTGATCTTAACAATATTATTATTGATAATGTAGATCCGTCAAAATCACTGAATGGTAATGTTGTCAAATTTTTACAGACCTATAATGGCTTGCCAATATACAGTTCTGTAGGAACAGCATTGATTAAGGATAATAAGATTGTTTATTACACAGATAATTTTGTAAAAGACTATACTGCATCTACATCGGGTACAGCTGTTATTGATAAAAATGTGGCGCTTCAAAAGATTGCTGAAGATCTGAAGAATCCTGATATTGCCAATTTTACAGTTCTTGGCTATCTTGAAAAGACCCAGAAAAAAGCTACGTCAGCCAATCAAAGACTGGTATATACTAATGATGAGAATGGAAATCTTCGTTTGGCATATGAATATACTTTAATGGAGCCAAAATCTCCAAACTACTGGAATATTCTAGTAGATGCAAACAACGGAAATATCTTGGTAAAAAACAATCTGACAGTATCTTGTAATTTCCACCATGATGCTTATAGTTCAGATGCTGATTATAGCCATGCTGACCATTTTGAGAATACCTTAGCAGGACCTCAAAATAATATGGTTCAAAACAATATTCCTTTGCTTGTACCGGATAATGCATCCTACAACGTATTTCCATTGCCAATTGAAGCACCTACTTTCGGTTCAAGATTAATTCTTACTAACCCATGGCTTCTGAGTGCTTCTCCAGAAGGGTGGCATTCTGATGGGGTAAATCATTATACAGTTACAAGAGGAAATAACGTTTTTGCTTACGAAGATGTAGCAGGAACAGCTTTAACAGCTCCTAATTATCTTACCGGAACTCCGGCAGAAGGAGGAGCTACAAGAAACTTTAATTTCCCTTTTGATATCAACGAAGCTCCTGTAAACAACAGAAATGCGGCCATCACCAATTTATTTTATCTGAACAACAAAATTCATGATGTGTTCTATCAGTTCGGATTTACAGAAACTGCAAAGAACTTTCAGCAGAATAATTTTGGAAATGGACCCGTAGGAGGAGATGATGACTCTGTATATGCAGAGGCTCAGGATGGAAGCGGATTAAATAATGCTAATTTCTCTTCACCATCAGATGGGTATACTCCTAGAATGCAGATGTACCTTTGGTCATCTATAGGTAGAATCATATATTATAATGCGCCAAGTGCTGCCGTTTCCCGTACACCGGGAGCAGGAACGGCTCAGTTTGGTATGCCTGTACCAATGAATGGAATAACCGGAGATGTGGCATTATCTCCAGTTTTAGACGGATGTACTGCTTTACCAGCAGCTTCATTGACGGAAAAAATCGGTTTGGTTGAAAGAGGAACATGCTCCTTTGCTGTTAAAGTAAAAAACCTTCAGGATGCTGGTGCCAAGGCTGCTATTGTCTATAACAATGCAGTTAATGGGGCTGCCCTAAGTAACATGTCGGGTAATGATCCTACAATTACAATTCCTTCAGTGCTTATTATTAATTCTGAAGGAGAATATATAAAATCTCAGCTTGCAGCCAGCACCAATGTAAATATTACCCTAAAAGGAAATATGACGCCGGACGGAAGCTTTGATAATGGTATTGTGGTACATGAATACGGCCACGGAATATCAAACAGAATGACAGGTACAGGATCCGGATGCCTGAGCTCCAGCATAAGCAAAGAGCAAATGGGAGAAGGATGGTCTGATTTCTTTGCGTTAATGCTTACAAATAAAGCCGGCGATAATGCTACTGTAGCAAGAGGTACAGGGACTTATGCATTGGGTCAGGCGATTACAGGTGCTGGTATCAGACCTGCAAAATATTCAACAAACCTTTCTGTTAACGGATTTACATACGGAAATACCAACGGAATGGAATACAACAACGGAACGGCAATAGTTCCTGATGTACATTCTATTGGTTTTGTATGGGCAACAATGCTGTGGGATCTTCACTGGAAATATGTTGAAAAATATGGATATTCTTCAGATGTTTTATCTCCAACGCCTAACGGCAGCACGAAAGTATTACAATTAGTAACAGACGCTCTGAAGCTTCAAGGATGTAACCCTAGCTTTATTGACGGAAGAAATGCAATATTAGCTGCTGAATTAGCAACTACACAAGGACAGGATAAATGTATGATCTGGGGAGTTTTTGCAAGAAGAGGTTTAGGACTAAATGCTTCTGCAGGAGTTAAGAATAACATTAATGATCAGGTTCAGGATTTCAATGTACCAGAAGAATGTGCATTATTAAGTACTAATGAAGTAAATGCTAATAAAAACAAGGATGTTTCTATCTATCCGAATCCGGCTAAAGATGAATTCTATATTAAATTCCCAAGCAATACTTTAGGAAAAGTAAGCGTAGAACTGTATGATATGTCTGGAAAACTGGTTTCTTCTGAAGATAAAGTTTCACCGGATGCTAAAAAAGCAATCTCTACAAGTAATTTGGTAAACGGAACTTATATGGTTAAAATCAAAGGACTTGGTTTCGAAGCTTCTTCAAAAGTAATGGTTAAAAAATAATTTACTTATAATCAATATTAAAATCGCCACAAGCTTGCTTGTGGCGATTTTATTTATCTATTAACCTAACACATCAGAAAGGTTTAATTTATATATTGTACCTTTGCAGGCTGTTAAAAAAATTATGAAGAAGAAAAATATACTAAAAGGTGTTTTATTTGTAGGGATTGGAGCTAGTATATATGGTATGTTGGCCACTTTTGTGAAAATGGCTTATCATGATGGTTTTACAACCTCGGAAGTGACTACCTCTCAATTCGTTCTAGGTTTGACGGGACTTTTGATCCTTAATCTAATTCAGACTTTAACCTCAAAACAAAAATTATCGAGTCCAAGTTCTAAAGAAGTAAGAATGTTGCTGCTTGCAGGAACCTCCCTGGGAGGAACAAGTTTGTTCTATTACATTGCAGTACAATATATCAATGTTTCCATTGCTATCGTATTGTTGATGCAGTCCGTATGGTTCAGCGTGGTGGTGGAAAGTATTATTACAAAAAAATTACCTAACGCAAGGAAAGTAGTTTCTGTGGTTATTGTATTACTGGGAACGGTTCTGGCAACGAATCTTATTAATATGGAAATAGAGCTGGACTGGCATGGAGTATTCTGGGGTCTGATGGCTGCTGCTTCCTATACTTTGACGATGTTCACTTCCAATACACTGGCTACCCATCTTCCGGTTTTCAGAAAGAGTATTATTATGCTGGCGGGTGGTTCAGTAGTAGTCTTTGCATTTTTATTCTTTGCTCAGATAGGACCAATGTATTTTGATGGCTTAAAATCATTATACTTAAATTTCACAGATAATACGGAACATATTCATTCATTCAATTATTCAATATTCCTGACGTACGGATTTGTACTTGCCCTGTTTGGAACGATTATTCCTCCGATTTTATTCAATGTAGGGTTTCCAAATGCAGGATTGGGGTTGGGAAGTATTGTTTCGTCACTGGAACTTCCGGTTTCCGTAACAATGGCTTTTGTGTTACTGGGAGAGAAAGTGTTTCTCATCCAATGGGTAGGAATAATCCTGATTCTTTTTGCTATTGTTTTGATGAATTTACCTTCAAAGAAAGAAAAAGAAGTGTCGATAGCATAATGGTCTAGAAAACATTTAACTAAAAATAACAGTTGAAACCGTTCCTTTTGGAGCGGTTTTTTATTTTTAATCTTTAAAATAAAAGTTTCATGAAACATTTCAGAAATATAATGACCACTTTTACAATCACGGTCTCTGGTTTTATGTTTTCACAGGTAAAACCTCTGGATGCAATGCTGTCTGATTATCAATATCCCTATGAAGTTCATTTTCTCAATCTCAAATCTCAGGGTGAAGATTTGAAAATGGCGTATATGGATGTACAGCCCCAAAAACCCAATGGAAAAATAATTATGCTTCTCCACGGAAAAAACTTTAATGGCGCTTATTGGGAAAGAACTGCGAAAGATCTTTCTGCTAAAGGTTTCAGAGTGGTGATTCCGGATCAGATAGGATTTGGAAAATCTTCAAAACCCCATGCTTACCAGTTTTCTTTTTCACAACTGGCAGAAAATACAAAAGGAATTCTTGATGAACTTAAAATTGATAAAGCAATAGTGCTGGGACATTCAATGGGAGGAATGGTAGCAACCAGATTTACATTATTGTATCCTGAAAAAGTACATAAACTGATTCTTGAAAACCCAATCGGGCTTGAAGATTATAAGACTTTTGCAGCTTATCAGACTATTGATCATGCCTATCAGTCCGAACTGAAAAATACAGCCGAAACTTATAAAAATTATCAGTTGAAATTCTATTATGACAACAAATGGAAAGAAGAATATCAGCCATGGCTTGATTTAATTGCCGGGTGGACGCTTCATAAAGATTATCCTCAGGTAGCCTGGGATGCTGCACTTACCTCAGATATGATTTACAATCAGCCCGTTTGTTATGAATTTAAAAACATTAAAGTTCCCACGTTATTAATCATTGGTACAAGAGACAGAACGGCAATAGGAAAGGATAGAGCACCCAAAGAACTTCAGCCGAAAATGGGGCAGTATCAGGAATTGGGAAAGAGAGCTCAAAAGGAAATTGTCGGTTCAAAGCTCGTAGAGATTGATAATGTAGGACATCTGCCACATATTGAAGTCTATCCAAAATTCTTGGAAGCGCTGTATAATTTTATACAATAAATCAATTGTAAGGCATAAAATATTTGAAACATTAAGTTTTTGCAAGCGATTAAAAATCGTAAGCTCTATAAACATTCTGCCTAATTTTTCATCTTTGATGAAGCTTAACTAATCTTATCACCTCCATTAAACTTAATGTTTCAAAATCAATTCTTTTTATCCCCAAATAGCAGTAGAGTACCAACTCCAATTCCGGAAAACAATACACACGAAATTCCCAGATTTTGTATAAAACCAATACCTATTAATCCTGAACCTATCAGTATATAATAAATCAATCCCAGTAAAGCCCCGGCACTTCCTGTTTCATTTTTATAATTAATAAGTGCTGTACTCAGAATATTAGGGATTGCGGTACTGAAGGCCATCACAATAAAAAAATAGGGAATTAAGAAATAAATTCCTTTATTGGCAAGTATCCACACGAAAATAGAGGCAATAAAAGCTATACATGTACTTGCTTTAACTAAATGTTTAGGTTGTATGTTTCTCAATAACAGAGATCTGTTAAGTTTTGCGCCTGCAAATATTCCAGCTGCCAATACAATACTACTATATCCAAATGCATACGAGGAATAATGATATTCTTTAAAGATAAACGGAGCTAATGAATAGTACGAGAACAATAATACATTAAAACTCATTATTAATAAACAGCATTTGATGATCTCCCGATCCTGAATCATCCGCTTGAATAGATTTACTAAAGTACATATGGTGATTTCTCTTTTGGAATGATGAGTTTCAGTAATTTTCTGTCTCGAAAGAATAAAGAATACTATAGCCAGTATACATAATGTAATGAATACACCCTGATGTCCAACAGAAGAAGCTAAAACCGAACCGCTAATCATTCCTATCACAGGACTTACAGATAAACCAATTCCGATCCAGGAAAATACTTTACTGAGGTGATCTTTGTCATAGCTGTCTCTTAAAATAGTTTGTGTCACAATAGAACCTACAGAAATTCCAAATGCAGACATAATTCTGGCTGCAAGAAAAATGATAAAATTGGGTGCAAAAACAGCTGTTAAAGCCCCAATTCCATAGGTAATAAGCCCATATTCAAGTGATTTTTTCCTTCCAATTTTGTCACATTGAACACCCCAAAATGCCACTCCCATAGCAAATGCTATAAAATATAAACTGATTGTCAACGTAACAGATTCTTCCTTCACTCCAAACTGTTTCTGTACCATCGGTAAAACGGGGCTGTAAATGGTTTCTATAAACTGCGGAATCATTACAAGCAGAGTCAACAGCCATATAGGATTTGTCTTTTTCATTTTTTTTGCAAAGTTTCCAAAAATCAATATATATTTATAATGATATAAAAACAAAAAATATCAAAAATAGGACATGGCTATATTGAAGCAAAATGAAGCATTTGATGCTGATTCTATTCAAGAAATGGTAGTTGGAATCGCCTCAGATATGGTGTTACATGATTCTGGTTTTCATTTTCATAAAACAAAAACTCAGTTGTTGTATGCACCATCAGGCTGTATGACGGTTACGACTTCTGACAGGCAATTGGTGCTTCCTCCATTTCGAATGCTTTGGATTCCTGCGAATGAAGCTCATCGTGTTAATTTCCGGAATATTGTAGCTTACAGATCAATCTATTTTGATGAAAACTATGCAGGAAAATATATCAATACCGGTCTTAAGGTTTTACATGTAAACCCTTTATTAAAGGAGATTATAGAACGAATTTGTTTTTGGGAATGGTCTGCTCTCAAAAATGATCAGGCTCATCTGTTAAAAGTATTCTGGGATGAAATACAAAGAGCGCCGGAAGAAAAACTGGAACTAAAAATGCCGCATGATCGCCGTTTTAAGAAAACTGTAGAAGACTGGACTCAGCGTAGCTCTACACCTCCTATGTTGAAAGATCTGGCAGAAAAAGTAGGGGCGGTGGAAAAGACAATCAGTCGTATTTTTAAAAAAGAAACAGGACTCTCTTACCAGGATTGGCGGCAGCAATGGCGGTTACAGCGTTCGATTGAACTTTTAGTAGAAGGTAATTCAATAGGAGAGGTGTCGCATATCCTGGACTTCTCTTCAGACAGTGCTTTTATTGAGTTTTTAAAAACACACAGGTTCCACACCTTTGCAATATCTCATGAAAAAGGAGTAGTCATCAAGGGTAATAAAAAGCTCTTAATGGTTTAAAGATTCATCAGTATTTCTTGTCCTATGCAAAGTCTATTGAACAGTAATTTGCTTAAAATTGTATGGGTCAACAGAATAGCTTTACAAAAAATAAGAGATATGGACAATTATACTACCACAATTGAGCTCAAGGTTTCAGCAGAGAAGATCTATGAAGCACTTGCTCATCAGATTCCTCTTTGGTGGTCTGAGCTGTTTGCCGGAGCATCAGCACAGATAGGAGATGTATTTACGGTAAGATTTGGAGATCATATTCACAAGACAATACGAATCAAAGAATCACTACCCAATTTGAGAATGATCTGGTTGGTTGAAGATTCTTTGATTGCCATTCCTGAATTAAAAAATCAGACAGAATGGATTGGGACAAGTGTCATCTGGGAAATGGAACAAAAGGAAAACAGCATTTTGCTGCAGCTTACCCATGTAGGGTTGAATCCGGCTGTGGAATGCTATACTATTTGTTCCGGTGGCTGGAATCAGTTCATCGGAAGTTTGAAGCTTTTTCTGGAAACAGGAATCGGAACTCCGTATAAGAAATAAAATAAAAAATGTTTTAACAAAAAAAGAGACTGTTTACATGTAAACAGCCTCTTTTTGTATGTATTGTTGTCTGAATTATTTCTTCTTGTAAGCAGCGTCTTTGATTCTTGCTTTTTTACCTCTAAGGTCTCTGAAGTAGTAAATTCTAGCTCTTCTAACTCTACCTCTTCTATCAACCTCAATTTTTTGAAGCGCAGGTAAGTTAATAGGGAATACTCTTTCTACACCTACATCACCACTCATTTTTCTGATTGTGAAAGTTTTTGTAGATCCAGTACCTCTTAATTGGATAACTGTTCCTTTGAAGAACTGAGTTCTAGTCTTTTGTCCTTCTTTAATTTCGTAATACACAGTAATTGTATCACCTGCTTTGAATTCAGGGAATTCTTTTTTCGCAATGTACTTGTCTTGTACGTACTTTAATAAATCCATTATTAATAAAATAAAATGTTAAAGCTAAGCAACTTACACGTTCTTCGTCAGAGGTTGAATAACAGGTTGCAAATGTACAAAATAGTTTTTGAATACGCCAAATAATTAATGTGCTAAAAACTATAATTTTTTCACTCTGGTTTTACCAAAAATTTAACGGTTTCTTCAAAGTACCATCAGACTGAGTTTATATGGGAGTTCTACTTTTGCCCGAAATAAAAAATCAAAGGAACGATTTTTTAATTGACTGATTTACAATTCGAAATTCTATATGTTATTTTAAAACGAAAACGATTATGAAACATTATTTCTTCTTTTTTTGTTTCGCGGTCCAGATGGCTTTCGGGCAGACTTTGTATCCTTATTTACAAAACCCGACTCCCAATTCTATGATCGTCAATTGGAAAACAGCTTCCAATAATGAAACAACGGTGATCTATGGAGATTCTCCGACCAACCTGAATGTAACAGTAACGGGAACCACCAATATCTTCTCAGATACCGGATACAACAACAACTATTATTATCACACGGCAAAGGTTAACAACCTGCAGCCGAATACCAAATACTATTATAAGATTAAAACAGGAACAAGCGAGTCTGCTGTTTATAATTTCAGAACGCTTCCTTTACCGGGGCAACCTGTAACTGCCAATGGAAAAATCCGTTTCCTTATTATGGGAGACAACCAGATCAAAGCAGAACCGAGATATGACACGCTTACGTTGAATGCCTATAAAAAATTGAAAGAAAAATTCGGAGCAACTTTCGATCCTTCTGATAATATTGCGCTTACTTTTATGGTGGGTGATCAGGTAGACGTTGGTACTTTGGATCACTATGAGAATGTTCACTTTAAAAAGAATATCAAATTATCCCCTTATCTGCCTATCCAGACAACAGTAGGAAATCATGAGACCTATGGAACGATGGGAATGAATTCTTACTATGCTCACTTTTATATTGATGAAATCAGTTATAAAGGAATAAGCTCTGGAAATGAAAATTATTATGCTCAGCAGGCAGGTAATGTATTATTCGTAAGTTTAAGTTCAGAACATACGGGATCTGCACAGCAGACCTGGCTTCAGCAAGTCTTAACAGCTGCCAACAATGATGCTACCGTAGACTGGATTATTTCTTTAAGCCACAGACCTTATCAGGCAGAGCAGTATGTAGGAGATATTTCTACATGGGTAAGAGAAAATGCAGTACCGCTTCTGGTAACTTCAGATAAATATTTAATGCACGTAGGGGCTCACCACCATTTGTACCACAGAGGTCAGCTTAAAAATACACCGAACTATCAGATTATTTCAGGAGGGACAGCCTGGGATCAGTATTGGGGAATGTCTAATGAGCAGGATTTTGATGATGTTCAGAAAACATTGACAGACTGGACGTATCAGATCGTAGAAGTAGACATTCCAACAGGAAAAGTAGATGTTGAATGTTATTCTATCGGAGGGGTATACAACAAGAAAAATAATGTATTGGTAGATTCCTTCCACAGATATAAAAATCAGCCTAAACCAGCCAAACCTTCTATTACAAACAATTTCACAGGGACGACTACTTTACCATTGACATTGAATGGAAGTGCATTCTCCTCTTCAAACGGAGAACTTTTAAATACAACACAATTCCTGTTGAGTAAAACTTCGAATTTTTCTGTCATTGAAAAAGAATTCTATCGCGATTTTGAAAACTGGTTCGGAAAAGACGGAAACGGAACTCCGGATAAAACGAAAAACCTGAATGATGGAGTAGATATTACAAAAGTAACGCTGGCTGCTAACTCTATTCCCAATGGAATCTATTATGTGAAAACACGTTACAGAGACAGAAACCTTGAGTGGAGCGACTGGAGTGATGTGAAGCAGTTCGAAATTACAGGAAGTGTAGTTTCAAACCCTACATTTACTTTAAATAAAACAGAATATGCTCAAAATGAAGCGATCACCGCTACTTACACCGGAGGTCCCGGAAATCAGCAGGATTGGGTAGGAATTTATAAGAAAGGACAAACTCCGGCTACCACTACTTCTCAAGGGTTTGTTTATACGAATGGGCAAACAGCCGGAACAGCTGCTTTCCCGAATGGTTTGGCTGCTAAAGGTCAGTATTTTGCAGGATTCTTTGCGAATGGTGGCTATACTGAAATTACAGCAAGAAAAAACTTCTATGTAGGGCCAAAAGTACAGCTTCAGGCTACAGCAGACACATATCCGGTAGGAGGAACGGTTGTCATCAATTTTACAGATGGGCCGAACTTGCAGAAAGACTGGATTGGAATTTACAAAATGGGACAGATCCCAGGAACTACAGCTTCTATCAAATGGAGCTATGTAAATGCAGCTTCAGGGACTCTTAATTTCACAGGGCTTCCAAAAGGATATTATTACGCACAGTATTTATTGGAAGACGGATATAACGGAATCGGGGAGAAGGTATTCTTTAAAGTAGGAGACATTGTTACTGACCTGTGGATCAATAAACCAGTATATACTTTAGGAGAAAATATTACGGCTTCATGGACAGATTCCCCGGGAATTATCAAAGACTGGTTGGGAATCTATCCTCAAAGTGTTCAGACTCCGGATGATAACTTTGTTTCTTATACCTATTTTGATGGTATAACTCAGGGAACAAAAACAATTCAGGGAACAGCAGTACCTGCGACTCCAGGAAACTATTATATGGTCATGTTTACCAATGATTCGTATACGGAAGTTTCCAACAGAGTACAGTTTCAGGTTGCTTCACCTACTTTAGGAACTGAAGAAACAAGAAGCACAGAGAAAAATGTAGTGTTGTATCCAAACCCAACCAAACCAGGACAGCCTACTTTTATTAAGAGTGATTACCCAATTGAAAAAATTGAATTGGTTTCAGCTTCAGGAGAACTGCTTTATGTATCGAAAAATATCAATAACCAGCGTTTCTCTCTGGTGAATGAAAACCTTCCGGCAGGTGTTTATTTTGTAAAAGTACACGGAAGAAAACTATTTACTTTAAAACTGATTATTCAGTAAAATAAGCTAAATACAATTATAATTTTTGGAGGCTGCCAGCAATGGCAGCCTCCTTTTTCATTTAATTTTTAACAAAACCTACGCACAACCATCCGCTCTATAATAGGAATCAACGTAAAATAAGAAATTCTAACAGATTCAAAAGTATCCATAATCATCTGTGAAAATCTGTGTCATCTGTGGGCAAACAAAAAGCAGTTCCAAAAAATTGAAACTGCCTTAAATATATAGGTGTGATTAGTCAAAATAGTATAGATCATCCTCACTCATCGCTGCCGGATTTTCAGTAGAAGAATACTCTTCCGGTATATCGGCCAATGTTTTGGTTTCCTGAATAAGTTTTCCATCCGTACCATATAGCTTTAACAGGACCCATTTTCCATTGCGTTCAAGTTCTTTAGACCCGTTTAATGTGGTTAATTTTATTTTTCCGGTTTGAAGGATACCTTTTTTCACAGAAGCTTTGTTGGCAGGTTTTCCTTTTACATACTGTACAATTTGTGCTGTGAAGAAGTAATGATCTTCGTCTTCATTCAAAGGCTGGTTGTAAGTATATAAAAGAGTACCTTTATTATCATAGATGGTGGCATCATAAGCTGTTTGTTTAGAATTTAATTTCTTCTCAGATTTCAGCTTTTTCTCTTCATTATACATTTTGATATTCATTACAACGCCTTCCTTATATTGTGTTTCGGTAAGCCCTTCATAGGATGTACCGTTATAAGGCATCTCATCTTTATAAGTCAGTGTAGATTTCAGGCTGCCTTCCGGGCTGTAATATTTGATCTCTTGTGTTACGTCGTCTTTCAATATCTTTTCTGAGGATAATTTTCCGGTTTCATCGAAAGATTTACTCAATACGACAGATCCGTTTTTATAAACATCAATAGCCGAAATCTGGGTAGAATCATAATTAAACTGATAATCTTCACCATCCATAGGCTTGAAGGTGTCATTTTCTTTATCGTACTGATAAACAAGATGTCCTATTTTCTTCCCGGATTCATCATAAGTGGTTTTATAGCCATCTTTTTTATTATTTTTTTGCTCTTGCAGCAATTTCCCATTTTTGCCATAGATAACACCTTCCTTTACGCTGCCGTCAGTTTTATATTTTTCAATTTTAGAAACCCTCATCGGATTTGGATAATAATCTACCAGCAAAGTTTCTCCGGAGCCTGAAGGAGCAGTACCAATAAGCTTTCCCTTTTCGTCATAATATTTGGTTTCAGTGCCGCCGTCTTTAGTAGCATAGTTTTCGTATCTTATTCCTTTTATGTCCTCATCATAAACGATGGTCTTGGCAGGGATAGAATTCTCATAAGTGGTAATGCTGTTATAAAAATATTCACTTTCTATATCTTTATAAAGGAATGTCTTTCCATCGAAAGTACCATCAGATTTATAATTGACATCTTCTGTAAGTCTCCCTTTTTCATCATAAGATTGAGAGACTCCCAGCTGTTTACCCTTAGAAAATGTGGTTACAGTCATTACTTTTCCTTCCGGAGTATACCAGGTTACCTTTCCGTCGAAAACCTCACTGTTAGGGGTAGTGTCAGAAGCCAGTCCTTCCATTTGGAGTTTTCCGTCCTTGTAAAAATCTTTGATAAGGGTCAGTTTTCCTTTAGGAGTGGTTTCACGGTAATATTCCATTTTATCCTGAGTGGTTTTTTCCCAGTTTTCATCGAAATACGTTTTTTCCTGTGCATACACATTGATGCTCAATACCAGTGCAAGTAATGCTGAGGTAAATAATTTTTTCATGTTTTTATTTAAGGTTTGATTGTATAATATGATTATTGTGATGGTATAGTAGTGGAAGGTTAAATAGGGGAATAGAAATAGTATGTTTTACTATAGAATAATTTTTATATTAAAATTGTGTTTAAATTACATCCGATAACAATAAAATATACTGTATTTACGGCTTTTGAGGGCTCAAATATATATCAATTTGACGAGAAATAAAATAAAAAATGAACAGACTTGTTCGGTTTTTAATGTAAGGGTTTGATTATGATATTTTTAAGTATCTGAAAATACTATTTAAAAAAAGTATGAAATTCAGTACTGTTTCCGTTCATCAGATATACCGGAAAATTTATTAAATTTAGCCAACAGAAAAATCTAATATTTCATGATAGATAAAAGAGTAAAAAATGCAAAAGAGGCCATCGAAGGAATTAATGATGGAATGACCCTGATGCTTGGCGGATTCGGACTTTGCGGAATTCCGGAAAACTCAATTAATGCTTTGGTAGAAAGCGATGTGAAAGATCTGACTTGTATTTCAAACAATGCAGGAGTAGATGATTTCGGGTTAGGATTATTGCTTCACAAAAGACAGATAAAGAAGATGATCTCTTCTTATGTAGGAGAAAATGCTGAATTTGAAAGACAGATGCTTTCAGGTGAATTGGACGTAGAGCTTACTCCACAAGGAACTTTAGCAGAAAAATGCAGAGCTGCTCAGGCAGGAATTCCAGCTTTTTATACCCCTGCAGGATACGGAACTGAAGTAGCAGAAGGAAAAGAAGTGAAAGACTTCAAAGGGAAGCCTCATATTCTGGAACATGCTTACGATGCAGACTATTCTATCGTAAAAGCATGGAAAGGTGATCATGCAGGAAATCTTATTTTCAAAGGATCTGCAAGAAATTTCAACCATCCGATGGCAGGGGCAGCAAAAATTACCATTGCTGAAGTAGAAGAACTGGTAGAACCAGGACAATTAGATCCTAACGAGATCCACATTCCTGGAATCATGATTCAGAGAATTTTCCAGGGAGAAAAATTTGAAAAAAGAATTGAGCAGAGAACAGTGAGAACTAAAGAATAGGCTTAAATCATAAAATAAAAAAGCGCTGAACATCCATTCAGCGCTTTTTTTATCCTTGAGGAGTAAGCGTTTTTCTTTCTCCGATCTGTTGTCTCCACATAGCGTAGTAAAGTCCTTTTTCGTCAATAAGGTTGGCATGGGAACCTGTTTCTACCACCTGTCCGCGTTCAAGAACATAAATTTTGTCTGCATGCATAATCGTACTTAAACGGTGTGCAATCAGCACAGTGATCTGTTCTCTTTCCTTCGAAATGTCTTTGATAGTTGTAGTAATTTCTTCTTCGGTAATACTGTCCAATGCAGAAGTTGCTTCGTCAAAAATCAATAGATGAGGTTTTCTCAACAGCGCTCTTGCAATGGCAATTCTTTGCTTTTCACCACCACTCAGCTTCAAACCACCTTCTCCAATCACGGTTTCTATTCCTTTTTCCGCTCTTTCCAACAATGTCGTACAGCTTGATTTCTGTAAAGCGACTGCCAGTTCCTCTTCAGTAGCGGAAGGATTAACGAAAAGAAGGTTTTCTTTAATAGTTCCTGCAAATAATTGAGTATCCTGTGTTACAAAACCAATCTGATTTCTCAGTTCATCAAAATCAAATTCTTTTCCATTAATTCCATTGTAAAAAATGTTCCCTTCCTGAGGTCTGTACAATCCTACCAATAGTTTTACCAATGTACTTTTTCCGGAACCACTTGGCCCTACAAAGGCAATGGTTTCACCGTTTTTAAGATCAAAAGATATATTATTTAAAGCTTTATATTGTGCGGACTGATGCTTGAAAGAAACGTGTTTAAATTCCAATTCTTCAATGGCTCCAATTTTCTTTGGATGAAGAGGTTTTTCTTCTACTTCTTTCTTCATCAAACGGTCAAAGTTTTGAAGAGAAGCTTCTGCTTCACGATAAGAAATAATAATATTCCCAATCTCCTGCATGGGCCCGAAAATAAAGAAACCATAAAACATAAGAGACAAATACTGACCTGGAGTGACAATGTTTTTAAAAATTAAATACAATAAAGTAAGTGTAATCATCTGCTGAAGAAAATTGACCATCGTTCCCTGAATAAAACTCAAAGAACGGATGCTTTTCACTTTTCTCAGCTCAAGACCAAGGATTTTATAAGTATTGTTATTTAAACGGATTACCTCCTGATTGGTTAATCCTAAACTTTTAACAATCTCAATGTTTCTAAGACTTTCCGTAGTACTTCCGGCTAAAGCAGTTGTTTCAGTCACAATATTTTTCTGAATCACTTTTATTCTCTTACTCAATAAATTGGTGACAATAGCAATAAAGAAAATTCCACAGATATAAACCGGCATAATAGACCAGTGTAAACGGATCGCATATACCGAAACGAAAATAATACTTACAAGAATTCCAAAGAAAATATTGATGAAATTAGTAATGAATTTTACGGTATCTTCTCTTACTTTCGTTAAAATAGAAAGGGTTTCACCGCTTCTCTGATCTTCGAATTCCTGATAAGGAAGTGCCATAGAGTGTTTTAATCCATCCGTAAATATTTTGGCTCCAAACTTTTGGGTAATTACACTTACCACATAATCCTGAAAAGCTTTGGCAATTCGGCTCACCATTGCAGTTCCGATAAGCAATCCCAGAAAATAAAAAGCTCCATGATATACTGAGCTTCCGTATAAATATTCATTCAGGTTTCTCGGTAATAGTTTTTCTTTATCAAAAAAGTTAGGGTGAGTAACCAGCTGGTCCAGGATATTTCCTGTGATAGCCGGGGCAAATAAAGAAAAAACCTGATTAATAGTAGCCAAAAATAAAGAAATGAGAATCAGCCACTGATAAGGTTTAAGATATCTAAAAAGTATTTTCATTCTGTTAAAATAAGGGAACAAAATTACAGATATTATTTTAACTAACAGTGTTAATTATTGAATACAACAAAGCCCTTTTGTATTCAAGTGAAAATAATTAAATTGCAGTCTAAGTTTTTATTATGCTTACAAAAGAACAAATTGCCAAAAGAATTTCAAAAGAACTGAAAGATCGTTATTATGTAAACCTGGGAATTGGAATTCCTACTTTGGTTGCCAACTATGTTCCGGAAGGTATTTCCGTAGAATTCCAGAGTGAGAACGGAGTTTTGGGGATGGGACCTTTCCCTTTCGAAGGAGAAGAAGATGCTGATATCATCAATGCCGGAAAACAGACCATTACTATTCTGGAAGGAGGTTCATTCTTTGATTCTGCCTTCAGTTTCGGGATGATTCGTGGTCAGAAAGTAGACCTTACCATCCTTGGAGCCATGGAAGTTTCAGAAAACGGAGATATTGCCAACTGGAAAATTCCCGGAAAATGGTGAAAGGAATGGGAGGTGCGATGGATCTTGTTGCTTCTGCTGAAAATATTATCGTAGCCATGATGCACGTAAACAAAGCAGGAGAAAGTAAAATCCTCAAAAAATGTACACTTCCTCTAACAGGAGTAAACTGTGTGAAGAAAGTGGTTACTGAACTAGCTGTTTTGGACGTTACTCCAAAAGGATTCAAGCTGGTGGAAAGAGCGCCGGGCGTTTCAGTAGAGGATATTATTAAAGCTACAGAAGCAGATCTGATCATTGAAGGAGAAATTCCTGAAATGCAGTTCTAATCTGATCACAATATAAAAGAATCGGCCTCACTTTGTGAGGCCGATTCTTTTATAAATAACCTGACATAGGAACTCGCAGCGTTAAAAAAATAAGTCCTGTGAACGTTAAGAAAATTCTCCTGTCCGAAGCGCGACACCAAATTAGAACCGATTAAGCAATATAGAATTCGCGCAAGTTTAGAATTTTTAGAGAACAGGACTTATTTTTAGCGGAGAGATCCAGGTCTTGAATTTGTTTCTTTTGTTTCAAGACAAAAGAAATTAAAACCAAAAAAGCTGTCTCATCATAAAAACAACCTTTTATCATTTAAAATACTGATCATATTTCTATGGAACACCTTAAAGTGACATAGGAACTCGCAGCGTTAAAAAAATAAGTTCTGTGAACGTTAAGAAAATTCTCCTGTCCGAAGCGCGACACCAAATTAGAACCGATTAAGCAATATAGAATTCGCGCAAGTTTAGAATTTTTAGAGAACAGGACTTATTTTTAGCGGAGAGATCCAAGTCTTGAATTTGTTTCTTTTGTTTCAAGACAAAAGAAATTAAAACCCCAAAAAGCTGTTTCATCATGAAACAGCTTTTATATCTAAACAGTTAGAAAGTCAATCTAACCTCTTATTTTATTTCCCATCCTGAGCTCCAAAAACTTTCTGCAAAATACTTGTCGTTCTCATAGCAGGCGTATTTCTGATCCCGCTTTCTTTATCTGCAACCATTTTGAAAACCCCATTAATGGTTTCTGTAGTAACATATTCATTAAGATCAGTAGTTACAGCCTGTCCTGTAAATGTATTGTATTTTGAAATCAGATTTTTCCAAAGTGTGTCTGCACCTACTTTTCCTAAAGAAGCTTTTACTTTAGGCTGAAAAGCACTGAAAAGCTGAGTTTGGGTTTTTCCTTGCAGATAGCTTGTTGCAGCATTATTGCCACCTAATAAAATATTCTTTGCATCTGTAATGGTCATAGAGGTAATAGCCTTTGTGAAAATAGGTGCTGCTTCTGTTACAGCATCTTCAGCAGCCCTGTTTAATAATTTTACTCCTTCATCAGCAAGGCTTCCCATTCCTATGGAACGTAAAGTGGTATCAATTTTTCTTAATTTTTCAGGCATTAAAATCTTTACTGCTTCATTTTTGAAAAAACCGTCAGTAATAGCCAGTTTTTTTACTCCATCAGTTACTCCCATACTTAAAGCCTCTTTTAAGCCTGAGGAAATCTGAGTAGAAGTAAGGCTTCCAAGGTTAGCAGATGAATTATTAGACTGGCCAGTTGAGGTGGTAGTGGTAGTCGTTTTTGGGGAAGTTGTAGTATTGTTGTTTTTTACGGGAACATTAAGGTCTACACCTGTTTTATCTTTAACAGTAGATTTTATGATGTCTAGAAGTTGTGCCTGTGCTGACATTGAGAATAGCAATCCGGCTGCCAGAAAAATGCTTTTTTTCATCCTATTTTTTTACAAATTTAAACCTTTTAATTTTTTTAAGTCGACTAAATTTATCAAAAAGCAAACCATACTATACAAGGTATTATAGAACAATTTCTAGGTACATGGTTTCATAAACTGTAAATTATCCATTTCATGAGAATTTAAACAACTTAAGATGTTTAAATTTTGTTTTTAAAAATGCCCCAAGAGTTTTTAAAAATAATTATCTTAGCTCAAACCTTAACCCCTTCCAATGATACGTACTTTTTTAGTGTTTTTTGTATTGATTTCAAACCTAATTTTTGCCCAAAATAAATTGAATCTAATCCCTTACCCTCAAAAAGTTGAATTTTCACAAGGGGAATTTGTAATTCCTGATATTTTCGTATTAAGTGGTGATCTGCCGAAAGAAGAGACGGAATATTTCCAAAAAAGAATAGGCTCTCAGTTAGAATTTCAATATGGCCAGAAAGGTGGTGACATCCACTTAACAAATTCCATAATTCCTTCCGGAGTAAATGCCGAACAGAAAAAAGAATATTATTCTATAGAAATTTCTCCAAAACAAATTCATATTAAATCTTATACAAAGCAAGGATATTTTCTGGCTCTTCAAACCCTGATTCAGATTCTTGAACAATATAAAGATACTAAGAAAATTCCGATGATGAAGATCGAAGATCAACCGAAGTTTGCATGGAGAGGGATGCATCTGGATGTTTGTCGACACTTTTTCACAGTGGATGAGGTGAAGCAATACATAGATTATTTGGCGATGTATAAGCTGAACACTTTTCATTGGCATTTGACAGATGATCAGGGATGGAGAATTGAAATAAAAAAATATCCGAAACTTACTCAGATCGGCTCAAAACGTAAAGAATCCATGATTGGGGCTTATGTTGATAACACCTTTGACGGTCAACCTTATGGACCTTATTTTTATACCCAGGAACAAATAAAAGATGTGATAAAATATGCTCAGGAAAGACATATCACAGTAGTTCCTGAAATAGAAATGCCGGGTCATGCTTTGGCAGCACTGTCAGCATATCCTGAGCTGGCATGTACGAAAGGGCCTTTTGAAGCTGCTACAAAATGGGGTGTTTTTGATGATGTTTTCTGCCCGAAAGATGAAACATTTACCTTTCTTGAAAACGTTTTGGATGAAGTGATCCAATTATTCCCATCCAAATACATTCATATTGGCGGTGACGAGTGTCCGAAAACAAGATGGAAAGAATGTACACATTGCCAGGAATTAATTAAGAAGAATAATTTAAAAGATGAACATGGCTTACAGAGCTATTTTATTCATCGAATTGAAAAATATGTCAACACTAAAGGCAGAAAAATTATTGGCTGGGACGAAATTTTAGAAGGAGGATTAGCCCCGAATGCAGCCGTAATGAGCTGGACAGGCGTGAACGGAGGGATTGAAGCTGCAAAATCAAAGCACTTTGTTGTAATGACACCGGGTGCATATTGTTATTTCGATCATTATCAGGGAGATCCGCAGTCTGAGCCTAATGCTTTTGGTGGTTTTACTCCCTTAGAAAAAGTGTATTCTTACAATCCTATCCCTTCTGAACTGAATGCAGAGCAGGCCAAATATATCATGGGAGTTCAGGCTAATCTGTGGACGGAATATATTTTAGATTTCAAACATGTACAGTACATGATTTTTCCAAGATTAATGGCACTTTCTGAAGTAGGATGGGGAACATCAGATCCCAAAAAATACAAAGAATTTGAAAATAGAGTGATCAGCCAGTTTAAAGTGCTGGATAATATGCAGGTGAACTATGCAAAGAGTATTTATAACATCATTGGAAAAGTAGTTCCTTCCGGTAACGGAATTTCATACGAACTTTCAACTTCGCAGAATTCGAACGGGATCAGATATACTTTGGATGGAACAAATCCTACAATCAATTCTAAAACGTACCAGAATGCAGTTCAGATTCCTAATTCTTTAACCATTAAATCGGCTTATTTCGAAGAAGGTCAATCGAAAAGTGCTGTGTCTGCACAGGAATTTACGGTTTCCAAAACAACCGGAAAAAAGATAACCCTTGAGCAACAACCTAACGAAAATTATTCTTTTGGAGGTGCTTTCACTTTGGTAGACGGTATCATTGGAAATGTAAAACAGTTGGGTAAAACATGGCTTGGCTTCCAGGGGAAAGATGTTGTGGCAACAATAGATTTGGAACAGAAAACTGCCTTTTCAGAAGTTTATTTTAATACCCTTGAAAATAAAGGAAGCTGGATTCATCTTGCCAAGTCGGCAAAGATTTTTGTTTCTGATGATAACCAAAATTTTAAACTGATCAAAGAAATCGGGACTGCGGAAATTCAAGATGCTCATGGAAAAATCAAAGTAAATGTAGGAAAACAGAATACAAAATACCTGAAAGTAGCTATTGAAAATGCAGGTGTTATTCCGGCAGGAAACCCTGGGGCAGATTCAAAAGCATGGTTATTTGTTGACGAAATTGGCGTAAATTAGAATAAAAAATGCAGGACACCGTACTTTCTTCCAAATTTTCATCATCCCCGGAGCTGGTAGAAAAGCTGTATCAGTATGGTACAACGAAAAATTACCATGAAGGAGACATTATTTTAGATGAAAATGCTTCTATCCGTTCCATTCCTATTGTGATGAAAGGAATGCTGAAAGTCATCAGAACCGAAGAAGACGGACGCGAAATTTTATTATATTATATCAAAGCTGGTGAAAGCTGTATCATGTCCTTTCTGGGTGGGATGCATAATGAAAAAAGTATTGTAAAAGCAGAGATTGAAGAAGATGCGGAAATTCTTTTCCTACCGGTAGACAAGGTCTCTTTATTCATCAAAGAACATCCGGAATGGCTGGATTATATCTTCAAATTGTATCATAAAAGATTTGAAGAATTGTTGGATATCATCAATGCCATCGCTTTCAAAAAAGTAGACGAACGACTTCTCAATCTGCTGCAGAAAAAATCTGAACTTACCGGCTCTGAAATCATTCACACAACGCACGAACAGCTGGCCAATGAGCTGGGAACCGCAAGAGTAGTGGTTTCAAGACTTCTGAAACAGCTGGAAGAAGAAGGAAGGCTCAAACTGGGCAGAAATAAAATCGTCCTCCTGAAACCCCTCAACTCATAAACTCCACTTCAATTGAATCAAAGGTACTCACATTCCACTCCTTCGGAGGGGTGGCAAAAATTCAAAGAATTTTTGACGGGGTGGTAAAAGTCATTTCGAATCGTAGGTAAGCAATCTCTATATTTCTCACAATAGCTTCCTTGTGCCTTTGTGAACCTATTGGTGCTCATTCGTGTTAAAAAATTTTCTTATGTAACAAAAGTAGCTGTAGCTTCCCTCTCACATTCCCATTTTTGCATCATAATTAGTTGAATAGAAATGGAAATTATAGGATATGCAGCTGCAGTTTTAATAGGAATTTCTCTTGGTTTAATCGGAGGTGGAGGAAGTATTCTCACCGTTCCCGTACTCGTTTATCTTTTTGGTATCGATGCTTTTATGGCAACGGAATATTCACTTTTTATAGTAGGAATAAGCAGTCTTGTAGGATCTGTATCGTATTTTAAAAAAGGATTGATCAATTTTAAGATAGCGCTGATATTCGGAATTCCTTCCGTTATTTCCATCTTCCTGACCAGGTTATATCTTCTTCCCTTAATTCCAGAGAAAGTATTTCAAATAAACAGTTTTCTCGTTACCAAAAATGTTTTTTTACTCCTGATTTTTGCCGGTTTAATGATTTTGGCTTCTTATAAAATGATAAGAAAAAGTATTATGGAAAAACCTTTAAAACATAAAACAAATAATAATAAAGCCTTGCAGGCTGCAGGACAGGGCTCAATAGTGGGCGTTTTAACTGGACTGGTGGGAGCTGGGGGAGGTTTTATGATCATTCCGGCATTGGTTAACCTGTTAAAAATCCCAATGAAGATAGCGATCGGGACATCATTAGTTATCATTTCTATCAACTCTCTGATCGGTTTTCTTACTTCTGTAAATCACGTACAAATAGAATGGAAACTATTACTTTCTATTACAGCCATTGCCGTTGCAGGGATTATAACAGGCTCACAATTGTCAAAAAAGATAGACGGTAAAAAACTGAAACCCGCATTTGGATGGTTTATCCTGATCATGGGTATTTATATTATAACCAAAGAAATCTTCGTTTAATGTTCTTATGTAACAAAAGTAACTGTACATGAAAAAGGAAAGCAGGAGATTTGTATCAGATAACAGAATCAAAAAATAAAATACGATGAAAATAGAACAGATTTATACAGGATGTCTCGCACAGGGTGCTTACTATATCACTTCAGCCGGAGAAGCTGCAATTATAGATCCTTTAAGAGAAACACAGCCTTATATCAACAGATTGAAAGAAGATGGAGTACAATTAAAATATATTTTTGAAACCCATTTTCATGCAGATTTCGTCAGTGGTCACCTTGATTTAAGCCATAAAACCGGAGCTCCGATTGTTTACGGTCCTACTGCCCATCCTGAATTTGAAGCCATCATTGCAGAAGATGGGCAGATATTTGAAATAGGAAATAGTAAAATCAAAGTTCTTCATACGCCCGGGCACACTCTAGAAAGTTCATGCTACCTGTTAATTGATGAAAATGGTAATGAAAAGGCTCTTTTTAGTGGTGATACCTTATTCCTTGGGGATGTGGGCCGTCCTGATCTGGCACAGAAAGGAACAAATATGACTCAGGAAGAACTTGCCGGACTTTTATATGATAGTTTATACCAGAAAATTTTACCTTTAGATGATGATATTACTGTCTATCCAGCCCATGGAGCAGGTTCTGCATGCGGTAAAAATATGCAGAAAGAAACGGTAGACACACTGGGAAATCAAAAAAGAACCAATTATGCTTTGAATCAAAAGGATAAACAGAGCTTTATCAATGAAGTGACTGACGGACTTTTACCTCCACCAGCTTATTTCGGGATGAATGTGAAGATGAATAAAAAAGGATACAATAGTTTTGATGAGGTTCTTTCACAAGGGTTGCACGCTCTTTCACCCGAACAGTTTGAAGAAATTGCCGAAGCTTCAGGAGCTTTGATTTTAGATGTGAGAACCAGTAGTGAATTTGTCAGAGGATTTATCCCACAGTCCATCAATATAGGCTTGGATGGTGACTTTGCCCCTTGGGTAGGAGCTTTAGTTGCCGACGTAAACCAGCCTATTCTGTTGGTTGCCGAGAATGGAAATGAAGAAGAAGCTATAACCCGTTTGAGCAGGGTAGGATTCGATCATATTTTAGGATTTTTGGAAGGAAGCTTTCAAGCATGGAAGAAGAGTGGAAAAGAAACAGACTTTGTGAATCGTATCTCTGCACAGCAGTTTGAATCCGAAATCAAAGAAAAAGAAGCGAAAATCATTGATATAAGAAAAGAAAGTGAATACAATGCGGAACATATTCATGAAGCTTACAGCAAACCTTTAGCCTATATCAATGAATGGATTCATCAGATAAATCCGGGGGAACATTTCTACATGCATTGTGGAAGCGGTTACAGAAGTACAATAGCAGCGAGCATCCTTCAGGCAAGAGGGTACAGAAACTTTTCGGAAGTTGAAGGTGGTTTTAAAGCGATTGCATCTACAGGTATTCCTAAAAGTGATTTTGTGTGTCAGACTAAAATTTTAAATAAATTACATTAAAAATAAGAGATGTTGGAAATTATAAAAGAACCCTGGCCATGGTATATTGCTGGTCCGTTGATCGGGCTTACCGTTCCCGCTTTATTGATTATGGGAAATAAATCCTTTGGAATCAGCTCTTCACTGAGACATATCTGTGCAGCCTGTATCCCTGCCAATGTGAATTTTTTCAAATATGACTGGAAAAAGAAGCCTGGAATTTATTTTTTGTACTGGGAATCTTCTTCGGAGGAATGATTGCTTCCCATTTTTTGCTGAACCCCAATGAAATAACAGTCAATCCCAATCTGAAAGCAGAACTGGCAGGCTACGGAATTACAGATTACAGCAATCTGGTTCCTGTACAACTGATGAATTTCGAAAGTCTGTTGACCCTGAGAGGATTTGTCATGATGGTAGCGGGCGGATTTTTAGTAGGTTTCGGGACAAGATATGCGGGAGGATGTACCAGCGGACATGCGATTATGGGACTTTCCAATCTGCAGTGGCCTTCTTTGGTAGCAACAGTCTGCTTTATGATCGGTGGTTTTTTAATGGCTAATATCATTTTACCTGTCATCCTTTCCCTATAATTTTAAAAGAAAAGTTTACATCATGATAAAAGAAAAAGAACAGGAAATACGCCATCAGGATGCTGTTTGTGTGAACGAAAGTACCCTTACTCATCCATGGTATCATCATCTGAAGTACCTTGTTGCAGGAGTTATATTCGGGATTATTTTTGTGAAAGCTGAAGTGATCAGTTGGTTCAGAATACAGGAAATGTTCCGCCTGCAGTCTTTCCATATGTACGGAATTATCGGAAGTGCAGTATTGGTAGGAATGATTTCGGTGTGGCTGATCAAAAAATTCAATATAAAAACAATCCACGGAGAACCCATTACGCTGACTCCAAAAAAGTTCAACAAAGGTCAGATCTACGGAGGATTGATATTCGGTTTTGGCTGGGCCATTACAGGAGCTTGCCCCGGACCTCTGTTTGCGCAGATCGGAACCGGAGCCTTAGCTGTATCCATCACCCTTTTGAGTGCTATTGCAGGAACATGGGTATATGGATATTTCAGAGATCAATTACCTCATTAATCTATTAAAAAAGACTGCAGAAAACAATCTGCAGTCTTTTTTAAAGTATAAAATTATGAATAAATGAAGTTCTCAGCCCCTAAAGCCATATAAAGATTAATACGCTCTATTCTGTACTGAAGTTCCAGATTGATGAGGTTCATTTCATTTTTCAAAAGATCCCTTTGTTTACGGATCAGTACAAAACTGTTGTTGATACCTACCTTTATTTGTTTTTCTGTAAGATTGATATTGTTTTTCAGTTCATTGACAGCCTGAGTAGTATAAGTCATCTGCTTTTCAATGGAACGGAGATTGGCTAAAGAAGATTCTACTTCGTTTAATGCATTCAGAACCGCCTTTGAATATTCTTCAACGACCTGCTTCTGCTGAGAGTTTTTAACTTCCACATTCTTTTTAAGCTTTCCGCCGTTAAATAATGGAGAAACTAATCCGCCACCCACTTTTAATAAAGGATTAGAAAATAAAGAATTGATAGATTCCACATTACTTCCCGCACTGCCAAGGGACGAGCTTATACTTAATGAAGGAAGTCTTGCCGCTTTAGCTTCCTGTACTTCATAAAAAGCTTTTTCGACCTGAAAATGATTGGCCTGTATGTCTGATCTGTTCTCCAGAAGTTCAAGAGGGAAAGATTCAGGAATACGATTACCGGCAGGATTAAAAAAGTTCTGAGTAGCCAACTTTCCTTCCGGATACTTTCCGGTAAGCAGTTCCAATGACCGTCTGGACTGTGTATTGGCATTCTTCACCTTTTCCAGATAGCCCTGTAAAGAAATAATTTCTGCTGAAATATTCGAAATATCTAAAGCATTTGCCGTTCCCACTTTCTTTTGAATAATATACAGCTTTTCCAGGTCTTTAGACTTTTGAATATAGCTTTCAATCTTATCTTCCTGAATATTTCCTGCAATATTCAAAAAATAAGCTTTGGCAATCATCCCTGCAATAGACTGATGCAGTAACGTATTCTGATATTTCGCAGAAAAATAACTGCTGGTACTTGCCATCTGTGAAGATTTATTCTTACCCCAAAGATCAATTTCCCAGTTAGCTTTTAAAGCTAGCCGCTGAATCTGAGTATTGCTTACCAGATTATTGGATGTATTGGCAACCGCACTTACACTTGGATAAAGATCACTTCCTGCAATTTCCATGGCCAGCTCAATCTGAGTAAGCTTTTCTCTGGCAATGATGAGATCAGCGTTGTATAGCATTCCTTCATTAATAAGGGTTTCCAGTTGAGGCGTTTTAAGATCATTCACCCATTCATAGGAAATTGATCTTGAATTTGCTTTTCTGTCAAAGATCCATTCGTCCGGAATTTCTATATGAGAAGCAATTTCACTCTTTTCTTTAAGCTGATTTATATTTTCCTTCGTAGGCTCTTTATATCCGATACATGAGCTTAAACTTACGGAAAGTATACCCAGTAAAATTAATTTTTTGCCCATGTTAATGAAGTTTAAGAACCAGATAATTGATTTTACTGTTAATACGTACCATTACTTTTCGGATTAGATGAAGGGGCTTGATATGATCAGAATAAATAACCGCTGTTCCTCTTGCCCCTACGGTAAGCTGTTTTTGATGGTCTTCCAAGACAAACTTGGCAATAAGCTTTCCGTCCGTTTCAGGTAATTGTCTGGCGGTATCGGGAAGTCCGGCTGTAGAACCGTTTCCTCCAAGCATACCACCTGCATTATTCATAATTCCCTGGCTGGTAGCATCAATGACGTATTCTAGTTTCGCTTTTACTACTTTTCCCGGTTCTGTTTTAAGAGCCAGCTCTACTTCATCACCATTTTTTACGGCTTCAAGCTCATTCTGGGCAAAAAATCCAATCACCGACTGTTGCTTTTGAATCAGAACAAATGCTGATTTAAAAGGTGCCATGATTGCTCCTTCATTCAGCTGAACATTGGGAATTACACCATCTGTAGGAGCTACAACAACGGTTTGTGAAAGATTCCATTTTGCCTGATCCAGCTTTGCCTTAATTTCAGATACTGATGAATTTTCTCCACCATAAGAAGCATTGGACTTTGTTTCCAAAGACTGTTGCTGTGATTGTGCAGCACTGATTCTGGACTGAAGATCATGCACATTGGTGACAGCCTGCTCCAGATCAAATTTATTGGCAGCTCCGGCTTCTACCAGTTCCTTGTACTGTGCAGTTCTTTTATTAGCAAGATCCAGCTGCGACTGCAGACCTGCTATGTTTTTTCTGGAAGCGGAGATGTCCGTATTGTAAGAACTTACGGTGGCTTTAATATTGCTGAGCTTAGCTTCCAGAGATTTGATCTCTTGTAAATACGGTTCTCTGTCCAGTACAAACAACGTATCTCCTTTTTTTACTTCCTGATTGGTACTTACATATACCTTTTTTACCCTTCCCAAAACCTGAGTGGTAATATCCACACTTCTGTTTCCCACTTTTACATCAGAGGTGATAGGGCAGTAAAAATTTAAGCTTAATATTAAAGCAATAGACCCAAAAATTGGAAGTGAATATACTACTACCTGAGTAGTAAATGTCCAGGGAATGAGTTTGAGTTTTTTGATAAGCAGCCAGCATATTCCGGCATATATTGCGACTAGTAATTCCAGCATGTTTTTTAATTTTCGATGGGTTTAAATTCTTCTTCAGTAAAATCTGTGTTCTCTGTTTCTTTTTCGGGAGGGTTTTGATTCCCGTAATCATAGTTGGCCCAGATTAGGGCAATCGGCCATAAAAGGCCTCCAAAAACAAGGGAAAGGAGGCACATACTTTTTATGGCTTTCAGCTGAGGATGGTTCTTTTTCTCAGCTACCTTTTCCGGATAAAGGTGAACTTTCCAGAAAAGATAAATTCCTGCTATAGGTAAAACAAGTAAAATGAACCAGGAAGCAGAATTTGCTATAGTATCTTCTAAACTGCCTGTTGATGCCTGAACAAAATTGCATGATAATAACAGGCAAAGAAGTAATGATATTCTTTGCATAAAATAATTGTATAAGGTAATAATGAAGTGTAAACAAGGGGGTAACCCGGCCGTCAGTACTTATACGTTAGGTTACACTAAATCTTAATTGAGATTAAAGACAAATCAATAATAAGTTGTTTTTTTAGGTGATATTTTTCTCATTTTGCTTTTTAAATTTTGATATAATTGTGTTTTGAGTAAGCAAAAATAGAATGAATAAAGTGAGAAAAAGTATTCCTAAGTTATTTTTTTCTTTCGTTCCTTTTTTTATGAATACGGGCGGTCATCCTCGAAAGAGAATTGGGAGTAATGCCCAGAAAATTAGCAATATACTTTCTGTTGGCATTCTGAGAAGTGAAAGGTCTTGTCTCCAGAAACTCTTCGTACCGTGAGTGTGGAGAAGTAGAGCAAAACTGTTCTATACGTGTTTTGGCTATGTTGATGATGAGCTTTAAAGATTTGAGGTACACATTATAAATACCTCTGTGCTGAAATGCGATTTCCTCAAATTCATTTTTATTAAACAAAAAAATCTGACTTTCGATGACAGCTTCTATGGTATATTTTCTTTCATTGTCATTGGAGTAGGATTCCGGACTTTCCATAATGGCTGATTCCTTTTCAGAAGGTAAAAAAAGGTTGCTTTCCACACCGTTTTCATCATCAAAGAAAAATCTTAATAATCCATTGGAAAGAATGAATAAATGGTTGAAAGGTTTACCGGGTTCTGCCAGTTTTTCTTTTTTTTGAAGCAGTCTGGGGGTACTGATATTGACCAGAATAGTAATTTCCTCATCAGTGAGTTCCTGAAAGAAAGAGATATTTCTGAAAGTTTTAAAAGAGTCCATTACAGCAGTAAAGATAAATAAAAATAATACACGGATATTCATTGGGCTGTCATGAGGATTTCATGGAAGTTTTTTTAGATTTGTGACTATTATACAATTTGAGATACCATGAACAATAACCGAAGAAGTTTTATTAAAAAACTGGGAATTGCAACAGCAGCACTTGCCGTAAACCCGCTGGATTTAATGGCTGCCGAATTACCTGAACCTACTGTAAAAACTGTCAACAAACCAATTGTCCTTTCAACCTGAAACTTTGGATTAAAAGCCAACGAAGAAGCATGGACAATCCTTGGAAAAGGAGGAAAAGCTCTGGATGCCGTAGAAAAAGGAGTACGTCTCGTAGAATTGGATCCAAAAGAAAGAAGTGTAGGGTACGGAGGTCGTCCGGACAGAGACGGAAGAGTAACGCTGGATGCCTGTATCATGGATGAAAATTATAATATCGGTTCCGTTGCATGTCTGGAACATGTTAAAAACCCTATTTCTGTTGCCAGAGCCGTAATGGAAAAGACTCCGCATGTTATGCTTGTAGGAGATGGAGCATTACAGTTTGCCCTTTCACAAGGGTTTAAAAAAGAAAATCTTCTCACTCCCGAATCAGAAAAAGAATGGAAAGAATGGTTAAAAACCAGTCAGTATAAACCCATCGCCAATATTGAAAACCACGATACCATAGGAATGATTGCTTTGGATGCACAGGGAAATCTTTCGGGTGCCTGTACAACAAGTGGAATGGCTTTCAAAATGCATGGCAGAGTAGGAGATTCCCCAATTATCGGAGCAGGTCTGTTTGTAGATAATGAAGTAGGAGCCGCTACAGCCACAGGTCATGGTGAAGAAGTGATAAGAACGGTGGGAACCCATCTTGTAGTGGAACTGATGAGACAAGGCAGAAATCCACAGGAAGCCTGTAAAGAAGCAGTAGAAAGAATCGTAAAAATTACGCAGAGAAGAAACAAAAATCTAAAAGATATTCAGGTAGGCTTTATCGCCATCAATAAACAGGGAGAATATGGTTCTTACTGTATTCAGGACGGATTCAACTTTGCCGTGTATGATCAGAAAGGAAATCGTCTTGAAAAACCAGAATTTGCTTTAAAATAATTAAGTAATAAATAACCAGAGTTATAAATAAATTTTATCGGAGATAAAATCCTTGTGCCTTAAAAGAAATACTATAGGAAAAATCTTCGCGTCTTTGCGTTATTCCAACAAAAAAAATAGCAAATCAATAAGAATGGGCTTATCCTGAGCTGAGACGAAGGAAGCCCATTTAAATAAATCAATGACACCTATTGGCTTTAGCCAAAACATACAATATGAAAAGAACAATTATTGCTTCCTTATTTCTGATTATTGCCTGTAAGGAAGAAAAGAAGGAGATTAAAACAGTAACAGAGCCACAACAGACAGAAGAAAAAGCCGTTCAGAAGAATGAGTCCAACGATGTGGAAGATGCTCAAAAATGGTTAAAGACAAGTATTGTAAACTATTTTAAAGCCGATATCGGAAATGGAGAAAAGAATATGCAGAAGATCACCACAAAAGACTATTTTGATTATAAAACGGATGCCACTAATGTTGATCTGGATGTAGACGGAAGCCTTACAGAAAAAGAATTTCAGGATAAATGGAAATCGAAGTTTGATATCAGTAAAGCAGGAATTGGTACAGGGTTCCTTATTTCAGCACAGGACTGGAACAATATTGAAGTTGAAAGTTGTGAACTAATATCTTCTTCAAAAGATGAATATATTTTCAATGTAGTACTGAAAGATGAAGGCTTTAAAGCTCAATATCCTTCTGTGATAAAAGTAATAAAAGAAAACGGTTCCTTCCTGATTGCTGATGTATTGCAGGATGAGCCCAAATAAGATTAAATAGATAGTATAATGTCAAAAATAGAAATAGCTTGTTTTAACCCTGAATCAGCGGTGATTGCTTTTGAAAACGGAGCAGACAGAATAGAATTATGCGATGGACTTAGTGAAGGAGGAACCACTCCTGATTTCGAAACCATGAAAAAGCTTCGCGAAAAAATTACCATCCCGATTTTTGTGATGATCCGCCCCAGAGGAGGAGATTTTACCTATTCAGATTCAGAATTTGAGCAGATGAAAAATGATTTGATTCATTTAAAATCCTTACATGCAGATGGTTTTGTATTCGGAATTCTGGATGATAATGATGAGGTTAATAGAGAGCAGAATAAAGCTTTAGTAGAACTGGCAGCGCCACTTCCATGTACTTTCCACCGTGCTTTTGACCGTGCTGCAAGTCTGGAAGATTCTTTAGAAAAAGTAATTGAATGTGGTTTTACAACCATCCTTACCTCCGGCCAGAAACCGAATGTATCTGAGGGAAAAGAAAATCTTAAAAAACTGGTTGAGCTTTCCAATGGAAGAATAGAAATCCTTGTTGGAGGTGGACTTCGCTCATCCAATATTGAAGGAATAAGAGCTGTAACAAATGCTAATTACTTCCATTCTTCAGCAATTACGGATGGTGGAGCTTTTGCCAACCCTGATGAAGTATTAGCATTGAAGAGTAAATAAGATGAAAAATATTTAAACGCAAAGTTTAAAAGATAAAATGTGTTATATTTTGAGTGAACAAAGGGTTGCGGCGAAGCCGCTGATTAAGCTTAAGGATAAAAACAGCCCGCTTCATTCAATCGATTGAAAATCGATTCCATTTTTGCTTCCTTAAAATATTATATATCCAAATTTGAAACTTTGCGTTTAAAAACTACACAATAAAAATAAAAACACACAAATGAATGACAGAAAACGATTATCCTACAAAATAATAGGAGCAGCTATAGAAGTCCATAAGAACTTAGGAGTTGGCCTTTTAGAAAATGCATATGAAACCGCTTTAGCTTATGAATTAAAGATGTTGGTACTAAATATTAAGCAACAACTATCCTTACCTTTAAAGTATAAAGAAGTATATATAGAAAATGCATTCAGAATTGATTTGATTGTAGAAGATAAAGTTATTGTAGAAGTGAAATCTGTATTGGAGTTGCATCCTATTTTTCACTCACAAGTATTGACATATCTGAAACAGACTCATATAAAATTGGGATTGCTTATTAATTTTAATAATGAACTTATTAAATATGGAATCCACAGAATTGTAAACAAATTTATTGATGAAGAGAACAATCCTTTTTGCTTTCCTTTTCACACAGAATATCCTTTCGGCACAGTTTTCCCAAAGAAATTTGTCTTCCGAGAACTGGCAGTTCAGAAATTCAAAAGACCAAAACTGGCTTCCAGCGAAAGTTCCGGGAACAGTGCATCTGGATTTAATGGATAATAAAGTTATTCCCGATCCTTACAAAGATGAAAATGAAAAAAAGTACAATGGATTGAAAATGAAGACTGGGATTATCAGACTGCATTTACAGTTTCCTCTCTGGAATTAAAGAATGACAATATTGATCTTGTTTTTAACGGGCTGGATACATTTTCAGAAATTTATCTTAATGGTAAACTGTTAAAGAAAACCGATAATATGTTCCGTAAATGGACAATTCCGGTGAAAGAGTATCTGAAAGCAGGAAAGAATATAGTTCAAATTAAGTTCAAATCTGCAGTAAATACAGGAAAAGAATCAGCGAAAAAAGTTCCGTTCACTATGCCGGAATCACCAAGAAGTTTTGTGAGAAAAGCACAATATCAGTTTGGATGGGATTGGGGACCAAGATTGGTCACGGCAGGTATATGGAAAGATGTGCAGTTAGAATTCTGGAATAATGCCAAAATTATTACCATTAAAGACATTCAGAAAAGCACTTCTGAAACTTCTACAGACTTACATTTTGACGTTGAAATTTATGCTGAAAATGCAGGAGATTATACCTTGGATCTTAATAAAATCCACAGAAAAGTATCTCTTAAGAAAGGAAACAATACAGTATCTGTTCCCTATGAAACAACCGGAATGAAGCTCTGGCAGCCTAATGGCCGTGGGGAAGCTCATCTCTATAATTTTGAAGTTAAGCTTTCAAAAGATCAGAAAAATATTGATGCTAAAAATATCAGGATAGGACTAAGAACAGTTGAATTGATTCAGGAAAAAGACGGAAAAGGAAAATCATTCTCCTTTAAAGTCAATGGACAGCCGTTGTATATCAAAGGAACCAACTGGATTCCGGGAGATAGCTTCTCACCTAGAATGACCAAAGAAAAATACCAGAAACTGATCAAAGACACGAAAGATGCCAATATGAATATGATTCGTATCTGGGGTGGAGGGATCTATGAAGACGATGAATTTTACAAAGCCTGTGATGAAAATGGAATTCTCGTCTGGCAGGATTTTATGTTTGCGGGAAGTTTTTATCCGGCAGATGAAGCATTCTTAAACAATGTAAAAGAAGAAGTAAAAGATCAGGTCGACAGACTTCAGAATCATCCGTCAATAGCTTTGTGGTGTGGGAATAATGAGATTGATGAAGCCATTGTCAACTGGGGATATCAGAAACAGTTCAAATATTCAAAAATTGACTCATTACAGGTTTGGAAAGATTATAAAAAGTTGTTCCATGAAGTCATTCCCAATGCATTGGCAGAAAATCTTAAATCTGATAAAAATATATACTGGCCAAGCTCTCCATCCATTGGCTGGGGCCATAAAGAAAGCCTTACAGAAGGAGATTCTCATTATTGGGGAGTCTGGTGGGGTGAGCAACCCTTTGAAGTTTATAACGAAAAAGTAGGGCGTTTCATGTCTGAATATGGCTTTCAGGGTACACCCACTCTTGAAACCACAAAATCAATGTTCTCAGGAACTCCGGATTTAAACCTTCAGAATCCAACCATTAAAGCTCATGAAAAGCATGCCCGTGGCTGGGATATTATCAACGAATACCTGAAACGCGATTACAAAATCCCAACTGATTTTGTACAATACAATTACCTTTCACAGCTGCTACAGGCAAGAGGAATGCAGATCGCCATTGAAGCTCACCGCCGTGCAAAACCTTATAATATGGGAACACTCTACTGGCAACTCAACGATTGCTGGCCGGTGGTTTCCTGGTCTTCTATTGATTATCTCGGAAACTGGAAAGCCTTCCATTATCAGGCAAAAAGAAGCTTTGAACCGGTATTGATATCAGTAGCCGAGACCGATAAAAGTTATGACGTTTATCTGATAAGTGATCTGCTGAAAGAATTGAAGACTGATGCAAAGTTTGAACTCATTGATTTTAAGGGAAAAACACTTTGGAAAGCTAATCAATCAGATATTATTAATGCTGATGTGAGTAAGAAAATACGAAGTATCAGTAAATCTGAATTATCTCAGTTTGATCTGTCTGGAGCCGTTTTAAGAATCAGTTCCGATAAAGATTTAAAATTTGAAAAACTATTCTTTTTTAATAAGCCTAAAGATTTAAAACTTTCAAAACCGGAAATTAAAATCAGAAAAATTTCATCTACTGAAATTGAAATATCAACGGACATCTTGGCGAAAGATATTTACCTGATCGGAGATATTCACTTCAATGATAATTTCTTTGACCTGTTACCAGGAACTTCAAAAAAAATTACCCTTTCAAAACCTCTGGAAAAAATTGAAGTGATGAGTCTTTGGGATGTGATGAAGAATTAAAATATATTTTTGAAAAATTATTTCACTGTGTCAAAGCTTTGAACCTTGACATTGGTTATAAATTTCCGGAAGGGAGATCTCCAAACCTTATAGGTTTTTGAAACCTATAAGGTTTAAAGCAGAAAACATTCATTAGAAATTCTAACGAAAAAAATATAAATTTTACCCATCCAACTCAAAAATCAGCCGTAAATTTACAGCATATTTCTTTATAATTATGGTAAATTTTGTTCTGATTGCAGTGTGTATCATTGCAGGAATGATATTCAAAGCAACAAAATCTATCCACCCCGATGCCCATAAAGGTATCAATACCTGGATTCTTTATCTTGCTCTTCCGGCAGTTTCGTTTAAATATCTGCCTAAAGTAAAATGGACAACAGAAATGCTGTTCCCAATTACGGCTACGTTTTTCATTTCTGTATTCTGTTTCTTCTTTATGATGTTGTACAGTAAGAGCAAAGGGTATTCAAGGCGTTCCAGAAGTACTTTAGAACTGGCAAGTGGCTATAGCAATACTTCATTCATTGGATTTCCCTTAGTCAGTGCTTTTTATGGAGAAGGGCTTTTAAGTATTGCGATTATCTGTGATCAGACTATGTTTTTCTCTCTTTCCACCCTCGGAATTATTGCGGCAGTGAAAGGAGGAAGCAGATCAGGAAAAGTAAGTGCACTATTTATTTTAAAAAGACTTGTTACGTTCCCCCCGTTAATAGGATGTATTTCTGCTTTGGTATTATCGCAGTTCATCGATTTTACCGCAGCCGAACCGTTCTTTGATAAACTGGCAGCAACAGTAAGTCCATTAGCTTTATTTTCAGTCGGATTACAGCTGAAATTCAACGGATGGAAAAAACTGATTCCTCAGATGTCAATGTCTATGCTTTATAAACTGATTCTGGCACCCGCAATTGTTCTGGGAATGGCTTTGTTATTCGGAATAAAAGGAGATGTGGCAAAAATCACAGTCTTTGAAGCAGCAATGCCTACACTTGTTACCTCAAGTATTATTGCAGAACAATTCAGACTGAATACAAAACTGACCAATCTGATCATCGGAGTCAGTATTATTGTCGGATTTTTTACCTCCGCATTCTGGTATGAAATGACAGAACTTCTTTTTTAATGATAAGTCATCATTTATTAATATGAATATTCTTTGTTGTTTTGGAGGGATATCTTTGCTAAGTGGAACGCCTTTGCGAACGAATTAAACAATTCATCATAGCTTTGCGAACATCGCGTTATAATCTAGTTTTTGGCTAAAGCCTATTGAAATTTTACTTCTATCAAACGGACTAAAGTCCGTTTCTATTGAATATTTTTTCTAAATTGGATTTTAAGGTCTGTTAAAGACGCTTGAAACAATCTCCACAAAGTTGCAGTTCTCTCAGGAAAAATCTAATTTTACACTTTAAATATTTCCCTTGCAATACGCTCAAATTGTTTTACCCCTGAACCTCAAAGGATCTTTTACGTATAAAGTTCCCGAAGAAATGATGTCTGAAATTCAGCCTGGAATGCGTGTTCTGGTACCGTTTGGCGGAAAGAAAATCTATACGGGAATTGTATTTGAACTTCATGACAATGCACCGGAAAACTTCGTGGCAAAAGAAATCATCAGCATGCTGGATGATAAACCGATTATGCCTGAGGAACAGATTAATTTCTGGAACTGGCTTTCGGAATATTATCTGTGCAGCCTTGGGGAAATTTACCGGTTTTCTTTTCCTTCTTCGTTAAAACTGGAGAGTGAAACCTATTTAAAATTAAAACCGGGTGTAGTTGTTGATTTTGAAAATCTGGATGTCAACGAAATGTACCTGATTCAGGCATTGGAAGTACGACAACTGATCAATTTGACGGATATTGAGGCTTTTATTCCTAAAAAGGATATTATTAAAACCATCAATTCATTGATTGATCTTCAGTATATCGAGATTGATGAAAAAATTGCTGAAAAATATAAAGCGAAAGAAGTAGCATATGTAAGAATTAATGATGAGGTTTTGGCCAATCAGAATCTTACAGATGTGCTTTTAAAACTGAACAGAGCCCAAAAACAAAAGGATCTGTTTCTTCTTATCTTAGAAAAGCAGACAGAAAATCCTGATGTTCCTATTAAAAAATCGGAGCTGTTTGAGGATGGATATTTCGGAAGCTCGCACTTCAAACCTTTAGCTGACAAAGGTCTTGTAGAAGAATATTATATGCAAAAGGACAGAATTGAAAGCTATGAAGGAGAAATTGAGGAGCTTGAAGAACTTTCCGAACAGCAGAAAATAGCAAAATCTGAAATTGATGAAGCTTTTGAAGAAGGGAAAAATGTCCTGCTTCACGGAGTTACTTCCTCAGGGAAGACCCATATTTATTTGGAGAAAATTGATGAATGCATCAAAGAAGGAAAAAATGTTCTGTTTTTACTTCCTGAAATTTCTCTGACCAAACAAATTACCCAAAGATTAGAAAAAAAATACGGCAGGCAACTCGGTTTTTATCATCAGAAACTAACAGATTTTGAAAGAGTAGAAGTATGGAGGAGAATCAGGCAGAATGACATCCGTATTCTGATCGGTACCCGCAATGCTTTGTTTTTACCTTATCAGAATCTGGGACTTATTGTGGTAGATGAAGAACATGATTCTGCATACAGACCAAGAGAAGTTTCTCCTTATTTTAATGCTAAAGATGCTTCATTGGTTTTGGGTGGATTCTACAGCGCAGGAGTGATTTTAGGATCTGCAACGCCCTCTGTTGAGAGCTACTACATAGCCAGAAAAGATAAAATGAAATATGTTTTCCTGAATGAAAGATTCGGGAATGTTAATCTGCCGGAATATGAGCTGATCAATTTCAAAGAAGCTCAGGAATCGAAAAAGGTTTCGGGAAATTTTTCTCTGAAGCTTATAGACGAGATCAAGAAAACGGTAGATGAAAAAAATCAGGCGATCGTGCTACATAATCGCCGTGGCTATTCGAATGTCATAGAATGTGAGAGCTGTGGCTATGTCAATTACTGCTCCAACTGTGATGTCGTAATGACGTATCACAAGGCTGCTAATGAAATGAAATGCCACTATTGCGGACAAAAAGCTTCAAAACCAAAAACCTGCCCCAAATGCAATTCTGAAAATCTGAATGAAAGAGGAGTAGGGGTAGAACAAATTCATGAGGAAGTTACCAAGCTGTTCCCTGAAAATGTGGTGGACAGAATGGATGTGGATTCTATGCGTAAGAAATTTGCCTACGAAAAGCTGTATGAGAAGATTGAAGAAGGAGAAACAGATATCATCGTAGGAACACAGATGATTTCTAAAGGCCTTGATTTCGATCATATCGAACTGGTGACCATTCCTAAAGCAGATTCCTTATTATATGTACAGGATTTCAGAGCGGAAGAAAGAGCTTATCAACTGATCACACAGGTTTCAGGAAGAGCCGGAAGAGTTTCAGGAAAAGGAAGAATCCTTATTCAGACTTATAATCCTGAACACTCTGTATTTCAGTTGATTAAAATGAATAATCCTGCGAAGATCTATAAATATATCCTTACAGAACGTCAGAAATTCCATTATCCGCCTTTTACCAAGCTGATCATGATTGAAATGAAACACATTAGAGAAGATAAAGTGGATCGGGCTTCTCAGTTTTTAGGGTCTATCCTTAGAAAATACCTTCCGGAAGAGTGTGTGTTGGGCCCTGAGAGAGCTCAGATTGCAAGACTTAATAATCTATATCAGTTCCAGATTATGCTTAAGCTTCCCAGAGGTAAAAACTATGAGAAATTCAAAAACATGGTTTTGATAAGTTTGAAAGAATTTGATGAAATTACTGCATATCAAAGCATTAAAAAAGCTGTTTTTGTGGATTTTTAACAATTTTTAACAAACTTTAGACTCTTTTATAAGATACTGGTAGGTCATTGTATAACAATAATTTCTACTTTTGGACGTTGATTAAGTGTTTGGCTTTTTAATTGAATGATTTAACCTTTCATTTTTTATAGAGTCAAAACTGTAAAACAAAAAGAAGATAGATGGTAAATTTCAGAAAATGTTTTTCAAGTGCGGCGGTGCTGGCTTCTGGTTTTTTCCTGGCTCAGTCTACCGTTTCTACCGTTCTTTATTCTCAGAATTATGACAGTCAGAAAAGCAGTTTAAATCTGCCTTCACCCGTTAGTACGATGGTGGAGAAAACTGTTTTGTCAGCAAAAGAACTTGTAGATATTAATGTAAACACAATGATGGCGGATCCTGTGCTGAAAAATGCAAGCTGGGGATTCGTAGTGTACGATCCGAAAACGAAGAAGGTAATCTCTTCGTACAATGAAAATACTCCTTTAGTACCTGCTTCTACTACAAAGCTGCTTACAACGGAAACAGCATTAAACCTTTTGGGTGAAAACTACCGTTGGATGACTCAGCTTGAGTATTCAGGGACTATCGATGAAAATGGAGTCTTAAATGGAAATCTTTATGTAATAGGAAGCGGTGACCCGTCTTTGGGAACCAATAAAGCTGGTGCTGCATCGTATAGAGATATTATTTCAGATTTTGTAGGCGGAGTTTCAAGAGAGGGAATCAAAAAGGTAAATGGTGATATTATCATTCAGACAGCGCTTTTCAAAGGCAATATTTCAGTGCTTCCGGAAAATGTTGTATGGTTGGAAAACAATAATTACTATCTGCCTGCTGGAAGTACCCGCGATATTAACCCGGCCAACGAAAAACTGATTGTCAAAAAAGGAAGTTTCTCCACAGATAAGAAATTTTTCTATGTCTCTCCTTATAACCATCAGATGGTATATGCTGATAAATATGAAGGGAATGGAGCTTTAACAACCAAACTTCCTGATGCTCCGGCATATCTTGCCAATTCTTTCAGAACTACATTGGTAAAAAGCGGAATCCCTGTTACCGGAAAAGTAAGTCCGAAAATGACAGATTCAGCTCCGGAAGGCAGAAAAATGCTTTCAGCTTATAAATCTCCAACTTTAAGCGATATTATTTATTATACCAATCAGCATAGTGATAACTCATTAGCCGAAGCTTTATTAAGAACAGTAGGTTATCAGAAAATGGGTGACCAGACTTCAGAATCAGGAAGAATTGTGGTGACTAATCACCTAAAAGATGCAGGTTTTGATATGAATGGTCTTACTTATATGGATGGAAGCGGCCTTTCAAGAAGCAATAATGTAACTCCTATTTCACAGGCAAAATTTCTTACTTCTTTGATGGATCAGAAATATTACAGATCTTATCTAACCTCTCTTCCCATCGGAGGACAATCCGGAACTTTAAAAAGAATGTTTATTGGAGGAGGTAACGGACAGGTTTTTGCTAAAACGGGAACTTTAAATAAAGTAAAAACATTAGCAGGTTATCTGAAAACAAATTCCGGGAAGACATTGGTGTTCTCTTTAATGGTGAATAACTATTTCGGGTCTGTAGATATGGTGAAAAAGAGAATGGAAAAAATTCTTGAACCCGCACTGGATCTTTAAAAATGTTTTATTTTATATATTATAACAGCCTTTTAATAATTGATTAAAAGGTTTTTTTTATATTTGATTAAATTTTTCAAAACATGACAAAATTGTACCTTTTGGTGTTTGGATTTATATTATCCCAGCAGTTCTATGGCCAGAAACATGAGCAAAACATAGATATGAAAGGATTGATCGAAAAAGAGAAACAATCCTTTACTCAGAAAATGAACATCGGGAATACGAATCCCAATACCCTGAATTATGACTTGCAGTATCAGAGAATGGATGTAAGTCTGGATCCTGCAGTATATAATATCTCAGGTTCAGTAACTTCACATTTTAAACCTAACCAAAGTATGGGAAGCATTTATTTTGATCTTTCCAATTCATTAACGGTTTCTCAGGTGAAGTATCACGGAACTAACATTACAAGTTTTCAGCAGCTTCCTTCAAAAGAATTGAAAATTGATTTTCCAGCTTCTATTCCTGCCAATACAGTAGATTCACTTACCATTTATTATGCAGGAGCACCTTCTACAAGTAATGATGCGTTCAGAACGACTCTTCAGAGCGGAACCCCGGTGCTTTCTACGTTGAATGAACCTTATGGCGCACAGGACTGGTTTCCAACAAAACAGAGTTTGAATGATAAAATTGAAAGATTTGATTTTAAAATTACAACTCCATCCAATTACAGCGTGGCTGCTAACGGAAAATTGATGTCTGAAACTTTTCCTACCGGATCTACAAAGCTTACCTTCTGGAGAACGATGTATCCTACACCAGCTTATTTGATAGCATTGTCTATTACTAATTTTGTAAAGCTTACCGATACCATTGGAAATCCTCCGTTTCCTTTTGTGAACTATATTTACCCATCCACTAGTTCAAATGCTACCAGTATAGCCAATATTAACTGGACAAAGCAGGTAATGGATACTTTTGAAACGTATTTTGGGGCTTATCCTTTCCGTAATGAAAAATATGGTCATATGGAATTCATGTATGGAGGGGGAATGGAGCATCAGACCATGTCTTCTATGGGAGGATGGAGCAAACAGCTTATAGCCCATGAACTTACCCATCAGTGGTTTGGTGATAAAGTGACTTGTGGTGCCTGGAATGATATCTGGCTGAATGAAGGTTTTGCCACTTTCGGAGAGCATGTTGCCAATGAAAAACTACTGATGACCAATACGGAATTTTTGAATTACTTACAAGGTCAGTCCAACTATATTACCGGAAGTGTAGGAGGAAGCGTTTATGTTCCGGATTCAGGACTTTCCAGCATCAACAGAATTTTTGACAGCAGATTATCGTATGCAAAAGGAGGATATATCCTGAGAATGCTGAAGTGGTCTTTAGGTGATGCCGTTTTTTATCAGGCACTTAAAGACTATCATGCAAGACCGAATCTGGCGTACAGCTATGCACGTACAGCTGATCTCAATGCTTCTTTGCTTCAGTCTACGGGGAAAGATTTTACAGAATTTTTTAATGACTGGGTGTACGGAGAAGGATATCCTACTTATAATATAAAGTGGATGCAAAACGGGAATCAGGCTTTATTCAAAGTTTCCCAGACCCAGAGCAGCTCTTTGGTAAGTTTCTTTGAAATGCCTTTACCTATTAAAGTGACTGGAACTGCAGGGCAGACTGCTTATTTGGTTTTAAATAATACTTCAAATAATCAAAGTTTTTTACAGTCTGTAACGTTCCCGATTGCAAGCGTTCAGTTTAATTATGAATACCAGATTCTTGAGAAAAACTCTACCGTTACTCAGGATAATACTTTAAGTGTTTCTTCTGTTGAGAAAGAAGAGTTTGGCTTATATCCGAATCCTGCCAAAAATGAAATTAACCTTAAAGGTCTTAACAGAGCTGCAGATTTTACGATTCATGCTATAGACGGTAAATTAGTAGGAAAAGGAATTTATCAGCCAGGTAAAGCGATCGGAATTTCAGAATTGGTTCCTGGAGCTTACTTTATTACGATTGATGAAAAGAGTATTAAATTTATTAAGCATTAAAAATGACGAGAGGTAAAGTATGAATCTTTGCGTTTACCAAAATCAATAATGATATAACAAAAGAAGCTTTCAGATTTGAAAGCTTCTTTGTTTTCTAGCAGCTCTGGCTCCTCTTTTTCTTGCCGTTTTTACTTTGTATTCAAACCATCTTTCTTTGAATAGTTTACGCATGAGGTTATCAAAATGCCTCGTAATGACTAAGTTTTTAAAACCACGCCATTTTTCCAGCGAACTTGTGGGTAATGCTCTCACAGATATTGAGTATCCTTCCGAATCATATTGAATATAATGCCACCATCCGGAGGGAATGTAAAGTGTCTCTCCAGGATGAATGACAGCTTCGTAACCATCTAAATATAAGAGCGCAGGGTATTTTCTGTAATCTGGTTTTTTGATTTGAGCGAGACTATGGAAGTTGTAAGGCAGTTTGTACATGAAATCAGACTGCTCCCAAGGAAAAAGCCAGATCCTTTTAATCCCTTGGAACTGGGTGATGAAAACATGTGACATGTCAATATCAATATGATTTCTCGTTACAGAACCTTCGCCACCGAAAAACATAAAAGGCAGCCATTTTAGTATTTTACCATTCGTAACATCATTGTAGATGATATCGTTCTTAAGTTCAGGCTTTATTTTTATTAAATTAAATAGGAAAAGTCTGTGTTCAGTAGGGGCAGATTGTATCTGATCGAGATACTCTGAAAATGTAGATTCTGCTATCGGATCACTGGCTACTCTGTCTAGAGAATCGAGTTCACTGCCATATATATTGACTTTATGATCTCCTGCAATTTCTTTGAAATATTCATAATTCCACTTATTGAAAGCGGGACTTTCCGGATGTACAAAGTCTTCAAGAATAATTGGGATTCTCGGCTTCATATGCCTGTTAATAAAGGTTTTTGAACTGATTTTCTCTATTTTTTGTACCGGCTTTAGTCTCATGCATGAAAATTTTAAACAAATATAAATATTATCCTACTAAATTTGTAGACTAATAATGTTAAAACTGAAATCTCTACTGATTTTTTAGAATTAAACTGATAAAAGGTTTTATTTTACTGCCTTTTTAGTAAATTAGCACATCTAAAAATTATCAAAAATGATCTCTGAAAAATACCTTCAACATTTACAGAATGAACTTCAGAATATTGAGAATGACGGACTTTACAAAAGAGAAAGAATCATCACTTCTCAACAAAGTGCAGAAATAGAAGCTAACGGAAAAAAGCTTTTGAACTTCTGTGCGAATAATTATCTGGGATTATCAAATCATCCGGAAGTTATGAAAGCTTCTCAGGAAATGATTCAGTCTCATGGATATGGAATGTCTTCTGTACGTTTCATCTGTGGTACACAGGATATTCACAAAGATTTGGAGAAAAAAATCGCTGATTTCTTAGGTCTTGAAGATACTATTCTTTATGCTGCTGCATTTGATGCGAATGGTGGGGTTTTCGAACCTTTGTTTACAGAAGAAGATGCTATTATTTCAGATGAATTAAACCACGCTTCAATTATTGATGGTGTTCGTTTGTGTAAAGCAGCGAGATACAGATACAAAAACAATAACATGGCTGATCTGGAAGCTCAGTTGATTGCAGCTTCTGAAAAGAATCACCGTTTCAAAATTATTGTTACAGACGGAGTATTTTCAATGGATGGTATCGTTGCAGACTTAAAAGGAGTTTGCGACCTTGCTGATAAATATGATGCTTTGGTAATGGTAGATGATTCTCACGCAACAGGTTTCATCGGGAAAACTGGCCGTGGAACGCATGAGGCTAATGAAGTAATGGGTAGAGTAGATATCATCACTTCCACTTTAGGAAAAGCTTTAGGAGGAGCTTTAGGAGGATTTACTTCCGGTAAGAAAGAGATCATTGATATGCTGAGACAGCGTTCAAGACCTTATTTATTCTCGAACTCTCTGGCACCTGGAATTGTTGGAGCTGCTTTGAAAGTTTTGGATATGATTTCTGATGATACATCCCTTCGTGATAAAGTAATGGAAAATGCAGAATACTTCAGAACAGAAATGAAAGCTAAAGGTTTTGATATTCCTGAAGGAGATGCTGCTATCGTTCCGGTAATGCTTTATGATGCACCACTTTCTCAGAAAATGGCTGAAAAGCTTATGGATGAAGGTATTTATGTAATCGGATTCTTCTATCCTGTAGTACCGAAAGGGAAAGCGAGAATCAGAGTACAGCTATCTGCGGCTCACACAAGAGAACATTTGGATAAAGCGATTGCTGCTTTTGAAAAGGTTGGAAAAGAATTAGGAGTGATCTCTTAATCGTTGAATTGATTACAACAATGAAAATATAATGTTCGGCTCGGGCAGCTTTGCTGCCCCGAGCCGAACTATTTTTTATAGAAACCTATTTTTACTTATATTTTCCTGATCAAAAGAAAATTATTTTTAACAATTATATAATAAGCTTATCTTTGCTGTTAATTTTTTCTGAATGCTTTATACAATAATCAAAGCGCTGCACATTATTTTTATGGTAAGCTACTTTGCGGGTATTTTTTACCTCGTGAGGATTTTCGTTTACTATAAGGATACCGATGAATTTCCGGAAGAAAAAAAGAAAATTCTGAGAGAGCAGTATACTTTTATGGCCAGAAGACTGTGGAATATTATTACCGTTCCTGCGGGAGTAATTATGACAGTATGCGGATTGGTCATGATATTTTTAAATACCGGGCTGATGAAAATGCCGTGGTTTCATTTGAAACTTACCTTCCTTATCGGGCTTGCCATTTACCATTATTGGTGTTGGAAAAAGTCCTTCATTTAAAAGAATTACATGGAGATACACTGCCAATTGCTAATATCAAACTGAGACAGGCGAATGAAATTGCAACATTCATTCTGTTTCTGGTGGTATTTACAGTCATTTTAAAATCAATGGTGATCGAATACTGGTGGCAATTAATTGTAGGATTTTTCGTTCTTGTATTTCTGATCATGATGACAGTGAAACTGGTTAATAAAAATAAAAAAAACAAATAATTGTGGAGTAGGACGTATGTCTTAATACATTCATCCTTTTTACATCTTATAAAAAAACTATGATTGCAATTTTAAAGAAAGAACTTTGGAGTTACTTTGGAAACTGGAGTGCGTGGGTAATCATTGCTGCTTTCAGTTTGATAGGAACTCTTTTCCTGTTCTTTTTCGACAACGATTCTAATATTTTTGAGATCGGAATGGCCTCATTGCAGAGCTATTTCGTATTGGTGCCATGGCTGCTGATGTTTATCATTCCGGCACTTTCTATGAAGACTTTTGCAGAAGAACAGCAAAGCGGAACATTAAACTGGCTTTTTTCACAACCATTAAAAGTTTCAGAACTGGTAGCGGGAAAATTTCTTTCCGTATGGATTGTTGGGATTTTATGCCTTATTCCTTCATTGATTTACCTTTATACAGTATATGTGCTGGGAGTTCCTGCAGGGAATATTGACCTTGGAATGACCTTTGGAAGCTACCTTGGCTTGATCATGCTGATTGCAGCATTTTCAGCAGTGGGAATTCTGGCGTCTTCATTATCTCAAAACCAGATTATGGCCTATCTGCTGGGCGTTTTTATGTGCTTTATTATGTATTTTGGAATCGAGCAGTTGGCAAGCTATAAACTATTAGGTGGAGCAGATTTTATTCTTCAGAATATTGGTTTCTATCAACATTTCCTAGGCTTTACAAGAGGACTTATTGATTTTAAGGATGTAGCCTATTTTGTACTTGTAATAGGAGCTTCATTAGTATTGTCTAATCATTTTATTAACAAAAAGAAGTAGAATCATGAAGAAGTTCAATGCTAAATCTCCACTGGGAATTTTCTTAATTGTAATTGTTCCTTTAGTGATTATCCTGACCTATTCGGGAATCAGATTAGACTTAACAAAAGAAAAAAGATATACCCTTTCTGATAATACCATCAAAGTATTAGAGTCTGTTAAAAAGCCTCTGACTGTTGAAGTGTATCTGGAAGGTGACTTTCCTGCAAGTTTCAAACAGCTGCAAAGCGAGACGAAATTCATGCTGGAAGAGTTCAGGAAAATTAATCCAAAGATTGATTTTAAATTTATAGACCCGATTAAAACAAAAATGTCTCAGGATACCCTGATGGCAATGGGCATGCAGCCTTCTATTCTTCCGGATGTCAAAGATGGAAAGATCTCACAGATCACACTTTTCCCATACGCTGTGATCAAATATGGAGATGGCGGAGCTTCAATACCATTGGTCGTACAGCAGGCAGGAATTGATGCCGATCAGCAGCTGACAAGATCCATTGAGGGATTAGAGTACAATCTTGTTTCTAATATCAAGAATATTGCTGCAGCAAAGAGAAAGAAAATCGGAATTCTGGTGAATCATGATGAGTTGAATCCTGATGAATTCCAGGGATTTGTACAGCTGGCTATGGAAAACTATGATGCCGGACCTATTATTCCTAAAAATCAGACTGAACTGTCATTGGAAGATATTCCGTTATTGAAGCAGATGAGCGCTCTGGTGATTGCAAAACCAAGAAAAGCATTTACAGATAACGAAAAAGTAATTCTTGACCAGTACATCATGAACGGAGGGAAAACCCTTTGGATGATTGATGCGGTAAATGCTGAAATGGATACTTTAACAAGGTCTAAAAAAGTGATGCCTTTCCCGGTAGATATCAATATGACCGACTTCTTTTTCAATTATGGGTTGAGAATCAATCCTGCTTTGGTTAAAGATGTTAAAAAGTTTGCCCTTTTAAGACTGGTTACGGGTGAAGTAAGTGGAAATCCTCAGTATACAAGCTTGCCTTGGCCGTATTATCCACTTGGAATTGCTGAAAATAATAACCCCATCACTAAAAATATCAACCCTGTAAAATTTGAATTCCCAACTTCTATCGATACATTGGGAGGAAGAAAAAATATCAAAACAAAAGTTCTTTTCGAATCCAGTGAAAGAACATTGTTGAAACAGGTTCCAAACTATGTTGATCTGAAAGAAATTGCAAGCGTAGACAGCCTTGGACAAATGGAAAAACCAAGTACTCCAAAGATCTTCGCGGTAGCATTGGAAGGGAAATTTAGTTCTGCCTATGCATCAAGAATTGAAAGAAAATCTTACCCTGGATTCAAAACATCCAGCCCGGAAAATAAAATGATTGTTATTGCAGACGGAGATGTAGGAAGAAACAAAGTGATCAAAGGAAAACCGCTTCCATTAGGAGTAGACCTTTTGACAAATGAGCAGTTTGGAAACGAACAGTTCCTTAGAAATGCTCTGGACTATTTGTTGGATGACAGCAACCTGATGGAGCTGAGAAACAGAAATATCGAAGAAAGACTTCTGGACAGACAAAGAATTACTGAGGAGAAATCCACCTGGCAATGGCTGAATTTACTGCTTCCACTCGTGATTATCGGTCTTATCGGAGGATTATTCTTCTGGTTAAGGAAAAAGAAATTTGGATAAAACATAAAAAATTCCGGAAGATTTTCTTCCGGAATTTTTATTGATGAAAATATCAGATTTTAATATATTAGATATTTTCTATTTTTTTTAAATTCTACATTTTTAGCTTTAATATTTAAACTATCATTTGATTTATCCCTCTATATATTGAATCTAGATTGATTAAACCTTCCAAATAATAAAATGATTCGCGAACACCTTCTGTTATTTGTTTAATATCCGTTGGAATAGTTAAAACTATACTGTTCTCTATTTCAAAAATGTGGTCTTCATCTTCCATAGAAAATAAATTTATTATAAAGCTTTATCTAGACTTCAATTTTTTATTTTCTGTTTTTAAATTTTCTACCTGTTCTTCCAAAACTTTAATATAACTCTGCAAATTTTCTATAATAGAATTGGGAATATTATAATATTGATTGAAATTATTGTTTGCAGATTGGTCATTGAAAGTTAAATTGTCATTATTGACAACTCTAGATGGTTTTTCCTCTTTGATATCTTCTACAGGAACATCAAGTGCTTTTGCAAGCTTTTCCCATTCATCATCATATATTCTTACTTCATCATTCTCTTTTCGGGAATAATTGGAAACATCTGTTGATATGATTTTCGACATATATTCTTGTGTATAGCCTCTTTGTTTTCTTAGATTTTTTAGCTTTTCCATAATGACCTTTTATATTTGTGCCTTCGTACAAATATAATAAAATGGAACAAAATTGTAAACCTATTTTTGGAATTGATTCTGATACTTTTCGAGTATTTTCCAGATCTCATGAAAAAAAGACTGCTTCCAATAAGGAAACAGTCTTTATTATTTTTCTAAAGATTCAATCTGATAAAACAGATCAATCTGCTTAGATGTTTATTAAGTTCAGGAGTTAATTACGTCCTGCCTGATAAAAAATAGAGTTCACTTCGATGAATAATTTTTTGAGAAATGTGCTTTTTAAGTAGAGATTACTGCTGATAGGCTTCTTTGGGAAGTAAAGCGGCAGTTCTGTAATAGCTGATATCGGTAGATGTCTGTGCCTGAAGATCTGGAAAAGTATCATAATCATAATGAGACCACTTTTCTTCATGATCAGGATCTGTGGTTTTATCTACAGCCAGTTCCAGTTTTCCATCTTCTTGATAACTGCATTCTATTGCTGCGTATTTTTCACCATTTTCATCATTGGTATACCAGCATTTTATTGTTCTTTCAAGTTGCGGTTCATGAGTTTCGTTGTCTATAACCTGAGAACAGATAAAGTTTTCAGGATCATCAGTTTTGAAAACGGTTTTAGAAATTAAGGGCAGATCATCTACGGATAAGGAATATAGTTTATTGGTAGAGATAATAAAACTGTCGTTGGTTTCTTTTTTTCGATATCAAAAAAGTCAGATTTTTCCCTGAGATAATCTACTACCTTTGTCTCATCCTCTTCGTCACTTAGAAAATAATTGATGTTGTAAACAGTATCCTCGTTGATGAATTCAATTTCTTTTAAGAAATCGGAACCTTCCTCATAATAATACAGATGATATTCGTTTAACTTCACAGCTTTGCTTTTGGAGATAATTTCCCCAAAAATGTTTTTGTACACTTTTCTCATTTTTAATCATGTTAGTTTAGTTTCATCTATTAGTTTAAGTGGTGGAACAAAGATAGGTTTTCTTTTTTTATTTCAATACGAAGCATGAAACAGTATTTATTTCATAATTATTTTATATGTCCTTTATAAAATCCTCATATTCATAATAAAACCTTTCGAAACCATCCATTTTGGCTACAAAAAATTCAAAAATTTCTTGCCAGGTATTTTTGTTAAAAATAGAAATCCCATGTTTTTCGATCCATATTCTGCTGATAATCTTACCATTTTCCAGGGTGAAATATTCTTCTTTTTGAAAATCTCCAATGAAATCTTTTAAAATATCTTCCAGTGACCAGATCTTTTCGTAGTAGGCATTTCGAAAAATTTCGTCTTTCATTTCGATCTCCAGAGAAACCTCTGCTTTTTTATTGTCGGCAGAAAATTTAAATGACATATCCTTGATTTTGGTATCATAAAGAATCCATTTTCTGGGAAATGATCTTCCAAAAGCAGTCCAAAATTCTTTTTTTAGTTGCTGCGCCTCTTGTTTACTGAACATATCGCAAACATAATGATTTAATAGGAGAAAGGCAAAAATGAGGGAGCAAAAACCGTAAAATTCCGGATAAGACAAATAAGATAAAAACCGTAAAGACAGGGGGATAAATTGATAAAATTGTCTTTTTTCAAATATTAAACAATTTTCTTATTTTTGCTGTAATGCTTTCAAAAAAATCTCAATATGCTTTTAAGGCGCTTTCATATCTTGTAGAAAAAAGAAATGATGGCCCGATTCTTATTTCTGAAATCGCGGAACACAAAAAGATTCCTTTAAAGTTTTTGGAAAATATCCTGCTTGAACTGAAAAAAGCGGAAATCCTTGATAGTAAAAAAGGAAAGGGTGGTGGATATTTTCTCAAAGAAAATCCTGAAGATGTGAAACTGGCCAAGATTATTCGTCTTGTGAATGGCCCTATTGCCATGCTTCCTTGCGTAAGTCTGAATTTCTATCAGAAATGTGATGATTGTAATGAAGATCACTGCGGGCTTCATGATGTGCTGATAGAAGTTCGGGATGCTTCACTGAATATTCTGGAAAGTAAAACTTTAATGGATCTGGTCGACTGACCTGATCCTTTTTTTTGAATTAATAGTCTACTTGTTTTGTAGGATAAATATTTTTATCAGATATTTGCACTACTTCAAATGAATAAATTATGATTTCAAAAGGAGATGCCAACCCATTACAAAATCGTATACCTTCTATCGTGACAGTATATTCTGTTACCACACCCACTTTATCCGGAAAAAGAATCATGTACAGTTCTGAGGAAGAAAGACTGCCGGTAAATATTTTTATTGCTGGTACCGTCGATAATGAGATAGTATGGACTAAAATGATTCTGTGATATGGTGATTTCAAGAAAAATTCAAATAAGGCTTAATGTGCTTTTTGTGACTGCTGCTGTTATCTTCATTGCTGTTTTTTCAATGTACGAACTGGGATACCTGGATGAACTTCTGAATATTCTGGCAAAAGATAATTACATTTTTTACTGGATGCTTTTGGTAGGTGTTTTTGCCGAAATTGTTGCAGGATCAATGGGGATGGGGTATGGCGTTATCTGTACTACCACACTCTTGCTTCTGAACATTCCTCCACATATTGTAAGTGCGAGTATTCATTCTGCGGAAAGTTTTACAACGGCTGCAGGAAGTCTCAGCCACATCAAATTGAAAAATGTAAGCAAAAGTCTGGTGAAAAAACTAGCCATTCCAGCGGTAATTGGTGCAGTTATCGGAGCCGTATCATTGACCTATCTGGGAGAGTATTATGCTAAAATCACCAAAACATTAATTGCTTTTTATACTTTATACCTCGGAATTCAGATTCTCTCCAATGCTTTTAAAGAAAAACAAAGCAAAGCCCTGAAAAGAAAAACCAATCTGACAAGACTGGGAATAATAGGAGGTTTTATAGATTCTTTTGCTGGTGGAGGATGGGGGCCTCTGGTTACCGGAACCCTGATCAAAAATGCTTTTACCCCAAGATTTGCTGTAGGAAGTTCTACAGTAGCAAAATTTATCCTTACCATCACTGCTGCTGTTACCTTTTTCTTTACCCTCGGAATACAGCACTGGAATATTATTCTCGGGCTTTTAATTGGCGGAATTATTACTGCACCTTTTTCTGCAATGCTTACCGCTAAGCTTCCTGTAAAGAAAATGTTTGTGATTATCGGAACACTGGTAATTGTGATGAGTTCTATAACTATTTATAAATCAGTTTTTAATTAAAAATTAGGCCTGGTATTGAAAAATAAAAGGAATAAAAAGATAATTGGTTTTGAAAATATTTTACTTTTACATCACTAAATATTAGAACATGAATTTACATATCATTGCACTTTTTAAGTTTAATGAAAATTATCTGATGGATGCCGTAGAGCTGTTTCAGAACCTTGTGAAAGAAACAAGAAAAGAAGAAGGCTGCCTGCAGTATGATCTTATCGAGGATAAAGATAACAAAGGAACATTCTTCCTGATCGAACTTTGGGAAAGTGTAGAACACCATAACAGACATAACGGTCAGGATCATCTTTTGGATTTCCGTAAAGATGCTTCAAAAATCATGGAAAGCTCAGCAGAGGTTTACAAAGGATTTAAGATATATTAAAATTTAAAAGAATAAAAGGCGGTTTCAATAGTTTGAAACCGCCCTTTTATTAGAAAAAATAGAAAGTATTAAAATAAAAATATTTATTTCACGATAAGCTTTTTCGTTTCCGAATGGCCACCGTAAGTAATTTTTACAAGGTAATTCCCTGAAGTAAGGGTAGAAAGGTTAAGATCCTGTTTGTAGAATCCTGCCTGATTAGTAAGTTCCTCAGAATATACTTTTTTGCCGGTAAGATCATAAACTTCTACACTTCCTTTATTCCCCGCTTTTTCTTTAACATCAAAAAGAACAGTTACTTTTTTATCAGCTGTCGCAGGGTTTGGATAAATACCGAAAGAAGCTTTTTTACCTACCTCAGTAATTCCCAAAGTTTCTGTAATCTTTTTATATTTGAAATACATATTTCCTGTACTTGCTCCACCATTGGTAGTGAAGTACATTCTGTAGTAATCGTTTCCTTTTTTAACGTAATATACAACATCGTTTTTCACGGTACCAATCCCTTTCCAAGAGTGTCCAACTGTAGTAATAGCCGATGAGAAACTTGTAGTGGCAGGAATGGTAGAAGCTGCTGTTTGCTGAGTTTCAGGCTGTACCATTGCTACTTTAACATTCGGACTTTGAATGGCTCCCGAAAGCGGGTACATCTGCACCCCCATGTAGAAAGTATAATATTTGGTAAATACGAAATCCCATGCTGTTCTTGAAGGCTCCAGGCTAGGAACTTTTGCTCCAGTATCAAATGAGAAATAGTTGAAATAAGAATCATCCGTTCCATTAGCGATCGTTCTTGTTTCTGTAGCTCCCCATGATGTACCGTTCCATTTTGAATATCTGAAGGTATATCCTGCAAAAGCATCTTCAATGGCAAACTTAATATAAGTTCCTGAAGCATACTTCAAAACAAAGATAGCTTTCCCTTGAATATGGTGATTTACTGGGTTGTAAACACCCCATCCTGTTGAAGGAATATTGGGATTTGGAGAAGTTACAGGTCCTTGTTCAAAAGCTCCCTGGCTCCAGTCAGTCGTTTGATCCGGATTGTAAAGAGGTGCTCCCCAAGAAGATTCATTGCTTATACTGATATTATCCCAATCGGCTAAATTGGTAGAAGCAGTGAATACTTCAATATCTTTAGCATCATTTACTCTTGATCCAAAGGCATAGTTTGAGTTTCTATAAAAAGCAATATCCCAGGTATTGGCTGGCTGAGAAACCATATTACCATCTGCAAGATCTACAAACACACGGTTTTGGTATCCGCTCCCCATTGTCATATTTACCTGTGAGTATCCCAGTGCATCAGTCTGCGCCAAAACAGTCTGCTGAACAGACATAGCGAATACTGAAGCCAATAATAGTTTTGTTTTCATAATTTATTTTTTAAATCCTTATTTAGAATGATTCCACAAAAATAAATAATTATTTTTAATCATTCTAAATAAAAATATGATTTTTATCTTGTTTTTATTTTAATTATCGTTTAAAAAAGAAATAAAGAGAGCAAGAAAAAGCCGGAAGGAGTGATCCCGCCGGCTTTGTGAAGGTTGATAATAGTCTAATAAACCTTATTTTTTGATGAATTTTGATTGGATTAATTTACCTTCTGCAGTTTCAATATTCATATAGTATACTCCTGTCTGAAGTGTGCTGATATCAAATCTCTGTCCGTTCAGTTTTCCTTCAGCAGCTTTTTGTCCTGCTGCGGAATAGATCTGGATATTCTTAGGATCTTTCTTTACGATAAATTCTAGCGCAGACTGATCAGAATTTAAGGCAAATCTGAAGTTTTCTGTTGATTTATTGCTGTCTGATACTCCTAAAGAAGCAGTTGTGTTGTAAACTACATTGTCAATCTGAATAGCAGTGTGCGAAGCTGTTGGTGTAAATTTAAAAACAATATAAGATCCTGTAGAAGCCGGAATATTTACACTTACATTCTGAATCGTTCCAATAGTCGTAACGCTGATTGGACTTCCGACAGCAACAAATGTTGCCATATCTGCCGGGTTAGATGCTACTCCTATCTGGATTGTTCCGGTACCAGGAGACTGAACCACTAATGTAGTGTCAAAAGTTAATGTTTTATTTCCTGTAGGGACTTCAATCTGCGGAGTGATCAGGTAAGATGTTCCTGTAGCATTGTTTCCAGCATAAGACTGAACAGCTCTGTTGGTATCTCCTGCAACAAGCATTCTTGGCGGTACTGGAGGGAACTCTCCTGTTATCGGAGCTACAATAGCAGACCATCCGAATTGAGGGAAAGTAGTATTTCCAACTGTGAAATTATTAAAATTTTCATTGATATTAGCTACCTGAGCATTTGCAGTGAACGCTGTAAACACAAGAGCTCCTAAAAGTAATTTTAATTTCATGAGATTATTTTTATTTAGAATTATTCCACAAAAATATACATTTATTTTTAATGAGTCTAAATAAAGTTTTATATTTGTCGAAAATTTGTACCCTTATGAAGAAGAAAGTGCTTTCCGTTCTTTCATTATCCATGGCTTTCTGGATGAATGCACAAGAAAAGGATTCTCTTAATCAAAAGAAAATTGAAGAAGTTGTTATTACAGGACAGTATATGCAGCAGTCCATTAACAAATCCATCTATAAGGTTGACGTTATTGATGCTGAGCAGATTAAAAATATGGCAGCAACCAATGTTGCAGAAGTTTTGAATCAAAGTCTTAACATACAGATTACTCCAGATACCCGCTCGGGAAATTCTACCGCCAAAATAATGGGACTTAATGGGGATTATGTAAAAATCCTTATCGATAATATCCCGGTAGTAGGAGATACAGGATTAGGAAGCAATATTGACCTTACCAAAATTGCTTTAAGCAATATAGAGAGAATTGAAATTATGAAAGGTAGTATGGGAGTTGAGTATGGAAATGGCGCAGTTGCAGGGGTCATTAATATTATTACAAAAAAAACCAGTACACAAAAGATCAGTGTAAGAGGCTCATTGCAGGAAGAAACGGTAAGAGACCAGTATGATCTTAAGAAAAGAGGAAACGGAAGACATATTCAGAATCTGAATGTAGATTATAACATCAATAATGAATGGTTTGCAAGCATCAATTTCAACCATAACCAGTTTATGGGATATGAAGGGGAGAGCAAAGGTTACAAATACTTTGGACAGGATAACACGAGAGGATACGAATGGAATCCGAAAGATCAATATGATGCCTCCGCATTATTAAGATATACCAAAAATAAAACGACATTCTTTTACAAACTGTCTTATCTGAATGAAAAATTCAACTTCTATAATCCGGAAGTAAGCAGAAATCCTCTTAATGACGGATTGGGTGGGGTAGCCTATGAAAGCCGTGACAGAGAATACAATACAGATCGTTGGGTTCACCAATTCAATATTCAAACCAATCTGGGACATATCCGCTATATGGGAGATTTCTCTTATCAGAATCAGGATAGAAAATTTGCTGACTACAATTATGATATTCCGAACAGAACTGTGAAAAGCAGACAGGAAGAAAGATCTTATTATAAAACAGATGTGATCTATTCAAGAGGTATGTTCAGTAACTTTCTGGATAGTAAAGTTTTTGACTTTCAGTTAGGATACGAGCTAGACTATACCAACGGATATGCCGCACTCATTGCAGGAGATTTCTTTGGAGAAGCGGTAAAAAGAAAAATATTTACCTATTCCAATTTCCTTTCTGCAGAATGGAATGTTTCAGATAAATTCTCCCTAAGACCAGGGGTAAGACTTTCTTTAAGCGAGAACTTTAATGATCAATACAACTACTCTTTATCTGCGAGATATAAAACCTCTGAGAATTCAAACCTTAGAGCCGTTGTAGGATCGGCCAACCGTTTTCCCAAATATGAAGAGCTGTATACCTATTTTGTAAATATCAATCATGACGTACAAGGAAATCCTGATCTAAATCCTGAAAAAGGATTCTCAGCAGGTCTTTTCTGGAATCAGAATTTTGCTGCGGAGAATAACTGGAAAATTAATTACGGAGTAGATGCATTATATCTTGATGTGCGCGACAGGATTGAAATGGTGATGGTGAAAGAGCCTTCTACCTACAAATACATGAATATTAATAATTATAAAAATTTATTGGTTTCAGCGAATGTAGATTTCAGAAAAGACCAGTTTGCTTTATCCTTAAGAGGGTCTGTAAGCGGTACATCTGTATCTATGAATGATTTAAAATCATCATCTCCTACAGACTTCCAGTATCTGGTACAGGCAGGAGCATCAGCTACCTACAGACTGAAAAGTACCGATACCAATTTTGCCCTTTATTATAAATTCACAGGTCCGGACAGATTATACGTATCAGACGGAGCCAACGATTTCCGCCTTGGAAAAATAGACAGCTTTCATATGATGGATTTCATTGTAAGCCAGCCTTTCTGGAACAAGCATTTTGAGATTTCTGCCGGGGTGAAAAATATATTTGATGTAACAAGATTAAACTCTACTGCAACTGCCGGTACGGCTCATAATGCAGCTAATGGTTTTGTTAATTTATATTATGGCAGAAGCTATTTTGCCAGATTAATGTTTCAATTTTAAATAATAAGTTACTGTTATGAAGTATTTAAAGATATTTTCTATTCTTTCCGTCATGCTGGCCACACAGTCTTGTCTTTCTGCTGATGAAGATCCGGTTCCGGTTCCTCCAATGACAGGGTCTGAAGTGAATGCTAAAATAGGAGGTCCTACAGAACCCAATCAGGTATGGATAGATCTGAGTGATTACACCAATCCGGCTGTTAATAAAAGAACAGATTGGGATCTTGGTTTTTATTCAGGAGATGAATTTCGTGTCATTATGAACGGTTCTCTTGCCATGACGGCTATTAAAATTCCTAATGCTACAGATATCAGCAAAGTAAAAGAATCCGATGTAGCTGCTTTAAAAGATGTTGCTCAGGTAGGAACATTTGATGCAGCAAACATGAAGTATGTTGACAACCCTAACGGAAACTTCTTAACGCAGACTACCGGGATTGATGCTGTAAAAGAAAATGATGCAGATAATCCTATCTATCTGATCAATCTTGGAAGAGAAATTCCTTCTTCAAACAATATCGGAGCAGGTTCTGTTTCTTTATCGGGAGATCCGAGAGGATGGAAGAAAGTACAGATTGTAAGAGCTCCGGGTGGATACAAAATTCGTTATGCTGATGTGAACGCAACAGGAACAGATATCAAAGAATATATCATTACAAAAGATGCAGAATACAATTTTACATTCTTCAATCTGAAAATGGGAACTCCTGCAAAGATTCAGCCTAAGAAAAAGAACTGGGACCTTGCATTTACAACATTTACCAATGAAGTATTCATGGGACCTACAACCAGCGCAGGAAGTTATTTCTATGCAGATTTTATTACCACCAATACATTGAATGGAGTAGGTGCTTATCAGGTAACAGTTACCGGAAGTCTGGAACAGGCTTACACTGCATTTAAACTGAAAGACGTAGAGCCTGCTAAATTTGTTTTCAATGACCAGAGAGCCATTGGTGATAAGTGGAGAACCACTACCGGTACGGCAGCCAATCCGGTTCCTTTCGTGTATGCAGACCGTTTCTTTGTATTGAAAGATGCAGAAGGTTTTTACTTTAAGCTGAGGTTCAATAAAATGAAAGATGACAACGGAAACCGTGGGTACACCAATTTTGAGTTCGAACCTTTATAAATAATCAAATAATAGTATATCATGAAAAAATTCATCCTTGCAGCTTCTGTTCTTGTAGCAGTATATTCTTGCAAAAAAGCAGAAGGAACAGCGAAAGAAAATACTACAGAAGCCACTTCTGAAGCACCAAAAACCAACAATAAAATAGTAACATTAAATGGAGGAATTACTGAAATAGTAGCTGCTCTTGGCCACGAAAAAGAAATCGTAGCAACAGATGTTACCAGTACATATCCTGCCTCTTTAAAAACTACAGCTAAAGATCTGGGGCACATGAGATCCATGACTATTGAACCGATCATGTCAGTAAATCCTACTTTAATTCTTGCTTCTGATAAAGATATCAACCCCGAATTAATGGGGAAAATCAAATCTTCAGGAATTAAAACTGAAGTTTTCAAACAGGAATACACTGTTGACGGAACTAAAAAACTGATTGAACAGGTTGCAAAAGCGATCGGAAATACAGATTATCAGAAATTAAATGATAAAATTGATGCTGACTTGAAACAAGTACAGCCTATTGCTAAAAAACCAAAAGTATTGTTCATCTATGCCAGAGGAAACATGCTGATGGTAAGCGGTAAAAATACACCAATGGCTTCATTAATTACCCTTGCAGGAGGAGAAAATGCAGTTACTGATTTTGAAGATTTCAAACCTTTGACTCCGGAAGCTGTTGTAAAAGCTAATCCTGACGTACTATTCTTCTTCGAAACTGGTTTACAGGGAGCAGGAGGAAATGAAGGAGCACTTAAAATGCCGGGAGTATCTCAAACCAATGCAGGTAAAAACAAAAAAATCATTGCAATGGACGGAGGTTTAGTATCAGGTTTCGGGCCGAGAGTAGGAGAAGCAGCAGTAGGATTAAACAAACTTTTAATTGAAAGCACAAAGTAAACTATACTTTTATCTTATTATAAGCGCAGTACTGCTTGCCATTATAGCAGTACTGTCGCTTAATACAGGCGTTTATGATTTTGGAGAAAAATCTCCTTTCATGGCACTGTGGCAATTTATAAAAGGAGATTCCGGATTATCACTCAGTGATAAATATGTGATTTGGGACGTAAGAGCAGCCAGAATTATCATGGCTATTTTAGTAGGAAGTATGTTGTCGGTTTCAGGGACAAGTCTTCAGGGACTTTTCAAGAATCCTTTGGCAACGGGAGATTTAATAGGACTTACATCAGGAGCAACATTGCTGGCAGCTATTGCGATTGTTTTAGGAGGACATTTCAAAGAATATCTTCCTGAAGCTGTACAATTTTCACTGGTAGGAATTGCGGCTTTTATCGGTTCTTTTTTATCAATGATGCTGGTGTACAGAATTTCAACAAGCGGAGGAAAAACAAATGTAGTGATGATGCTGCTTACCGGAGTTGCCATAACGGCTATCGGGTTTTCGATAACCGGATTTTGATCTATATCTCAAAAGATGAGCAGCTCAGAGACCTTACTTTCTGGAATTTAGGAAGCCTGGCAGCCGCTACATGGACGAAGAATATTATTTTGGCCGTTGTTGCGATCATTGCTTACATTATTTTACTCCCAAAAGGAAAAGCATTGAATGCGATGATGCTGGGAGAGAAAGATGCGCAGCATCTGGGAATCAATGTGGAAAGACTGAAAAAGCAGATCATTATCATTGTAGCTTTAATGGTAGGAAGTTGTGTGGCATTCTCAGGAACCATTGGTTTTGTTGGTCTTATTGTACCTTATATTTTAAGACTGTTATTCAAATCCAATTACACATTTATTTTGCCATTATCGGCAATGTGCGGAAGCATTTTGTTATTAACGGCAGATACCTTCAGCAGAAGCATTGTGGAACCGTCAGAGCTGCCGATCGGAATTTTAACAGCCTTAATGGGAGGCCCTATTTTTATCGCTATTTTGGTTAAATTTAAAAAATCACTGTAATGATCAAGGCACACCAGATCAATTATAAACATAAGGAATTCAGAATTCTGGACGGGGTAGATGTATCTCTGGAATACGGCGAATTTCTGGCCATTGTAGGACCCAACGGAGCAGGGAAGTCAAGTCTTCTGAGCGTATTGGCAGATGAAGTAAAATCCGGACATAACAAAGTCTTGTTTAAAGATAAACCCATCAAAGAATGGAATATACAAGAACTTTCAAAGCACAAAGCAAAGTTCTCACAGCATAACAGCAACGATATTCCGCTTGAGGTAAAAGATGTAATCATGATGGGAAGGTATCCGTATTTCGATGCCCAGCCCGGAAAAGAAGATCTGGAAGCCATGAATAATATGATGTACGAAACCGATATTTTTCACCTGAAAGAAAGAGAATACAACACCCTTTCAGGAGGAGAAAAACAGCGTGTACATCTTTCAAGAGTAATGGCACAGCTTGAAAATGATATTGCCCACAAACTGGTTTTTCTGGACGAACCATTGAATAATTTAGATATAAAGCATCAGTATAAAGCATTGGAAATTATCAAAAATTTCACCAAAAAAGCCAACAGTGCTATTGTAGTTTTACATGATCTGAACCTTGCTGCACAGTTTGCAGATAAGATTTTATTAATGAAATCAGGACAGGTTTCCGCCTATGGAACACCACAGGAAGTTTTTACTGCAGAAAATATAAGCAATGCCTATAATTTTCCCTGTACCATCTGTGGACACCCTATTACCAATAACCCAATGATCATTTTGGATAACCATGGAAAAAGACGAACTCAAAATCCTCGCACAGAATCTTGCCAATCCTCAGGGAGAAAAAGGCATCGAGATTGGTGAAATGATGAATGCAACTAATATCAGCATGACGTTGGAAAGCATCAAAACATTGGTGATTGATGACGAGCAGCAGATCCTTGAAATAGGACACGGTAACGCAGCTCATCTGAAAAGTATAATGAGTCTTGCCAAAAATCTCAGATATACAGGAATTGATATTTCCGAGACCATGCACAATGAAGCCAAAAGACTCAATAAAGAATTTGAAAGTGAGGCAGATTTTGTTCTGTATGAAGGTAAAAAGCTCCCTTTTCGGGATAGATCTTTTGATAAAATATTTACAGTCAACACAGTCTACTTCTGGGAAAATCCGGTAGAATTTCTAAATGAGATTTACAGGGTTTTGAAAGATGACGGAACGTTCGTCCTTACGTTTGGACAAAGAGAATTCATGGAAAAACTGCCGTTCACGGAATATGATTTCACCTTATACAGCAACAGTGAAATGGAAGAACTCATCTCCAAAAGCCGCTTTAAAAGAATGAAAACTTCTGAAAAAGAAGAAGAAATAAAAAGTAAAACAGGAAACGAAACAATACGAAGAATTTATACAATTTTAACCATAAAAAAGTAAAGTAATGAGCACATTAGTTAATGATTTAAAGGAAAAATGGGAAGCTCTGAAAGCAGAAAATCCACATATCAGAATAAGAAATGCAGCAGCACAGTTAGAAGTAAGTGAGGCAGAATTATTGGCAACAAGCATAGGAGAAGGCGTTACTGTCCTGAACCCGGATTTCCAGGGAATCCTTACAGAAGCTGAGCAATTAGGAAAAGTAATGGCTCTTACCCGTAATGATGAGTGTGTTCATGAAAGAAAAGGAACGTATCTGAACGGAGATTTCAGCAGCCCGCATGCACAGCTTTTTGTGGGTGAAGATATTGACCTTAGAATTTTCCTTAACCACTGGAAATTTGCTTTTGCAGTACTGGAAGGTGACAAAAAGAGCCTTCAGTTTTTCGGAAAAGACGGATTGGCACTTCACAAGATTTATTTAACGAAAGACAGTAATGAAGCTGCTTTCGATGCGATTATAGAAAAATTCAAAGCAGAAGATCAGAATCAGGCATTGGTATTTGAAGCAGTAGCTCCAAAACAGGCTGAAAAAGAAGATTCAGATATTGATGTGGAAGGATTCAAAAAAGCATGGACAGAATTGAAAGATACTCATGATTTCTTCATGATGACCAGAAAATATGGAGTAAGCAGAACACAGGCATTAAGATTGGCTCCGGAAGGATTTGCTAAGAAAATTGATAACGCGAAAGTAGTGAACATCCTTGAAGATGCTTCTGAGAAAAATACACCGATCATGGTATTTGTTGGAAACAGAGGGATTATCCAGATTCACACAGGAAATGTAAAGAAAACACTTTGGCACCAGCAATGGTTCAATGTAATGGATCCTGACTTCAACTTACACCTTGACGTAACGAAAATTGCAGAAGCATGGATCGTTAAAAAACCAACTGAAGACGGAGAAGTAACCGCTATCGAAGTATTCAACAATGAAGGAGACTTTATCGTTCAGTTCTTCGGAAAAAGAAAACCAGGAATTCCTGAACTTCAGGAGTGGAAGGATCTTGTAGCAGAATTAGAGAAATAATAATTAGATGATTTGAATGAGACCGTTTTGTTTGTAAAATTCAAAGCGGTCTTTTTTATTGCATGCGATCTGCAGGTGCCAGAATATTTGTGTAATTTGTGATTAAATATAAAAAAATGAAAAATATTTTCATAGCGATACTGCTTGCCGGTTTCTGTTCATTGAAGGCGCAGGATTTTAAGGCGTATCAATTTTATGATAAAAAAGGAAAAGAAATAAAGACAGAAAAGCTTGTAAAAGAACTGGCAGATTATGATGTGGTTTTTTTTGGCGAAAATCATAACAGTTCTATCAATCACTGGCTTCAGCTTAAAATTACAGAAGCTTTGTTTGCAAAGAAGAACGGACAGCTTATTTTAGGAGCAGAAATGTTTGAAAGAGACAATCAGGCTCAGCTGGATCAATATGTAAACGGAAAGTTTGATGCTAAAACATTGAAAGATTCTGCCCGTTTGTGGAATAATTATGCAACAGATTACAAGCCTTTGGTAGATTTTGCTAAAGATAAAAAGCTGAATTTTATAGCAACCAATATCCCAAGAAGATATGCGTCTCAAACCGCAAAAGAAGGTCTTGAATCTCTGAATAAATTAAGCGAGAAAGAGAAAACCTACATTGCTCAGTTGCCTATCAAAGTGACTTTAGACACTCCTGGCTATCCGGAAATGAAAAAGATGATGGGAGATCATGCAGAAGGAACCAAAGTGATGAATTTTATCTCAGCTCAGGCTACAAAAGACGCTACAATGGCTGAATCTATCCTGAAAAGCTACCAGGCAGGAAAAACTTTCATCCATTACAACGGAAACTACCACAGCAAAGAATTCGGTGGAATTTATTGGTATATCAAACAGAAAAATCCTAATCTGAAAATGGCAGTTATCTCCGTTTTTGAATCAGACGATCCCGAACTGAAAGTACCAGCAAAAGATTATATCCCAACGGACTTTAATCTGATTATTCCGGCGGATATGACAAAGACTTTTTAAACTTTCATTTGTTTGAAAGAAAAAATATTCAATAGGGTCGGGCTTTAGCCCGGCCATTTTTAATTAAAAAATCCATTGGCTTTAGCCAAAACATACTTATTGATAAACTTTTAACAGTCATTTTTACTCCACAATATCTACCTTTGTACAACATTCAAAAAACATGAATAAATTAGCCATTCTACTAATCTTTTTTACCGGACTGTCCAATGCACAAAAACTGACTTCCCATGAAATTTCAATCATCAATCAGGGAGACGTAAACACCGCATTGCCAATTTATCAGACTACAGATTCCAATCAGCATAAAACATTGCTGAGTATTTCTTCAGAAGCAGATCCTCTGGACCCGAATACAGCTGTTCTGGTAAAAAGAATGAAAGAATCTCTTCTTTCTACAGATGGCGGAGTAGGAATTGCTGCTCCTCAGGTAGGAGTCAATAGAAAGATCATCTGGGTACAGCGTTTTGATAAAGAAGGAACTCCGTTGGAATACTTTATCAACCCTGTGATTGTTTGGCGTTCTGATCTTCAGAATCTTGGTCCTGAAGGTGATTTGTCTATTCCTGAGTTCAGAGATCAGTTCTACAGAAGTAAAGTGATCCAACTGGAATATGTGGATTTGAAAGGACAGAAATATTCAGAAATTGTAGAAGGTTTTACAGCAGTAATTTTCCAGCATGAAATAGACCATCTTTTCGGAATTCTGATTTCCGATAAAAAAGAAAAAGAAAAAAACGATTCTTACAGAAAAGTAGATGCCTATCAGAAAAGCGATGTAAATAAAGACAGAAGGTAATTATAAATTATAAATGATGAATGATGAATTATGAATTATGAATTATGAATGAAATTCTTAAGAATTATATAAAAAAATATCCTCAATCATCTGTGCTCATCTGCGAAATCTGTGGTTAAATCATATAATAAAAAGGAGCTGTTTCTACTGAAACAGCTCCTTTCGTTATAACTATGCTTAAAAAAATTGGATTAATCGTTGTTGGTTACTGAAAATTTCACCTGCATATTATTTCTGGTAGCATTAGAATAAGGACAGATCTGATGTGCTTTTTCTGTTAATTCCTGAGCTTCCTCAATAGAAACTCCAGGTATATTTACATCCAGTTCTGCTGCCAGTCCGAAACCTCCATTCTCAAGCTGGCCTATGCTTACCTGAGCGGTTACTTTTGTTTCTCCGGTTTTTACTTTAGAAAGACTGATTACTCTGTTCAATGCACTGTCAAAGCATGCAGAATAACCTGCAGCAAAAAGCATTTCAGGGTTGGCAAAATCATCATTGGCTCCTCCTAAACCTTTTGGCATTCTTACATCAAGTTCCAAAACTCCGTTTTCACTTTTCACATGTCCGTTTCTGCCTCCTTGAGCAGTAACTTTAGTGGTATATAACGTTTTCATTTATTTTTCTATTTTGTTTAATATTTTTAGGACGGTGTCTTTAAGGTGCAGAAGTTCTTCCGGTTGTATCCCCAGTTTTTCCTGAATTTTTCCCGGAATTTCACAAGCCCTCTGCTGAAGCTGTTTTCCCGCTTCGTCTAAAAATACTTCAACCACCCTTTCGTCCTCTTTTTTTCTTTTTCTGATGATAAATCCTTTAGACTCCAGTCTTTTAAGAAGAGGGGTTAAAGTACCGCTGTCCAGAAACAGTTTTTCTCCGATATGCGTTACTGTAAGTCCGTCACCGTCCCATAATATCATCATTACGAGATATTGCGGATAGGTAATGCCCAGTTCATCAAGAAAAGGACGATAAAGCCCTGTAATCTCTTTGGCAATTACATACAGCGGGAAGCAAATCTGGTTTTCTAGTTTGGGTGTTTTCGGATTTTCCATAATTTTTGAGTACGAAAGATTCGATGAAGGTATTACTTTTTTATGATAAATTCATCCATTGGAATTCTAACCTTTTTCATAGAAGAAAGCCAGTCATTAGCTTCGTCACGGTATCCAAGATATAAAAGAGTTACACTTTTTAATCCCAATTCTTTCAATCCCAGTACTTCATCTACTACAGCGTTGTTGAAACCTTCTGCCGGTGTACTGTCTATTTTAAGTTCTGCCGCCTGTGCAAGAGCAATTCCTAAGGCAATATAAGTCTGGCGGGCAGTATGTGCAAAATGCTCTTCAGGAGTCTGTGCTCCATAAATTTTTTTGATGGTGTCCGTATAGCTTCCGAAACGGCCTCTCGGAAGATCTCTTACATCCGTATGATAATCGTAAACTTTGTCAATTTTTTCATTAGAATAGCTGTCCCATGCTGCAAAGACCAAAACGTGAGAAGAATCTCTCATGACTTCAGGGTTTAAAGCACCTGCTACCATTTTTTCTTTCAATTCCTGGTTTTCCACTACAATAATTCTGAACGGTTGTAGTCCGGATGAAGTAGGAGCCAGTCTGGCTGATTCTAAAATAGTATTAAGGTCTTCTTGTGAAATTTTTTTGGTTGGATCATAAGCTTTTACAGCATGTCTCCAGTTTAGATTTTCTATTAATGACATTTTCTTTTGTTTTTAAATTAAACTATTTGACGTTTTTATCACTTCTGTTTTTATGTTGAAGTAAATTAACTGTACAAATGTACACTCAATTTAATTGTACACAATTTAATTTTGAAAGATTTTATTGATCGCTATTATTGATGAAATTTAAAAAGATAAATTATAGCTTCAATTTTGTTGATTTCCACATGATTCGGATTTTTTCAAAGCCTTTGTATTCCAATCTTTGCCATAGAAATTTAAACTAAAAACAATGCAGAGATTTAAAAACAAAACCGCTTTAATTACAGGAGGTACCAATGGGATGGGCTTAGCCACTGCTCAGAAATTCATTGAAGAAGGAGGTAGAGCCATTATTACAGGCAGAAGTGAAGAAACAGTGAATAATGCTTTGGAAAAGCTCGGAGAAATGGCTTTTGGAATCGTATCCAATGCAGGAGATATAAAGGATTTGATGAACCTGTATAAGGAAGTCAGAGAGTATACAGACCATATTGACCTGGTCTTTGCCAATGCGGGTTACGGAAGATTTGCTCCTGTAGAATATGTAGATGAAAATCAGTTTGATGAACTCTTTAATATGCTGGTTAAAGGACCATTTTTTACAGTTCAGCAGCTATTACCTCTGATGAAAACCGGAAGTTCAGTTATTTTCAATACTTCAGTAGCAACAGAAATTGCAATGCACAATTTTTCGGTGTATTCTGCGGCAAAATCTGCAGTGCAGTCATTCATCAAAACGTTTGCAGTAGAACTTACAGAACGTGGAATTCGTGTGAATGGAGTAAGTCCAGGGCATATTAAAACCAATATTTTTAATAATACAGGATTAACGGGAGAGCAGATAGAAAGTGCTATTGAAGATATCATCCCTACCATCCCTTTTAAAAGACAGGGTGAACCGTCAGAGATAGCCAATGTGGTTCTGTTTCTGGCTTCAGAAGAGGCTTCTTATATCCATGGAGCAGAGATAAAAGTAGATGCCGGAATTTCTGTGATCAGATAATGTGGATTATTTGATCTCTTTAATTTCTTTGATGATATTGGTTTTGTTTTCAATACCAATATTGTAGGTCTTACCTTTTTTAAAGCTTTGGGTTGCTTTTTCCATTAGGCTTTTGTATTCCGGTGATTTTTTAGAGAGATAAAAAACCTGTGCACTGATTCCTATAGCAACACGTACCACTTCATTCGGTTTATCGGGATCTTCCATGATGTTGGAAATCGTGGCGTTATTATACCAGGTTAAGTTCTGTGAACTGGAATTACCGGAACAGGATGTAATCATAATAAAAAGTAATAGTAAATAGGACCAGGCTTTCATAATAAAAAAGATTAAGTAAAAAGCTCCTGCAATATATCAAAATATGGCAGGAGCTCTCTATAAATTAGTTAAAATCCACAGCTCGCTACACTAGGTGCAGGGGAAGGAGAACATCCTGAAAGGGATGAGAATATATTCAATACACAGTTGGTATTTACATAGTTATTGTCATATAATAAAGATCCGGATGGACTTCTGTAGTATACATTTCCTGCTGTATTGGCAAAAGAAGATACAGAAGCAGATCCACAGCTTGTATTAGTACATGCCGCTCTCCATGCAGCGTCAGTTACAGGTCCGCTGGAGAATAATGATGGGTCAATAATTCTTTTTTCAACAATTCCTGAAGCATTTTTAAAGCTTACCAAAATGGCTACGTGATATACCCATGATACACAACATGTTCCTGTAGAAGCTCTAAGGTTACCATAAACGAATTGTTTTTCACAATCGTAACCTGCATTCAAAAGGATTTGTCTCATTTTGTGAGCTCTGGCATAGCATCCATCCACAGGATATCTGAATGTGATACATGGTGAAGATGCCGTAGAAGTTCCGCAAGCCTGATTTTTGATTTGAGTGAATAAGCTGTTCAGCGTTGCAAGATTTGGAATAACACTTACTGCTTTTTTACTGTCGCCTCTTTCTTCTTTGTTGAATACTGATTTGAAATAACGGATATCCTCAGCAGTGGGTTTGTCTACTTTTGCAATTTCATTAGAATTAGCTTTCAGGAAAACCTGAACCGGAGTTTCATTTTCTACAGCTTCTTTGATCATAGAGATGAATCCCGCATTTTCCTTAGTATCTTTAATATGATACGGCTGCGCTGAAACCATAAATGAAACTTTAAATTTTCCATCCTCTTTTTCTATCCCTACCGGGACAGTCTTACCGAAATCTTTCATCGCAACTTCGTTAGACTCCTTGGCAACGAGATTAGGATCCTGATTGGCGCTTGAATCTGAGCAGGCATTGAATGACAGCATCGTCACGAATACCATCATGGATAACAGAAATTTTTTCATAGTTTTTATATTTTGGTGGTTAATTTGCAGTGAACTTTTTAGTGGTGATAGTTCACTATTTTGTGATATTAAAAGTAATAAAATTTAAAATATATGCAAGCATTTTTTCAAAAAAAATAAATTATTTTGTTATTTTATTGATTTTATAGTATTGAAAATGAGATAATATCTAATAATTTTAATGGTAAACTCACAGAAAACAGGGAATTTTTGAAATTGTGGTTTTCTTGATTTTTATAGGTTGGATTCCTACGGAATAGACAATGTGGAGGAGTATCCGTTTTAACTGACAAACACCCTATCTTATATAAGCTATCCATGCTTTTGTCCATTCCGTAGGAATCTAAGCAATCTAAGAACAGTTAAACTAAAAACCCAGTTTCAATTATTGAAACTGGGTTTATTATCGTAAGTCACTATGACTATTTGTAAATCAATTCCGCCTGAAACACATCTGCAAAATGTTTTCTGATCTTTGCTTTCAGTTCTTCCATTTCTACGGGCGTAAGTTCTCTTTCAAGTTCTCTTTTCAAAGAAGTAACCTGTTTGTCTTTGATTCCGCATGGAATAATGTATTCAAAATAACGCATATCTGTATTCACATTCAATGCAAAGCCGTGAAGAGTTACCCAACGGGAAGCTTTCACTCCCATAGCACACATTTTTCTGGCATAAGGTTTTCCTACATCCAGCCATACTCCGGTTTCTCCAGGGGAACGTTCTCCTTTAATACCATATTCGGCAATGGTTCTGATGATTACTTCTTCCAGATTTCTCATATATAAATGAATATCTGTGAAAAAGTTTTCAAGATCAAGAATAGGGTAGCCTACAACCTGTCCATAACCGTGATAGGTAATATCTCCGCCACGATTTACTTTCACGAAAGTAGCATCAATTTCTTTCAGTTTATCAATACCGGCAAGCATATTTTCTTCGTGTCCGCTTTTTCCTAGCGTATAAACGTGCGGATGCTCTACGAGAAGAAGATGGTTGGGAGTAGTAATGTGTTGTTCTGCAGGAAGATCCCTGTTTTTTATTTTGGTATCAATGATGTTTTTCATCAGTTGTTCCTGATAATCCCAGGTTGGCTGATATTCTTTGATTCCTAAATCTTCAAATTCTACTGCTTTATTTTGATTTGTATTCATTTCAATTTTTGATATACAAATTTAGTGAATTTTACCCTTTTATAGAATGGATAAAATCTATAGCACTTTTCTTCCAATCTCTATCCTGAAGTAAAATGTTGACAAAAGCTGTCCCAATGATACCGCCATCTGCTTTTTCCGTTACATTTTCAAAATCGTTTTTCGACTTGATTCCAAATCCAATCATCACCGGATTTTTAAGTGGAAGGGATGCTACCCTGGAAAGGTAGTTCTCATTTTTTAAAACAGCATTTTCATTTCCGGTGGTAGAAGAAGAACTTACTGCATACAGAAATCCTGAACTTAAAGAATCCAGATAGATCATTCTTTCATCAGATGTTTCCGGGGTAACCAAAAAGGTGAAATTGAGATTATACTGTTTTAAAATATGCTGGTAATTTTTTTCAAACTCAATAGGAGGAAGATCTGGAAGGATCAGCCCTGAAACACCGCTTTCCGAACATGCCGCACAGAATTTTTCAAATCCGAAACTTAATACAGGATTGATATATCCCATCAAAATAATCGGAATTCTGATTTCATCTTTGATGGCTTTCAGTTGAGACAACAATTTTTCAATAGTCATTCCGTTTTGTAAAGCCAGTTCATGAGCTTTCTGGATCACAGGTCCATCTGCAACAGGATCAGAATAGGGCATTCCTATTTCAATCATATCTGCTCCGGAATCCTGAATCAGTTGTATAATGTCAGCAGTATCTTCCAATTGAGGAATCCCTGCTGTGAAGTATATATTTAGTTTTTTCATTTCTTTATTATTGAGGTTAGAAGTTAGAAGTTAGAAATTAGAGGTTAGAAGTTAGAAGGTGAATACTTTTTATTAGGTAATACTTACTAATTTCTAGTATCTAACTTCTAATTTCTTTAAGATACGTTTCCATATCCTTATCTCCACGACCGCTCAGACAAATCACGACAACATCGTTTTCATTAAATTTTTTCTTGTCTAAAACAGCCAGCGCATGAGAACTTTCTAAAGCAGGAATGATGCCTTCCAGTTTGGTAAGGTCAAACGCACATTTCAAAGCTTCATCATCATTAATACTAAAGAATTCCGCTCTTTTTTCTTTGAATAAATGCGCATGGAAAGGACCTATTCCAGGATAATCTAATCCTGCGGAAATAGAGTGGGGCTCTATCACCTGTCCGTCCTCCGTCTGCATCACAAGGCTTTTGCTTCCATGAAGAACTCCAAGCGTTCCTAAGAAAGTAGTTGCAGCAGATTTTCCTGAATCTACACCCAATCCTCCAGCTTCAGCAGCAATAATTTTCACTTCTTTTTCCTCCACAAAATGATAAAAAGTTCCTGCTGCATTACTTCCTCCACCTACACAGGCAATCACATAATCTGGGTTTTCTCTTCCGATTTTTTCTTGAAGCTGTTCTTTAATTTCTTTTGAAATAATACTTTGAAATCTTGCTACAAGATCTGGAAAAGGATGAGGTCCAACAACGCTTCCGATGACATAATGAGTCGTCACAGGATTGTTGATCCAGTCTCTTAATGCTTCATTTACGGCATCTTTAAGGGTTTTTGAACCTGAAGTAGCTGCTACGACTTCTGCCCCCAGCATTTTCATTCTTGCCACATTCGGGGCTTGTCTCTGAATATCAATTTCTCCCATATAGACGATACACTCCAGACCGAGTAAAGCACATGCTGTAGCGGTCGCAACACCATGCTGTCCTGCGCCGGTTTCAGCAATAATTCTTGTTTTTCCAAGACGTTTTGCTAATAAAACCTGTCCCAGAGCATTATTGATCTTATGAGCTCCGGTATGGTTGAGGTCTTCACGTTTTAAGTAAATCTGAGTATTATATTTATTACTTAGGTTTTTAGCAAAATATAATGGAGTAGCCCTTCCTACATAATTTTTAAGCAAATCCTGATATTCAGCCTGAAAATCTTCAGATGCTATGATGTCAAGATAGTTTTTTTGCAGTTCTTCTACATTAGGATAGAGCATTTCGGGGATAAAAGCACCTCCAAATTCTCCATAATATCCGTTTTCATCGGGGTTTTTATAATTCATTTTTTTATTCTTTAGTAATTAAATAAGCATTGTTTTGTGAACTTAGCTGATTGAGCAGCTCTTTTCTTTCCTGGGTTGTATGAAAAATCAAAACATCATCATCTTCAGAATTCACCCACTCGGAGCCGATGCTTTCTTTGATCATTTTGGCTTTATCCTGCAGGATTTCTATATCACATTTTTCATAAAAAGGGCGAAGATCCGAATGACAAAAACCTATCATTTCCATATTCCTCTGAATAACATTCTCTTTGAAACTTCTGACCAACATAGCACCATAGCCTTTCTTTTTATGAGCGGACACAAGTCCTACTGCTTCTGCAAAGGAGTAATTCTTATCTGCCAGTTTTAAAGTAAAATCAAAATTTACTCTCATAATGGCTAATATATTTTCATTGGTATCCATCAGAAAATGAAATTCTGAATCTTTAAAGAAAGTACGGAAATAGTCAGATTTCATCGTATTCCAGGCAGAAATATCCCAAAGTTCCAGGATATGTTCTATCTCTGTTTCCGTTAAATCTTTCGTTTCTTTTATCTGATATTTCATGGATTTAAACTATTAATAAATGCAAGATTATAATCGTATTGTTGCTTGGTAATCAGTTTTTTATAATACAATAATTCTATTTTATGCATTAAATCAATTAAGGTTGCTTTATCTATTTTGGATTGATACATGGTAATGGCAATTTCCAGATTGTCAATCAGATAATAAGGATCAGAATCTTCATACAGCAGAAATATTTTAGCATAAATCAGTCCTAAATCATATTTTACTACTGATCTTACGTGATTTTCTAAAAATTTATCCGAAATAATAACCAGATAATAACTGTTCCATAGGCTGATTCTCTCAAAAAAATACTGGATGTCACTTTCTTCAAAATCTTTAATAGCGCCAATGAATTTAGACAATAATCCACCCACTTCCCAGTGTTCTATATTACTGTCATTTTCAGCAATAAAGTGATACAGATTCTGGATTTTTTCATTTCCGAATTTGGGCGGGAATAATGTTTTATAAAATGTCTTCTTTAGCAAATGTATATTCATCATTGTGTGTCTTTTATCAGTTATCTGTTTTGCTGGTATAAAGTTTTAAACTTTTTTATGCTGTCTATATTTTTATTGCCGGGCGCTGTTTCAAATTTTGAATTGATATCTAAAGCAAAAGGCTGTTGCTTCAATGCTTTAATATTCCCTATATTTTCTTCAGAAATTCCTCCGCTTAAAAAGTAGGGAATGGGAATTTCAAATTCATTAAGAATATTCCAGTCGAATTGTTTTCCTGTTCCACCGAAAGCTTTGCTGTCAGTATCGAATAGATAATAGGTAATAGGTTGCAGGTTGGAGGAAAAAGTTTGTGCTAACTTATCTTTATTGTTATCATCATTATTTCCGACTCTTATTACTTTGATAATCCCGACTTTCGGATTCAGTTTTTGTCTTAATTCAGTAATAAAATTATTGCTTTCATCACCATGAAGCTGTACGAAATTTAAATCTGCCTGTTGAACAATATTTAAAATTTCATCCATTTCTTCATTCACAAAAACACCTACTTTTCCCTGGTGGTCAATCATTGAGATTTCTTTCAGGTTCAGATGATTCAAAACATATCTCGGTGATTTTTCATAGAAGATGAAACCAAGGAAGTCTGTATTCATCGAAATTAATTCCTGAATCTGATCTGTTTTTGTAAGACCGCAGACTTTGAGTTGAGGAGGCAGGTTTGAGGTTGTAGGTTGCAGGCTCATTATTATTGATTTTAAATCTGAGAAGAAAATTCTTCAAAAGCTTTCGCCGGATTTGTATTTTTCATAAAATATTCTCCCATCAGGAAACCGTCAAATCCTTTTTCTTTTAAAAATTTAAAATCTTCAAGACTGTAAATTCCGCTTTCTGCAACAGATAAAACGCCTTTCGGAAGCTGGTTTTTTAACTGAACAGAATGCTGCAGATCTACTTTAAAATCCTTAAGGTTCCTGTTATTGATCCCTACTAAGTCGATTTTTGAATTAAAGTGCTTCAGCTCATCTTCCGTATGAATTTCCAGTAAAACTTCCATTTTCAGTTTATGAGCAAGTTCTGTAAATTCCTGTACCTGTGAAGGAGAAAGACATGAGGCGATTAATAAAATAACATCAGCACCAATGCTTTTGGCTTCATAAAACTGATACTCATCAATCATAAAATCTTTTCTCAAAATCGGAATGTTGATGTCATTTCTTACACTTACAATATCATTAAGGTTTCCACCGAAAAAATCATGGTCAGTCAGGATAGAGATTCCGCTCGCTCCAAATTTTTCGTAAGCAGAAACTACTTCTAAAGGCTGTACGCTATTGTTGATGATTCCTTTTGAAGGAGATTGTCTTTTAAACTCAGCAATAATTCCGTTCTTATTTTCGATGGATTCTTTCAGAGAATGGGTTGGTCTTCCAAAAAAGGCTGTGCTTTTTAATCGGTCAGATGAAATACGTGATTTAGCTCCAGCAATTTCTTCTTTTTTTCGTTCAATAATTTTATCCAGTATGGTCATTTTTTTGTGTCTGTAATGTTGTCAATAGTGAATTTTGCTTTGCAAGTGAATGGTGAATCTTAATGGATCAAAAGATTAAAACTATTCAATGCTTTTCCGCTTTGAAGGCTCTCCTGAGCCATTAAAAGACAGTTGTCATACGTCCCGAATTTGTTGGTGTTGTGCAGCGCTACTGAAGCGTTGGCAAGAATTACAGAGTTCTGTTGTTCCGTACCTTTTCCTTCTAAAATATCCATAAATATTTTTGCAGTTTCCTGAATAGAAGTTCCTGCTTTAATATTTTCCAATGTTACCGGATTGAAGCCCAAATCTTCAGCAGAATAGATTTCTTCCCCGTTTTTTGTAATGATTTTACTGTCGTCGGTAAGGCTTATTTCATCATACCCGTCAAGACCATGTACCAGCATAAATTCACGTTCCTCTTTCTGAAGGAGATACTGATAAATTCTTGCAATTTCCAGATTATAAACTCCAATCATGGAATATTTTGGTTTTGCAGGATTCACTAATGGTCCCAAAAGATTGAAGAAAGTCCTCAATCCCAAAGATTTTCTCAATAATCCCACTGATTGCAGTGCGGGGTGAAAATGAGGAGCATGTAAAAAGCAGATATTCGCTCTTTCAAGATCTTCGTTCAATTGTTCTGAATTGCTTTTAAACTGATATCCAAGTTCTTCCAGTACGTTGGATGATCCTGTAGTGGTGGAAGCTCCATAATTTCCATGTTTTGTAACCTTCTGTCCGGCTCCGGCTACTACAAAACTGGCTAGCGTTGATATATTAATGGTGTCTTTTCCGTCACCTCCGGTTCCTACAATATCGATGGCATCACTGGCATCAATATTTACCGAAACAGCCATCTTTAACAATGCTTCTCTGAAGCCTTCCAGTTCTTTCAATGTGATATTTCGCATCAGGAAAACACTCATGAAAGCTGTAACTTCTGCAGCATTGAATTTATTCTGTGCAATCTCAATCATCATGGCTTTCGCTTCTGATTTTGAAAGCGTATTATGGTTGAAGAGGTATTGTAATATTTCTTTCATTTGTGGTGTTTTTATAGTTGTTGAAGGGATTTCTAAGGTTTTCATGACAACAGAAAGTTTTTAATGATTACTTCTCCTTCCGGCGTTAAAATGCTTTCAGGATGAAACTGTACTCCGTGCACATCATATGTTTTGTGCTGCAAAGCCATGATCATTCCATCTTTATCTACAGCGGTGATTTCCAGTTCTTCCGGGAAACCTTCCGGGTTTACTGCCCAACTGTGGTATCTTCCCACTTCCAGTCCTGAATGTAAATCTTTGAAAATCTTGGTGTCTTCTTTTACCAATTCAGTAGTAGTTGCTACTCCGTGGAAGATTTCAGAAAGGTTGATCAGACTTCCTCCAAAAGCTTCAGCGATGGCCTGCTGACCAAGACATACCCCAAGAATACTTTTTGTAGGAGCATATTCTTTAATAAGGTCTAATAAAATACCTGCCTCTTCAGGAATACCGGGGCCGGGAGAAAGAATAATTTTGTCATATTTACCAATCTCTTCAAGCGTTATTTTATCATTTCTTACCACATCCACTCTTTGATCCAGAATTCTTTCAATAATCTGGACAAGGTTATAGGTAAAGCTGTCATAATTGTCGAAAACGAGAACTTTAAGCTGTGACTGTTGTGTGTTTATATTGTTGTTCATTGCTTTTTTGTTAGATAGTTGCTGGTGTTTTTTTGTTGCTGGTTGCTGGTTCTTTTTTGTTGCTAGGTTTATTTCTCAACTATTTTTTCAGCTTTTTCTACGGCTTTTTTCAGAGCATTTAGTTTGTTGTTGACTTCCTGCAATTCGCTTTCAGGGACAGATTTAGCAACAAGGCCGGCACCAGCCTGATAAAATAACGTGTTGTTTTTGCTTAAGAAGGTTCTGATCATAATGGCCTGATTGCAGGTTCCATTCAACCCGATAATTCCTATACATCCGCCGTAATATCCACGGGAATCTTTCTCATATTGATTGATCAGCTGAAGTGCTTTATGCTTCGGAGCACCGCTTAGTGTACCTTGAGGGAAAGTGGCAGAAACCATTTCAAGAGGATTGATATTGTCTTCAACATCTGCTGTCACTTCACTTACCATATGAATCACGTGAGAGAACAGCTGGATTTCTTTAAGTTTAGTAACCGTTACATTTTTCCCAAGTTTTCCAAGATCATTTCTTGCCAGGTCAACCAGCATGGTATGTTCTGCATTTTCCTTAGGATCGGCTTTTAAAACCTCAATAGCTTCAAGGTCAGCTTCAAAATTTCCAGTTCTTTTGGAAGTTCCGGCAATCGGGTGAATAATTGCTTTATTATTTTTAATGATTAGTTGGCTTTCGGGGCTTGATCCGAATAATTTGTAATTTCCGTAATCAAAATAGAATAGGTAAGGAGAAGGATTGATATTTCTCAAAGCACGATACACATTGAATTCATCTCCTTTGAATTTCTGCTCAAATCTTCTGCTCAGAACAAGCTGAAAGACATCCCCGCGCATACAGTGTTTCTGGGCTGTTTTTACCAGTTCAAGATAATCTTCATCAGTAATATTAGAGGTTTCCTCACTTGTTTTCTCGAAAGGATAAACCGGAGTATTCTGATTTTTAATAAGGTTTTCTAGCAGATGAAGTTCAGATTTTACCCCATCAATGAAGTTTTCAATAATATGCATTTCATCATTGAAATGATTAATAGCAATTACATATTGATATAATCTGTATCTCATCACAGGAATTTCAACTTCCTTGCTTTGTGGTTTAAGAGTAATGTTTTCAAAAAACTGAACCGCTTCAAAACTTGTGTAACCAAAAAGACTCTGAGCCGTTTGTTCTATAGGATCATTCGTTTCTTCACATTTAAAAATATTTCTGAATTTTTCAAATATATCTGTGATCTTTTGGTCATTAATCAATTGCTTTACGGGAGCAGAAGCAGGAAGCTTAATTTCAAATTCGTTGAGGTTTTTCACTTCAATTCCGGCAATGGCATTCACTGCGATAAAAGAAAAATTATTATCAATACTTTTTGAATCTGAGCTTTCCAAAAGAATCGTATCACGGAATTTATCCCTGATCTTAAGGTAAATATTCATAGGAGTATGAAGATCTCCCAGTGTTTTTTTCGAAACAGTTTTTATTTTAATTGTGTTTGTAAACATCTTGTTGTTTTTTGTAAGATTAAGGAATAAAAAAGGCTTTAACGGTATCCGTCAAAGCCTATATATTGTTTTTTGATTATTTCTGCTGTGATTAACAACATGACAATACCTTCAGACCCGACGAAGAGTTTGAAAGCCACCACCAAATATTGTTGTTCATTTTTAACATGGGACAAATGTAGAAATTTTTTTAATACCAAGACTAAAAAATATCAAAAAATAAATAAACTTAATATAGAAATCCTTTATTTAAGCTGCTTGAGCTCTTGTTTTAATTCCTTGATTTTTTCTTTGTAAGTTTCGTTATCATCATATTTTACATAACCTTCCAAAGCAGAAATATATTCTTCAATGAACTCTTTATTCGTTCGGTCTGCTTCATATTTGATTCTGGCGGAGTTGACTGGAGCCATTTTTGAATACTTAAGATTGGCTTGTCCCTCATCAGACTGATAGTAGAGAATGACCATGTTTTTTTCATATCCCGGAATATATTTTACAGGAAAATAAACTTCTGTTTGTGGAATTCTTATGGCATTTTCAATTGGATAGATGGCAGCAGAAGTAGTGGAGAAAAAAGTAGAGACATATTTTCCGTTCTGCTTTTTCACAATAGCCTCATAATCGTGGATATACATATCATTCAGCGTAGAGTTGGTTTCTACATCAGATGTGATAATGGCTGTGCTCTCAACACCGTATTTATTTAAAAACCATGCATTCAAAAACTGTCCGCCAACTCCGTTTAATATAGCCAGTGGAATGATTGGAATCAATAACCATGCTTTTTTGGTAAGATAGGAGAGAAGTCCAAAAAACACAAACAGTAGAACCACAGTATAAAAACCGTGATGACTGGTGAAAAACAGAATTTTTGAAATTAAAACCATAGCTTAAATATAATTATTTTATTTAAACGCTGAGGTCGCAAAGATATATTTAATACTAATGTATAAAGCGGTCGCAAAGGCGTTTCACTCAGCAAAACCCGCTGTCATTAGCTGAACGCAGTGCCTTTGCGAACAAAAAAATAGAGTTTTATAATAATTACTTTGCGAGCATAGTGTTTAAATTATTTATTGTATTGGTTCTGTAGAAGAGTCATCTAAACGCAGAGATCGCAAAGATGTTATTAAATTACTATTAAAACGGTCGCAATGGCGTTTCACTCAGCAAAGTCGGCTGTCATTAGCTAAACGCAGTGCTCTTGCGAACAAAAAAATAGAGTTTTATAATAATTACTTTGTGAGCATAGTGTTTAAATTATTTATTGTATTGGTTCTGTAGAAGAGTCATCTAAACGCAGAGATCGCAAAGATGTTATTAAATTACTATTAAAACGGTCGNAGCATAGTGTTTAAATTATTTATTGTATTGGTTCTGTAGAAGAGTCATCTAAACGCAGAGATCGCAAAGATGTTATTAAATTACTATTAAAACGGTCGCAATGGCGTTTCACTCAGCAAAGTCGGCTGTCATTAGCTAAACGCAGTGCCCTTGCGAACAAAAAAAATATAGTTTTATGATAATTTTCTTTGCGAACATAGCGTTTAAACCATTATTGTACGGGTTCAGACAACGGAATATCAGGAGTTCCGCTGTAGAAAACAATCAGAGTAACTCCTTTATCCCCCGTTTTTCCTCGGTGGCCAACATTCACCATTTCCGGCAGCACCTGACCCTTACGGATCCATTGTGTTTTGCCATCTTCTTTCCTTTCCACCTGAATTTCACCTTTTTCTACATAAGCTGCATTGATCACAGGATGTTTATGCCAACTCAATGCAGAATTGGGAGGTACAGCAATTTTAAGAACTGTGATTTCCGGCTGTGTGGTAGGATAGGCCGGATATACCGTTCCATCCCATGATTTAGTTGTCTTTAAAAGTGTCACCGATTCAATTTATCAGAATATTCTGAATGTGGATCGTCTGATGAGCTGTTACAGGAGAGGACAATAGAAAAAGATACTGCAAAGAAAGCAGCACTTATTAAACTTCTTTTAATCATAAGCTTCATATTAATGGATTGATTTTGGTTCGATAATTTGTTATACAAAAATAATAACCTAATTTAAATTTCTCTAATTTTTGAATTATTTTTCATGAATTAAATTAAGATTCAGTCCTTAAAAAATATTTATCAAAGAAAACATTTGTCATAAGTTTAGAAGTTTATTTTTTATATTTTTGCTTCCAAATTAGAAAAAAATGAAAAAAGTATTAGCAATCGCATTTATCGGAGGTTTATTATTAGCAAGCTGTTCAAAAAAAGCAGATCACTCTTTACAGGATAGCAACACGATGCTTGAAGAGCCAGAAGCAACTACTGTTGTAGATTCTACTGCTAAAACTGCTGCTCCAGCTGCTGCAACTCCGGCTGCTCCTGCACCTGAAGCTGCTAAAACAGATTCTACAGCGAAGAAATAATGAAAAAAATACTTTTAGCAGGAATATTGGGTCTTATGATCGTTTCCTGTTCTAAAAAAGAAAATACAGCAGAAGTGGCCCCTTCTTCTGAAACAGCAGCTGTTTCAGAGCCTGCAAAATCCAATCTTTCCGGTGATCAAATCATGGAGACATTAGATTGTTCAGGATGCCACGCTGTTAATGAGAGAATGATAGGACCTTCTTATAAGGAAATTGCAGGAAAGTACTCTGAAAAGGATACAGAATTGCTGGCTTCCAAAATTATAGAAGGCGGAAGTGGAGTATGGGGAAGTGTGCCTATGGCCGCCCATCCACAGGTGTCTAAGGAAGATGCCAAAAAATGGTGGAATATATTTTAAGTCAGAAGAAATAAAATATGTCCGCTGAAAAATCCAGTCTGCACACAAGAAATCTGCATCGTAATCCCTATGATTTCGATCAGCTTATTTCTTGTGTGCCGGAACTGAAACACTATGTTTTCATTAATGCTTATCAGACGGTAACCATTAATTTCAGTATTCCCAAAGCAGTCAAACTGCTCAACAAGGCCTTACTCTTACATTTCTATACTATTAAAGGCTGGGATATTCCAGACTCCAATCTTTGTCCACCCATTCCCGGAAGGGCAGATTATGTACATTATATTGCGGATCTTTTAGCTGAACAGAATGATGAAATTCCAATAGGGAATTCTGTGAAAGGTCTGGATATAGGAACAGGAGCCAATCTTGTATATCCTTTAATCAGCCACAGGTCGTATGGCTGGACGGTGCTGGGAACAGATATCAATCAGGATTCTTTGAAAAATGCTCAACAAATTCTGGATCAAAATGAAGATCTGTATTCTGTTATTCTGTTAAAAAATCAGCCGGAAGCTGATCGTATCTTTACTAATATTATTAATCCTGACGATAGATTCACTTTTACCATGTGCAATCCTCCTTTTCATGATTCTGAAGAATCTGCCATGAAAGGGAATATCAGGAAAACAAAAAATCTTAGTAAATCAAAGAAATCTAAGCCTCTTCTTAACTTTAGCGGGCAGCAGTCTGAGCTGTGGTGTGAAGGTGGTGAACTGTCATTTATCACAAAAATGATTAATGAAAGCGCATTGTTTTCATCTCAGGTGCTTTGGTTCACTTGTCTGGTTTCCAAAAAAGAGAACCTCAATAAACTGACCCATCTTTTAAAGAAAGTAAAAGCCATAGAGGTAAAAACCATTGATATGGCTCAGGGACAAAAGGTAAGCAGGATGCTGGCCTGGACGTTTATTCCTCAAAAAAACAGAAAAACCTGGTTTATTTAAAGTTCAAGGTTTAAAGTTTCTAGCACTATAGCCCAAATTACGAGCCTAAATTAACTAATAATAGGGTGTCTTGCTAAGTGAAACGGCTTAGCGATCGTTTTTTTTACCATTATATTAATAATAATCTTTGCGACCCCAGCGTTTAAATACTTCAATTATTGGTTCTAGTACCTTATATCCCTTATCTCAACTCCATTCCTTGTTCACTTTTTAAAATTTCTGAAAAAAGCCATTGATGATCAGGTCAAAAATGCCTAAATTTGTACGCTTTTAGAAAAATAAGAAATGCAATTATCAGAACAAGAAATCATTAGAAGAGAAAAGCTTAATAAGCTTACTGAAATGGGGATTAATGCGTTCCCTGCGGATGAGTATATAATTACAGATACTACAGAATCTATAAAACAGGACTTTTCTGAAAGTAAACAGGTGAAGATTGCTGGAAGATTGATGTCCCGCAGAATTCAAGGAAAAGCTTCTTTTGCAGAATTGCAGGATTCTAAAGGAAAAATCCAGGTTTACTTCAACAGAGACGAGATCTGTCCGGGTGAAGATAAAGAACTATATAATGAAGTATACAAGCACCTTTTGGATATCGGTGATATTATTGGTATCGAAGGAGAATTGTTTACGACACAGGTAGGAGAGAAGACGGTTTTAGTGAAAAACTTTACGCTTCTTACAAAGGCTTTACGTCCGCTACCTCAGGCAAAAACTGATGAAAACGGTGTTGTACATGATGGATTTACAGATCCTGAATTGAGATACAGACAGCGTTATGTAGATTTAACGGTAAATCCACAGGTAAAAGAAATTTTCGTGAAGAGAACAAAACTGTTCAATGCCATGAGAACATTCTTTAATGATGCAGGATATTTTGAAGTGGAAACACCAATCTTACAGTCTATCCCTGGTGGAGCAGCAGCAAAACCGTTTATCACGCACCACAATGCATTAGATATTCCATTATATTTAAGAATTGCCAACGAATTATATCTGAAAAGATTAATCGTAGGTGGTTTTGACGGAGTATATGAGTTCTCTAAAAACTTCAGAAATGAAGGAATGGACAGAACGCACAACCCGGAATTTACTGCTATGGAAATCTATGTAGCGTACAAAGATTACAACTGGATGATGGATTTCACTGAGAAATTATTGGAATTCTGTGCTATCCAGGTAAACGGAACTACTACGGCTACGTTCGGAGAACATAATGTAGATTTCAAAGCGCCTTATCCAAGAGTTTCTATGACAGAAGCGATCTTGAAATTTACAGGATTTGATATTACTGGAAAAACAGAGAAGGAACTATATGATTTTGCCAAGTCTATCGGTATTGAAGTGAATGAGACGATGGGGAAAGGAAAACTGATTGATGAGATCTTCGGTGAGAAATGTGAAGGAAACTTCATTCAGCCGACTTTCATTACAGATTATCCTATCGAAATGTCTCCATTGACAAAGAAACACAGAAGCAAAGAAGGCTTAACAGAGCGTTTTGAATTAATGGTATGTGGTAAAGAAATCGCAAATGCTTATTCAGAGCTTAATGATCCTATCGATCAGAGAGAACGTTTTGAAGCACAGATGGCATTATCTGAAAGAGGGGATGATGAAGCAATGTTCATCGATCAGGACTTCTTAAGAGCGTTGGAATATGGTATGCCTCCAACTTCAGGATTAGGAATCGGTATGGACAGATTAATTATGTTCTTAACGAATAATGCATCAATTCAGGAAGTATTATTCTTCCCTCAGATGAGACCTGAAAAAGCGGTTCCTCAAATTGAATTGGGAGAGGATGAAAAAGTAATCCTTGAAATTCTTAATTCTCAGGAAGAAGCAATGTCTCTAGCTGAAGTAAAAGAAAGAAGCCAGTTATCCGGAAAAAAATGGGATAAAGCTTCTAAAACTTTGACAAAAAATAATATTGTGAAAGTAGAGAAGATTGACGAAAATCTTTTGATGAAATTGGCTTAAGATTTCTCAGAAAATATAAATAAAAAAGGTACAGAACTATTCTGTACCTTTTTCTTTTTTCCATTTCCGAAGCTGTGTCCTGAAATTCTTAAACGGAGCTACGGTATTAATATGAACCCACTTCCAGACTGGCCATTGAGCAGGTGTGGTTGCCCATTTTCTCTGGCCGGGAGTGAATAATGTGTCATCATCAAGGCTTTCTATCCAGTTAATAATTTCATTAACCTGATTTTGCAGAAGTTCTCTTTGTTGTTGTAAGCTATGAGAACCATATTCATGATAAAAAGATTGGTATAACCCTCCCAAATTATTCCATTTGTAATCAGGAGTGGGAGTTTTTACTTCAATTCCCTTTTTTTCATCGGATTCCCATTGTAAAAGCAGGTGAGTCCAACCCAATTGATAAGAAATATTTTGCGATGGGGTTTTATCAACTCCAGCCTGTAAAAGATCTTTTTCCTCTTCTTTGATATCATTAAACTCCTCATCATAGAGCAGATATCTTTTCTTTAGCTCTTCAATGAGTTCTGTTTTGTCCTTATAAGTCTGCATATTTTACCTATTTTCTCAATTTGCTGAAAGAAGCCATCAGATAAAATAAAAACGGAAGAATAAATAATGAACCCAGCATCAATGCCCATCCTAATGCGGCAATAGTTTTTTCAGGAGCCATATGTTCCAGTAATGAAAGGTGCTGCCCGTTTCCTAATAAAATAATATCCGGATTATGCTGATACGTTGCGGCTACCAGAATCATCACCATCTGGAATCCTGCCAAAGCACGTACAGGCAGCAGTTTCTGACGGTTCAATGCTCTTAAAATAAGCAGTAAAGCAATCGTTGCAAAAGCAATCGACATAATCCCCAAAGGCTTGGAAAATACCCACATCAAAAGGGGAATATCTGAAATATAAGCGGTAAAAAATACCAGAATTCCTGTAATGACAACAAAAATCATTGTCTGCTTGGATTTTCTGATCATTAATAAAAGATCAGCTTTATCACGGGTTTCTCTTAATGAAAAGATAGAAGCAAGATAAGCACAAAGGGCTACTGTAAATAAACCTACAGAAACTCCAAACCAGTTCAGCCAACTAAATACATACAAATCCAGAAAGCCAACAGCATCAGGATTGATAGAATGTGAAACGGTTGCAGCAGCAATTAATCCCAAAAAGAAAGGAGTCAAAAGACTTGCATAGTAGAAGATCTGAGTATATAAAACCTGCCAGTTATCCTTCACCGCATCATAATGTCTGAACGTAAAGGCTGTTCCCCTCGCAATAATTCCCAAAAGCATCAATACCAAAGGAATATGAAGGTAAGTAGACATGGTAGTATATATTTCAGGAAAACCTACGAAGAGAATTACAATTGCGATGATCAGCCACATATGATTGGCTTCCCAAACGGGAGCTATGGATTCATACATGATTTCCTGGGTTTTATTCCTTGCTTTTTTATGGGTGAAAAGTTCTACAATTCCAGCTCCGAAATCAGCTCCGCCCAGAATAATATAAAGGCATATGGATAGCCAGAGAAAACCTATTACAACGTAGATCATGATTGTTTGTTTTTATCGTTAAACTGAGAATCGGTAGGATCGTAAAGCCTTGGTACCATTTGGATCTGTCTCTTTAAAAGGAAAACAAGGATCAATGATAATGAGATGAAAATAGCCGTAAAGAAGTAGAATGAATATTGTATTCCCGGCATTGGAGTGACAGCATCTACCGTTCTCATGATGCCATAAATGATCCATGGCTGTCTTCCCACTTCAGTTACCGTCCATCCGGCTTCCAGTGCTATATATCCGAAAGGGGTTGCTATTAAGAAGGTTTTTAACAGCCAATGTTTGCTTAGCCATTCTTTTTTGAAGAAGAAAGCATATAAATAAATAGCACCAATCGCAATCATCACCACTCCAAAGAAGATCATGATTTGAAAAGCATAGTGAACAACAGCAATAGGAGGCCATTCGTCTCTTGGGAAATCTTTAAGACCTTTTACTTCAGCATTGAAATCGTTACTCACCAGAAAACTTAAAACTTTTGGGATTTTCACGGCATATTTTACCTCTTCTTTTTCCTCATCAGGAATTCCCCCAATCACAAATGAAGCCCCTTTTTCAGTTTCAAAATGAGCTTCCATAGCTGCTAATTTGATGGGTTGTCTTTCTGCTACTGATTTTGCGGCAACATCACCACTTAATGGAGCACCAAATGCTCCAATCAAAGCAAAACCTACTGCAATTCTAAACGCTTTGGTATGAAATTCAATATTTCTTTTTCGCATAATCATAAAAGCATGTACTCCGGCTACAGCAAATCCCGTTGCACAAAATGCTGCAACTGTCATGTGAAGTGCCTGCGGAAACCATGCATCGTTGAACATCGCTTTGATAGGGTCTATATTAAGGTACTGTCCATTAATATAATCAAAACCGGTGGGAGAGTTCATCCATGAGTTGGCTGCTACCACCAGAATTCCGGAAGCCAGTCCGCTTACCCCTACAAGAAATCCGCAGAACCAGTGAAACCATTTATTGAATCTTTCCCATCCATATAAAAAGAACCCGATAGCAATAGCTTCAATGAAAAAGGCCGTCCCTTCTAAAGAAAACGGCATTCCGAAAATTGGTCCTGCATGCTTCATAAAACCAGGCCATAGAAGTCCAAGTTCAAAGGAAAGCATTGTTCCTGAAACAGCGCCGGTAGCAAAAAGAATAGCAACCCCTTTGCTCCATGCTTTTGTTAATCCTTTATATACTTCATTATTGGTTTTAAGGTATTTCCAATGGGCAAAAGCCATCAGAAAAGGCATCACCATACCCACACAGGAGAATATGATATGAAAGCCCAGAGAGAGTGCCATCTGAGCGCGTGCTGCTATAAAATCATCCATAATATCAACTTTTCAGTAAATAAATTTACGCATAAATTATTGATGTTGAATATGATTTACAACAGTTGGTATTTCACCAATACCTTTTAATTTTGAACCTTTTATCGGCATCCTATTCTTTATGTTTTCCCTAAGAAAACTCTACATTTTTTTGACACTTTTTAACTTTCATACCTCGAAAAAATCACGATATTTGTAAGTCTTTGCATATAGCAGGATTTTTAATTTTTAATATGAGTCAAAAACAATATACAGCTAGTAGTATTCAGGCATTGGAAGGAATGGAGCACGTTCGTATGCGTCCTTCAATGTACATTGGTGATGTAGGAGTCAGAGGACTTCACCACTTGGTTTATGAAGTAGTAGATAACTCTATTGACGAGGCATTGGCAGGATACTGCGATACAATCTTCGTTAACATCAAGGAAGGAAACGGAATTGAAGTAAGTGATAACGGTAGAGGTATCCCGGTTGATTTTCACGAAAAAGAGCAAAAATCTGCCCTTGAAGTGGTAATGACAAAAATTGGAGCCGGAGGTAAGTTTGACAAAGACTCTTATAAGGTTTCAGGAGGTCTTCACGGGGTTGGGGTTTCTTGTGTGAATGCACTTTCCAACGAAATGATTACTACTGTTTACAGAGACGGAAACGTTTATCAGCAGATTTATTCAAGAGGAAAAGCTCAGACTGGTGTTGAAGAGATCGGCCACAGTGAAAGAAGAGGTACCAAGCAGTTTTTCCAGCCGGATGATAGTATATTTACAGAATTAATTTACAATTACGATACATTAGCAACTCGTTTAAGAGAGCTTTCTTATCTTAATAGAGGAATTACAATTACTCTGACTGATGAAAGAGAAGCATTAGAAGATGGTTCTTTCAGAACAGAAGTTTTTCATTCTGAAGGAGGGTTAAAAGAATTTGTTGCTTATATTGATGGTAACCGTGAATCGATCATGGAACACGTGATTTTCATGGAAGGTGAAAGAGATGATATTCCTGTTGAGGTAGCAATGCGTTATAATACGTCATTCAACGAAAATCTTCACTCTTACGTTAATAATATTAATACCCACGAAGGAGGTACTCACCTGGCAGGTTTCAGAAGAGCTTTAACAAGAACTTTAAAGAAATATGCCGATGAATTAGGGCTTCCTGCAAAAGAAAAAGTAGAAATTACCGGTGATGACTTCCGTGAAGGATTAACAGCTGTAATCTCTGTAAAAGTAATGGAACCTCAATTTGAAGGACAGACCAAAACAAAATTAGGAAACTCTGAAGTTTCTGGTGCTGTTGATAAGATTGTAGGAGAGATGCTTACTAATTTCTTAGAAGAGAACCCTAATGAAGCTAAAGTAATTGTTCAAAAAGTTGTCTTGGCAGCAAAAGCAAGACAGGCCGCTAAAAAAGCGCGTGAAATGGTTCAGAGAAAATCTCCGATGGGAGGTTCTGGCCTTCCTGGAAAGCTTTCTGACTGTTCTTCCAAAGACCCTGCTGAATCTGAAATTTTCCTTGTAGAGGGAGATTCCGCAGGAGGTACTGCTAAGCAGGGACGTGACAGACACTTCCAGGCTATTCTTCCATTAAGAGGTAAAATTCTGAACGTAGAGAAGTCTATGCTTCATAAAGTATATGACAATGAAGAAATCAGAAATATCTATACTGCTCTTGGAGTTTCCGTAGGTACTGAGGAAGACAGCAAAGCATTGAATATGGCTAAGCTAAGATACCACAAGATCGTTATTATGACCGATGCCGATATTGATGGATCCCACATTTCGACATTGATCCTTACGTTCTTCTTCAGATATATGAAGGAACTTATTGAGAATGGATATATCTATATTGCTCAGCCACCTTTATACCTATTAAAGAAAGGGAACAAAAAAGTGTATGCTTATAACGAAAAAGAACGTGAAGAGTTTACATTAGAAATGGCCCCGGATGGAAAAGGAGTAGAAGTGCAACGTTACAAAGGTCTTGGAGAAATGAACCCGGAGCAGCTTTGGGAAACAACACTTAATCCGGAACACAGAATTCTGAAGCAGGTAACTATCGATAATGCTGTTGAAGCTGATAGTGTATTCTCAATGTTGATGGGAGATGAGGTTCCACCAAGAAGAGAATTTATCGAGAAAAATGCGAAATATGCAAAAATTGATGCATAAACCTTTTTAAAAATATCATAAAAAAGCTTCTAATTATTTAGAAGCTTTTTTTATATTTGGATAAACCAAAAAAACAAATAATATGTTAACTCTTTTACAAACAGACCCTTACAATGGGGCTGATTCGGTATCTGGTGCAGCGGCTGCAGGATTAGGGATAGGAACTATGTTCTTCGGATTACTTTGCTATATCTTCTACGGATACTGCATGTATAAAATCTTCCAGAAAGCAGGAAGACAAGATGCGTGGGCTGCGTTTATTCCTATTTATAATACAATTGTATTACTGGAAATTGTGAAAAAACCGATATGGTGGATCATTCTTTTCTGTATTCCGCTCGTGAATATCTATGCATGTTGGGTAGTATATGACAGGCTGGCTAAAGGTTTTTCCAAAGAAACTCCTCTCTACACAATTCTGATTCTCCTTTTTGGATTTATTTTTATTCCTGTATTGGGTCTTGGAAGCGATCAGTTTGATAGTAAGCTGGTTCCAAATGATTAAAAAAGAAAGAGAAAAAACTTAAAGACTTCAGCAATGAGGTCTTTTTTATGAACAATGTTTTCAATTGTAGAATTTATTGTACTTTCTTTTATTATTAATTCTACATCCTATAAAACATCTGAATTATAATTTATTTTAAATTTGAAATGCAGACAATATGAAGTTTATCCCTTCATGCCACAGAATAAATATTTCCTTCTCCCAATATAGAATGAGTATAAATATTCTGTTTTAACTTTTCAGAATTTGATGATGAAAAGTTGATAATGTGTTCATAGCCTTATAGGTACATTTAAAAAAGTACTTTTTAAGTATTAGGTTAAGGCTTCACATGTTGAAGCCTTTTATATTTTTTTAACAGTTATTAAGATTTTCTTATTTTTGCATAATCTTAATAACTATGATGAAAATATTAGTTTTGGGGGCTTTATCTATAGCCTCATTACATTTCGCACAGAGCTATCCTGCCTCTGCCATTCCTGAGAATTTAAAGAAAAATGCTAACGTCGTTGTACGAAAAGATTTCACGACTGCTCAGATCAATAAAGTTGATGAAATAAAATACCAGTATAACACGGTTACCACAGTTTTAAATAAAGATGGTAACGAACAGGCAGTTATTTATATTCCTTATGATAAACAAAGGCGTATTTCAAACATAAAAGTTACGATTTATGATGAAGCCGGGAAAAAAATCAAGAGTGTCTCGAAGTCTGATTTTCAGGATGTAGCTAATAATCCTCAGGGAGTTTTTTATTCTGATAACAGAACCTTGGTATACTCATATACACCGGCTCAGTATCCTTATACTGTGGATTTTTCTTACGAAACGAATGATGAAAACACGGTTTTTATCCCTGATTTTGTGCCTTTTAATTCTGTGAAAACATCTTTGGAAGAAGCACAGTTCAAAATCATTAATAATTCAGGAATTGAGTTGAGAACTAAGATTTATCCTTCAAAATATAATTATACATCTGTAATAGAGAGTGGCAGTGGAAATGATAAGACTTATGCTTACAAAAACGTGCCTGCTATTGATGATGCCTTTATGATACCACAGCCTGTTAAGATTTTACCTGCTGTTGATTTTGCTCTGGCAAGATTCAGTCTGGCAGGAAAACAGGGAACTTTGAATAACTGGACAGATTTTGGAACTTGGATTTATAATGATCTTTTGATACCCGTTTCAGGATCTACTCCTGCTATTAAAGCGGAAGTAGCCTCTTTACAGCTGCAGGGATCCGTAGCCGATAAGGTGAAGAAAATTTATCAGTACATGCAGAACAAAAGTCGCTATATAGCGGTATCTCTAGGAATAGGAGGCTGGCAGCCTATGCTGCCGGATGAAGTTCAGAAAAAAGGATATGGAGACTGTAAAGGGCTTACCAATTATATGAGGATTCTTTTGACCGAGGCAGGTATTCCATCCACTTATTGTATTATCAATTCTAGCCGTTCACAGGTTTCCTTTGATCCTGAATTCCCATCTATGGGTGGAAACCATGTTATTCTGATGGTTCCTACTGAAAAAGGAAATATCTGGCTTGAAAACACGTCTCAGCAAATAGCTTTTAACCATTTAAGTTACAGTACAACGGATAGAAATGTATTGGCTGTGACTCAAAAAGGAATAGAACTGATCAATACCCCTGTATATAAAGCAGAACAGAATAAAGAAAAACAGACGTTGAAAATTAACCTCCATGAGGATAACAGCATTATCGGAACTGGGAATTTTTACTATACGGGAAATCAGTATGATTATAATTTAGGATTGGCTAATCTTAACCCTAAAGAAAAAAATGATGCAGTAAAAAGGATATTTGATATTTTAAACTTTGAAAAGGTTGAAATGAAAAACTTTAATAATGACCGAGACAATGCTGCCATAACCTATGATCTGGATTTTAAGACGAATAATTTTTCTAAAAAAGCAGGAAACAGTCTTTTGTTCAGATCTGTCCCTATTTTTACGGATGCTGTTTTTAAAACCGATGAAAGCCGGGAACTTCCTTTTGAAGTAGGGATGTCTTATGAAGATGAATATGAAATTGCATTTATTCTTCCTCAAGGTTACAAAATTGATGAAACACCAGATAATTCCAATATTACTTCAGAATTTGGATCTTACAAGTTGAGTTTCGTTAAAAGTAACGATGAGATAAAAGTAATCAGAAAAATGCAGATTAATAAAGGATTATATCCAAAAGAAAAATACAACGATTACATAAGTTTCAGAAAAAAAATTCTGAACAGGGATAATTCAAAAATCTTAATAACTAAAATATAACCATGAAAAAAATAATAGTATTGGTGCTTTGTTCTGCCAATGCAATCATGCTGAATGCTCAGAAAAAGTATGAGTTTCTGAATCCTCCTAAATTCAATGATGCGGATCTGTCTAAAGTGAAATCATTATTAGATGAAAATGCTCCTGCTGAGATTTTGTATAAATCAGCTTACTTTATGATAGATGCCAATACAGGAAACCTTCACAAAAGATATTACTTCAGAGTTAAAATTTACAATAAAGATAAAGCTGAAGACTGGTTGAATCTTGAAATTCCTATTTACAATGTAGGAACCAATAGAGAATCTTTGGGTAAATTCAAGGCTTTTACCTATAATCTTGAAAATGGAAATGTAGTTCCTGTAAAAGTAGAGAAGAGTTCTCAATATAAAAGTAAAGAGAATAAATACGTTACGCTGACCAAATTTGCTTTTCCAAGTGTGAAAAACGGATCTGTCTTAGAATATCAGTATGAAATCGTATCACCATTCCGATTCATTATTCCGGAAGTATTAATAGAATCCGATACCCCTTCCCTGAATACAGAATATGTATTGGACGCTCCCATTAATATGTCCTATAATCTAAATTATACAGGAGAAATGACTCCTAAATACAGAGAAATAGAAGAAAGAAATCTATATGGCGCTCAGTACAGAACATACAGATTTGCTTATGAAAATATAAAAGGTTTTAAAACTGAAAAGTTTGTAAGAAATGACAGAAACTTCAGGACGAAAATAGGGGCGGAGCTAAACTCTACTAATTTTGGTGAGCTTAAACTCTATTCGTCTTCATGGGATCAGATAGGGAAAAGACTTTATGAAAGTGACGATTTTGGTGGAGAACTGAAAAGAACAAAACTGGCTAAAGAAAATATGCCGGCAGAAGTTTCAGGAATGAAAACCGATCTTGAAAAGGCAAATACCATTTTTTCTTATGTTCAGAAAACTTTTACCTGGAATAAAGACAGAGGGGTTTACACTGAGGATGGTATCAAAAAATTGTTGGAAACTAAAGTCGGAAATGCCGCAGAAATTAATCTTTTCTTAGTGATGATGCTTCGTGAAGCCGGGCTTAAAGCTGATCCTTTGGTTATTTCTACAGTAGAAAACGGGATAATTAATCTGGTGTCTCCCAATATTTCCAATATGAATTTTGTATTGGCAGCTATTAATCTTAATGATCAGCTGCATATTTATGATGCAACCTCGAAGCAGTCTTCTCTTGATGAAATTCCTCTTAAAAACTGGAATCAATTTGGAATTCTGGTGACTAAAGAAAAGACGCTGCAGATTCAAATGTCCAATTTAAAATCAAGCAATACTTTCCTTACAGCTAATGCCAAGATTAATGATGACGGAAGTATTTCAGGAACTTATTCAGATAGGGATACCGGTGCTTATGCGATGTATGTAAAGGATAGTTATGATGACAATGCAGAAAAATATAAAAAACAGTACAAAGAAAATTTCTCTATGGACTTTACGGATATCAATTCAAAAGTGTTGGAAAATGGAGATTTTGAAAGCAGTATGAAATTCTCTTCTTCAAACCTTATTGATAGAGTAGGAAAGAAAATGATTATCAATCCAATGTTGTTTTTAAGTAAAAGTTCCAATGAGTTTGATCAGGCTGAAGTCAGAAAATATCCTATCGACTTTGGATCTCCCACTACCAAAGTTAAGAAAGTAACTCTTGAAATTCCTGAAGGATATGTAATAGAGGAAATGCCTAAAGAAAAAAAGATTGTTACAGAAGATAAAGAAATATCATATAGTTATTCTATAGAACAAAAAGGAAATAAACTGGAAGTAACTACCACAACAAAAATAGGCAGCTCAGATTATCCGAAAGAATACTATCCTGCATTTAAACAGATCTGGGGCGTAGCCTCCAAATTTGAGAACCAGGTGATCAGCCTTATTAAAAAATAAATTTTATTCAATTTGAACAAAATTTAATCAATAAAAATAAGTTTTTTCAAAAACCATTCATCTTTTGAATGGTTTTTGTATTTACTATCAAAAAAAAATTAGAATTATGAAAAATACGATTGCTGTTATAGCATTATCTTCTTTCTTAGGGATGACTGCCTGTAAAAAAATGAAACGGGAGGGGCATCAGAAAAAATAGAAAATAAAACACAACAAGAATTTGTAGTAGACTCTGTTAAAGTTAATGATTCTACAAAAATTACAGATTCTTTAAAAGTGAGTTATACTTCAAAACTACTGGTTTTTCCAATGTTAAAAGATAAAAAACTCCTAGACAGCATCTATTTTCAGAATGAAAAAATCAAAGACTTTTCCAAAGCAGGTCTTCAGGCTTATCTGGATAATGAAAAGAATAGTTATTTCAACTCAGTAAAAATGATAATAAAGATTGGGTCTCAGACGTCACATATGCCCAAAATTGGTATTCAAGCTCACATATGAATCTGATTTCAAATATAAACGGATATATGCATATACAATATGTTGGAAGCGGATATGAAGGCGGTGCTCATGATAATTATGGTTTTTCAGAAAGAGTTTTTGATCTTAAAAACAGCAAAAAATTAGAACTGAAAGATATTACTTCAATGCCTAAAAATAAGATTGAGGCCATTCTGATGAAAAATATTGATAAAATGAACAGCGGAACAATGGATGGTGATGGTGAGGTGAAAAACTCCGAAATGTTGTTAGTAGAGAAAATTCCGGCATCAGATAACTTCTATTTTGACGATAAAAATCTATATTTCCACTACAGTCCTTATGAAATTGCAGCTTTTGCCGCTGGAGATATTACAATTCCTGTTTCATGGGAAGACTTAAAAGGGACTTTAAATGCAGAATTTAAAGAAAGAATGAAAATTAAGTAAATTAATGCTTCCAGTTCAGGAAGCATTTTCTATTTTGCGTTGATGAAAAAAGTAGCATTTATTATCAATCCATTTTCAGCTAAAAAAAATTATCAGCCGTTTTTGAACGAGCTTAAAAATAAGGTTGAAAATCCATTATATTACGTTTCAGAATCTATTCTGGGAACTGATGAGTTTATCAAAGACCACTTTGATGAAGTGGATATCTTTGTAGCCATAGGAGGAGATGGAACTATTTCCACTGTGGCAAAAAATCTTATTAATACAGAAAAAATTCTGGCTATTTTTCCGGCCGGATCAGGAAACGGATTTTCCAATGAAACACAATTCAGTAAAAATCTGGATGAACTTTTAGAAAAAATAAAAGTGAAAAACTCCAGAAAGATTGATACATTTACGGTGAACGACAGGCTTTCAATCAATGTTTCAGGAACAGGATTTGATGGTAAAGTAGTCAAAGAGTTTGAAAAAACCAGCCGTGGATTTAAAAACTATATCAAAGTTTCTCTGAAAACATTCTTTAATTATAAACCTATCAAAGTGAAGTTCTTTGATGAAGAGTACCAGCAGTACAACGGCCGCTATCTGATGATGAATATCGCCAATACACGCCAGTTTGGGAACAATGCTTATATTGCTCCTAAAGCAAGTAAAAGTGACGGACTGGTGGATATGGTTTTAGTAAAAAAGTTTCCGCTTACTTATTCTGCCCTGTTTGCTTTCAGAATGTTTACCAAAAGACTGAAAGATGATGAATATGTAACCTATCTTCCGGTTTCCGAAATATCATTTAAAGTAAATACTAAAAACTGGCATCTTGACGGTGAATTCAATAAAATAAAATCACCCATTCATGTTAAAGTACAGCCTGCGAGTTTGAATATTTTGGTTTAAGGTTTCAAGTTTATTTTGTTACGGGTTGTTTTTGTTCCTGGTAACCCACAACGCTAAACCTTAAAACCCTCAAACACTCCCACTCTCAAACACTCCCACTCTCAAACTCCCTATCTAAACCTCAAGTTTTTTCTCAACTTCTGTTGGATGATCCAGGCAATATTGAAGCTGCTTCTTATCAAGCTGTTTTTCCCAGTTGGCAACCACTACTGTGGCAACAGAATTCCCGATTACATTGGTCAATGCTCTGCATTCACTCATGAATTTATCAATCCCAAGAATTAAAGTCATACCAGCAATCGGAATTTCAGGAACTACTGCCAGTGTTGCTGCCAGCGTAACAAATCCAGCACCTGTAACCCCTGCGGCACCTTTTGAGCTTAACATAGCCACCAAAAGAAGCATCAGCTGTTTTTCAATGGGAAGATGAATGTTTAATGCTTGTGCGATAAATAGCGAGGCAAGCGTCATATAAATATTCGTTCCGTCAAGATTGAAAGAATATCCGGTAGGAACCACAAGACCTACAATGGCTCTTGAGCAGCCCGCTTTTTCAAGTTTTTCCATAATTCCCGGCAAAGCAGACTCTGAAGAACTTGTACCCAAAACGAGAAGAAGTTCTTCTTTAAGGTAGAAAAGGAGTTTAAAAATATTAAATCCGTTATACCATGCTACCGCTCCCAACACCAGAACAACGAAAAGAATAGAGGTAATATAAAATGTGGCTACAAGAAATATCAGGTTCAATACAGAATGAAGTCCGTATTTTCCGATCGTAAATGCCATAGCCCCGAAAGCTCCAATGGGAGCAAGCTTCATAAGCATATGAACAATTTTGAATACCGGAGTTGAGAGATCTTGTAGAAAATCCGTTACTTTCTGGCTTTTTTCTTTTGTTAAAACCAAAGCAACTCCCATTAAAATAGCTACCAAAAGAACCTGAAGAATATTTTCACCTACTAACGGACTGAATAAAGTTTCAGGAATGATATTCATAATGAAACCTGTAAGCGTTGATTCGTGAGCTTTGGCCTGGTATTGTGAAACATCACCTGAAAGGGTAGAAGGATCAATATTTAAACCATGACCTGGCTGTAAAAGGTTTCCAACTATTAATCCGATGATGAGGGCAAGGGTTGAAAAGGTGAAAAAATAGATCATTGCTTTGATGGCAATTCTGCCTACTTTTTTCAAATCGGTCATATGGGCGATTCCCAAAGTAAGGGTAATAAAGATCACCGGAGCGATAATCATTTTCACCAATTTGATGAATCCGTCTCCCAAAGGTTTCATTTTTTCTCCCAATTCAGGGTAAAATTTTCCAAGAAGAATACCCGCAACTATGGCTATAATCACCTGGAAATAAAGCTGATTGTGTATTTTTTTGCTTTCAAAGAACAGTCGTTTTGTTTTTTTAAGAGCGAAAATTAAGAAAATTTATCTGAAAACATGACGAAAGTCATTGAAAAGAATCTCTTGCAAGGCTTATATATAAAAACTCCGGCTTCATTCATAAAAGATAAAAACCTTTTATGAATGAAGCCGGAGCTGTATTTATCTGATTGATTATAAATGTAATTATTCCACAGCTACCGAATCATCTCCACGGCCATCTGCTACAGCATGGATATTTCCTTTTTCATCAATGACAATCATTTCTGTTTTTCCGATATATTTTGTCTTTTCAATGACATAATTTTTGCTTTTCAGTTCAGAAATAGTGCTTTCCGGGAAATTGTTTTCCACAGTAATGGTTTCTGGTAGCCATTGGTGGTGAAATTTCGGCGCATTAACGGAAATATTCGCATTCAGTTTAAAATCCACCACATTTACAATGGATTGGTATACTGAAGTTGGGATTGTAGTTCCTCCAGGTGTTCCCACAACCATAAAAGGTTTTCCGTTCTTAAGAATAATGGTTGGAGTCATAGAAGAAAGCATTCTCTTATTCGGCTGTATTGAATTGGCTTCTCCTCCTACAGCTCCAAACATATTCGGTACACCAGGCTTGATAGAGAAATCATCCATTTCATTATTTAAAAAGAATCCCGCTCCTGAAACCAGAACTTTGCTTCCGTAATATCCATTAAGAGTAGTGGTTACAGAAGCAGCATTTCCATCTTTATCCAATACGGAAATATGAGTAGTCTGCATAGATTCTTTAGGTTGTTCTATGATTTTACCCACTTCTGCACTGGGTGTAGCTTTATCAAAACTGAAGCTTTTCCACCTTCCTTTCAGATAGTCATCAGAGATCAGGTAAGAGGTTTTATCCTGAATAAAATCAGGATCGCCCATATATTCTGCTCTGTCTGCATAAGCTCTTCGCTCTGCTTCCGTCATGATCTGGACAGCTTTTGTAGAGTTTTGCTGGTATTTTTCAAGATTTTCAAAACTTGCCATTCTTAGCATTTGGGCAAGAAGAACTCCGCCACTTGAAGGTAAAGGCATGGTAACAACATTATTTCCTTTATAATCAAATTCCAGTGCTTTTCTTTCGGCAACTTTATAATTTTTAAGATCTTCCAGGGTAATAATTCCGTTACCTCTTTTCATTTCTGCAACCAAGAGATCAGCTGTTTTTCCTTCATAAAAACCTTTTGCTCCCAATTTTTGAATCAGTTTAAAGTCTCAGCCAGGTCTTTTTGAATTAACAGATCTCCGGCTTTCCATGGAGTATCTTTTACAAAAATGATTGAAGATTTATTATGTTTCTGGAATTTTTCTCTTTGATTATTCAGCATTTCTGCTTCTTTATCTGTAATGGCAAATCCTTTTTCAGCAAGATCAATAGCAGGCTGAATAATCTTTTCCATAGGAAGTTTGCAGTATTTCAGGGTAGCAAAGAATCCGGCCACACTTCCTGGTATTCCTACTGCCAGTCTTCCGTTTTGAGAAAGATCGGTATCTGCTTTTCCTTTTTTATCAATATACATATCTCTGGAAGCCTTTTTAGGAGCCGTTTCTCTGTAATCCAGCGTGAATTTTTCACCATTACTTTTCACACCTACCAAAAATCCACCACCTCCGATATTTCCTGCTTGCGGATACACTACAGCAAGAGCATATTGTGCTGCAGTAACAGCATCGTAGGCATTTCCGCCCATTTTTAAGATTTTAGCTCCCGCTTCACTGGCTAATGGATGTGCAGAAACTACAACACCTTTATTCTTTACCTGTACTTCCTTAATAATATTGATATCTGTGAATTGAGCCCAGCTGAGCTGAGCTGCCAAAAGCATCGAAGCAATTAAAATCTTCTTCATATGATTGTTTTTCTTTGAAACAAAATTATTGAATTTTCAGTTAATCACAGCCTGATGATCATTGCATTTAGTTTTTTCTTTGATTGAGGTAGTCTAATGGAAGATACATGTCGTTTATCAGGTGAATATTTTTAAATACACCTTTTTTATTATGGTTGACATGTTTTTTTACTTTTGTACAATTCTAAAAAATCTGAAAAATGGAATCCTATACGGAAAGAATACTGATTACAGGTGCCTTGGGACAAATTGGTACCGAACTTACGAACAGACTTGTTGAAATCCACGGAGCTGAAAACGTGGTTGCTTCAGGATTAGACAGATGGCAGGAAGGAATTACTTCTGCCGGACACTATGAAAGAATGGATGTTACCAATACACAATTGGTAAGACAGGTGATTAAGGATTACGATATCACGACAGTGTATCATCTGGCTTCGCTTTTATCCGGAACATCAGAAAAGCAGCCTATTTTTGCTTGGAAACTGAATCTTGAACCATTGCTACACTTTTGTGAAATGGCGAAAGAAGGGCTTCTTAAAAAGATCTTCTGGCCAAGTTCTATCGCTGTATTTGGAAAAGGAATTCCAAAGCATGAAGTAGGGCAGGATGTGGTGTTGAATCCAACAACTGTTTACGGAATCTCTAAAATGGCAGGGGAGAAGTGGTGCGAATACTATTTCGATAAATATGGGGTGGATGTAAGAAGTATCAGATATCCTGGATTGATCTCATGGAAAACTCCAGCAGGAGGTGGAACTACTGACTATGCTGTTGAGATTTTCTATAAAGCGATTGAAGATGGAAAGTATACAAGTTTCATTTCCGAAAATACAGGGATGCCGATGTTGTACATGGATGATGCTATCAATGCAACTTTAAAATTAATGGATGCACCGAAAGAAAGTTTGACGGTTCGTTCTTCTTATAATTTGGGTGGAATGTCTTTTACTCCAAAAGAATTGTCAGACGAAATCAAGAAAGAAATTCCAGATTTTACGATTGATTATAACCCGGATTTCAGACAGGCAATTGCAGATTCATGGCCAGCTTCCATTGATGATTCTGTAGCTAAAAAAGACTGGGGTCTGACTTATGATTTCGGAATTTCAGAAATGACAAAGGATATGATCAAGAATCTGAAAGTGAAATTGGGTAAGGATTAATAATGTAAAGTTTTACTTTAATTAATAATTGCTTTAACGTCTGATTTTTAATATTTTATAGAATTTATATAAATTTTAATTTAAATGGTATTATTGACTTTTAACATCACGTGTATTGAAGCTGAAGTAAAAAATGGCTCCCAGATTACTGCTGATGAGAGATTGAAAATCACAGAAGATAATACCAGAGCAATTCTTAGAATTTTAGATATTCATAATATCAAGTCAAGTTTTTTGTAGAAATTTCTCTTACCGAAAAACTTCAGAATTTAATAAAAGCAATTTCATCCAAAGGGCATGAAATTGCTTTTTATAATAAAGATTCCAATCCGGAAGAAATTGAAAATGCCAAGAAGAATATTCAGGAGCTTTTGGAAAAACAGATCAGAGGAATTCGTCAGAAAGATGTAAAAGTTTCGCAGGAAATTTTGAAGCTGATGGAATTTAATTACGTTTCCAATATTGATAATGCCAATATTCTTTTTCCCTTCAAAAGACTCAAAAGAGATACCGTAATCACAGAAGAAGATGGGTTGAGTATTGTCCCGGAAAGTATCTCTCCGTACAGCCAGCTTCCTTACAATGATTTTGTATTTCAGATCCTGCCGATGAAGTATTATCAGAATATGGTTCTGGAAACATTGCAGAATGAAGAGTTTGTGCTGATCTATTTAAATACATGGCAGTTTACGGATTTCAAGAAATACCGTTTTGAAATACCATTCTACCGAAGCTTGTTTTCGGGCAAAAAAATGGAGGACAAATTAGATGCCCTCATTACTTTTCTCAATGACAGGGAAATGGCTACTTCCCGTATGAAAGATTATATTTTTTAGGTTGCAGATGTTAGGTTGTAGGTTTTAGGGAGTTTGAGAGTGAGAGCGTTCGAGAGTTTAAGGTTGTGGGTAACTAGGAATAAAAACAACCCGCAACAAAATAAACTCGCTATCAGAGCAACTCGCAATCCGAAGCCCGCACCTCTAGCTCAGTTCAAAAAGTGTAATTTCCGGCAATACACCCACTCTTCCCGGGTACCCCAATACACCGAATCCTCTGTTTACGTACAGTAGTTTTCCTTCACTTTCGTATAAATCAGCCCATTTTGGGTAACGGTATTGTACTGGTGACCATTTTACATTTTTAAGATCTAAACCAAACTGCATTCCGTGTGTATGTCCTGAAAGGGTTAGGTGGATATTGGCAGGGTGCTTTTTTACTACATAATCAAAATGGGTAGGGTCGTGACTCATTAAAATTTTAGTAGCAGATTCCGGTACGCCTTTTAAAGCGTCATCTATTTTTCCAAATTGAGGAAATGGTTTTAATCCCCAGTTTTCAACGCCCAGAATGTATAATTTTTCTCCGTTTTTTTCGATGACTCTGTGCTCGTTTCTTAACATATCAAACCCGGCCTGCTTTTCATAGCCGATTAAAGTGTCAAGATTTTTCTTTTTAGCATCGGGTGACTCCCAGTTTACATAATCTCCATAATCATGGTTTCCTAAGACTGCCAATTTGCCGTCTTTAGCTTTAATTTTTGAAAATAAAGGAATGAAAGGTTTGAACTCATCTGCGACGTTATTCACCATGTCTCCGGTAAATAATACCAGATCAGGCTTCTGTTCGTTGATTAGTTCGATAGCGTGCTGTAACTTACCCGGATCAGAGAAACTTCCACTGTGAACATCTGAAATCTGGATGATTTTGTAGCCTTTAAAGCTTTTCGGAAGATTGGCAAAATTCACTCTTACTCTTCTTACCTTATGTCTGTATTTTCCAAACGTAATTCCGTCAATGAATAGTGCTGAAAGAACTCCGCTCATTCCAAGCCCCACAAGACTTAGAAACTTCCTTCTTTCCGGGAAAAAGTTTTCCGTAGGCTTGGCAAATCCAATCAGGTAACCTCCGGTTCTGATGATATCATCAATTAATAAAAACAGAACCACGAAAATTTTTGGAAGGATGAAGATTAAAAACAGTGAAATCATGATCTGAGCTCTTACCATACTTCGGTCTGACCTTTGGTAATGAGTGACTTCGTAGGCGAAAATTCCATATACGACCAGTGATATTACCCAATATCCGATTCTGATCCAGAAATTATCGGTAAGCGTTCTGACAGCCTGATAAATATATACTTCCAAAAACAGGAAGATTCCGGCAATGATTAAAAAATTCTTTTGCATATCTGATCAAAAAAAGCACAAAGAATAAACTTCCCTGTGCTTTTATATTTTAATTGTTTAAATATTACTTTTTAGGAAATCTATAAACGATAGCATTGATATTCATTCCGGCACCTACCGAAGTCATCACAATGTTACCATTATCTTTAAACGATTGACCCTCCATTTTTCCTTTAATTATAATGTCATACATCGTAGGAATTGTTGCTACAGAAGTATTTCCAAGATCCTGAATGGTCATAGGAGAGATTGCGTGATCATATTCTTTCACATCGTAAAGTCTGTGAAGTCTTTCAATCATAGCGTAATCCATTTTAGCATTTGCCTGGTGAATTAAGATTTTATCTATATCTTCAATAGAAAGACCAGCATCCGTAATGGTATCTTTGATGGCATCCGGTACATTTTTAAGAGCATATTCATAAATCTTTCTTCCTAACATTCTTACGTAAAGACGTTTTTGATCCGCTTCTTTATTGATAGATGGCTGGTTTTCAAGATAGTTCAATTCTGGTCCGTTGTCACAAATTGTGTTGTGAGCAATAATTCCCACATTTTCTTCGTCAGTTGCTTTTACTACTACCGCTCCGGCACCATCAGCAAAGATCATTCTGTTTCTGTCATAAGGATCAGTTACTCTGCTTAAAGTCTCTCCTCCGATAACAAGAATTGTTTTCGCTACTTTAGCTTTGATCAGATTATCCGCCAAAATCATAGCTTCTACCCATCCTGGGCAACCGAAAACCATATCATATGTTACGCATTTTCTGTTTTTGATCCCCAGCTTATTCTTTACTCTTGCTGCCATTGTTGGCATAAAATCCGCATATCCGTTTTCGGTAACTTCCCCGAAATTGCTTGCATAGATGATATAATCCAATTCTTCGCCGTCTACTTTTGCATCTTCAAGAGCAATTTTTGCAGCTTCATACCCGATTTTTGAGTTGGAAAGATCATCCTCAATGAACCTCCTGTTTTCGATTTCTGTAATCTCTACAAATTTCGCAATGGTCTCTTCCACAGGCTTTTCAATCTTTACTCCGTCTTCAGTATAAAACTCGGAATTCATGAAGTAATCTCTACCAATAACTCTGTTCGGAATATAAGATCCAGAGCCAATAATGATCGTATTCGGCATTCGTTTATATGATTTTTTTAAAGATGCAAAGTTAATAATTAATATTAATAACAGAGAATTAAAAATATTATTAAATTTGCAAAAATTGTACTTTACAATCTATGAAAAACAACTCATCCTTAAAAGGCTTACTTATTGCAGCTGTGGCGTTTATCGTTGCCTTTGGGATCTACTTCCTTTTTTTAGCCAAGAAGAATTATTATGTGGTAGATAATCCTACCCCGAATACGTATTATTTCAAGATCAATAACGGATCTGAAGGTATTATTTCAGCGGGGCAGTATGTGCATGTGGATTTGAATAAAGGGAAAAACTCTATTCAGGTTTTCGATCAGAACAAAAAAATGCTTTACGATTCAGCATTTGAAGTGAATAAACTTCGTGGTCTGATTAATATTACCCATCAGGATTATTATGTGAATGATCAGTATTACGGATACAATCTTAAAAAAGATTCGTTGCTGTCGGCACTTGATAAAACCGTTATTGACGGAAAGGACTATTACGGAGGAGCGAAACGCTTCAATAAGCTTTACACAGAAGATTTTTATTACAATGTAGATGAAGACTATGATAAAGTGATCAAGAATATCCAGCAAGTGGAATCACGATCTAAAATCTTCAGAAAGCAGGATTACCTAAATTATTATAAAGAATATTACAAGTTTTAAGTTTTGACAAAAGATATCACCAAAGTTACTCCCTACAATTCAGAGGCTACAAAAAAAGCCAGGTAGAGGATATGTTCGACAATATTGCACCGAAGTATGACCTTCTGAACCGTGTTTTATCCATGAAAATTGACATTCTGTGGAGAAATAAACTGGTAAAATGGATGAAAAATGATAATCCGCAGGAAGTGCTGGATGTGGCTACAGGAACGGGAGATCTGGCAATTACCATTGAAAAAGGTACCGGTTCTAAAGTAGTTGGATTAGATTTATCACAACAAATGCTGAATGTTGGCGTTATTAAAATAAAAAAACTTAAATTAGACGGCAAAATTTCCATGCAAAAAGGAGATGCAGAAAATTTACCTTTCGAGGACAATAGATTTGATGCTGTTTCCGTTGCATTTGGAGTAAGGAATTTTGAAAACCTTACCAAAGGTTTGGCAGAGTTAAGAAGAGTAGTTAAAGATAACAAAAGTGTTTATATACTGGAGTTTTCAAAGGTTGAGGGTTTCATGGGGCCATTTTATATGTTTTATTTCAAAAATATATTGCCTGCCATCGGCAGATTGGTTTCTAAGGATAATAGGGCGTATACATACCTTCCGGATTCTGTAAATGCTTTTCCTTTCGGGGAGAAGATGAAACAAATTCTTTTAGATACGGGATTTAAGAAAGTTGAATATAAAAAATTAAGTTTAGGTATAGCCACAATTTATAAAGCAACAAAGTAACCTATGAATAAATTTCTATTAAAAGCACTGGTTTTAACCTCAGTAAATGTTGCCGTTTTTGCTAACGCGCAATTCAGAACCCGAAACAGAATGGATAAGTTGGAAGATTTCGACGAGCAGAAATTCAGTTGGGGGTTTTATTTGAACGGGAACAGACTGGATTACCGCATTGTTTTGCATCCGAAATACGGGATGAATGATAATGAAAACCTTGTTACCTCTAAGGAAAGTTATAGTTTCGGTGCCGGGCTTATTGCAAAATGGAGACTGAATGACTATCTTGACGTAAGAATAGAACCAGGTTTACAGTTTGCACAAAGACAGTTGACTTTTAATACTCAATCCAATGACATTTATGCAGGCGGGTCTCTTACCAATCCTCCTTTTATGCCAATCCCTTTACAGGAAAAGGATAGAGTAAGAGAAATTAAATCTACTTTGATTGATATTCCGGTACTTTTGGAACTTCACGGTCAGAGATGGTACAATTCAAGGCCTTACGTTGCAGCGGGGGTGAACTATGTAGTAAACCTTCAGTCTAATGCAACTTCTACAGATGATAACATGCAGGGAATCTACAGATCTACAACGCACAACTTCGCATGGTCTGCAGAAATGGGAATTCAGTTTTATTTCAATAAGTTTAAACTGACTCCTGCTGTAAGAGGAACATTCTTCATGAACAACGAGAAAGTAGCTGATAATGCTACTACACCTCCTTACTGGTCGTCTGCCATCTCTACACTGCAGACAAGAGCCGTAATGTTTGTTCTGAAATTTGAATAAAAAATATTTCATTCAAAAATAGACAGGAGGTGCATTAGCGCCTCCTTTTTTATTGTTATATCAAAATATAGAGTGTTTTATTTTTGTTAGTGTTATTATTTTTTTATTTTTGCTTTTAGTTAGAATATACAAACCTGAAATGCTTCAAGATTTAGAAAACAATTTTTCAGAATTAGAGAGAAAGATTTCGACTCTGCAAAAGAACTATAAAAATCTTACGGAAAATTTAAAAGAATTAAATATTGAGCATGAAGAACTGAAGAAGAAGTATGATGAGGAAAGAAGAAAGAATCAGGTATTAGCAGAAGAACAAAAAAATATAAAACTTTATTCAGCAATATCAGGAAATCCTGAACACAATAGATTAATGAAAAACCATATCAACAGATTGGTGAAAGAAATTGATTTCTGTATTGCTCAGCTTCAAAACAGTGGATTATAATGGAGATAAGGAGAATAACCGTCAACATTGCAGGAAGAGTATATCCGCTGAACGTACCGGCAGCAGAGGAAGAAACTTTGCGTAAAGTAGGGAAGCAGATCGAGAATATGATTAAAGATTTTGAACAGAACTTCGATGTAAGAGATAAACAGGATGCTTTGGCAATGTGTGCCCTGAAACTGGGAACCAATGCAGAAGTAGTTTCTCTGAACTACGAAAAAAATATTAATTCTACCAACGAAAGGTTAACGCAGATTAATCAGTCGTTGAATGAAATCGGGAAATAGATTTTTTTCCTGAAAAATTACTGCCTACAATAATTCTAACACATTAAAGGTAAACTCAACGCTAAACAATTACCGAACAAATGTCCATCGAATGGCGTGCCGGATTTCCGGATTACAGACAGTGGAAATCAGTTCAAATCGTGTTGATTAGGAGTTTACTCTCAATCTCTGGATTATTGTGGGCTTTTTTTATTAAACAAGGATATGAATACAATTAAAACTCAATATAAATTATGATAGAAGTTATAGTCGGTGTTGTTTGTTTAGTAATTGGAGCTGTCGTGGGAATGTTTTTTTCCAGAAGTTCTCTGAATACTAAAGCAAAATTCATCATAGATGATGCTAAGAAAAACGCCGAAAACCTTATAGAAAAAGCTAACGTACAGGCTGAATCCATAAAGAAAGAAAAAAACCTTCAGGCAAAAGAAAAGTTTCTGGAACTGAAATCTCAGCATGATGCAGACATTCAGTCCCGTGAAAAGAAAATGCAGGAAGTTGAAAAGAGAACGAAAGACAAAGAGCATAAGCTGAATGACGAACTTAGCAAGACCGGAAAACTTGAAAAAGATCTGGATAAGCAGATTGGAGACTACGCTAAGAAGACCGAAATTCTTGAAAGAAAACAACAGGAATTAGATACAGCTAACGCTAAGAAAGTAGAAATACTTGAAAAAATCTCTAATTATACAGCTGATGAAGCTAAAGCAGAATTGGTAGAAACCATGAGAGCTGAAGCTAAAACAAGAGCACAGGCACACGTTCAGAGCATCATGGAAGAAGCTCAGATGAATGCCAAAAACGAAGCGAGAAAAATCGTTATCCAAACCATTCAGAGAATCGGAACCGAACAGGCTATCGAAAACTCAGTATCGGTTTTCAATATTGAATCTGATGAAGTAAAAGGTAGAATTATCGGTAGAGAAGGTAGAAATATCCGTGCTTTAGAAGCCGTAACAGGCGTAGAAATCATCGTTGATGATACTCCGGAAGCCATTCTTCTTTCATGCTTTGACCCGGTAAGAAGAGAGATTGCAAGACTATCCCTTCACAGATTGGTAACTGATGGTAGAATTCACCCGGCGAGAATTGAAGAGGTTGTAGAAAAAACAAGAAAACAGATCGAAGAGGAAATCATTGAAGTGGGTAAGAGAACCATCATTGATTTAGGAATCCACGGATTACACCCGGAATTGATCAAAATCGTAGGTAGAATGAAATACCGTTCTTCTTACGGACAAAACCTACTACAGCACTCAAGAGAAGTAGCAAACATTGCTGCAACCATGGCTGCTGAGTTAGGATTAAACGTAAAATTAGCAAAAAGAGCAGGTCTTTTACACGATATCGGTAAAGTGCCTGAGCAGGAATCAGAACTTCCACACGCGCTTCTAGGAATGCAGTGGGCTGAGAAATATGGTGAAAACCCTGAAGTAGTAAACGCTATCGGAGCTCACCACGATGAAATTGAAATGAAGTCTTTATTGTCTCCGATCATTCAGGTAGCCGATGCCATCTCAGGAGCAAGACCAGGAGCAAGAAGACAGGTATTGGAATCTTACATCCAGAGATTGAAAGATCTTGAATCTGCAGCATTAAGCTTCGATGGAGTATCAAGCGCTTATGCAATTCAGGCAGGTAGAGAACTGAGGGTAATGGTAGAGAGCGGAAAAGTAAACGATGAAGTAGCTTCTCAACTTTCTTACGATATCTCAGAGAAAATTCAAAATGAACTGACGTATCCAGGGCAGGTAAAAGTAACAGTAATCAGAGAAACGAGAGCTGTGAATATTGCCAGATAATAATCAGAAAAAGATATTTAATAAAAACCTTTCAAGAAATTGAAAGGTTTTTTATTTTTATCAAAACTTAAAAATGCAAGAACTGTCCCTGTCTTCAAAACTGAAGTACATTTTCTCTATTCCCGTTATTATTTCTGCCCTAGGCTATTTTGTAGATATCTATGACCTTCTTTTATTCGGTATCGTTAGAATTCCAAGTTTAAAGGCATTAGGTTTGAATCCTGATGCAGACGGAACCTTTATTCTGAACTGCCAGATGGTAGGACTTCTTGTTGGAGGGGTTTTCTGGGGGATTTTTGGTGATAAAAAAGGAAGACTTTCCGTTTTGTTCGGTTCTATTCTGGTATACTCCTTGGCCAACATTGCCTGTGGTTTTCTTCCTTATTTCCCTAAAGAGCATTTGGTGTATCAATATGCCGGTTTGAGGTTTATTGCGGGTATTGGGCTAGCCGGAGAGCTGGGAGCAGGAATTACACTGGTTTCTGAAAGTCTTCCGAAGAGCTTAAGAGCCATCGGAACCTCAGTAGTTGCTGGTTTTGGATTAATGGGAGCTGTTGTGGCTCAGCTTACCGTAGAACTGGCCGGAGGATGGAATATCTCTTATATTATCGGGGGAGTAATGGGAATCCTGTTGTTGCTGCTGAGAATTAGTGTATCCGAATCCGGAATTTATAAGAATATTGTCCATAAAAATGTCTCAAAAGGAAATTTTCTATCCTTTTTCACGAATAAAGACCGATTGATAAGATATTTAAAATGCATTGCTGTAGGATTGCCTACCTGGTACTGTATCGGGATTCTGGCTGTTTTAGCCAATCAGTTTGCTCCTGAAATGGGAATAAAAGACCTTAACCCCGGAAAAGCAATTATGTGGGCGTATATAGGAATTTCTGTCGGTGATTTATTGAGCGGATTTATCTCTCATGCTTTAAAATCACGTAAAATGGCCATTTTTTATATGCTGATTTTTACCCTGATCGGAGTAGCAATAATGTTATTTGGTAATACAAATACAGAAACAAAATATTACCTGTTTTGCGTATGGCTGGGCTTTGGAACTGGATATTGGGCTATGTTTGTAACGCTGGCAGCTGAACAATTTGGAACAAATATCAGAAATACCGCAACCACTACTGTTCCCAATATGGTAAGAGGATTGGTACCGGTGATGATATTTGCGTTTGATTCTCTTAAAGGCCATTTTCCGGTAGTGGAAAGTGCAGCCATTGTAGGAGTGGTGGTATTCGGGCTTGCATTTTATTCCTCGCTTACCATTTCAGAAACGCATGACAGAGATCTTGAATTTACAGAGTAAATTAAATTGTTTAATAAATAATACGCTGGTATTCCTCGTTTTGAATACAATAATGAAGTTATAATCAATAAATTATTAATTTTTGTTTTGATTTTTGTTGCGAGTATTTAATATTTGTTTAACTTTGGAACGTAACTAAAACTATATTTTTAATCAAAACTAAATCACATTAACATTATGAAAAACGCTAAAAAACTGAGAAAACAAGACTTGAAAAATATTACAGGAGGAGTAAGCGGTAAGCCGGATCTGTCTCTTTGCGGATGCAGCTGTTCAGGTGCTGTAACAGGACCTTGGTATTGTGTACAGTATATCGGTTGCCCGCAGGTATATACTTGTGGTGAAGCCGCAATCTAAAGAAAATTATTTCAATTAGAAATAAACATTTCCACATTTAATATGCAGAACCCTTTTGATTTCAAAAGGGTTCTGCTCTTTTTAATAGATAATGTAAAGAAGACTGCCAACACTTATTGTTACCCATAGGATAATTGCCATAGCTAAAGGTTTTAATCCAATAGACTTCATCGTCTGAATAGAAAGCGTAGAACCGATGAAAAATAAAGTCAGATTCAGGCCGGATTTTGCTAAAACAGTGATTGCAGTACTGAAACTTTCAAGAATGGGGAAATACGTATTTAATAAGATTGCAACAATAAAATAACCAATAAACCACGGAATTTTTATTTTAGAATCTTTACTTTTAAAAATGAACATGGTGATCAATGAAACAGGGATAATCCATAAAGCACGCGCCAATTTCACGGTAGTTGCTGTTTTTAAGGCTTCATCTCCATATTTGCCGGCAGCACCTACTACAGAACTTGTATCGTGAATTCCCACAGCACACCAGAGCCCAAACTGTTCTTGTGAAAGGTTCAGAAGATGTCCAATAGCAGGGTAAACAAACAATGCAATAGAATTGAGTGTAAATACAATGGCCAATGCAAGAGAAATCTGCTTTGTGCTGGGCTTAATAATAGGAGAGACGGCTGCAATGGCACTTCCACCGCAGATAGCGGTTCCCGCAGAAAGAAGATAAGATAAAGGTCTTTCCAGTTTAAATACCTTCCCAAGAAAATATCCTAAAACCATTACTGTAACAATACTTACAACTGTTAACATCAAACCCGTTTTTCCGGCATGAAGCGCTTCATCCAGTTTTAGCCCGAATCCCAGCCCAACAATTGAAATCTGCAGCAGTAAATGAATATAGTGATGAAGATGCTTTTCAAAAGGATTTCCTATCAAAATAGCAAGAAAAAATCCTAAAATAAGGGCTATAGGCGAAGATATAAAGGGGGTAAGGCACAAAACAGCTAACGCAATAAAAAATACTTTCCGTGTCATTTCATTTTGAATGAAATCTTTCATAATGCGAACTTTTAAAATCTGCATCAAAATTCCGGAAAATACTATTACAAAGTAAATTGTATTTTGTTATATCGAATAACCAAAAGTTATATCTTTGCTTATTGCTTATTGCTTATTGCTTATTGCTTATTGCTTATTGCTTATTGCTTATTGCTTATTGCTTATTGCTTATTGCTTATTGCTTATTGCTTATTGGTTGTCATTCAGCAAATCTTAAGAAGAGTTTTATCAGTTCAGATTGTTCCCCTTTAGGCAGAATAAAATGAAAATCTCTTTCAATACTGAAATTTTTAACATCAATAACGGTCAATACATTATTTTTAAGCTCATTCAGGATGGTACTGATAGAAAGAAATGCCATACATTCTGAGTGGAGAAGGTAATTTTTAATACTTTCACTGCTTCCCAGCTGCATGACCGTATTCAGTTCATGGATATTAATTTCCTTTTCTTTAAGCCTGTTTTGGATAAATTCCAATGTTCCTGAGCCTTGCTCTCTGAAGATCAAATCCAGTTGATAAAGATCTTTCAAATTTAATGTTTTATGAGCCAGCGGGTGATCTGATTTTGCAGTCAGAACAATTTCATCCGGCTTAAACGTTTTATATTCAAAATAGGAAGACTGCGATTCTCCTTCAATGATCCCCAGATCAATTTTTTCTTCTTTTAAAAGAGTTGAGATGGTTTCTGTATTTCCTGTAAGAAGCTCAATCTTAATGTCTTTATAATAAGAATTGAATTTGGCCAAAATTTCCGGTAAAATATACTGTGCAACAGTGGTACTTGCCCCGATAATCAGTTTTCCTTTATGCTGCTGACTGATCTGGTTAATCTCAAATTCCATATCACGGTAGATATTTCTGATCTTCTCAGCATGTTCAAAAAGAATCTTTCCACTTTGGGTCAATTGGATAGAAGTTCCTTTACGGTCAAATAATTTGGCACCTATCTGTGTTTCAATTTCTTTAATGTGTTTGGTGACAGCAGGCTGGGAAATGTGAAGCTCTTCTGAAGCTTTAGTGAAGCTTAATCGGGTAGCTACCGTATGGAAAACTTTTAATCTGTAATCGAACATGGGGTAAAATTACGAATTATAGTTGGAAATGGTGAAAGGGAGTTGGTGAGTTTGAGTGTGGGAGAGTTTTAGAATTTGAGGATGATGGGATACGAGTTGCGAGTTGCAGGTTTTGAGGTTTTGAGTTTGAGAGTGGGAGGGTTTGAGAGTTTAAAGTTTAAGGTTCAGAGTTTAATGTTGTGGGCATATAACTTGCAACTCGTAACCCGCAACGAAGATAACTCGTAACCTGCAACCCGAACCCCGAATCTCGTATCCCCTATAAAAAATCCGAAATAGATCTGTCCTGCTGGCTCTCAAATCTTCTGTTTTTCGCTTCTCCGATTTTCTGTTTTGTATAAATACTGTTGTGGCCGGAAAGAAGATAAGATACAACGCACGCAATAGCCACATATACACCACATTCTGCTCCGAATAATTCAATTCCCATCAGCATACAGGCTAAAGGAGTATTGGTTGCTCCGGCAAATACGGCTACAAATCCCATTCCAGCCAATAATCCAAAAGGTAATGGAATAAAAAGCGACAAAGCACTCCCTAAAGTAGCCCCGATAAAGAACAAAGGAGTAACCTCCCCACCTTTGAATCCTGCTGAAAGCGTAACAATCGTAAAAATCATTTTTAAAACAAAATCATACAGGGGAAGCTGTTTATCAAAAGATTCTAGAATCACGGACACACCCAATCCGATGTATCGGGTTGTTCCCATCGCAAAAACTGCCAACGCAACAATAATTCCTCCTACAACAGGACGGAGTGGAGGATATTTGATTTTTGATTTAAAAAGAGAACCCATCCAATGGATAATCTTGCTGAAAGCAGCTGCACAGATTCCAAAGGCAATACCTGCCAGAATACTGTATAGAATGGGGAGAAATTCAAGTTTTGGAATGAAATCAATATGATAATGGGTATGTTTTACATTCCAGAGATTGGTAGCCCAGTCTGCCAGAACAGCAGAAGCAAACGCGGGAAAGATGGCATTATAACGGATTCTTCCCATCAGAAAAACCTCAAGACCAAAAACAGCTCCGGCCAGTGGAGTTCCGAAAACAGAACCAAATCCCGCAGCAATTGCTGAAATAATCAATATTTTTCTGTCATTTCTGTCGAGTTTAAAAGGTTTCGTTAGCTGATCGGCGATAGCTCCTGCCATTTGAAGTGCTGTTCCTTCACGACCTGCTGAACCTCCGAAAAAATGAGTGACAATTGTTCCCAGATATACAAAAGGAGCCATCTTAAACGGAATAATTCCCTTGGGTTCATGAATCGTATCAATCAACAGGTTATTTCCTGCTTCCACATCTTTTCCAAAATAATAATAAAGAATTCCTATCAGGAATCCAGCCACCGGCAGCAATGCAATCAGCCAGAGATGATTTTCTCTGAAGTTCGTTGCCCATTCTAAAGATTGAAGAAATCCAGCAGAAGCCGTTCCTACCAAAGCTCCAATAATAATACTGATACACAACCATTTTAAAATATAAGGTAGAGCCGGAAATTTTCTGAAGAAAAATGAATATGAAAAACTGCTTTTTTACCTAGTGTTCTTTGACTTTTTGACATGATAATCCTGATTAGTTATTTGTTAATAATCTTTTAATCAGGCGTCATCAGCTTTTGAAAAGCGGTTGGGTAAGGAAGAACACCATTTCCTTTTGATACTGCAAATATAGAAAGAAGAATTTGTTTTTCAAAAATAAACTATTGGTTGCTGGTTGTTTTTTGTTGCGGGTTCAGGTTATTTTAGTTGCTGGTTATGTTAATTTAGGATTTCCTGGTTTTGAGTTTGAGAGTGGGAGGAGTTGAGAGTTTAAAGTTCAAGGTTTAGAGATTAAGGTTACTAGTAACCAATAACTAAAATAACTAGCAACTAGCACCTAGCAACCCGAATCTCGCATCCCTTACAAAAACGGTTTCATCTCATCCTCAATCTGCGTTCTCAGCTCCATCAGGCGTTTAGCGTAAATTTCCTGCTGCTTTTCCTCCTCTGTTTCCGGGATCCATTTCGGTACAGGAAGTTTTTTTCCATTTTCGTCTACCGCCACAAAAACAATAATACAGTGGGTTTTTTTCTCAAAATTCGGCTGTTTCAGGTTTCGGGAAAAGACATTGATGGCAATATGCATGCTGGATGTTCCGGTATAGATCACCTGTGCATCTACTTTTACCACTTCACCGATTTTAATTGGATCGTAAAAACGGATTCCACCCACATACACCGTGACGGAATAATTACCACTCCAGGTTGTCGCACATGCATAACCGGCCTGGTCAATCCATTTCATAACACTTCCTCCATGTACATTTCCTCCGTAATTAACATCTGAAGGCTCCGAAATAAACTGAAAAGTAATAGGCTTGTTCTGCATCTTTATAAAATTTGAATAAAGTTATTTAATAATTTCCAAAGTTTTAGATTAAATCCTACTTTTGAAAGACGAAACTTTCAATGAAAGAGAATTTTAACCCATAACAGATTTAGAAACAGTAATGAAGAAAGTATTTTATCTCAACACCTGTGATACCTGCAGAAAAATTTTAGCCCAATTTGACCTTACAGACTGGGAACTTCGCGAAATTAAAAAAGAGCCGATTACGAAAGAAGAATTGGCGGAAATGTATAAAAAAACAAAATCATACGAAGCATTGTTCAGTAAAAAATCTACTCAGATCAAACTGAGAGGGCTGGATGTGAAGTCTTTAACCGAAAAAGATTTTAAAGAATTGCTGCTGGATCATTATACTTTCCTGAAAAGGCCTGTTTTTATTACGGATAAAGAGATTTTTGTAGGAAATGATAAGAAGAACGTTGAAGAATTGCATAAGTTCTTTGGTGTACATGAATAAATAAAACTTTAACGAGTTAATTTATCCGGCTTAATGATTTCTATTGTTAAGCCGATTATTTTTATTTTGGAGTGTATTTTAAGTTGTTGATTTTTAGTGTTTTGTTGTGATTTATGACTATATTTATGATCACCAAAAATTACATCATGAAAACAAACTTTTCAAAAACAAAGAATCTTAACAGATCAGCCTTAAAGGAAATTAATGGAGGAGGTAATATTCTTCCGGTTAACTGTAATAGATTATGTGGGGGTGCAGGCGGAGTGATTTCCAATACACCCGGAGTAGGTGATGTTTGCTCTCCCGACAGAAAAATATGCTGTATCTGTCTTTAAACAAAAAAGAGGCTGTGAGTTGTTCACAGCCTCTTCTCTTTTTGCTATTTTTTACAATTATACAAAAGGAGCTTTTACCACTTTTGCAGGAATGTTCTTGTTTCTTACCTGAATAAAGATTTCAGACCCTAATTTGAAGTGAGGTTTGTCTACATACGCAAGACCTAAACCTACTTTCTTCATTGGAGACTGTGTTCCGGAAGTTACTTTTCCAATCACATTTCCTTCAGCATCTACTACAGGATAATCGTGTCTTGGAACTCCTTTGTCTGTCAATTCGAAACCAACTAATTTTCTTCCAACTCCTTCTTCTTTCTGTTTTGCGAAAACATCTTTAGAAACGAAGTCTTTATCAAATTTAGTAATCCATCCTAAACCAGCTTCAATAGGAGAAGTAGTATCATCGATATCATTTCCGTAAAGGCAGAATCCTTTTTCTAATCTCAAAGTATCTCTGGCAGCCAATCCGCAAGGAATAATTCCTTCTTCTTTACCAGCTTCCATTACGGCATCCCAAAGTTTTTCAGCACTTCCGTTGTTGAAATAGATTTCAAAACCTCCGCTTCCTGTATATCCTGTGTTTGAAATGATCACATTATTTTCTCCTGCAGCACTTCCTACAGTGAAATGGTAGTAAGGAATTTCTGAAAGGTTTACTTCCGTAAGTTTTTGAAGAATTTCAGTAGCTTTTGGTCCCTGAACTGCCAATAAAGACATTTCATCAGAAGCATTGGTCATTTTAGCCCCGAAAGTATTGTATTTTGAAATATGATTCCAGTCTTTGTCGATGTTAGAAGCGTTTACTACTACAAAATATTTGTCATCTTCCATTTTGTAAACGATAAGGTCATCTACAATTCCTCCGTTTTCGTTAGGAAGACAAGAATACTGAGCTTTTCCGTTTTCAAGCGCATCTACATTATTCGTAGTTACAAACTGTAAAAGATCTTTTGAACCTGGTCCTTCGATGAAAAACTGTCCCATGTGGGAAACATCAAATAATCCTGCTTTTTCTCTTACGGCAAAATGTTCTTCTGTAACCCCTGAATATTGAACAGGCATTTCAAAACCTGCGAAAGGTACGATCTTCGCTCCCAAAGAAACATGTTTGTCGTACAAGGCTGTTTTCTTCATATTTAATTTTTATTTCTTATTTCTTTATTTTAAAACTGTTAAAAGCCTCATTGAATTGAGTCATATAATTTCCGTTCCAGAATTTCTGACCGCAGTTGATCGTAATCAGATACAGATCTTTATCTTTTTGGAAAGCTTTGGTAATCCAATACAGCTTTCCTTTTTCATCAAAATATTCGTAGAAATATTCTGTATATCCTTTTTTGCTTCTGCTTTCTTTTACTTTATTTTCCGGATCGGTAGATTTATTAAGATCCAGAACAAATTTTTTCATTTGCTCTTTCGGAAGTTCCAGTCCGTGGTACTCGGAAATCGTGATCGCTCCAATTTCACTTGTTGGAAAAATATTCACAATCTCACTGTCATTAGTAGACTTCCACCCTTCAGGCACATTAATAGAATAGTTGGGGCTTTCATATACTTTTGCTTTCTGCGCGAAAAATAAACTTCCCGTGAAAACGGCTACGGAAAATAAGATTTTTTTTATCATTAGAAATGGTGTTTATATTCTTCCAGAATGATTTTGAACCATTCTGTAAAATTTTCAGGAGTCTCAGCAATTTCTTTATCCAGATCTTCCGGAGTAATAAATCTTACTTCTTCCACTTCATCTTTATTCAGATTGAAATCTGCTTCGTGATTTCCTACAAATACATGATCCAGCTCGTGTTCCCAAAGACCACCACCCACATCTGCTTTGTAAATAAAATTGAATTTTTCTGAAAGTTCTGCCTCTATCCCCAATTCTTCCTTCAGTCTGCGTACTGCTCCTTCTTTATAAGTTTCCCCTTCTCTCGGGTGTGAGCATACTGCATTGGTCCATTGATTGGGAGAATGATATTTTCCTGATGCCCTTTTCTGAAGAAGCATTTCTCCTTTACTGTTGAACAGAAATACAGAAAAAGCACGGTGCAACAAGCCATTGATGTGAGCCTGCTGTTTCTCCATCAGCCCTAAAACTTCATCTTCAGGATTTACTAAAACGACAAATTCTTCCATTCCTACAAATGTAAGAGTAATAAATGTATTTTGGAAATTTTTAGATAAACATCATGCTTTTTATAATACCGTTAATGAGGAGAAGGAAGTAGTGAAGGCTTCGAAGTAAATTTACAAATTCGTTAGCTGACTTTCTTTATATTGTTAGATTTATTTGTTTAAAGATAAAAGGCTGGATGAAAAATTTTAACCATTTGTATCAAAATGATTAATAAAATATTAATATTATTCTTTAAATAATAGTTTTTGTAGTAAAATATTAACATTAATGAAGATTCATAGGTCTGATACTTGTAAAAACGCTAACTTTGTTTTTTAATATTTAGTAATGGAATTAGAATACATTGAACACATTAGTCCTATTCTAAAGGATGGAATAAAAAATTACTTAATAGATATCGACGGAACCATTACTGATGACGTTCCCAACGAAGAACCGGAAAGGATGGTTACCTGCGAACCCTATCCTGATGCACTGGAAACTATTAACAAATGGTATGATGAAGGGCACCAGATCTGCTTTTTTACTTCAAGAACCGAAAATCTAAAACAAATTACGATCGACTGGCTGGATAAGCATGGTTTCAAATACCACAGCGTGCTTTGCGGAAAACCAAGAGGAGGAAATTATCACTGGATAGACAACCACCTGGTAAGAGCTACAAGATATAAAGGCAGATTTACGGATTTGGTTGAAAAACAAGTAACCATTGAAGTATTCAAAGAAGACGGAGAATAAAAATATAATTCAAAGATTTAAAAATTAAATGTGAACATGTTCCTTTAATTTTTAAATCTTTCATTTTTTAATATACTTGATATTTTATGAAAGTTTTAGCAAACGACGGCCTGGATCAATCTGGAATAGATGCATTGACAGAAAAAGGCTTTGAAGTGATTACTACAAAAGTTCCACAGGAGTTTTTGGTAGATTATATTAATGAACATAAGATTCGAACCCTGTTGGTAAGAAGTGCTACACAGGTAAGAAAAGATATTATTGACGGATGCCCGTCCATCGACATTATTGGTAGAGGTGGAGTAGGTATGGATAATATTGATGTAGATTATGCGAGAGAAAAAGGAATTCATGTGATCAATACCCCTTCAGCTTCTTCAGAATCTGTAGCAGAACTTGTTTTCGCTCACTTATTTTCCGGAGCAAGATTTCTTCAGGATTCCAACAGAAAAATGCCTTTGGTAGGAGATACTGAATTTGGAAGCCTTAAAAAAGCATATGCTGCCGGTATTGAACTGAGAGGAAAGACCATTGGTATCGTAGGTATGGGAAGAATCGGGCAGGAAGTAGCAAGAATTGCATTAGGTCTTGGAATGAGAGTGGTAGCTGCTGATAATAATGTAGGAAAAGCAAGCATTAAAGTGAAATTTTACAACAATCAGTTTATCAATGTTGATATCGAAACCGAACCGTTACAGGAAGTGCTGAAACATTCAGACTTTATTACTTTACACGTTCCGGCTCAGAAAGATGGGTATATGATTGGCCAGAATGAGTTTGAAATGATGAAGGAAGGAGTGGCTGTTGTCAACTGTTCCAGAGGAGGAGTTATCGATGAAACCGCTTTGATTGAGGCTTTGGATTCAGGTAAAGTAAGATTTGCAGGATTAGATGTTTTCATTAATGAGCCAACACCTTCTAAGGCAATTCTTAATCACCCTAAAATTTCGCTTACTCCTCATACAGGAGCCTCTACTCTTGAAGCTCAGGACAGAATCGGGCTTTCTCTGGCAGAGCAGATTTCAAGTATCTTACAGATTCAATAATTTGAAATGATATAATATAATACAGTAAAAGCACCTCCAGGAGGTGCTTTTTATGTTTAAACTGTTATCAGATTATATATTTTTGCTTTTCAATAAATCTCTGATCTCTGTCAGTAATTTTTGATCTTCTGTAGGGCCTGCAGGAGCAGCTTCCTCTTTTTTGTTCACTTTATTAGCCAGTTTGATGATCCAGAAAAGAACCATAGCAATACAAAGGAAACTGATTACTGCTGAAAGGAAGTTTCCGTAAGCAACACCATTCCATGTCAGTTTTGCAATGTTTTCTGCACCAGCTGCTTTCAATGCCGGATTTAAGATCAGAGGAGTGATTACGTCTTCCACCAATGACGAAACAATTTTACCAAATGCTGCACCAATGATTACACCGACAGCCAGATCGAGAACATTACCCTTAAAGGCAAACTCTTTAAATTCTTTAACAAATCCCATAATTTATATTTTTTTAATTAGTATATACACAAAAATATAATTTAAAAATGTAAAAAACACTACTTTTTATAGTTTTTTATTCCCAAAATATTGAATTTTATGATGAATTTATAGAATTTGTTTTAATGAATATTTCAGCTTTTTACAGATCCTTTATTTCATTAATGAGGTCTCTTTATTTTTGTTATTGACGTGGCATCATAATGAAAAATCTTTTGTAATTTGCTTAAAAGTTAGATTTACCTATGAAAATTTTTACTGCAGAACAGATACGAAACTGGGATCAGTTTACGATTGCCCATGAGCCGGTTTCTTCTATTCAATTGATGGAAAGAGCTTCAATGGCAGTGGCGCACTGGATTTCAGAACACTGTAAAAATCATAAAAAGCTGGTGATATTTTGCGGCAACGGAAACAATGGCGGTGATGGCTTAGCAGTAGCAAGGATTCTTTATCTGAAAGGTTTTGATGTAGATGTATTTGTAGGAGATCCAAAAGGGAAATTTTCAGAAGATGCTTCGGTGAATCTGAAAAGACTTCGGGATATGTCAGGAATATCCGTAAGGAAATTTGATCAAATTGAACAGTACAATTTTGATGATAAAACAATCATTATTGATGCCCTTTTTGGAACCGGATTATCCAGACCACTGGAAGGAGAATATAAAATGCTTGTGGAGCAATTGAATGCTAAAAAGAATAATAAGATCTCTATTGATGTTCCTTCCGGGCTTTCTGCAGAGGAAATGTTCGATCATGATGCTGTTATTCTAAAAGCTGATTATACCCTGACGTTCCAATGTTGGAAAAGAACATTCCTTCATCCTGAAACCGGAAAATATACCGGAAAAATAGAAGTTTTGGATATAGATTTAAGTAACGGATATTCAGAAAAGACGGAGACGGCATATTTTGTAACAGATAATGCTCTTGTGGAATCTATTTTTAAACCCAGAAATGAATTTTCCCATAAAGGTAGTTTTGGTAAGGCTGTCATTATAGGGGGAAGCTATGGAAAAATAGGTGCTGCAGTTTTGGCTACAAAATCTGCCTTAAAAACCGGAGTTGGCTTAACCTTTACGCTGGCACCACAATGTGGATATGAAATACTTCAGACTTCATGTCCGGAAGCCATGTTTATAAAAGGAGGAGAGGAGTTTATCAGCAATTTTGAAACAGAAAAAGATTTTATCTGCGGAATAGGGCCAGGATTGGGAACTCATCCGGAAACAGAGAAAAGCTTTCTGGATTTTCTTAAAAACTATAATAAACCATTAATTCTGGACGCCGATGCTTTAAATATCATTTCAAAAGATCAAAAGAACCTGGAGTTAATACCCAAGGGATCTATTATTACACCCCATCCGAAAGAATTTGAAAGACTGTTTGGAAGTACGGGCAATTCATTTAAAAGGCTTGAGCTGGCAAGGGAAAAGGCAAAAGAACTGGATGTTTATATTGTGCTCAAGGATCATCATACCCAGGTTATTACTCCACAGGGAAAAGTGTTTTATAATATAACAGGGAATTCAGGGCTGGCAAAAGGCGGTAGCGGAGATATTCTTACCGGAATCCTGACCTCACTTTTAGCACAGGGATATTCTCAGGAAGAAACCTGTATTTTAAGCGTTTGGCTTCATGGAAGAGCGGCTGATTTTGCGGCTGAAAAGAAGTCAAAAGAAGCTATGCTTCCTACGAATGTTATTGATGAATTCGGAAATGTTTTTGAGGAACTGAATAGGAGAGTTGAAAGGAATTTGTAATAAAACAAAAGGATTAAAGAATACATGACCAAAATAACGTTGTGTTAGATTGAAAAGAAAAAGGCAAATCTGTAGTAATACAAACTAGCCTTTTTTATCTTAAAACCGGAGTTTTTCAATTTCCAGTTGTTTACTTAGCTTTTTCAATATATTCCGGTTTCTCATTCTCTTCTGGAGTGATCTTGAACTTTTTAGAAACGATCATAATAATTACTCCTGCAATCATAAAAGGAATGGAAAGAACCTGACCTGTATTCAGTCCGCCAATCTGGATGAATTCATCTCCCTGTGGTTCTTTAAGGAATTCTACAAAGAATCTGATTGCCCAAAGAATAATAAAGAAAAGACCGAATAACCATCCTTGCTGATATTTTTTATCCGTTTTTCTGTATAAGATCCATAGTAAAATGAATAATAGAACATATCCTACCGCTTCGAATAACTGGCTTGGGTAACGAGGTACGGTAAGACCATACTCGCTGCTTTGCTGTGGGAAAAGAAGAGCAAACGGAGAGTTGGGATCAGCTGGTTTACCAACAATTTCAGAATTGAAAAAGTTCCCCATTCTTACAAATGCACCTCCCAGAGCTACTACGATGCCCAATCTGTCATATACCCAGAATGGATTCTTTCTGATGATTTTAAATGAATAATAAAGCGTAGTGAAAATCAAAGCAATGGTAGCACCATGGCTTGCCAATCCGGAAAATCCTGTAAACTTAAATCCATTTTTTGTGCTGATTGGTAAAAATACACTCCAGAAATCCTCTTTGAATAATTCCGGTTGATAGAAAATAACATGTCCTAATCTTGCTCCCAAAATAGTTCCAATCAATGTCCATGTGAAAAGAGGTTCAAGATATCTCTGGTTGATATTGTCGATCTTAAAGATTCTCGTCATTAAAACATATCCGAAACCAAATGCGAATACAAACATCAAACTATAAAAGTGAAGGGTAAAAGATCCTATATGAATTCCTTTTGAAGGATCCCATATTTTAAAAGAGGTCTTAAGTTCTACTTTATCAGAATCCGTGATCGGTTTTGCGGATTTTACCGCATACTTGAATGTTGTAATATTGTCTTTGGTAACAGGATTGTCAATCAATTTAAAGTTTTTATCCAAAAACTGATAGCTTGATTCCTGAAACTTGGCTAAAGTGGAAGCTCCGTAATTGTAATAAGCAGGCTCGAAATTAGATTCATTAAGGATAACAACAAAAGACTGACTCTTATCTGATTCTCTGTCCGGAAAAGCGGTCAGGTCCCCCATTTCTGTGGTAGAATAGATTTTTACCGGAACATTTTTTCCGTTGATGTCTAAAGTTCCGTCAGATAAACCCCCAGGGTATTCCTGTGCAAAAAGAAGCTGCGTTGTAAACGCAAACAGCACAAGATAAATTCTGAAAAAAATAGTATTCATTTTCTATTGATTTAATAGTTTGATTATTGACATTTATGTTTGGGTGGAACAGGATCGTAACCACTGCCTCCCCAAGGATGACATCTTAAAATTCTTTTAAATCCCAGCCAAAACCCCTTAAAGATCCCATGAACGCGAAGTGATTCAATCATATAATGAGAACAGGTAGGTTCGTAACGACAATTTTTGGGAAGTAAGGGCGAGATAAACCATTGGTAGAATTTTATCAAAATTACCAGTGGAAATGTAATGATTTTATTGAATGTAAGTTTCAAAACAATGCAAAAATAGGGTAAAAAAATGAAAATTAGTTTAAATTTGTTATAAGTTTCGGTGATCAAAAATCCGAAACATTGATCTTAAAAAAGAATTACTTTGAACCAAAATATTCCATTAGCCGAAAAACTGAGACCCAAAACCCTGAACGATGTATTGGGGCAGGAACATCTTACCGGCGACAAAGGAACGATCAGAAAAATGATCGAAAATAATACCCTGAATTCACTTATTCTCTGGGGGCCTCCCGGAACCGGGAAAACCACACTGGCGGAAATCATTTCAGAACAGTCGGGGAGAAAGTTCTATAAGCTTTCTGCAGTTTCTTCAGGAGTGAAAGATGTAAGGGATGTGATTGATGATGCCAAGAAACAGAATCTGTTTTCAGGAAAGTCACCCATTTTATTTATTGATGAGATTCACCGGTTCAATAAATCTCAGCAGGATTCATTGCTTCATGCGGTAGAGAAAGGCTGGATTGTCTTGATTGGAGCGACTACAGAAAATCCAAGTTTTGAAGTGGTTTCCGCTCTTCTTTCAAGAAGTCAGGTTTATATTTTAAAAGCTTTGAGTTATGAAAAACTGGAAGAATTAATTGATATAGCTTCCCAAAGATTTAATAAAGATGAAGGAACCGATTTTAAAATCCTTGAGAAAGAAGCTTTCATCCAATATTCCGGTGGTGATGCCAGAAAACTGATCAATTCTGTAGAATTGGTTTTAAATCAGTATAAAAATTCCGATACCACAGAAATTATTAATTCTGATGTGTTGGAAGTTCTTCAGGAGACAATGGCGCTTTATGATAAAAATGGAGAGCAGCATTACGATATTATTTCTGCTTTTATCAAATCCATGCGTGGTGGAGATCCTAACGGAGCAGTATATTGGCTGGCAAGAATGATTGCCGGAGGAGAAGATATTAAGTTTATTGCCAGAAGAATGCTTATTCTGGCTGCTGAAGATGTAGGTTTGGCGAATCCTAACGCTTTGGTCGTTGCTAATAACTGTTTTCAGGCCATCAATGTCATCGGAAATCCTGAGGCGAGAATCATATTAAGTGAAACAGCAGTCTATCTTGCGGTTTCGCCTAAAAGTAACTCTGCTTATATGGCCATCAATGAAGCATTGGCTTTGGTGAAACAAACAGGAAATCTTCCTGTGCCGCTTCATTTGAGAAATGCTCCTACAAAACTGATGAAAGATCTGGATTACGGAAAAGAATATAAGTATGCCCATTCTTATGAAGGGAATTTTGTAGAACAGGACTTTCTCCCTGAAGAAATCAGGAATGTAAAACTGTATGAGCCTGGTAATAATTCGACAGAAAAGAAGATTTACGAAGAGCTCAAGAAAAAATGGAATAACAAATATTAAAAGGTAATTATACGCCAGTTTACACCGAAGGTGTAAATTGAAAACAACAAAGACCAACTATTAAATTAGTTAGGTCTTTTTTTATTAACAATTTTAAATTTTACAAAATGGAAACAAAGCAACAAAAAATAAAAAGATTAGTTAGTGAATTATTAATTGAACTTCAAGGAGAGCCATATTGGAAGGCACATTGGATTTTACACTTTTTGAAAAAATGGCTGATGGAAAATTCAACTGTAAATACAGGAATTAAAAAAATATGGAATGAAGAAAATTATTCTTCAGAAGGTTTTATATTTTTTTCAAATTCAGATAATGAAGATTGATTTGACGTAATTAAATCTTTCAATTTTTTGAGTTGAGGACTAGTACTTCCTGGAGTCATATATTCGAGTATTGCTAAAGTACGATTGTTAATTTCCAATTGATTTTTAAGAATATTAATTAACTGTTCTAAATCTTTTTTATCCATAAGTGATGAAATTTTGCCCTAAATATAAGTAAAAAAGGTACAATTTTTGTATTTTTGTAGGAATATTTATCGAACAAAAAGGAAGCGTTAGCTTTTATTCTGTTACCTGAAATCTGGAAAATTTCTATTAATGACACAGAATAAACAACTGACACTTACATCCTATATGGGTGTGGGTTGTCTTGTTTATGTCATTGGCAATCCAGAGCCTCAGGTAATAAATGAAGACTACAAACCCACGCCTTCTTTTATTACTATCAAATATTTCTACTTTGGGTTTGAGTGGATTAGCAAATTCACTTATGAAAAAATTATTACTTACAGTTGGCTTAGTTTTACCAACATTATTTTTGCACAAGAAACAGAAAAATGTGATCTACCAAAAAGTTATCAGGAACCAAAACCTGATAAGAAAATTCAATCATGGTTAAAACGTGGTGACGCTACAATTGAAGATCTGAGAAAACACATTGCAGTTGAAAATGATTGTGATGAAAAAGATGTTATATTTCTTAGAATTTCTGAACAAAAAGGAAACGGAATGTATTCTGTTTGCGTTGCAGGTAAGCCCATGAAGTATAAACGAATGGGGACAGTTTTTATGGGAGCTAATCAAAATCCTTTTGATACTGCAAAATAAGATAGTATGAAAAAGCTATTGACAGTTTTTTTATTAATGCTATCAGTTGTTTCTTTTGGACAAATTTTAAAACTTAGAACAACTTATTACACATATAGAGTCAATCAAAATAGTGTGTGGTCGGATTGGGAAAGTTGGAAGAAAGCTTCAGTCTTGATTAGTGTTAATATTTCAGATCAAAGAATAGTTGTTGACTCTAATACAACCCAGACTTATGATATTCTTGATGGAATTTATAAAGATGGAATTGGTAAATACTACTGTATGGATGCAAATGGTAGAAGATGTATAATAGAAATAGTAAACGAGAATCGTAAGCTATATGTAAGATACAATGATTGGGAACACGTTTATGAATTTTTTGTAATTAAATAGCCTATGTTTAACACCAACATAAAATCAGTATTTGAATTAACTCAAACCTTTTCAACAGAACAGGATTGCATTGACTATTTGGAAATGTTGAAATGGAACAAACTTCCTATAAGTCCTTTTGATGAAACTTCAAAAGTATATAAGTGTAAGAATAATCAATATAGATGTAAGAATACAGGCAAATATTTTAATGTTAAGACGGGAACAATGTTTGAAAATTCTAAAGTTAGTCTTCGTAAATGGTTTATGGCTATTTGGCTTGTTACGTCCCACAAAAAAGGGATTAGTTCTATACAGTTAGGAAAAGATATTGGAGTGAGACAAGCAACAGCATGGTTCATGTTACAAAGAATTAGAGCATGTTTTGGTATTGAGAATAATAATGAGCTTGAAGGTATTGTAGAATGTGATGAAACTTTTATTGGTGGTAAGAACAAGAACCGTCATAAAGACAAGAAGGTTCCACACTCACAAGGGCGAAGTTTTAAAGACAAAGTTCCTGTAATGGGTATGTTACAAAGAGATGGTAAAATGAATGCTTTTGTTGTAACTGATACAAAAAGAAAAAGCATTCAACCTTTGATTTGCAGATATGTAAATCCTGAAAAAACAATATTAATAAGTGATGAATGGTGGGCTTATAAAGGCTTAGATAAATATTATACTCATAATGTAATCGACCATTCTAAAAAAGAGTATGTAAGTTTGCAGGACAATAATATACACACAAACAACATAGAAGGAAGTTGGAACATATTGAAAAGAAGTGTTTCAGGAATGTATAATCACGTTTCAAAAAAGCATCTTCAAAAATATGTTGATGAATTTGTGTATAGATTTAACCTGAGAAAGGTCACAGACCAAGAAAAATTCAGATATTTGTTGTCAAATTCAAATGTCCGAACTAAGTATAAAGAATTATGTCATTAGGTGAAGCACTTAAAGAAAAAAATGTGAGATACATTACAAAAGATGGTGTAGATTATTTTTATGTTGAAGATATAAAGAAAAATTATGAATACTTTGCATTCGATGGAACTGAAATAATTTACATAGACGATATTCCTTTAGTTGATGGCAAACATGTGCTTAAATTAGTGGAATTCGATTTGAATATGAAAAAGGTTTTGAATTTTAAACCTAAAAAGAAAGATAAAGAATCTTAATTTAAAAATCAAGGTTTTTGGTAATATAAAAGAATGGTTCTATATTTGTATTTAATTGTAAATATGAAATATAAGGATAAAAAAGTCCTTGAATGGACTATAATAGATGGAATAAAATACCCTAAAAAAGTAGTGTATTTGGTTGATAAATTACCTAATAGAGATAAAGGTAATGGTAAAATGATAGATACTGTTTTTCAAAATAAAGCAAATGTACGATTGGACAGAAAAAGGTAACTATGTATTTGAATTTTTCACAGATAACCATGATGTTTATTATCTCTACCTAAAACCAAAAGAAGATCATTTTGCTGATTTTTGCTCGGAATGTAAAGATATTTATGAGGTAGATTTAAAATGTGTTTCTGGAAAACCTACACCTGACGAAAGAGTCAAAGAAACTGTCATTGCTATTTTAAAACAAGTTTTAACTGAACGATGCCAGAGCTTAGTGTTTTTTGTGATAACGAAGGAGGAAAAGCGGAATGTAGGGAAATACTTTTTAATAGATGGTATGAAGCAGAAGATGAGGCTGACGAGAAAGTACAAAGATTTGTAAGGAGTCATTGTGAAGATTTTGAAGGAAGTGATTGTTTTAACATGTATTTTATAGCAGATAAGGATTGTTATAATTTTAAGGACAATGTTGATGATTTCTTTTCATGTGACCATATAGAACAAGAGGACTAATTAATTTTAGTCCTCTTTTATTTTTAAAAAGCTAGTGTAAACTAGCGTATAATTACCTATTAAAATAAAAAAGGATGCTGAAAAACGGCATCCTTTTTATATTAAATCTGTTTATTTTTTATAACCTATACTATTTCAGCTATTATAAAGTGAAAAAAGGGTATAGCTATTTTAAAACCATTAAGAATTTTGAAGAATTAAAGTTATAGTTAAGATCAATCATTCTGATTTTAAGTTAAAGCGAAGCATATCTTAATAATCTTAACGTCTTAATGCAATCTTAATGGTTCAAAAAAAATTATTGTTCAAGTTTTATTCGGTAGTGTATATAAACAATGTTTTCTTACCGTTGTAATCTTTTGTTTCTGCTCTTTTCGTGATTTCAGGATAGATCATTGTGCTCGTGTCTGTAAATTCATATCCTTCAATAAATACTGGGTTATCTGCCGGAAGATTATATTGCGCATTCATATTGGATAGTGCCATTCTGTCAAATACATTTTCTCCGTTCTTGAATTTGTATTCAGTTACCCCTTTTGTAAAAACTGAGCTGTATTTTTTTAGGCTTTGGGGAAGATTTGCCGAAGAATTGTATACTTTCGAAACCTGTAATACGTTTTTCTTTGCATTGAATAATTCTACTGTTCCAATAGCATTATCAGCAACTGCAAACTTTACAGCAGGATTTTTTTGCTGTGCAAATAAAGTAGCAGAAGATAGTATTAAAAAAGAATAGAGTAATTTTTTCATAATCAGAATATGTAACTGTTAAAAACGTGATAAATATAGTTATTTTTTATAAAATGTGAATAAATTCTTGAATTGTTTTACATTTTATTTAGAAATAAAAACTTTTATCCCGATTATTAGTCTGTGTTTTCTTCAGTTTTCTCTTTTTTATCAACCATATTTCTGATAATGTTTTTCAAACGTTGAAAAGCAAAAGAACTTAATAATAAGATGATTCCAAGTACAATGAAAGCACTGATTCTTGAAATATTATCCATTTGCCATACATCATAACCATAAAGTTTTAATACCATAAGCCCTATCAGGGCAAAGCCAATCTTATTAAATTCCAGAATATCTTTTTTCAAACCGGTATAAATAAAAATACTGGCAAGAATGGTCCATATGATTGGAAGGTAAAGGATGCTGAAGTGCCCGCTTGCTTCATAAGAATGAGGAATATCATGAGAAACCATCAAAACATAAGAATGATGCAGTTCATAACTAATACATATGATAAGTGCTAAGGATATCAGCCAATAAGAAATCGGACGTTTATGAAATTCCGAAGTAGGAATGATTCTGAAACATATATATATAAAAGGTATCCATTGAAGCCAATGAAGTAAATAATAACTTATATGTAATCTCTTGGTTAAAATAGCAGGAACCATTGAAGAAACAGAGCCAGCTAAATTAAGGGTTGCCAGAATAAAGAGCAGATAAATAAGAGCATTCTGGATATCACTTCTGATATTCAGGGGTTTTCTGAATATCAATAAGATAAAAATGTAATAATGGTAAACAATAACCCTATGCTGGTAATCGCTTCCCATGGTATGTCTGAAAGGTGGTACGTAATCTCGAGAAGAAATGTGATATAAATAACTCCATAACTGGCAACAGTAATGAGATCTTCAACGAAGTTGTTGGGTTTTGATTCCTGTTTAGTATTTCTTAATAAATATAAATTGGCAATAATAGAAGCTATGGTAAACGAACTGGTGATAAAAGGTGGATTAAATACAACATTAAAGTCGTTGGTTCCTAGGTATTCCGTCCATGTTACAATCTGAGCGATCATGACCATTGGAAAAAGAATATAAAAGAAAATCCTGAAAATGTTATGCCCGGTTTTTTCCAGATGAAAAGAAGCAGAGTAGCTTCTATAGCCCAAATGCTGGTGATGAGGTGAGTTTTGAATTGAATGGCTATAGCTGTTGTGATAAGGCTGGTAACCAGTCCTGCAAAAACAGAATAAGCGATGCCAAAGTTTTTTCGGCTATATTCTCTAAAAAGCAGTATGGAATTTACTGCTGCGAAAATAAGAGGGAAAATGATTGGCGGTTCATAATTCAGAGTATCAAAAATGTAAAGCAGTCCGAGAACACTCGAAAAATTAGCCAAAGCAAGTATTAAAATATCAGATGTTGAAAGTGCATTTTTCCTGAAATAATCATGCAGCGCAAAAATGTAGAAAATCACATAGCTGATCAGATAAAAAGTAATATTTAGTAATTCTGTACTCTCATTTGTCCAGTAAAAAAGATAGGCTGTTGTGAAAAGATAGGCTGTCCATCCCACGCTTTTCCAATGCTGAAGAAAAGAAGCAATGAGCATTCCTATATTTAAAAGAGTAAGGTAAATAAAGAGGAAAAGATAGTTACTTTGTCCCGTGCTGATCATCAAAGGAGCTGCAAAACCTCCTATTAATGAAAAAATAATCAAGACTTCGCTCTTGTAATAATAGGATAGGATTATAGAAGCGGCTGTGATTAACGCTGTGATAAAAAATGCAGTATTCTGTGTAAAAAGATGATATTCCCGGAAAGCAATGGTAGCTGTGAAGTACAGCACGGCAATACCTCCGCCGGTTATAATAGAAGCAAATGTGGTATAGTTTTTTCGGAGAAAATGTCCTGTAATGATAATTCCTGCTCCGGTACAAAATCCAATAGCAGCCCTTGTTGTTTCTCCAATCCAGTTTTTATCAATAGCATATTTTACAAAATAACCAATTCCAAGGACAAGGGTGAAAATACCAATAATGGTCAATGCATTTTGTTTTAAAAAATCGAAAACAGGAGTAAGCCAGTCTTTTTGTTCAGGTGTTGGGAGTTCTTGTTCTCTTTCTTTCTGTTTTATATCTTCATGAGCAATCTGATGAGGTTGTATTTGCTGTGAGATAATAGTTTCTTCTGTTGAAGTTTTTTTATGAATGACTTCAGCCGGAGCCGGAGTCTTATTTATTTTATAATTAAGATCCGAGATTTCCTTTTCAAGTTTTCTGATTTTAGTATTCAGATTATTGAAAATAATGAAGATTATGATAAGGATGATGACGGCAACAAATTCATTCATTTCATTAGTTTTATCAAATATAAAGAAATGTTTGAAAAGCTATTTAAAAAAAATTAACCCATCACAGTATAAGCGATGGGTTAACGGTATAGATAACTAACAATATGTTTTACTAGTTTGATACTTTGTAAATGTAAAAGGATGCGATGCTGGATCCTAATAAGCCTACACTGATATTTCCTGTGTCAACAAGTCCGAATGAAATTTTATCACCCGCCTGAAAAGAATATAAGGAGTTGATGCTGGAATCAGAAAATGTAATGTTAACTGCTAATGCAAGGTTGATACCGCTGAATGGACGTGTGTCTATCAGGGTTGTTACTGCAGCTCTGGTTCTGGCGATTGCAATACCTGGAGCACCTGATAATAAGGAAGCCTGTAGTCCTGTTCCATATCTGAATGCAAACCCAACGGCGTATACACCGGCAGATGGAATATTATAAGAACCATCAGCATTCGTAAATAAAGTAGCAGTTCCTATTGTTCTGTCAGCTTGTACAAAGTTTACAGGCTGGAAGTCTGAAGGTAAAGCTGATAAGTTTAGAATGTTCAGACCTGAAGTTTTTTTGGCATTATACACTGTCGTGTTAGTTGCTGAAGCACCAGTTAATAGTGTCGGATCCATAGAAAAGACCTGAGTGGTTCCTTGGTTAACAGCTAAAACCTGATATCCTGGTAGTGCAGTGGCCGCTGGAATATCTCTAACTTTCAATGTTCCATTAACATCTAGAGTTGCAGTTGGGGAGGCTGTATTAATACCGACTTGAGAAAATAGTGGTATAGCTGCGTATGCTAGCATTAAGCCGTAAAGTTTAGTTTTCATGATCAAGATTTTAATTAGTTGCTTAGCAAATATACAATAAAAACTATATCATTTATTATGATATTCTCAATTTTAATATAAATATGATGTAATATATTTAAACATATGTTTATATTTTAATTGATTTTATGACATAATTTAATTACAGGTTGTTATATTTCTTTTTTAATTAATCCTTTGTTTATAAGGGTTTTAAGAAAAAATAATTCTCCCTTGATAGTGGGTTATTTTGAAAAGGAAGGGAGTTGTTATCCCCCGAATGATTTCTTTTGGAATTTTGGAATTTTTTGTGATTTTAAGGAGGTGTAAAAGAAAAAACACCGCCTGATGGCGGTGTTTTTTTATCATTTTTGTTGAGTTTGCTTAGCTTTCCAGGAGAAATTCTTTATAATTTCCAAGAAAATCAACATTGGCTTTAATGGATTCAAGTTCTTTAATAGCATTTCCATGGAGGATATCTTCCCAAGATCCCTCTACATTGATGAAGAAAAAATAATTACCCAATCCCGTCTTTAATGTTCTGGATTCAATTTTGCTAAGGTTCATCTTTCTCCATGCGAAAACAGATAAAACCTGATGTAATCCACCTGGATGATCTTCCGGTAGTGTAATCAGCATTCCTGATTTTTCTCCTAAAGTTTCCAGTTTGTCATTCTGGTACTTGTTCTGCTGTTTGGAGATGATGATAAAACGGGTATGATTTTGTTCAAAATCCTGGATGTTACGGTTAATGATTTTCAATCCGTATAAATTAGCAGCAAACTGATTGGCAACTGCCGCAATAGGAGTATCCGGATTTTCTGAAACAAATTTTGCAGCAGCAGCAGTAGAAGAGAAGTCCTGTTTCTGAATCTCTTTATAATGAGTGTCAAGAAAGTGAAAGCTCTGTGCCAGTGCTTGTGGATGTGAATATATTCTTTCAATATTCTCAATAGAGTTTTCCGGATGAATCATCAGGTGATGGGCAATAGGCATTACTGCTTCTGCTTCAATTTTAATAGACGGAGTTTTATATAAATAATCCAACGTCATAGAAACGGTTCCTTCAATAGAGTTTTCCAAAGGCACGACCGCCTTTATTGCTTCTCCGTTTTCAACAGCAGTAAAACAATCCAGAATACTGGCCTGTGGTAATAACTCTTCATTCGGAAAAAGCTGTGCAGTGGCAAGCTGAGTGAAACTGGCGTGAGGTCCCAAAAATGCAATCTTCATAAAATAATATATAAGGGATGATTAAATAAAGGTACAAAGGTGCAAATTAATTCATAAATAGAGTGCGTGTTACGGGTTTGTTTTGTTTCGGGTTGTGAGTTATTAGTTGCTTGTTGTAGGTTTTATTTTGTAGCGAAGTATGAATTGCGGGTTGTTCTTCTTCCTGATTACCCAGAACCTCAAACCCTTCCACTCTCAAACACAAAACCCCTATTCCCTTTCCTTCCATTTCTTCTCAATCATTTCCATGAGAAATTCCGGACACCTGATCACTTTGTTGGTTTTCGCATCCAAAAAGAAGAGAGTAGTGGAAGCTTCTGTTATTTTAATATGCTCCTCATTGTAGATTTCATATTCAAATTCAATTCTTACACCGGGAATTTTTTTAACATAGGTATGAATTTCTAATTTTTGATCATACAAAGCCGGACGGATATATTTAATTTTATAGTCTGAAACAGGGAGCCAAATTCCTTGGTTTTCAATTTCATCGTATGAAATTCCTATGGTTCTGAAGAGCTCAACTCTCGCTACTTCGAAGTACGTCGCGTAATTACCATAGTATACATATTTCATCGGGTCTGTCTCTGTGTAACGTACTCGTATTGAGTGTGTTGTGTGTGTCATTTTAGGTCTTAAATTATACATACAAATATATTTTTAAATAATCAATACCTCCAATATTTTTTTTTGAAAAGAAAAAATTAGACCTTTGTCTTCCTTCTAAACACAGTACAAACAAAGAATAATCGGGGCATAAAAATGGATGACAATTTAATGATGATATGGCAGAAATGCCTTCAGTTTATGCGTGATAACCTGAACGCAGCTGAAGACAATTCTGACCTGAAAAAACTTGAAAAATCTTTCGATATGTTATTCGATAAGGTTCAGCCGCTTTCATTAGTAGCGAATAACCTTACGTTGATCGTACCGAGCGATTTTTACAAGGAATATATAGAGGATAACTACCTGTCCTTACTTTCTGCTGCCCTGAAGAAAAATATTGGAAAAGGAGTGAAATTATGGTATTCTGTAATGGAAAACAGACCAAAAGGTGAAGAAAAACCAGTTACCATGAATATCAAGGGACAAAGCGTTCCTACTCCGAAAACACAGGAAACAATGCCACAAGGATTCTCTGCTAATATTGTGAACCCTTTTGTAGTTCCTGGAATAAGAAAAGTAAATATAGATTCTAACCTGAAACCTGACTATTCATTCGATAGTTATGTAGAAGGAGAAAGCAATAAATTCGCAGCCACTGTAGCCAGATCCATTGCAAAAAGACCTGGTGCAACAGCTTTCAACCCGTTATTTTTATATGGAGGTTACGGAGTTGGAAAAACCCACTTAGGACAGGCTGTAGGTCTTGAAGTAAAAAATCAGTTTCCGGATAAAGTAGTTCTTTATTTGTCTTCTGAAAAGTTTATCCAGCAGTTTATTTCTGCTGCCAAAGCACATAAGCAGACTGAATTTGCGAATTTTTATCAGATGGTAGATGTTCTGATTATTGATGATATTCAGTTCCTATCGGGGAAATCTGCTACACAGGACAGTTTCTTCCATATTTTTGATCACCTGCATCAGAATGGAAAACAAATTATCCTTACTTCCGATAAAGCGCCTGCAGATATTATGGATATCCAGGACAGAATTGTTTCCCGTTTCAAATGGGGACTTTCTGCAGAAATCAAATCTCCGGATCTATCCACAAGAAGACAGATCATCGAAGATAAACTAAGCAGAGATGGAATCATTCTTCCGGGAGATATGCTTGATTTCCTTGCTGTTGAAACAAAAACCAATGTAAGAGAGCTTATCGGAGTGATCAACTCTGTGATCGCTTACTCTACAGTATATAAGAGAGATCTGAGTCTTGATTTGTTGAAAGAAACCATCAACAGAATTGCTGCCAACCAGAAGAAAGTCATCAATATCCCTTATATTCAGGAAGTAGTTTGTGATTATTTTGGAATCAAGAAAGAGCAGTTACTTTCTAAAACAAGAAAAAGAGAAATTGCATTACCAAGACAGCTTGCTATGTATTTCTCCAAAGAATTAACCAATTCTACATTTAGTAAAATCGGTGAGGAGATGGGAGGAAAAGATCACTCTACAGTAATGTATGCTTGTGATACCATCAAAGATGTTTCGAAAATTGATAAAGAAATCAAGAAGTACGTAAAAGACCTTACTGAAAGAATCAAACAATAAATAGCGTTGAGCTGAAATAAATTAAAATGAAGGATAGTTTTATTCTTCATTTTTTATTTAGTTTTGTTGTGGCAAAAGATTCTTTTTAAATAAAACAGAATATGAAAATATTAATGGTTTGTCTGGGAAATATATGCAGAAGCCCTTTGGCAGAAGGTATTATGAAAGCAAAACTACCGGACCATTATACGGTAGATTCTGCCGGAACAATTTCAATGCATGAAGGTGAACATCCTGATAAGAGAGCCATTAAAACCGCGTCTAATCATGATATTGATATATCCAGGCAAAAATCTAGACCTATCACCAGAAAAGATTTTGAAACTTTTGATAAGATCTATTGTATGGATATTGATGTATTAGAAGATGTTATTTCTAAAACTAAAAATGAAGAAGAACGCCAAAAAGTATCCTTGTTTTTAGAAGTATTAGGCGATCACAAAAATGCTGAGGTTCCTGATCCTTATTGGGGAGATATGAAAGATTTTGAAAAGGTTTTCCAGCTTTTAGATAAAGGATGTGATGCTATCAAAAATCAAATATCACAATAATAATCATGAAAAAGCTGTTTTTACTGTTTTTATTAAGCGTTAACTTCTTCTTTGCCCAAACCAAGGATGAAACAGAAATCCGTAAGGTAATGGATGACTTCATGGGGTGTATCAAATCCAGAGATGAAGCCAAATATCTCTCATTATTCCAGGAACCTGTGCTCTGGACCGGAATTTATAAAGACAGAACCCAGGCCAAGCGTCTGGAGAAAAATCCTAAAGCAGATGTGTACTTTGCAGATGATTATAAAGCTTTTATCAAAAGTTTTAAAGATGATAAATCTGAAGAAAAATTTGACAATATTAAGATTGTGGAAGATGGAGCAATAGCTTCTGCCAATTTCGATTACAGTTTTTGGTACGATGGTAAAATGGAAAACTGGGGAAAGGAGATCTGGACATTAATGAAGATCAACGGAACCTGGAAAATTACTTCCGTTAGCTTTTCTATGGATTTGACAAAATACTTCCCACAACCTACATTAAACGAAAGAACTAAAAAATAATACAATGCTTTTTTTACTCCCTGCTTACTTATCAGAAAATACTTCTATCAACCACTTTTCACCTGTTTTGAAAGATTATATCATGCAGACTGATTATTTCTTCGTGGAAAATGAAAAAACAGCACGAAAGGTTGTGAAATTTTTTGCTCCCGAAAAAAAGCAGGCAGATCTGAAGTTATTCCTATTGGATAAATACACAGAAAATGCAGATATCAAAGATGCTCAGGAGTTGATGATGAAAGGGCAGGATTTTGGATTGCTGTCAGAAGCCGGATTACCATGTATTGCAGACCCCGGAAACCTGATTGTGAAATGGTGTCATGAGAAAAATATCAGAGTGATCCCAATTTCAGGGCCTTCATCCATTATCTTGGCTTTGATTTCCAGTGGATTCAACGGGCAGGAATTCACCTTCCATGGCTATCTTCCTATTGATAAAGGAGAGAAAAAGAAACATATTATGAATCTTGAAAGTCTTGTTCAGAAAACAGGATACTCACAGATTTTCATGGAAACACCGTATAGGAATAATCAGCTTTTTGAAGATTTGTGCAAGTTTTTATCGCCGAATACAAAGCTTTGTATTGCTGCTAATATCAATGATCCTGAACATGAATTTATCAAGACAAAAACCATAAAAGACTGGCAAAAACAAAAGCCGGAACTTCATAAAATTCCTGCAGTATTTGTACTTGGGAAGTAATTTCTATTCCTTTTATAAGTCTTTTTTAATATATACAGGCTGGGAGAATGATTAATTCTCTCAGTTTTTTTTTGATATACAAGCGTTTTCAATAATTCTATTCAAATTATAGAATTGTAAGCATCTTATATTTTCATTCTCTATTTTCATAATGTTTAAGGTTGATTAAGGTGAAATTTATTTCAACTATTTGTGATTAAAGTAATTTATTTTTTCTATTTTTATGCTTTAATATATTATTATTAAGATATTAATAAGTGTTATAAACAATTACTACAAGTTTTAATTTGAAATATCAGCTGGTTTATTTATTTAATTTTACCCTCGAAGCTATTTAAACTTAAAAAAGTAAAACCATTAAGAAGTAAAGTATAGTTAAGATGAATCATTTTGATTATTTGGCTTAAAACGAAACTTATCTTAATACTCTCATCAGCTTAATACAATCTTAATGTTTTAAAATATAAAAGTGTAAATAAGTTTCTTATTAAAATTTCAGTAACATCAATTATTTAGTGACTTAAGCTAAGACACTTTGTGTTTCTTTAGTTATTGAGATTATAATGGTTTAAAAATTAGTTTTATATAAAATTGATCTAATATAATTAACATCAAATCTTAAATTATGATTACACGTAAAATTTTTTTTCCGGTATTGCTCATGTTGGCCATACTGGTACCTTCGTTAATTCATTTGTCCGCACACGGATATGTACTAAGTCCTGCATCAAGGGGATATCAGGGAAGCCTCGATAAGGCTACACTTGGTTATTCTGCAGCACTTAACATCTATGGATCTATTATTAATGAGCCCGGATCTCTGGAAGCTCCAAAAGGTTTTCCTGCATTGGGTCCGGCAGACGGAAAGATCGCTTCAGCTAATGGAAGTATAGGTGGAGATACTACACTGGATATCCAGACTGCTGACCGCTGGAAGAAAACCAATATTTCCACAGGGGTAAACTCCTTTATCTGGAAATATCTGGCGTATCATGCCACTGCTAAATGGCATTACTATATGACAAAGCAGGGCTGGAACCCTAATAAGCCTCTTTCCCGACAGGATCTTGAGCTTATTGGTACAGTCACACACAACGGAACACCACCACAGGATAATGTTTCCCATCAGATTACTGTTCCTGCTAACCGTACAGGTTATCATATTATTTTAGCTGTTTGGGATGTAGCAGATACTACCAATGCATTTTATAATGTAATTGATGTGAATGTAACTTCCGGAACAGGAATTTCTGCACCTGCGACTCCTACAGGATTAACACAAGTAGGAGTAACAAGTTCTTCTGCTAAAATAAGCTGGAACCCACAATCAGATGCAACATCCTATACTATTTTCCGTAATGGGCAGAATATTCAACAGGTAAGCGGAGTTTCATTTGAAGATACTGGTTTAGCTGCTAATACGATTTATACATATGAAATACAGGCGAAAGGTTCTTCAGGGCTCACTTCAGGAAAAAGCACGCCACTCAATGTGAAAACAAACAGTGAGGGAACACTTGAAAAACCTACTGCACCATCCAATCTCCATTCGATGGGAGTTACTGAAAACTCAGTTTCACTCATGTGGATGGCTTCTACCCACTCACAGGGAATCAAAAATTATCAGATCTTTGAAAATGGAATCAAAGTAGGAGAAACCGTACAGACAAGCTTTTTAAGGGCAGGATTATCGCAGGACACAGAATATCGTTATACTGTAAGATCTGTTGCCATGAACGATCAGCTCTCTGATGCCAGTAATGAATTAAAAGTCAGAACGAAGAAAGTTACACCAGGTAATCCCGAAAAACCGAGTGCGCCATCAGACCTTCATGCAATGGGAGTTACTGAAAACTCAGTTTCACTCATGTGGATGGCTTCTACCCACTCACAGGGAATCAAAAATTACCAAATCTTTGAAAATGGAATCAAAGTAGGAGAAACCGTGCAGACAAGCTTTTTAAGGACAGGATTAGCGCAGGACACAGAATATCGTTATACCGTGAGATCTGTTGCCATGAACGATCAGCTCTCTGATGCCAGCAATGAATTAAAAGTCAGAACGAAGAAAGTTACACCAGGAAATGGACAATCCTATTGCGGAGCAGAGCAATATAATGCTGCTAATGCATATCCTACAGCCGGAGTAAAAGTTTTCTACTCTTGCAAAATCTGGAAAAACAAATGGTATGCAAATCCGGGAGAAATGCCGGGAACCGATATGGTATGGGAAGAAGTCGGTGCATGTACTGAAGGGCCTGGTTGTGAATCAAGCGGTCCGGTTACCTATTGTGGAGCGCAGGAATATAGCCCAGCAAAAACGTATCCAACAGCAGGAACAAAAGTATTCCATGCCTGCAAAATCTGGGAAAACAAATGGTATGCAAATCCAGGTGAGGCACCGGGAAATAATGCAGTTTGGAAAGTGGTAAGTGACTGTAATGAAGGGCAGGCTTGTAAAGCTTCAGTTCTTGCCAGCAAGGAAAATGATCTTTCAATCATCGTATCTGAGCATATGATCAATTTTGTACCTGAAAGCTATTATGATAAAATAAGCAGAGTAGATGTCATTACTCCTCACGGACTTCAGATCATGACTTTTATGAATCCGGGACAAAACAACATGAATATCAGCCGACTTCAATCTGGAATCTATTTTGTAAAGATTCTTTATAAAAATGGAAGCAGTATGACTAAAACTATCAGAAAATAAATTTTCAAAAATATTTAACAGCTGTTAACAAGACTATTGCATTGTTATTGATTGTAAACAAGTACTGGAAACAGGATAAATTGTTGATAATGCAGTAGAAATCCGGGCATCGAAGATGCCCGGATTTTTAATAAATTAATTCTGATCTTTCTTCTTCGATTTCCATTTTCTCCAAAGAACAATAATAACAGGAATCAGCAAAAAGAAAGGCCATAACGAAACCAATCCCAGAAGAAGGCTTACAAAACTGTTCCAGCCTTCCGTCAGAGAATCCATAAAACGGCTTCCAAAACCAATTTTTGAGGTGGTAGAGCTTCTTGCTTTCTCTTTGTATAAGTTTAAATTCAGAGTACTGTAATTCACTCGGTCATCAATAAAACGAAGTCTGCCCTCAGCCACATCTATCTCATCTTCCAGTTCGCGGATATTTTCCTGAATTTCCAGCATATCCTTTGTGGTAGCAGCACTTTTAAGCATGTCACGGTATTTTTCAAGATATATCTTTTTGTTGGCCAGCTTTATGGCGATATCGGTATATTCTTCTGTAACATCATTAGATGAAATGTTTTTAGACAAAACAGTTCCTACACCATTCGAAAAGGAGTTGATCAATGCATCAAAATTTTTATGAGGCACCCGGATGATCAGAGTAAGATTATCATCCATATCCGTATTTTGGAACTCTTCTTTCTGGATATAAGCATTGTTTTTTTTGATGATCTCATTGACCTGATTCTGTGTCTTTTTAATATCACCCACCTGAATCTTCATATCTCCGTTTTTAATGATTTTTTTGGAGATTGTATCAGTTTTCTTTGGGGGATAAACATCTTTGTTGGTTCCGTTCTCATCAGAAGCCAGTTTTTCAGAAACAAAAGCGGGTGGAGGTAAAGGTGCCGCTGCAGAAGAAGGTGTTTTATCTTCGGTTATAACTTCCATCAGGTCAGCTTTCACTTCCTGTTTTTCACCGCCTGATTTGTTACAGTTGATTAAAATAAGACTTGATAATAGAAAAATAATTTTTTTCATGGGTTAATTAGTTTTTTATGGATGTGATCAAAAAGTGTGCTCAAAAATGCGTTTATAAGATTGTTTAAAATTTAAATACGGAAAAATGTTTTAATAAGTAGAGGAAATAGCTGTAAAACCCACCTCAAAAATTGCTGAGACTGGTAAATTATTTCTATTTTTAATTCATGAAAAAAAGTCTTTTAGCATTTGCGTTTTCTCCATTTCTGATGTATGCCCAGGAAGCCCCGAAACTTACAGACGAAATGGCAATGAAATTGTCCGACAAACCTCTTCACTGTATCAATCAGGAATATCCGAATAAAACAGCTCATATCATCAATAATGCCGGTGAAGTTCCTTTGACTCCCAAAGATCTTCACCCTAGTTTTTATGGATGTTTTGACTGGCATAGCTCTGTTCATGGACATTGGATGCTTACAAGACTTTTGAAAACAAAACCTGATCTGTCTAATGCTAAAGAGATTGAGAAAATTCTGGATGAATCATTTCAAAAAGAAAAACTGCAGACAGAAGCGGATTATTTTACAAAATATCAGTTAACAGGAACTTTTGAAAGAACCTATGGATGGGCATGGATCTTAAAGCTGGATGAAGAATTGACTAATTGGGATCATCCGAAAGCCAAAATATGGCACCAAAATCTGAAACCTCTTACAGACCAGATCCTGAAATCCTGGAAAACCTACCTTCCAAAACAAACGTATCCCAACAGAACAGGAGTTCATCCCAATACTGCATTTGCCATGGCGTTTGCTATAGACTGGGCAAGAGCCAATAAAGATAAAGAGTTTGAAAACCAGCTGATGGAAAAGGCAAAATACTTTTTCTTAAAAGATCAGAAAACACCTGCTTATCTGGAACCGGACGGATCAGATTTCTTTTCTCCAAGTTTAGAAATTGCAGATCTGATGCGCAGAGTTCTTCCTCAAAAAGAATTTGTACAATGGCTGAATGCTTTCTATGAAAAAAGAAGTTTAGAAAATGTTGAAAAAATCCCTGTGGTGAGTGATCTGAGTGACTATCAGACGGTTCATCTTGTAGGATTGTCTTTTTCTAAAGCATGGTGTATGAAAGGAATTTCCAATGCACTTCCTGCCAATCATCCATTGAAAAAAGATTTCAGAAAAACAGCAGATGTATTTTTAAATAATGGATTACCATTGCTTTTCCAAGGAAATTATGGCGGAGATCACTGGCTGGCCAGTTTTGCAGTATATGCTTTAGAAGATTAATATTTGATCCCTACCTTTTTCAGAATAAAGCCTAAAAGCCATATCGGTCCAATGAGTAGAAACTGTAGATCTTTAAGGAAAGTTGGCTTTTTTCCTTCAATTTTATGACCAATAAACTGGAAAATCCAGGTGATGATGAATACAGAAAGATAAACCATCCATGATTGTCTTCCCATACTGATATTGGTAACGTAGATGAAATGCTCCATAACAAGCATGATCACAATCATCATGATAGCGATCAGAAAAGAGAGTCTTATATAGAACAGTGTGATCAGAATAATCACCACAATACTTATGATACTGGCACATCCGAAATAGGAAGCACAGAAATGTGGGGAGGGAATAAGGGAAGTAAAGCCTAGAATTGTCCAGAAAATTAAGGGCACACAAATCCAGTGAATGAACTTGTTGGTCGCGTTTCTATGGCTTTTACTGTATTCGGCAAATAATAGATCAACCTTTCTCATGCTGAATGGAAATTGGATTAATGCTAAAATAATAAAATTTTGTAATCACTGGTAAGATTGCTTACATTTGTCTTATGTCTCCCCTGGAAAAATTTGGCGTTGATATTTTTACGGAACGTAATATTTTCGAGAGAATCGCTGTAGATAAACCTTTCCGTCCCGAAAACCCGGCATTTATTTTTATTAAATCAGGAACTATAAAACTTCGCCAGCACTTCAGTGATTTGGAGGTTTCTGCCAATATGTTTATGGTTACTGACCCCCAAACTATTTATGAAGTAGTATCTGTGACAGATGATTTTCAATCCAGGATGGTTTCTTATAAAAGAGAATTTATCTCTGCTTTATCATTGAAATTTAACCGCCTGATTACTTACCGTTATTTCAGACAGCAGATGAATAAAGGAGTTCCTTTTCCAGAAGAAGAAATGGAAGTCGTCTGGAAAAGTGTCAATTTTCTGAAATATATTCTGGATTCTGAGACGGAAATGCTTTATAAAAAAGAAATGGTAGAGCATCTTTTCTCTGTTTTCTGTTATCAGATGGCGGGAATTATTTCCAAGGAAGATAACAGCTCTATGAATCAGATGTCCAGACAGGAAGAAATTGTATTTGTATTTCTTACCGATATTGCAGAGCATCATCTTATGGAGAGAACTGTTGAGTTCTATGCCGAGCGGCAATCCATTACAACCAGACATCTTTCTTCTGTTGTGAAGAGCATTACAGGTAAGTCTGCAAGTCAGATCATTGCTTTAATTGTGATTAATGAAGCAAAAGTACTCTTAAACTCTTCCAATAAACCGGTTTCGGAGGTTTCTTCTATTCTCGGATTCAGCGATCAATACTCGTTTTCTCACTTTTTTAAGAAACATCTGGAGGTAAGTCCTACACAGTACAGACATCAGTTTGAAAACTAAAATATTACATTTGAACATCTTTTTCCAAAAATCAAACATTTGATTGATTTTGTTGTTGACCTAACTTTGCATCTGTAAAACAAGGTAAAATGACAAAACAAGTAAAAACAGCACTATCAGTTCTGATAGCGGTCTTTCCTGCGCTGTTTTTTCACAACAGATCAAGCAGATGACCGCAGGTGAGGTAGCGGAACTCGCTGTTCAGAATCACCAGCAGCTCAAGGTTTCTGCCCAAAACATTGGTATTGCAAAACAAAATACGAATGTTGTTAAGCTTCAGAAACTTCCAACGATCACAGCTTCCACAAGTCAGTTCTATTTAGGAGATGCTGTTGCTATCGACAAAGACTTTTCGAATTCTACAAATGTTCCGATGCCGCATTATGGAAGTTCGTATGCAGTACAGGCAACACAGCTGATCTTCAAAGGAGGATTGGTAAATAAATCTATTGAAATGGCGGGGCTTCGTGAACAGCTTTCCGAACTGGATTTAGAGAAAAATAAGCAGGATGTGAAATTTTTAGTGATTTCCAATTATCTGGATGTCTATAAAATTATCAATCAGGAAGAAGTTTTTCAGAATAACAAAAAACTGGCTCAGGAACGTCTGAAAAATATCCAGAAATTCTATCAGCAGGGAATGGTGACCCGAAATGAAGTGATTCGTGGAGAATTGGCCATCAAAAATCTGGAGCAGGGAATTCTTACGCTTACCAACAATAAGAAAATCCTTAATTATAATCTGAATATTGCTTTAGGTTTATCTTCTGACACGGAGATTGTTCCTACAGAAAGTTTAGAGAATAAAGAATCCGGAATAAGCATGGATTATTATACTGATCTTGCCCACGAAAGTAATCCTTTACTGAAATCGGCTCAAAAAAATATTGCGGTGGCAGATAAGAATATTGAGATTATAAAAACCGATAATGCACCTACGCTGGCTGGATTTGGCGGATATACACTGCAAAGACCGATCACGACCAGAAATCCTGTTTTGGATATGTATTCAGGAGGATGGCAGACAGGAGTTTCTTTGAGTTATAATATAGATACCCTTTATAAAACGAAGGAAAAAGTAAAATTAGGTGAGCTGCAAAAAAATCAGGCGAATGATGTGATGACCCTGACACAGCAGAATGTAGATATGGGAGTAAATGCTGCCTATACAAAATATCAGGAAGCGATTCAGCAGGCTGATATTCTGAATGATTCAAAAAGACTGGCGGAAGAAAACTACAAGATTACAGAAGCCAAGTATCTGAATCAGCTGGCTGTGCAGGCAGAAATGATTGATGCGCAGAACCAAAAACTACAGTCAGAACTGGATTATGCGAATGCAGAAATCAATGTTCTGTATCAGTACTACAACCTTTTGAAATCTACAGGGACACTTTAATTTTTAAAACTGAAAATCAACAATGGAAAACAAGGAACAAACTACTCAAAATACAACACCAACTCCGGCAGCATCTGCTGTAGAAAATAAAAAAAAGAAAAATAAAACGAATAAAATCAGAGCCATCATTTCCAACATCATCGTTTTTCTGGTGATCGGATTCGGGCTATTCTGGTTAATCCGTGAATATTTCCACATCGGAAGCAAAACCTATACGGAAGCAGCGCAGGTAGAAGAATTTATCAACCCAATCAATACGAGAGTCTCTGCTTATATCAAAGAAATTAAGTTCATTGAACATCAACATGTAAAAAAAGGAGATACACTGGTAATCCTTGACGAACGTGAAATTCTTACCCAGTTGGGGCAGGCAGAAGCAGCTTATCAGAATGCAATGGCTCAAAAAACAGCAACAAGTTCTTCTGTAAACACGGTTTCCAACAATATCAACGTTATGCAGTCTAATATTGCAGGAGCAAAAGCGAGATTATGGAATGCTGAGCAGAATTTAAATAGATACAAAAATCTTTTATCAGCCGAAGCAGTCACAAGACAGCAGTATGATCAGGTAAAGACAGAATATGATGCCCAAAAGGCCGCTTATGAAACGCTGGTGAATCAAAAGCAATCCGCTAACCTTTCCACAACTGAAGTGAAAAGCAGATTGGGAATTAATGACGCAGAAATTAAAAGAACAAAATCAGCTCTGGATATGGCAAGGATCAATCTTTCATATACTGTTATTACGGCGCCTTATGATGGAGTAATGGGAAGAAGAACAATTACTGAAGGTCAGCTGATCCAACCGGGACAACAGGTGGCAACCATTGTTTTAAATGGTCAGAAATGGGTAACTGCCAATTTCCTTGAAAGCCAGATGCCGAATATTAAGCAGGGAGAAAAAATGACCATGACAGCCGATGCTTTAGGAGGTAAAAAATTCGAAGGAGTAGTCACAGCAGTTTCTGCAGCTACCGGATCAAGGTATTCAAATGTACCTACTGATAACTCTACCGGAAACTTCATTAAAGTACAGCAGAGAATTCCGGTGAGAATCGAATTTACAGCTTCCAACAAGAAAGAAGATCTGGATAAACTGAGTGCCGGAATGAACATGAATGTGAATATTAATAAAGACTAAAAGATGGAAGATATCAGATTCCAGACATTATGCTTGTGGAAGGCTAAGGTTGAATGTTGAAAGTCTGTCATCTGATATCTGAAATCTGAAATCTATTACCTAAAAAAACATGTACAACAAAGGATTATATAGCGATTGGGTACCCAAACCCGTACAGCTGCTGCTGATTGTATTACTGCTTGCTGTAGTAATGCCTATCGGTGGGGTGTATACGGGAAATATCAGTTCTCTGGTAGGTGGTACCGGTGCCATGACAGAATATTTTATGTGGGCTAACTACGCGACTACCATTGGTATGGGAGCCTGTATGCCTGTTGTTATCAGAATTAAAATGAGATTCAAAGTAAGGGATAAACTGGTTTTACTTCTTGTACTTTTAGGATTGCTCAGCTACATAAACGGGACTACTTTACAACCGATGGTTTTCATATTTACTTCTCTGCTGATCGGTTTTATGAAAATGATGGTCACTATAGAGCTATTCCTTCCACTAATGGTGATGATTGGAAATCGTGGGATGTTTTACGGAGCATTCTATACCTTCGTTTTGGTAATGAATCAGGTCGCGACCTATTATGCAGCAGAGTTTGCTCTTATGTACAACTGGCAGCAGTTTTATCTGTTCACAGCCGTTTTATGCTTTATTTTAGCTTTAATACACTGGATTTTTATGCACAATAAATATTTTGCGTTAAAAGTTCCTCTGCATTATATTGACTGGTTGAGTATTTTGCTTTTCATCTCAACATTCATGTTCTCTGCGTATGTGTATTCATTTGGGAGACAACAGGACTGGTTCAATTCGAAGAATATTATGAATGCAAGTATTGCCGCTTTTGTGAGTTTTGCACTGCTTTCTATCCGTCAGTTAACTTTAAAAAGACCATATCTTTCATTCAAAATTTTCAAAAAAATAATGTACAGCACGGTCTGTTTATGCTTTTTTGGCTGGGAATGTTTTTAGGAACAGCTTCTATTCAGAATACCTTTGCAGTTGGGGTATTAGGATATGATCAATTGACCAATACCAGACTAAGCTTATTGATGATCCCCGGAATTATTTTAGCAGGAATCATAGCCATTTTCTGGTTCAAAAAAGAAAAACCTTTGAAAATGTATATTTTTTCTGGTTTTGCAGCTATGATTGGATATGCCATTATCATGTACTTTTCTATGGTTTTGGAATTCAGTTATGACAACTGGTATCTGCCTATGTTTTTAAAAGGCTACGGAATGTGTTCACTGTTTATCTCTGTATGGTTTTATACACTGGATAAGCTTGAAATGGATGAAATGCTTGCCGCCATCGGGCTTGTATTGGTTTGGAGAACATTCCTTGCTGTAGGAATTTTTTCAACATTGTACTCGTGGTTTCAATACCGTTTCCAAGTTACAGCAATAGGTGACCTTGCCGTTTATATGGATGGAATGACTGTTACTCCTCAAAATGTTGCGGCTAATATGAAAGCGATTCAGCTTAATGCCATTATCATAGCCACCAAAAAGATATTCGGATATATTATTTTAGTAGGTTTTGCTGTGTTAATTTATGTTGTGACCCATCATTTCGGAGCAAAACGTTTTCAGTATTTCAGATTTGTGAGAGTTCTTGGAGGGAAATCGGTCATCGCGAGAAGAAGGCTTCGTGAAAGAAAAAAATTATTAGAAGAAATAAAAGACGCAGCAGGCCCTGCGGTATAAAAAAATACCTTGTTTTTCACTAGTAAAATCCTGGTCCTTCGTTGGGTCGGGATTTTACGTTTTTTAACGAAGGAAGCCGGATGCTGGAAGAAGGAAGTAATGAAAGACGGTTTATAGCTATTTGTTTTATTTCAAACCTTTACTCCAAAAGAATTTATTATAACTTGTATTGATTACAGATCGTCAATAACTTCCAGCTCCTCTCTTCCAGCTTCCATTTTTTTATGAAAAAGGAAAAATCTCATATTTTGTTATTTTTATTCTTTCTAAATAACAATTATCTTTGTGAGATTATAAAACTTTGAAGTAGAAAGAATGAAAAAGCAGTATGCATTCATAGGTCTTTTGGTTTCGGGGGTGATGATCTCCCAGACTGTTAAAGATTCTATTGCCTCTAAAGGTATTGAAGATGTGGTGATCGTAGCCTCCAGAAAACCTACAAAAATCTCAGAAGTTCCGGGAACGGTTTGGGTTGTACAGAAAGAAAAAATCCAGGAACAGGCTAAAAGCGGAGTTCCTATCAAAGAAATGTTGTCGATTCTGATCCCGTCTATGGATATTGGTCCACAGGGAAGAACCAATTACGGACAGAATATGAGAGGACGTTCTGCACTTGTGATGATTGATGGAGTTTCTCTGAACAGTATCCGTGCCATAAGCCGTCCACTTGATGCCATTGATCCGTTTAATATTGAAAGAATTGAAGTGCTTTCAGGAGCAAGCTCAATTTACGGAGGTAATGCGACTGGCGGAATTATCAATATCATTACCAAAACACCTTCCAAAAAAGGAATCAGTGGTGAAACTGAATTGGGGGTACGTACAGGTTTTATGGGAAAAGATGACCATGATTTCCGTGCCGCTCAGTCTATTGCAGCAAAAGGAGATAAGTTCTTTGGAAGACTGGGAGTGGCTTACCAGCAGAATGGCGGGGTCTATGGAGCAGACCAGAAACAGCTTTTTACAGATATTACCCAGACTGACCTTCAGTATAACCAGTCCATTGACATCCTTGCTACAGGAGGATATCAGTTTAATAACAAGCATAAAATAACAGCCTCTGTTCAGTATTACAATTCTAAATTTAATGGCGACAGAAGTTTATTTTTAGGGCAAAACCTGAGTGCATTTACTACAAAAAATCCTTCATTACTCGAAATGAAAGATGGTTTTTCATCCGATAAAAATGTAGGAACAGAACGTTATATGGCAACTGTAGCATATAATGGAAACGGAATTTTAGGCGGACAGGATTTGTATGTGCAATTGGCTACCCGTGGTGAAAAATTAGGATTTTATCCATTCCCGGGAAATGTTACTTTACAGACAGGGAAAATACCTTATATGTCCTCTTCACAGCAGGATACCTATTACTCAGGAATTAAAGCTTTACTATCAAAATCATGGCGAGGATTGAATGTGACTTATGGAGCAGATTTCGATTTTGAAAAATTTGAGGGAACTCAATCTGTTTATGATATCGCAAAAACCATGTCTAGCGGAGGTTTAATCAATGAAACAAAATACAGCCTTGGCAGATACCCAACCAACCATTCACAGAGTTATGCAGGATATGTTCAGGCAAAATATAATATTCTTCCAAAACTGCAATTGAATGCAGGAATCCGTTATCAGCATATCAACGTAAAAATGGATGAGTTTGTCGGTTCAGAGCAGCAGACACAGATGGCTATGGGCTATGGAAATTCAGCATCCGCAATTCCCGGAGGTGAAAGTTCTTATAACGTGACTTTAGCCAATGCAGGTTTATTATACAAATTCAATGAGCAGCATCAGGTTTGGGGAACTTTTTCTCAGGGAGCAAGTTTGGCCGATCCTGCTAAATTTTACGGAATCGGCCAATATAAACTGGTGGGAACAAACTGGGATGTAGTATCCAGTATCAATGTAAAAGAACAGCCTCTTCAGGCCATCAAAACCAATCAGTTTGAGGTAGGTTACCGTATCAACAGAGGAGGTTTAAGAGCCCAGGTTGCCGGATTTTTGAGTACTTCTGATAAAACCGTTGCTGTAGATAAGAAAACTTTCCAGATTCTTGTTAATGATTTGAAATTAAGAAACATGGGAATCGAAGCTGAGGTTTCTTATTCTTTAAACAATGGGGTTTATTTCGGAGCAAGCGGACTTTTGATCAAATCTGAGGTAGATAATAAAGGAGAGTGGCAAAGACAAGAGATTTACAATGCTTCTCCTTCCAAATTGGTAACCTATATCGGATATAATATTCAGAACTGGTCATTCAGATTCCAGTCTTTGCAGAATTTCAAACAGAAAGACGAGCTTAATAATGTAGTGGAAGGGTATAATACTTCAGATTTGATGATCGGTTACCGATTTCACTGGGGTAAATTCAATTTAGGAATCCAGAATCTATTCAATACAGATTATCAGACGATATGGAGCAAACGTTCCCAGGTATTGTATTCTACTTACGGACTTCCGGAATTGTTTAACTATAAAGGAAGAGGAAGAACATTCAATCTTTCTTACACTTTTGAATTTTAAAAATAAGATGAAGGTAAAAATGCCTTGATCTGAAAATATATTGTATTTCAAATCCGGTTTCTGAATCAATCGGAAACCGGATTTTAACTTTAACAAAATCAGTTATGGCTAAAATTTCAACAGGGCAGATTGTTGCCGAAGTCACCAGAAAAGAATACATTACTGACCATTTTATCAGAGTGTATTTGTACTCACCAGAAGTTCATTTATTTAAAAATACGATGGTGGGAGATAATAATAAGATTGCAGTTCCTCCGGCTGGACTGAATGAGATTCATTTCCCTACGCTGGATGAAAATCATCAATGGGTATATCCGCCAAAAGAAGTGGCTCCATTCATCAGAACCTATACTCACAGAGGAATTGATCTGGATAAAAATGAGCTGATCATCGATTTTGTAGATCACGGAGATGGTGGACCAGCCTCCAGATGGGTAAGAGAAGCTGAAGTAGGCTCAAAACTGGGTGTCATGATGCGTTTGGAAGGGAAAGAGTTGTATCCGGCAGCAGATTGGTATCTGTTGGTAGGAGATGCTACGGCTATTCCGGTCATCAGTGCTATCTTGGAAACGCTTCCTGAAACGGCAAAAGGAATATGTTTTATCGAAGTTCATGGAAAAGAAGATGAACAACTGCTTGAAACCAAAGCTCAGATTGATTTTAAATGGTTACACAATGCAGAGCCTCAGATCAGAAGTGAAATTTCAAATGCTGTAAAAAGTATTGAAATTCCAGAAACTTCCAAATTTGGTTATGTTGCCTGCGAATTTTCTAGCGTGAAAGAAATCCGTACCTATCTGAGAAAAGAAAAAAACTGGACTTCCCAGGAACTATATGCTTATTCTTACTGGAAAGCAGGTGTTGCAGAAAATGAATCTCAGGCGGACAGACATAAGGAGAAGGATTCGTTGGAATAGATGGCAGGGGTTTTGAGTTTGAGAGTTTGAGAGTGGGAGGGTTTGAGAGTTTAAAGTTCAAGGTTTAACATTGTGGGGTAACCAGGAACAAAAACAACCAGCACCTCGCAACTCGCAACAAAAAATAATAACTCGCAACTCGTACCCGCATCCCGAAACCAGCACCCCACAACAAAATAAACTGGCAACTATCACCCCGAACTCTTATCTTTGCACCATGAAAGATTTAATGGGCAGAGCGATCTGGGATTATTACCACAATGACAATCCTGAAGATCTGCAGACTGAAACGTCAATTTCTGAGCTGGATGAGCTTCCGGTAGATTACTTATTCAGAGATTTTGAAGAAATGAATGATATTGAGCAGAAAGCATTGCAGTTATCCAACGGAAAAGTTCTGGATATCGGAGCGGGAGCAGGTTCTCATTCTTTATACCTTCAAAATGAAAGAAATCTTGAGGTGACCGCATTGGATATTTCACCAAAATCAATTGAGGTCTGCAAGCTGAGAGGTATTAAAAAAGCAGTTTGTGAAAATATGCTTGATTTTTCAGGAGAAACTTTTGATACCCTTTTATTATTGATGAACGGTACCGGAGTTTTTGAAAGCCTTGCGAAAATTGATACTTATCTTCAAAAGCTGCATACTTTACTGAATGATGGCGGACAGGTTTTAATTGACAGTACGGATATTCTTTATATGTTCGACCGTGATAAAGATGGCGGAGTATATATTCCGGCTGGTGGATATTACGGAGAACTGGAATACGTAGTTCATTATAAAGGAGAATCCGAGGAACCGATTACCTGGCTGTATCTTGACTTTAATACGTTGAAAAATGCTGCCACAAATAATGGTTTCAAAATAGAAAGAGTGTTGAAAGATGAAGATTCTTACTTAGCAAAACTGACTAAGAAATAATTGACAACAAGTCATTGCGAGCTGAAAGCGAAGCAATCTCATTCATATATAGTCATCCTGTAAACCGGGATGACTTTTTTTGTACTATTCTAGCCCCGATAGAAACGGTTACCCCACAGCAAAGAAGAGGCCCTTCGACTACGCTCAGGGTGACAGCTGGGAGCGAGGAGTAAAAGTGGATAGCGGGAATAAGCTCCTTATGATTGTCTGAATATTTGTATGGCTCTTAAAAAAGGATAATAAGAAAACCATTCCTGATAATAAAAATAGATCAGAACAGCCGTTCCGATACATAAAATAACAGGAAGAATATAAGATTCAGCACGGTAAGGGAGTTTTTTTGGAGTTGCTAGAACACTGATGACAAGTAAACCTAAAGCTCCTATTGAAATAACTCCAATTTCGGGACTATATCTGGAAGTTGTACCAAAGTCAAAATGGGAAAGCAGAACATACTTCTGAAATATAAAAAACAGCAATCCAAATACAAGTGTAAGAAAGGCCGGGAAGTATTTTTTGAGTTTGATTAGATTAAGACACAGTAAAATTGCTCCTGGAATTGTACTGAAAAAACACTGGTGACCAAAATTGTCATCCGTGAATAAAGCCTTATGGCCTCCGGATCTTCTGTAATATGATCTTTCCAAACTTCCACTTCTTCTGCACGTTTTGCTTCCTCAGCTTCTTTTTTATGCTGAATCAATTGCTGAACAGCCGTTTTTTCCTGTTCACTGAAAACACGTCCCCTTTCTTCCAGAATTTCAAAAGCTGCCTGAACAGCCTCCGGAACAAAGCGGTTGCCTTCTTTTAAATATCCCTCCAATTCCTGATTGGAAAGCTTTCTTAAAACATTTTTGTTGACCATAAACTGTATATAAAAGAAAGGCTGCTTCTCGTGAAACAGCCCGTTATCTTTATAAGGATTTTAATTATCCGATCTCAATACCGTTTTCAACATTGCTGTCATCCGGTGTTACGAAAGATAATTTTCCGTCTGGTTTTGTTGTTAATAATAACATTCCCTGAGATTCAATTCCTCTGATCTTTCTTGGAGCAAGGTTCAGAAGGATCATCACCTGCTTCCCGATTAATTCTTCAGGAGTGAAACTTTCAGCAATACCGGAAACAACAGTTCTTACATCTACTCCTGTATCTACAGTAAGCTTTAATAATTTGTCTGCTTTTTCTACTTTTTCAGCTTCTAAAATGGTTGCTGTTCTAAGGTCTATTTTAGTAAAGTCATCAAATGTGATCTCTTCTTTCATAGGGTTTGCGTTAGGGTTTGTTTTTTTATTGTTTTGTTTTGTGTTTTCCAGCTTTTGGATTTGAGCTTCAATGACATCATCTTCAATTTTTGAGAAAAGAAGAGATGATTCGTTGATTTTATGCCCTGTTTCAATTAGCACCGATTGGTTTTCAATAGAGCTCCAGTCTTTCTTCTCAACATTGAACATGTTCAATAATTTGTCAGAGCTGAAAGGCATGAAAGGTTCGCATAACTGAGCTAAAGCAACAGCTATCTGTGCTCCAACGAATAAAGATTGAGCTGCTTTTTCAGGGTTGTCCTTGATGGTTTTCCAAGGCTCTTCTGTCTGAAGGTACTGGTTTCCAAAACGAGCAAGATTCATTAATGCAGTTAATGAATTTCTAAATTCATAATTTTCAAGGAATCCTGAGATTTCTTTTGCAGATTTACTTATTTCCTGTAGTTCAGGGCTGTTTACATCACCTTGTGGAACAACACCGTCATAATATTTGTGAATAAGAACAGCAACTCTGTTGATGAAGTTTCCAAAGATCCCTACCAATTCAGAATTATTCTTAGTCTGGAAATCTTTCCATGTAAAGTTATTATCCTTTGTTTCCGGAGCAGATGAAAGAAGAGCATATCTTAAAACATCCTGTTGTCCAGGGAAATCTTCCACATATTCATGAGCCCATACTGCCCAGTTTCTTGATGTTGAGATCTTATCATTCTCAAGGTTCAGGAATTCAAAAGCAGGAACATTAGCCGGCATAATATAATCTCCGTGCGCTTTCATCATCGAAGGGAAAATAATACAGTGGAAAACAATATTATCCTTTCCGATAAAATGTACCAGATCGCTGTCTGGACTCTGCCAGTAGTCTTTCCAGTCTTTTCCGTTTTTCTCCGCCCATTCTTTAGTGAAAGAAATATAACCGATAGGAGCATCAAACCATACGTATAATACTTTTCCTTCTGCATTCGGAAGAGGAACCGGAACTCCCCAGTTAAGGTCTCTAGTCATTGCACGAGGCTTAAGGCCGTCATTTAACCATGACTTCACCTGTCCGTATACGTTAGGCTTCCAGTCATCTTTATGACCTTCAATGATCCATTCGTTTAAAAAGTCTTCGTATTCATTTAATGGAAGATACCAGTTTTTTGTTTCTTTAAGGATAGGAACATTTCCGCTAAGCATTGATTTCGGATTGATCAGCTCAGAAGGAGAAAGGGTAGAACCACATTTCTCACATTGGTCTCCGTAAGCGTTTTCGTTACCACAATTAGGACATGTTCCTACAATATAACGGTCAGCAAGGAATTCTCCTGCCTGCTCATCAAAATACTGCTCAGAAATTTCTTCTGTAAATTTTCCTTTTTCGTATAAAACCTTGAAGAAATCCTGACTGGTTTCATAATGATTTTTAGACGTTGTTCTTGAATATTCATCAAATGAAATTCCAAGGTCTGAAAAAGATTTTTTAATGATCTCGTGATATTTGTCAACAATATCCTGAGGAGTTACTCCTTCTTTTTTAGCTCTTATGGTAATAGGAATTCCGTGCTCATCTGAACCACAGATAAACGCTACATCTTTTCCTAATCTTCTCTGAAATCTTGCGTAAACATCCGCAGGAATATAAACACCTGCCAAATGTCCTATATGAACCGGCCCGTTTGCATAAGGCAAAGCTGCCGTAATCATCTTTCTGTTTGACATTTATAGTAAAGTTTAAATGCAAAGATAAGGAATATCTGTCGAATACCGCTATTAGTGGCATTATTATGATCAAGAATGCAAATTTTAAGTGCTGAATATGAAATTAAGTTAAACGTTTGTTTAACATTATATTAATTTAAAACAAATATTATGCATAGCATAAGACGCTGTAAAATATTGGATCCTAAAAAACTAACTAAAATCGGTTTCGTAATATACATAATTTTAACTAAAATTATATTAAATTTATAATAATTCTAATTTTTTTTAAATTGCGAGTCTGGCTCTGGGCCAAAATATGACTGAAAAACGAAACTATAAAAAAATAAGATTGTGAAGAATTTTACAACAGTATTAAAAATTGCGCCCGCTTTTTTACTGGCCAGTACAGTATTACATGCGCAGACTAAAGACACTCTTTCTAAAGAAAAAAAAATAGATGAGGTAGTCTTGATTGGATATGGTAAGCAGAAGAAGACGGATCTTACAGGATCTATTTCTTCTGTAACATCCAAAGATTTTAATGGGGGAGCAGCCACTGCCGATCAATTAATTGTTGGTAAAACTCCTGGGGTACAAATTACGGGTAACAGCGGTGCTCCTGGTTCAGGTTCTACAATTAGAGTAAGAGGTGGTTCTTCATTCATTAATAATGATCCGCTAATTGTTATTGATGGTGTTCCTATTGATTTTAACAGTTTGAGTGGAGCAACGAATCCGTTATCATTGATTAATCCAAATGATATCGAAACATTTGATATCTTAAAAGATGCATCTTCTGCAGCTATTTACGGAAATAGAGCTTCAAACGGGGTTATTTTAATTACAACGAAAAAAGGTACCGCAGGTAAATTCAAAGTTAATTTCAATACTAATTTTTCTGTCTCCACTAAAATGGGTAATGTAGATGTTTTGGATGCTGATCAGTTTAGAAGTTTTGTGAATACTTTTGGAACAGGTGTTCAAAAATCTTATCTGGGTAAAGCAGATACTAACTGGCAGGATAAAATTTATCAACAAGCCTGGGGAACAGACAATAATGTTGCATTTTCAGGGGGGGTAAAAGGTTTGCCGTATAGAGTTTCTTTGGGGTACAATGAGCAAAACGGGATTGTAAGGACAAATGAATTCAGAAGAACCTCATTAGGTTTAAATTTTTCGCCTAAATTTTTTGATAATCATTTAACTGTTAATGGTAATTTTAAAGGAACTTTTTCTGAGAACAGGTTTCCAGATGCTGGAGCTATTGGAGCATCTATTTATTTTGATCCAACGCAACCTGTATATTCGGGGAATTCTAAATATGGAGGATATTACGAATGGTTAGATCCTGCGAACACTGCTACAGGTTTAAACGTAAATGGAACAAGAAACCCATTAGGTTTATTATATGGTAAAAGAGATATTTCATCTGTTTTTAGAGTCATTCCAAGTTTACAATTAGATTATAAGTTTCATTTCTTACCTGATTTAAGGCTGAATATAACAGGATCTTATGATTATGCAAAAAGTGATGGTTCTGTTAACACATACAAAGAGTACGCTCAGGGAATTGGAACTTTAGGATCTTATCGTTCATATTCGCAGGAAATTAAAAGTAAATTATTTGAATCTTATCTAAATTATGTAAAAAAGATTAATGCCATTAATACAACTGTGGATATTATTGGTGGTTACTCTTATCAAGACACAAGATCAATTACTCCGGAAGCTCCTACATATTATGGAAATGGTCAAAAAACCGATTTTTCAACTGCAGGAGATACCCAGAGAACATTACTGTCTTTTTATGCCAGAGGGATTTTTACGATAGCAGATAAGTATGTTATCAATGGTTCTATCAGAAGAGACGGTTCTTCAACATTCTGGAATGGAGCAGATAAAAACCAGTTATGGGGTAATTTTCCAGCAGTGTCAGTTGCATGGAAAATTAATGAAGAAAGCTTCTTAAAAAATATTTCAGCGATTAAATCATTAAAAATAAGAGCAGGATGGGGTAAAACAGGTCAGCAAGAAACAGGTAATTTCTATCCTGCATTTGGTTCTTATTCTTATAGTAATAGTAGTACTGCACAATACCAGTTTGGTAATAGTTTCTATACTTTACTTCGTCCAGATGTTTACAATCCAAACTTGGTTTGGGAAACAACTACTACTAAAAACTTAGGTTTAGACTTTGCTATTTTAAATAATAGAATTAGTGGTTCAATAGATTATTTTGATAAAAAATCTGAAAACCTTATTGCAAAAGTACCCACTTGGGCAGGTGATTTAAGTAACTTTAATATTAAAAATGTTGGAGTTATTGCTAATAAAGGTTTTGAAGCTAACTTGAATTTGATTCCTGTGAAAAATGAAACCGTAACTTGGGATGTAAATCTTAATGCTACTAGATTTAATCCTAGGGTTACAAGTTTATCTCAATATGTAGATTCATCATATAAAATTCAAGTGGGAACGCTTACTGGTATTAATAACTACATTCAAGCAATTACAGTCGGTCAGCCACTCAATGCATTTTATGTGTATCAACAAGTCTATGATAGTAATGGAAAGCCTTTAGAAGGAGTGTATTTTGACAGAAATGGTGATGGGAAATCTACTGAAGATGATAAATATTTCTACAAATCTCCAAATCCTGATGTAATCTTAGGCTTTTCTACAAAGGTAAGCGTGAAAAAATGGGAATTTAGTACATCGCTTAGAGCTGTTTTAGGGAACTACGTTTATAATAATTCTGCTTCTAATAGCTCAATTGCAAATATTCAGGCGAATAATTTCTTGAGTAATACAAATTCAAGTGTTTTAACAACACAGTTTGCTGCCACACAACTTTTCTCGGATATGTTCATTGAAGATGCATCATTCCTTAGAATGGATAATTTCTCGATTGCTTATAATGCAGGAGAATTTATGGGAAAAGGAACCAATTTAAGAGTAAATGCAATGGCACAAAATGTTTTGTAATTACAAAATATAAAGGCGTAGATCCTGAGGTATTTGGAGGAATTGACAATGGTTTCTATCAAAGACCGAAAGTGTATTCAGTAGGGTTTAACTTCCAATTTTAATCAACATGAAAAATAAATATTTATATAAAAAATAATTATAGGGTCTATTACTCTAGGGGCTCTATTTTTTGCAGGTTCTTGTACACAAGATCTTGAGAGAGAACCAAGTTTAGGATTAACAGCTTCTGTATTATACAAAGATTTTAATAATTATAAACCTGCTTTAGCTAAAATTTATGCAGGGCTGGCAATTGGAGGGCAGGGAGATCAAAATAATGCAGACGGAAATACGGATATAGGTGGAATTGATGGAGGTTTCTCAAACTATCTTCGTCAAATGTACAGTATGCAGGTTTTAACAACAGATGAAGCTGTTATTGCTTGGGCTGATTCAGGCCTTCCAGAGATGCACAATATGACCTGGAATGCTTCCAATCCGTTTGTTGCAGCAATATACTATAGAATATTCAATGTAATTGCGGTAAGTAATGAGTTTATTAAAAATACAACTGACGAAAAACTTTCTACAAACGGAATTACTGGAACTAATCTTACAGAAGCGAAATATATGCGTGCAGAAGCTCGTTTTCTAAGAGCTCAGTCGTATTATCATGCAATGGATCTATTTGGAAATGTACCAATGGTAACGGAGACTACTGATATTATTAATACACCTCCTCCAAGAATTGCCAGAGCAGAACTATTCAAATATGTAGAGTCTGAACTTTTAGCTTGTGCAAATGATCTTAAAGATGCAAGAAGTAATGAATACGGTAGAGCAGATAAAGCTGCTGCTTGGTCTTTATTAGCGAGATTATATCTGAATGCGCAAGTTTATACGGGTACAGCGAGATATACAGATTGTATTACTTACTGTAATAAAGTAATAAACGCAGGATATTCATTAAAATCAAACTATTCATCATTATTTATGGCAGATAATAATGTAAATAATCCTGAAGTTATTTTATCTGTAAACTACGATGGTACAAGTACAAAAACTTATGGAGGTTCAACTTTTATGGTACACGCTGCAGTAGGAGGATCGATGCCTGCTTCTCAGTTCGGAATCAATGGAGGTTGGGGTGGTATAAGAACTACAAAATCTTTTGTTAATCTATTTGCTGGTTCCCCAAGTGACCAAAGAGGAAATTTCTATACAAGTGGTCAAAGTTTAGAAATAAATAATGTATCAACATTTACAGATGGTTATGCATTTGTTAAATATAAAAATATAAAGTTTTCTAATGGTGCCCCTGGGTCAGATGCATCAGGTAATTTTGTTGATGCGGATATTCCTTTATATCGTTTAGCGGATATTTATCTTATGTATGGTGAAGCCGTTTCAAGAGGTGGATCAGGAGGAGATGCAGCCACTGCATTAGGATATGTAAATGCCTTAAGAACAAGAGCGGGAGGAGTTGCTGTTGCTTCAGTTAATACCGATTTTTTCTTAGACGAAAGATCTAGAGAAATGTCTTGGGAAGCAACGAGAAGAACCGACCTGATTCGTTATGGTAAGTTTACTTCAGCTTCATATCTGTGGCCTTGGAAAGGTGGTGTAAAAGATGGTAAATCAGTTGAAGATTATAGAAACTTATTTCCAATTCCTGCTAACGACATCGTTGCTAACCCTAATCTGGTTCAGAATCCTGGTTATTAATTAAAAACACTATTAAAATGAAAACTTTATTCAAAATATTAGCCCTGGTTTTTACAGGACTTTTAGTTTTTTCCTGTGAAAAAGACGAGGATCAGGCAGTTATTAATGAAACATCTGCAGGTAAGTTATCTGCTGATAAAAGTGCAATTGTGCTTAATGAGCTTAATGCTAATGTTGCTGTAATCACTTTTAACTGGACAAAACCTACATACAATATTTCCGTTGCTTCCAGCCAGCAATTAGAATTTGGATTGAAAGGAAACGGTTTCAAAAAAAGTGCTACCGTTGACTTTTCCAACGATATGACTTCAGGTCCTGTTACTAATGCTGCTATGAACGCTGCTATGTTCAGTATCGGAGCTGTTCCGGATGTTGTAAATGATATTGAGGTAAGATTAAAAACTTCTGTGGGGCCTGCAGCTTTTTATTCCAATGTAATAGCACTCAAAGTAACTCCTTATACTCCAAACCCGGATTTGGTATATCCTAAGATCAATGTACCGGGAAGCTATGCAGGGGCTGCAGGGTATGCAAACTGGACTCCGGGTAACTCACCTAATTTATTCTCTCCAGGAAAGAATGATGAGTACAGAGGATTTATCTGGATCAATACTGTTGCTGGTGCTGAAGATGGAAAATATAAATTTGCAATCAATGAAGACTGGCCTGGAAATAAAGGAGATGATGGAAGCAATTCTGGAAAATTGAAAGCAGATGGAGACAATATAAAAGCTCCTGCTGCAGGAACATACTACATTAAGGTAAACTGGGCTGCAAACACTTACTCTTCAGTTATTGCAAACTTTGGGGTAATTGGCGACGCAACGCCTACTGGATGGGGATCAGATACTGATTTTGTGTATAATCCTGTAACTAAGACTTTTGTGATCAATTCAATTGCTTTATCTACTACAGGAGTATTTAAATTCAGAGCTAATGATGATTGGGCAATGAAATTCCAGCCAAAAGATGCAGATCAGACTTTGGCTTCCGGAACTGCCGTTCAGTCTTATTTAAGTTCAGAGAACACAGTAACAGGAGATCCTGCATATAAAGTTTCACAAGCAGGTAATTATAAAATTGAACTGGATTTACACAATTCAGCATATTATAAGTTGACGATTACAAAATTATAAGAATATTGAGTTTATAAAAGCAAAGTGCTGCTTTCCCGCAGCACTTTTATCTATTTTTAAGTTAATTAAATAGTCATTATGAAGAAAATTACAGTTGGAGCGCTTTTGCTCTCAATGATGTTTACAGGTTTGAAAGCCCAATCTTTAAAATCTCCGGACGGAAAGTTTGAAATGAATTTTCAGCTGAAAGGAGGAATACCTTACTATAACCTGAAATACAATGGTGCAGTAGTAGTTGAAGATTCTAAATTGGGATTGAGATTATTTAAAGACACAGCCATAAAGTTTGCTTCTGAAATAGCCAAACCAGAAGATGCAAAATACGACCTGAACAACGGTTTTGCAAAAACAGATGAAAAAAGAGACTCCAAAAATGAAACCTGGCAACCGGTTTTAGGAGAAAAGAAAAACTATATCAATAACTACAATGAGCTGGCAGTTACCCTGAATCAGGCTTCTACAGACAGAAGTATTGTAGTGAAATTCAGATTGTTCAATGATGGTCTGGGTTTCAGATATGAGTTTCCACAACAAAAAAATCTTAATTATTTCGTAATCAGAGAAGAAGATTCTGAAATTGATTTCCCTACCGATATGAAGGCATGGTGGATGGTTGCAGATTATGACTCTCAGGAATACCAGTATCAGGAAACAAAAGTTTCTGAAATTCCGGCAAAATGGGATAAAGCATACGATGCCAATGCTTCTCAGTCATTGGTGAAAAATGCAGTTCAGTCTCCTTTGATGCTTAAAAAAGAAGGAAAAGAACCATTGTATATCAACGTTGCAGAAGCTGCAGTATTAGACTATCCGGCTTCACATCTTGAAGTAGATGCACAGAATTTTAAATTCAAAACGCATTTGACTGCCGATAGACAGGGAGCAAAAGGATACATTCAGACACCATCAGTAACGCCTTGGAGAACGATTATCGTAGCTCCGAAAGCAGAACAGGTGATGGATTCTAAAATGATCTTCAACCTTAATGAGCCTACAAAGTACACAGACACTTCTTACATTCACCCTACAAAATACATGGGAGTTTGGTGGGAAATGATCATCGGAAAATCACAATGGGCGTATTCCACCGCTGAAAACGTTCATTTAGGTAAAACTGATTTTGCGAAATTAACTCCAAACGGAAAACACGCAGCCAATAATACAAAAGTTAAAGAATACATTGACTTTGCTGCAGAAAACGGGTTCCAGGGATTGTTGATCGAAGGTTGGAACATTGGTTGGGAAGACTGGTTCGGACACTCTAAAGAATTTGTTTTCGATTTCATCACCCCTTATCCGGATTTTGATATCAAAATGTTGAATGAATATGCCCATTCAAAAGGAATAAAGCTGATCATGCACCACGAAACCTCAGGTTCTGCCACGAACTATGAAAGATGGGCAGACAAAGCATTCCAAACCATGAACAAATATGGGTATGATGCGGTAAAAACAGGATATGTAGGAGATATTATTCCTAGAGGTGAGCATCATTATTCTCAATGGACAATCAATCATTATTACAGAATTGCAGAAAAAGCAAATGACTATAAAATCATGGTCAATTCTCACGAATCTGTACGTCCTACAGGAGAAAGCCGTACCTATCCGAACTATATTTCTGCAGAAGCTGCACGTGGAACGGAATATGAAGCATTCGGAGGAAATAAGCCAGATCATCAGACGGTTCTTCCGTTTACAAGATGGATGGGTGGTTCTATGGATTACACACCAGGAATTTTCCAGACAAAACTAGACTATTATTTCCCTGGAGATAATCGTTTTGTAAAAACTACTCTGGTAAAGCAGTTAGCTCTTTACGTAACGATGTATATGCCGCTTCAGATGGCTGCAGACCTTCCTGAGAACTACAAAAAGCATATGGATGCCTTCCAGTTTATCAAGGATGTAGCAGCAGATTGGGATGATACAAAGATCTTATCTGCAGAACCTGGAGATTATGTCATCACGGCAAGAAAAGCAAAAGGGACTGAAAATTGGTTTGTAGGAGGTATTACCGATGAAAACAAACGTGATTATGCAGTAGACTTCTCTTTCTTAGACAAAGGAAAGAAATATGAAGCAACAATCTATGAAGATGGAAAAGATGCTGATTATATTGATAATCCTCAAAGCTATAATATCTATAAAAAAGAGATTACAAGTAAATCAAAAATTAATTTTAAAATGGCAAGAAGTGGCGGGTTCGCAATTTCTATTAAGCCGGTAAAATAATTTGAAGAGACACTAAGGTGCCCCGGTTCATCAGATATTGATGTTCCGGGGTATTTTTTTAATGAGAGATTATTTATCTCCTGCATGCTGATTCAGTGCTGAATATTGATATTCAGTTTCTGATGTTTGTTCTTTTACAGATGAGGTTCTGTTTTTTATCTTTTCTTTATATTCTTTTTGATATTGCTTTACCGTTTTTCCAGTACCATCATGTCGCCATCCCGGTGAATAAAAAAGATACTTTATACGATTTTTAAACGATAATCCCGGTTGTCTGATATCTTTTCCTATTCTTCTCCATTCATAGAAAAGCATGGTAGCGGGGTCTTTAGATTTAATTTTTGGATAAACCCCATATTTAACAGGTACTTCAGGGTCTTCTTTTTCGAAAGTTCCGAAAATTTTATCCCAGATAATCAGTCCCATTCCCATATTGCGATCCAGATACTTGATATTACAGGCATGATGTACCCTATGATGAGAAGGAGTAACCAGAATATATTCTAGAAATCCCATACTTTTAATGGATTGGGTATGAACAAAAGTACCATAAATCTGTATTGCAGAGTAGGCTACCAGAATATGCCAAGGATGAAATCCCATAAAAGCTAACGGAGAGAAAAACAGATATCTGTACAACGGCTGAAATACAGGACTTCTGAATCCTGTACTGATATTGAAATAATCAGAATTATGATGGGTAATATGTACCGCCCAGAAAACCCTTGAGTGATGATCTACGTAATGATGGACATAATAAGCAAAATCCTGAGCAAGGAATACCGCAATCCAATACCAGATACCTTCTTGCCAGTCGAAGATACGGTGATGGTAAAAGAACATCATGACAAACAACGAGAAACCTTTCATAATGATGTCTAATCCATAATTAAGCAAAGCAAAAAGAACATTGGTAGCTACATCTTTCGTCTCGTAAATCTTTTCCTTATTAAAATGACTGTAAGCCATCTCTATAAAAATAATCACAGCAAATACAGGAATAGTCCAGCTGTAAACAACGTCTGGTCCCTCTGTTTTGAACATATTACTGAAATCAAACATTTCTTTTTTCTGTAAAACTAGAAATAAAAAGGATGAAAAATCAATTTTCAGGATGAATTTTTTATGAAAAGTTTAAGTTTTTTCAAATGAAAATCTAAATAATGGGTTAAATTTTGAAAATTTATATTAATAGTGATAAAAAAGACGCTATGCGCTCCATTTTTGAATGGATATATGAAAATTTAATGCTAAATTGAACACTAATATGAAGACAATATACGCCGCATTAGCCCTTTCAATAGCTTCTGTCGCTTTTTCCCAAAAAACATTGGAAAGAGTAGAACCTGCTTTTTGGTGGAAGGGAATGAAAAATCCAGAACTTCAGATTCTTGTTTACGGAAAAGACATTGCCCATAACGAAATTATACTTTCGGATGGAATTCAGATCAAAGACATCAAGAAAGTAGAAAATCCGAACTATGTTTTTATTACAGTCAATACCAACGAAATAAACATTCCGAAGTTTACTATCAATATTAAAAAAGATAAAAAAAACATCGGTTCTTATATTTATGAACTTAAGCAGAGAGAATCAGGTTCTGCCAACCGGGAATCTTTTACCTCAAAAGATGTGATGTACCTGATCATGCCAGACCGTTTTGCTAATGGTGATGAGAAGAATGACTCGAAACCTGAACTTACAGAAAAAGCAAACCGAAGTCTGCCTAATGGAAGGCATGGTGGAGATCTCCGTGGTATTATAAACAATCTGGATTATATTCAGAATCTTGGAGCTACAGCAGTATGGCTTACCCCTGTAAATGAGGATAACGAAAAAGTATATTCTTATCATGGCTATGCCCAAACCGATCTGTACAAAATAGACGGCCGCTACGGTACCAATGAGGAATACAAAACTTTATCTCAGGAGCTGAACAAACGAAAAATGATGTTGGTAATGGATTATGTAACCAACCATTGGGGGAGTTCACACTGGATGATCAAAGATCTGCCATCAAAAGACTGGATACACTGGTTCGATGAAGGAGAGAATGGATTTAAACGTTCCAATTATAAAACGACAACACAATTTGACATTAATGCTTCGGATATTGATAAAAAATCTGCGCTGGACGGATGGTTTGACAAAACCATGCCGGATATCAATCAGAAAAATCCACTAGTTTTAAAATATCTGACTCAAAATGCCATCTGGTGGATAGAATATGCCGAACTGGGAGGGTTTCGTGTAGATACCTATCCTTATAATGATAAAGATGCGATGGCAAAATGGGCAAAGGCAATTACTGATGAATATCCGAAATTCAATATCGTAGGCGAAACCTGGTTGTATACAGCCGCACAAATTGCAGCATGGCAAAAAGATTCCAAAGTGGGGGAGATTGCAGGATACAATTCAAACTTACCATCGGTAATGGATTTTATGCTGTTTGAAAATATGCCGAAAGCCCTTAAAGAAAAAGAAGGGTGGGACAAAGGTATGATAAGGATTTATGATACTTTTACCAGTGATTTCCTATATCCGGATCTTAAAAATCTTTTAGTTTTCTTCGAAAATCATGACACCGAAAGATGGAACGAAATCTTTAATGCCAATCCGGATGCTTATAAAATGGCAATTGCCCTGATTTCAACAGTTCGGGGAACTCCGCAAATTTACTACGGATCAGAAATAGGAATGCGTGGCGATAAAAATGCCGGAGGAGATGCCGATATCCGCAGAGATTTTCCGGGTGGCTGGAAGTCTGACAAACAAAATGCTTTCCTGCCATCCGCTCAGACTCCGGAACAGAAAGAATTTTTTCAGTTTACTCAAAAATTACTGAACTGGAGAAAAGGTAAAGATGTGATTCATAACGGGAAAACTAAAAATTTCGTTCCTCAGGATGGTGTCTTTGTTTATTTCAGATATAATGACAAAGAAAGTGTAATGGTAGTGATCAACAATAAAGAAAAAGATCAGACATTAGACCTGAAACGTTTTGCTGAATCTCTTAAAGGATTTACAAAAGGAAAAGAAATTATATCAGGAAAAGAAATATCATTACAAAATACTATGAATATTTCTGCAAAAACTCCGTTGATTATTGAACTCGAAAAATAATTATTATACATGAAAAAACTAACGACAGTTTATACGCTAATCCTATTTGTACTGGGATTTTCTATACTCACTGCACAATCAAAAAATACATTTGAGAAAGAAAAATCAGAAATCAGTACCATGCTTGATGCGTTCAATGTAGCTGCTGCAAAAGCGGATTACAATACTTATTTCAATTTCTTTGCAGATGAATCAACCTTCATTGGAACAGATGCTACCGAAATCTGGAATAAAAAAGAATTCATGGTGTGGGCAAAACCTTATTTTGATAAAAAGAAAACCTGGAATTTTAAGGCTCTTAAAAGAAATGTTTATTTCAATAAAGATGGAAAACTGGCGTGGTTTGATGAGCTATTGGATACCCAAATGAAAATTTGCAGAGGTTCCGGTGTGGTAGAAAAAATCAACGGAAGCTGGAAGGTAAAACAATATGTTCTTTCCATGACGGTTCCTAATGAAGTGGTAGATAAAGTGGTTCCTGAAAAAGCCCCTATCGAAGATGCATTAATTCAAAAACTGAAGTCATAATGGCAATAATGATGGGGAAATATGATACTGGGAAGATAGGAAAAAGGAAAAAACCGGACTTATCGATGCTCCAGATTATCAATATGAGCATGGGATTCCTGGGAATTCAGATGGCATTTGGTTTACAGAATGGAAATGCGAGCCGTATTCTTGGGAATTTAGGAGCTGATGTTCACGAATTATCCTGGTTCTGGCTGGTGGCTCCTGTTACAGGTTTGATTGTTCAGCCTATTATCGGTCACATGGGTGATAATACATGGAGTCCGCTGGGAAGAAGAAAGCCTTATTTCTTAATTGGGGCTGTTTTGTGTGCCATCGGTCTGGTTTTACTTCCAAATGCTGCTTCTGTTACCCAGATGTTTGCAGCTAATGCTCTTTTATTAGCCGTAATATTTCTGGCTATGATGGATGCTTCAGTGAATATTGCAATGGAGCCTTTCAGAGCCCTGGTGGGAGATATGCTCCCAAAACATCAGGGTACCATAGGATTTTCTGTACAAACTATTCTGATCGGAATTGGAGCGGTATTGGGTTCATATCTACCGGATTGGTTAACAAAAATGGGGATTTCCAATGAAGCACCAGAAGGGTTTGTAGCAGATAATGTCATTTATTCCTTTTATATTGGTGCAGCTTTGCTTATCATATCAATTCTGTACACCATTATGACAACCAGAGAGTATTCCCCACAGGAGTTTGCTGATTTTGAAGATGGAAAAGAAGGAGAACAACATAATTCCAAGTTTTCAGATATCTTCAAAGATTTTGCTGCGATTCCTATACAGATGAAAAAGCTGGGAATTGTTCAGTTTTTCTCATGGTTTGCATTGTTTACCATGTGGGTATTTACCACCAGTGCATTGGCAACCCATCATTTTGGACTTTCTCCGGAAGATACCCATTCCAAAGCATTCAATGACGCAGGAGACTTAACAGGAAAGCTCTTTGGGATGTATAATCTTTGGGCAATCCCGTTTGCCTTTCTGTTGACGCCTATAGCTAAGTTTATTGGTAAAAAACAGACTCATGCCTTAGCTTTATTGTGTGGAGGTTTGGGGCTTGTTTCAATGTATTTTATTAGAGATGTCAACAACCTATGGATTTCAATGATCGGATTAGGTTTTGCCTGGGCTAGTATTCTGGCAATGCCTTATGCTATGCTTATTGAGGTGATTCCACAACGAAAAATGGGTGTTTATATGGGCATATTCAACTTCTTTATTGTGATTCCGCAGATCATCAATGGTTTATTCGGAGGCCCTATTGTAAGTGGTGTTTTTGGAAAGCAGGCTATGGATTATGTTGTTGTAGGTGGTGTTTGCATGCTGATTGGAGCTGTAGTAACGATGATTTTTGTAAAATCAGAAGATGAAACGCCAAAGGAAATTGAAGAAGAAATCAAGCAGGTGCATTTTTAAATTAGAAACTAGAAGTTAGAGGTTAGAAATTAGTAATGTAATCTGTTTTGAAATTAATTTAAAATTGCATCATACAATTCAATAGGAGCGGGCTTTAGCCCGTTTTCTCTTTCCATATTTATTGATCGGCTTTAGCCAAAACCTATCTTTTTTTGCAATTTTTTTTAAAAAACCAAAATTATTTATCATGAAGCTTAATTTTTTAAATAAACTTTTTCCTTCAAACAAAAAAAGTAAGAAGCAGAAAAATGAGGCTATTGTTGAAGATCTTGATGATACTGGGTTTACTGAAGAAGAATTACTTCAGGAAGAATTGCTTCAATATGGTGAACATGTGAATTTCTATTATACCAATATTATAAACTCACTGATTCTTTATACCTATAATGTAGACCAATTGGATGAGATGGCTCCCATTTTAATAGACCCATTGGCAGAACTGTATGAAGAACTTGATTATGCATTCCTCCCTGTTTTATTTGATACCATTTTCAGAAATAAACTCATTGACGAATCTTTTAAGGAAGACCTTCTGAATTTTAAAAAGAAAGTAGATGATATCCCTGTAGAAATTTGGGACTGGGACTTTTTAGATCACCATGAAACATGGAAAAATATAAGACTTGAAGCCGAAATTCTTTTAAATAAACTCAGTGTCGAAACAAGAACTTATAATACAGATTATACCACCATTATTTTTAAAAAATAAATTTCAATTTTTAAATCTAAAATATCAATAGGAATGGGCTATTATCCTGAGCGTAGTCGAAGGGAGCCCGTTTTTCTTTTAGAAATTAATCAATTGGCTTTAGCCAAAACTTAAAATCTATCCTTCGTATACTTATTAGTTTTTTTGATCTTCAGAATATCATAATCTCCCACAGATTTTCACAGATATCGCAGATGCTTGCACTTATTTAATCATCGCAAGAAAAAATATCCAGTATAAAATTTTATCACAGATAAAATCCTTGCGCCTTAAAAACATATTGAAAAAAATCGCGTCTTTGCGTAATCCAACCTATAAATGACCTTCACTTTATGAGCTCTCTCACCCCTTTTTACTTCTCCAATTTCCTTTCTTAACCTACATCAACTTTTTAACCACCCACATCCCGTACATTTGTACTATAAATAATCACAGAAAATGAAAACAGTATATCATAAAGCAGATTCAAGAGGCCATGCCAACCACGGATGGTTAAATTCATACCATACATTCAGTTTTGCCAACTATCAAAACAGAGACAGAACAAACTTTGGCGTTTTAAGAGTATTGAACGATGACACCGTTTCTCAGGGAATGGGCTTCGGAACACACCCGCACAGAGACATGGAAATTATTTCAATTCCTTTGGAAGGAGATTTGGAACATAAAGATTCAATGGGAACCACAGCGGTGATCAGAAAAGGAGAAATTCAGGTGATGAGTGCAGGAACAGGTGTCATGCACAGCGAATACAATAAAAATAAAGATGAGGAAGTAAAATTCCTTCAGATTTGGGTGTTCCCGAAAGAACAGAATGTTGAACCAAGATACGATCAGAAAAGTATCAAAGAAGGAGAAAAAATAAATGGATTCCAGCAGATCCTATCTCCTAATAAAAATGATGACGGAGTTTGGATTCATCAGGATGCATGGTTCAATCTGGCCAATTTTACAAAAGGAAACGGTAAAAATTACATGCTCAACAAAAAAGGAAACGGAGTCTATGCATTCGTATTAAAAGGAAGTGCAAAAATTGGAGACCGTGTCCTGAATGAAAGAGACGGATTGGGAATCTGGGATACTCAGAGCTTTAATATCGAAGCTGTGGAAGACACTGAAGTCTTATTAATGGAAGTCCCAATGGAATTGCCAGCTTATCTTAAATAAAAAACTAAATTTGTAATCTTAAAAATAAACCTCACATATGAAAATCTTAGCAATAGCAGGAAGCAACTCAGAAGTTTCAATGAACAAACAGTTGGTTGCCTACGCATCAACATTATTTGAAAATGCAGAAGTAGAAGTAGTGGATCTGAATCCTTTCGAAATGCCCATCTACAAACATGAAAGAGAATTAGCGGGAGGTGTTCCTCAGGAAGCCCACGATTTTGCCTCTAAAATTGACGGTGCTAATGTATTGTTGGTAGCTTTGGCAGAACACAACGGAACCTATTCTACAGCATTTAAAAATGTGTTCGACTGGGTGTCTAGAATCAAAGACAGAACAGTTTGGAATGAAGTGCCCATGTTATTGATGTCTACATCTCCCGGAGGTAGAGGTGGAGCAGGTGTTTTGGAAGCAGCATCAAAGCGTTTCCCTTTCCACGGAGGAAATGTGGTGGAAACTTTTTCTCTTCCTTTCTTTAATGATAACTTTGATAAAGCAGCTCAAAAAATTTCTAACGAAGAGAAAATCAATGAGTTGAAAGAGAAAATCAAGAAGATTGCGGCTATTGAAACCATCCTTGAAAAATAGAATTTGAATATTCATTTAAAATTACTATTTTTGCAAAAAGAAAAGAGATGAAAATTCAGACCTCCTATAAACAATGTTTTTCTCATAAAGGGAAAATTGTGGGCTCTGAAATTCTGAGATAAAATAACGGCCGATAATCTGAAAAGATTGTCGGCTTTTTTGTTTTCTAAAATCAAGTATAAAAGTAATTGAAATATTAAAAGATAAGAAGACGCCAGAAGCAGTTACTAGATCATAAATAGTATGAAATCTGAAATCCGATATCTAAAAATCTAAGCAGACATGAGCAACACTTACAAATCAGCAGGAGTAGACAAAGAAGAAGGATACAAAACGGTTGACAAGATCAAAAAAGCGGTCGGTGAAACCCACAATTCCAATGTACTGAACCACTTGGGGAGTTTTGGTGCTTTCTATGAAATCGGTGGATACAAAAATCCGGTTCTTGTATCAGGAACAGATGGAGTAGGAACAAAGCTTAAAGTAGCTTTAGATACCAAAAAATATGATTCTATCGGAGTAGATTGTTTCGCAATGTGTGCCAATGATATTCTTTGCCACGGAGCAAAACCTTTGTTCTTCTTAGATTATCTGGCTTGCGGAAAACTTGATTCAGAAATTGCTGCAGAAATCGTTTTAGGAATGGTTGCCGCTTGTAAGGATAACAACTGTGCTTTGATTGGTGGTGAAACTGCTGAAATGCCGGGAATGTACCAGCCTGGAGATTATGATGTTGCAGGATTCTGTGTAGGAATTGTAGAAAAGGACCAGATTATTGACGGCTCTACCATCAAAGCAGGTAACAAAATTATTGCATTACCAAGCTCAGGATTCCACTCAAACGGATTCTCTTTAGTAAGAAAAGTATTCCCTAATTTCGAAGAAGAATTTGAAGGAAAACCTTTATATGAAACTCTTTTAGTTCCTACAAGACTATACTATAAAGATATTCATAAAGTATTGGAAGAAGTAAAAGTAAGCGGAATTGCTCACATCACAGGAGGCGGCCTTTATGAAAATGTTCCAAGAATTATTCCTGAAGGACTTTGTGCTTCTATTGACGAATCAAAAATCAGAATTCCTAGCGTAATGCTTGAGCTTGAAAAGAGAGGAGGAGTGAAACGTGAAGAAATGCACGGAACATTCAATATGGGTGTAGGGATGGTAATCGTTGTAGATGCTGAACATGCTGAAAAAGTATTACACCTTTTAGATGATGCTTACGAAATCGGAGAAATCACTGAAGGAGCAGAGAAAATTGATTTGAAATTTTAAATGACATCAGATTTCAGACCCTAGACATCAGACGGTAAGTCTGTAATCTTAAATCTGACATCTAACATCTGAATAATGAAGAACATCGTTGTACTCGTATCCGGTTCAGGAACCAATCTGCAGAGAATCATTGATACTATTGATTCCGGAGAAATCCAGAATGCACAAGTAAGTTTAGTTGTAGCTGACAGAGAATGTTTCGGACTGGAAAGAGCAAAGAATCACAATATAGAAAATATACTGATTCCGAGAGGAAAGAATTTCAGCAGTGAATTGGCTAAAGTAGTCCCTGAAAATACAGATTTGATCGTATTGGCAGGATTTTTATCCATCTTAAAATCTGAATTCTGTGAAAACTGGAATGGTAAAATAATCAATATTCATCCCGCCTTGCTTCCGAAATTTGGAGGAAAAGGAATGTGGGGAATGAACGTTCACAATGCAGTCATTGAAGCCAAAGAAGTAGAGAGTGGGGCGACTGTACATTTTGTGACACCAGGTATTGATGAGGGAGCACCTATTCTTCAGAAAGCTTTTGAAGTAACTGCTGAAGATACTCCTGAAACCCTGGCTCAAAAAGTTCACCAGATTGAATATGAAATATTTCCAATAGCGATCAATAAGGTCCTGGGAAATTAATTCCTTTCCTTTGGAAGGGTGTCAAAAATTTTTAATTTTTGACAGGAAAATAGAAAAATCTAAGTAAAATAAAAGTAAGTTCGGAGGTGAAAGACCCGGACACAGTTTGAAATAGCTGTAAAAAGTAAAAAATCGAAAGTAAAATGAGTAAAAAGAGAGTTTTAATCAGTGTTTCTGACAAAAGTGGATTAATAGAATTCGCACAGTTTTTGGAAGCTCAGAATTATGAGTTGATCTCTACAGGAGGAACGTTCAAACATTTGAAAGACGCTGGTTTAAATCCTATTCAGATTGATGAGGTAACCAATTTTCCTGAAATGCTGGACGGAAGAGTGAAAACTTTACACCCGAAAGTTCACGGAGGATTGCTGGCTGTTCGTAACAACGAAGTGCATATGAAAACCGTTCAGGAGCACGGAATTGATCTGATTGACATGGTGATCGTAAATCTTTACCCTTTCTTTGAAAATGTAAACAAAGACATTTCTTTACATGAAAAAGTAGAGTTTATCGATATCGGAGGCCCTTCAATGCTTCGTTCTGCAGCTAAAAACTTTGATTCTGTAACGGTAATCACTGATGTAGAAGATTATGCAGCCGTGAAAATTGAAATGGAGCAAAACGGAGATACCTACATCGAAACCCGTAAAAAGCTTGCAGGAAAAGTATTCAACCTTACCTCTGCGTATGATGCAGCGATTTCCAGAATGCTTTTAGATGAAGAATATCCTACTTATTTGAATGCTTCTTATAAAAAAGTAGCTGATTTAAGATACGGTGAAAACCCTCACCAGACAGCAGCTTACTACGTTTCTACTTTCGAGAACGGAGCGATGAAAGACTTCGAACAGCTTGGAGGTAAAGAACTTTCTTTCAACAATCTTCGTGATATGGACCTTTGCTGGAAAGTAGTCACTGAATTCAAAGAAGAAAAGGCTTGTTGTGCCGTAAAACACTCTACCCCTTGTGGAGTTGCCATCGGAACTTCAGCGTTGGAAACTTATCAGAAAACATTTGAATGTGATCCGGTTTCTATCTTTGGCGGAATTGTTGCAATGAACTATAAAATAGATGCAGCTACAGCTGAAGAATTAAATAAAACGTTCCTTGAAATTGTAATGGCTCCTGAATTTGATGAAGAAGCCCTTGAAGTTTTAAGAAAAAAGAAAAACCTGAGAATCATCAAAATCGTAAACCCTGTTTCAGACAAACAGACTTGGGTGAAAGTAGACGGAGGGATCCTTGTTCAGGATAATGACCTTCATTTCTCAGATGATATCAAAGTAGTAACTGAAGTACAGCCTACAGAAGAACAGAAAAAAGCATTACTTTTCTCTCAGAGAGTTGTGAAATATGTGAAGTCTAATGCAATCGTAGTTTCCAACGGAATTCAGGCATTCGGTATCGGTGGCGGTCAGGTAAACAGAATCTGGGCGACTCAGCAGGCTATCGAAAGAGCAAAAGAAAAATTCTCAGGAGATTTAGTACTCGCTTCAGATGCATTTTTCCCTTTCCGTGATGTGGTAGATTTCTGTGCTCAGGAAGGTATCAAGGCGATTATTCAGCCGGGTGGAAGTGTAAAAGATCAGGATAGTATTGAGGCTGCCAATGAGCACAATATTCCAATGATGTTTACAGGAGTTAGACACTTTTTCCACTAATTAAAATAGAATTAAAAAATAATTAGGGATTGTATTTTTAGCATTCAAAATTATATATTTGTAAAATAGACTAGATAATAATATAAAGTATGAGAATATTAATCATAGGTGAAGGCGGTAGAGAATCTGCTTTAGCGGCAAAGCTTCAGAATGACTCAAGAATTTCTAAAATGTTTTTTGCCAACGGGAATGCTACTACCGATGTAATAGGGAAAAATGTTCATTTATCGGAAATCAAAGAACTTAGAGATTTCGCCATTAAAGAAAAGATTGATCTTACAATTGTAGGTCCGGAAGCTCCTCTTGTAGCGGGTATCAAGGACGAATTTAAAAAGCACGATCTTAAAGTTTTCGGGCCTACCCAAAAAGTAGCAAGCCTGGAAGGAAGTAAAGCTTTCTCTAAGAAATTTATGCAAACCTATGATATCAAAACAGCTAAAGCTGTCGTATTTGATTCATATAACGAAGCTATAGAGTATGTGAAAACACAGCAGTATCCTTTAGTAGTTAAAGCAAGTGGTTTAGCTGGAGGAAAAGGGGTGGTAATCTGTGATACTCTGGAAGAAGCTGAAGCTACGATCCACGACTTCATGATCAGAAGAATCTATGGAGATGCTGGTATCCGTTTAGTTATTGAAGAATATTTACAAGGTTTTGAAGCGTCTATCATTGCTTTCTCTAACGGAGATAAATTATTTCCATGTGTAGCAGCAAAAGATTATAAAAAAGCTGGAAACGGAGATACAGGACCTAATACAGGAGGTATGGGTTCCATCGCACCAAGTCCGGAATTTACTCAGGAGCACTACGCAGATTTTGAGAAAAATATCTTAGAACCTACTATTAAAGGGCTTAAAGCTGAAGGTTTCGGATTTAAAGGAATCATCTTCTTCGGATTGATGGTAACGAAAAACGGAGCTTACCTTTTGGAATACAACATGAGATTCGGAGATCCTGAAACTCAGGTATTGATGGCGCTTATGGAAAACAATCTTTTGGATGTGATCCAGGATTGTATGGAAGGAAAAGACATTCAGCTTAAATTTAAAGACGAAAAAGCAATTTGTCTTGTAATGTGTTCGGGAGGGTATCCAAGAAACATCGAAACAGGTTTCGAAATTACAGGAGAAGATAAACTGAAACATAGTAAACTATTATATGCAGGAGCAATCAGCAAAGGAGACAAAGTGGTTTCCAATGGGGGTAGAGTTCTGAACATTGTAGCTACAGGAGCTACTTTCGAAGATGCCCGCAAAAAGGTTTACGAAGATGCAAGTCACGTACATTTCGATTACGGCTTCTACAGAGAAGACATCGGAAAGTTTTAATAAAAATCACGAAAAAAGATTTGGAGCCATTCCAAGTCTTTTTTTGTAAGACAGTTAATAATTAGAAGTTAGACGCTAGAGGTTAGAAATTAGTTGCTGAAAGTGAAATTAGGAAGTTTTTTCCAAGCCAGAAGCCATTAGCCATTAGCTCTATCATTTATCAATCATCATTTATCAATTATCAAAAATGAACAACGGTATTATTATTTTAGATTTCGGATCCCAGTACAACCAGCTTATCGGAAGAAGAATCCGTGAGATGGGGGTATACTCTGAGATCTTGCCTTACAATACACCATTACAAGATATTTTAGCAAAACAGCCAAAAGGAATCATCCTTTCCGGTGGACCAAGTTCTGTAAATGCAGACAATGCCCATCTGGTTGAAAAAGCTTTATACGAACAGGGAGTTCCAGTGTTGGGAATCTGTTACGGAATGCAGATGACAGCTCACCTTTTAGGTGGTAAAGTAAACAAAGGAGAAAAAGGAGAATATGGTAAAGCAAACTTAGAAATCGTTAAAGAAAGCTCTTTATTAAAGGGAGTTACTCAGAATTCTGTAGTTTGGATGAGTCACTTTGACGAAGTAGGAGAATTGCCTGCAGGCTTTGAATTAAACGCAAAATCAGGAGTAATTGCTTCTATCGCTAACGAAGAAAGTAAAATCTACTGTGTTCAGTTCCACCCGGAAGTTTCTCATACGGAAGAAGGAGCAAAAATGCTTGAAAATTTTGTTTTCGGGATCTGTAATTCAGAGAAAAACTGGAAACTGACCAACTATATTGAAAAAACAGTTGAGGAAATCCGTGAGAAAGTAGGAGACAACAAAGTAATCCTTGGACTTTCCGGAGGGGTAGACTCTTCTGTAGCCGCTGTTTTAATCCATAAAGCAATCGGTGATCAGTTAACTTGTATCTTCGTAGATACAGGATTATTGAGAAAGGATGAAGGTAAGAAAGTAATGGATCAGTATGGAGAACATTTCCATATGAACATTAAAATGGTGGATGCTCAGGATAGATTCCTTTCAAAACTAGCTGGGGTAGATGATCCTGAAGCGAAGAGAAAAATCATCGGAAACGAATTCATCCATGTTTTTGACGAAGAATCTCACAAAATTGAAGGTGCAAAATTCTTAGCTCAGGGAACCATTTATCCTGACGTTATCGAGAGCCAGTCTGTCAACGGACCATCTGCAGTAATCAAGTCTCACCATAATGTTGGAGGACTTCCTGAAGATATGGAATTCGAATTATTAGAGCCATTAAGAGAGCTTTTCAAAGATGAAGTAAGAAGAGTAGGAGAAGAATTGGGTATTCCTCATCATTTAGTATACAGACACCCTTTCCCTGGACCTGGATTAGGAATCAGAGTATTGGGAGCGGTAGATGCTGAGAAAGTAAGAATCCTTCAGGAAGCTGATGATATCTTCATCGAAGAATTATACAAAAATGACCTTTACGAAAAAGTATCTCAGGCATTTGTAGTCCTTCTTCCGGTAAAATCTGTAGGAGTAATGGGAGACGAAAGAACTTACGAATACACAGCGGTAGTTCGTTCTGCAAACACGATCGACTTTATGACAGCAACTTGGAGCAGACTTCCTTACGAGTTTTTGGATACTGTTTCAAGCAGAATCATCAACGAAGTAAGAGGAATCAACAGAGTAGCTTACGATATTTCAAGCAAACCACCTGCAACAATTGAGTGGGAATAATTTTTGACTTGAATTTTAAATATAAATCCTGCCCGTTTTGGACTGCCCCCAAAAAGTTAGACACTTTTTAGGGGCATTTTTTATGTATAGAAAAGAAAAATTTAGCGTTGCTTTCAAATTAGAATGTATTAATCTTCACAAAACTTCTCATCATTCGATTGGATCTATAGCAACAGAGAAAGGATTTAATGAAAGCAATCTGCGTAAATGGATTGGTTTTTATAACAAATACGGAATCTCGGGGCTACAACCGAGAAAAAACAAGAGCTATTCTCTGAGTTTCAAAGTTAAAGTTCTAAAAGCCATCGAAACAGAATGTATTTCACAAAGGGAAGCATGTATACGATTCGATATCGCAGCTCAGTCTACCGTGTTGAATTGGCAAAGGGATTACGAAAAAAGAGGTATTTTAGGGTTAAAGAATAACCCCAAAGGAAGACCCTGTATTATGAGTGATCACAAGCGTAAGAAAAGAAAGTCCGATAAGCCATTGACCAGAGAAGAAGAGCTTTTATTGGAAAACGAAAGACTTCGGGCTGAAATTGATTTTCTAAAAAAGTTAGACGCCTTAACTCTCAAAAAGAACAAGCAGAGGCCATCGAAGGATTAAGGCAAAAATATGCCCTGTCACTCCTGT
>NZ_QICI01000087.1 GCF_004119445.1 Chryseobacterium sp. CH21 | reverse complement strand
AAAAATAAAATGAGTGTCCTGAATGCGGTAAGAAATAAATTAGTACACAGAATAATGGCTGTCATCAATAGAAAACAGCCATTTTTACAAAAAGAAGAATTTGTGTCAATAAAAAATTCAAATTTCTCTTGTGTATTAACATAGAAATCTTTGCGATTACTAATCAATATTGCTTCATAGAGAAAAGATCAAATAACCTATGTTGATAAAAAATCCTCAGACTCGTGTAGAGTTGAGGATTTTAAATACTACCAAATTGTTTATTAATTTTTATCTAACCACGACTGTACGAGTTCAGAGTGATCTTCCACCCATTCTTTGGCAGTGGTTTCTTTGTTTTTGCTCTGTTCCATTTTCATTAAAAGATCAGACATATTTTCATCATCAAAATGAAGTTTTGAAAAGAACTTTGCAAGCTCGGGATGATCTTTAGCAAAGCTTTTTCTGGAATAGGTTTTAATCTGTTCTGCTTCACCATATGTCTTTTTGGGGTCATCAAGAAATTTAAGCTTCATTTTACCAAACATCCAGTGGGGCTGCCATCCCGTTATCACAATCCATTCTTTACGCTGTATGGCATTCTGTAGTTCAGTGATCATGGCAATGGTAGAGGAGTTGATCTGCTGGTAATCCTTAAGCTTATAATCAACAATCGCTTTATCTGTTCCAGTGGTTAATCCGGCTCCTTTTTCAATCCCAATAATTCTGTGATTGAATTGATCTTTATGCTGATTGAGCTCTTCAATGGAATTAATAGTAACGTATTCCGGCACAACCAATCCTATACGGCCGTTGTCGTAATTGGTTCCAAGATGAGTCAATCCCGGAAATTTAGCCAGTTTTTTAGCATGGGTGTAAGGTAGCCAGACTCCCATGAAAAGGTCTGTGTCTTCATTATTCATTGAAGCCAGAATCATATCTGTAGAAGCTTTTTGAATAATAACATGATAACCTTGTTTGTCAAGAATGGCTTTCGCAACGTGCGTCATTGCAACATCTTCCGCCCAGCCGTCTACCATTCCTATGGTGATGTATTTAGAGTTTTTTATGTTTTCACACGAACTTAATGCTGTAAATATCAACATTAAAACGGGTAAAAACAGATATTTAAATTGTTTCATTTTATTGCTTTTTCTTTACGAATCCCTGGGTAATACGGTCGAGGATAATGGCTAAAATCACTACGGATAAACCACTTTCAAATCCTAATCCGATATCCAGATTATTAATTCCTTCCAGTACTTTCTCTCCCAAACCGCCTGCAGCAATCATTCCTGCAATAACAACCATGGATAAGGATAACAATATGGTTTGATTGATCCCTGTTAAAATCGTTTTCATTGCTAAAGGAAGTTCAACTTTGAACAGAATCTGACGGTTGGTAGCACCAAAAGCTCTGGCTGCTTCTACAATATCTTTCGGAACGGCTTCAATTCCCAGTGTAGTTAATCGAACCGCGGGAGGCATGGCAAAAATAATGGTTGCAAATGCTCCGGGTACTTTACCGATACTGAAAAACAGTACAGCCGGAATAAGATAAACAAATGCGGGCATGGTCTGCATCAGATCCAGTAAAGGACGAATGATTTTGTTAGCTATTTTGCTTTTAGCCGCCAAAATCCCCAAAGGAATAGAAAGAATAAGTGCCGTAATGGTGGAAACAAAGATAAGTGCCAGCGTTTCCATGGTTTCTTTCCATAATCCCATTAAAAATATTAAACTTAATCCGGCAGCCGTTACTACAGCAATGCCTTTTCCGGCTTTCCATAATGCCAGCAGGGTAAAAAAGAGAATGATTACATAAAAAGGAGTGTTTGTTAAAATCCATTCAATTCCCATAATGGAGGAATTTCCCAGATGTTTTATGACATCAAATACAGGCTTTCCGTTTTCTGTGAGCCAATTGATTGCAGTTTCTACATATTGGCCTATATCTATAGTTTTATTCATCTTATTGATTGTTTGCGATTTCTTTTAATTCTATGATCTCTTCTTCGTTAAACTTGGTAGCTTCTATAATGAGTGATAATTGGGTAATAAGACCTAAGAATTTATTATTTTCATCTACCACAGCGATGGACGATTTATTTTCGGAGATCAGTGGTAGCATTTCTTCTACAGTCACTTCCGGATAAACCGAAGGAACATTACTGTTGATAATAGATTCTACCGTAGGTTCTTTCTCTTTGGCGATGCGGACAACATCTTTAAGTGTTACAAAGCCTAAGAATTTATTTTGAAAATCTACCACAGGTAAGTTTTCCAGTCCTGTCGCTCTCATTTTTCTTAAAGCTCCTTCAGGGCCGTCTTTTCTGAAACGTACCACCGTAGCTTTGTCAAACATTAAAGATCTTGCGGTAATAATCGTTTTACGGTCTACTTTCTCTACAAAAGCTTTTACATAATCGCTAGCAGGATTGGTTAAAATATCTTCCGCTGTTCCTATTTGCTCTATAACTCCATCTTTCATAATGACGATACGGTCTCCGATTTTAATGGCTTCGTCCAAATCGTGGGTAATAAAGACAATGGTTTTTTGTAATGTATTCTGCAGTTCAAGCATCTGATCCTGCATTTCAGATTTGATCAATGGATCCAGTGCGGAGAAGGCTTCATCCATAAGTAAGACTTCAGGATCATTCGCCAAAGCTCTTGCCAATCCTACTCTCTGCTGCATTCCCCCTGAAAGCTGGGAAGGATATTGGTTTTCAAAACCTGTTAACCCAACAATATCCAGCGCTTTCTGTGCTTTTTTATCACGGGAAATTTTGTCTTCCCCTCTGATTTCAAGTCCGAAACCTGCATTGTCGAGAATTGTATGGTGGGGAAGTAATCCGAATTTCTGAAATACCATACTCATTTCTGTTCTTCTTACTTCCAGCAGTTCTTTATTGTTTTTTCCGGTAATATCATCGTCATTGATGAATACTTTTCCTGAAGTAGGTTCATTCAGTCTGTTAAGACAGCGCAGTAGAGTAGATTTTCCACTTCCTGACAATCCCATAATAACAAAGAATTCTCCTTCATAAATTTCAAAACTGGCTTTGTTGATTCCTATGGTACAGCCAGTTTTTTCAAGAATTTCCTTTTTGGAAAAACCTTTGTCCAGAAGTTCCTGTGCTTTTTCTTTGTTTTTACCAAAGATGATCGTCAGGTCTTCCACTTTAAGTTTTACTTTTCGAGTGTTTTCATTTTTTTCCATATTCAGAATTTTTCAATTAATAATTTGATATAAAAAACTGTACACCAATTCATTATATACATTTAGCTTTCGTTGTTCTGCTGCTGAGAATAGGATAAAATAATTTGTTAAGCCTTTATTGATAAAAGCTTTAAACAAAAAAATAACAGCATAAAGACCTGCTGACCTTATGTTTATTTTAAATATTTCAATAGATTATACTCTAGAAAAAGAGTGTATTATGTAAAAAGAAACTGATCTTTTACATAGATTCTACAATTAAATTACTGATGAGGTAATTACAGATATGTGTACTGAACAACTTGAATGGCTACATTTTATCAAAATGCTTGCCAGCATCAAAAAACTGTATATCAATTTTTTATGACGGTGCAAATTTACGAATTAAATATTAAATGGATTTTTACGCAGGTAAGTTATTGATTTTCAATATGGTTTTTAAGATGCGATTTCATGACGAATTTTCTCTTATCATTAAAGGTAAGAGAAGATGAATAGGGTAATTATTTTAAAAGATAAACCGTAAGATTATTTCAATAAAACGGCAATAATTGCAAGAATGGCAGGTAATGCCTGAACGAAAAATATTTTTTTAGTGGCAGAAATTGCTCCATAGATTCCGGCTACAGCTACACATCCTAAAAAGAATAATGCTACATTGGTTTGCCATTGAGGATCTTTAATCAGAAAAGACCAGATCAGTCCGGCAGCCAGAAATCCATTGTAAAGTCCCTGATTGGCTGCGAGTCCTTTCGTTGGTTTAAACATTTCTGCAGGCAGAGCAGCTTTAAAAACTTCTTTTCCTTTGGTTTCCCATGCGAACATTTCCATCCAAAGGATATAAAGGTGTTCCAGTGCAACGACGGCGATCAGAATTTTAGCAACGATTTCCATGATTCAATATTTTCTCATTGTAAAACTAAAAAAATAAAGTTAAGTTTGAGTATTAATTCTTACAATGGACTCATTCAAATCACATTTAAACAAATTTATTACGGTAACGGACGAAGAATATACTTCTATTGTATCCTTTTTTGAGGTTCTTGATGTGAAAAAGAAACAGAATCTGGTGCTGGAAGGAGAGATCTGCCGGACAATGTATTTTGTAGTGAAAGGATGTCTGAGAAAATTTTTCATCAATGAAAAAGGGGTTGAGCAAACTACGGAATTTGCCATTGAGAACTGGTGGATGACGGATACATTTGCTTATGAAAGACAAATCCCAACAGATTTTTCAATACAGGCAGTGGAGCATTCTTCTATTTTGGTGATTGATTTTGAACGTCAGGAAGAATTATTAAAGAAACATCCTGTGATGGAAAGGTATTTCCGGATGATCTATCAAAGAGCTTATGCTGCTTCGGAAAGGAGAATCCGTTATTTGTATGAAATGTCAAGAGAAGAACTTTATATGCATTTCAGTACGCTCTATCCGTGGTTTATCCAGAGAATTCCACAATATCTGATTGCTTCCTTTTTAGGTTTTACTCCTGAATATCTAAGCGAAATCAGAGCAAAATTACGATCTTAAACCAGTTTAAGATTTTTACGAATAAGAAGCCGGAAATTTGTCATGTGATTAAAAGCTAATGCAATGACAGATCAAAAAATCAATTTCCGCAACTTTTTTTAAGACTGGCTCTTGCCGTTACGATGCTTTCTGCGGTGGCAGACCGATTCGGATGGTGGAGCAAAGAAAATTCATCATGGGGAAACATGGAGAGTTTTAAAGAATATACAAGAACACTGACATTTTTCTTTCCGGAAGCGTTAAGTACGGTTTCAGCGTATGCTGCTACTTTTTTAGAAATCCTTTTTCCTTTGATGCTGATTTTTGGATTTAAAACAAAGTTTGCAGCCTATGGAAGCAGTATCCTGCTGTTGATTTTTGCGATATCTATGACTATTGCATCAGGACCAAAAGCCCCACTGAACTATTCTGTATGGGTGGGAAGTGCAGCCGCTCTTTTACTGGCGGTACAGCAACATTATTCTTTAAGTATAGATCAATTAACCAAAAAATATAATATTATGAGCGCAAGATTAAATATTGCAACAGTAGATTCAGCAGCCTATAAAGCCATGCTGGGATTGGAAGGGTATTTACAAACTATTTCTTTAACACACATTCAGAAGGAGCTGATTAAAATCAGAGCTTCACAGATCAATAAATGTGCTTTCTGTCTTGATATGCATACCAAAGATGCCATCAAATACGGAGAAAATCCTCAGAGAATTTTTATTCTGAACGGATGGACAGAAGCCAAAGAATTTTTCACCGAAGAAGAGCAGGTGCTATTGGCAATGACAGAAGAAATTACGCTGATCAGCGATAAAGGTTTAACTGAAGAAACGTATCAGAAAGCGAAGTCTTTCTTTGATGAAAACCAGATTGCTCAGATCATCATGGCAATTATTACGATCAATGCCTGGAACAGAATTGCAGTAAGTACTCATCTTCCGATTGCAAAATAGCGAAGTCAGGAAGATGGGTGATGGAGGATGGAAGTTGATGGAGACTGCATCATCTACGGATGTTTACTTTATTTAAAAAAACGGCCTTTCAAATTTTTGAAAGGCGTTTTGATGCAAGATGCAAAGTGACAGTGTAACACAGTTTGGGTATTAATTCTAAAAATAAATTCTTGGGTTCATTTTATTTTTTAAACCGGAATTACGTTGTCTCTCCGTTTCTCGGATTATATTTTTAATATTTACATTAATAAATAGCCACAGGATTTACATTCACCTGAGTAGAACCTACATATAAAGGCTGTCCCAGCACGAATAGAAATTCCCAGATTTCCTGCTTTACCAATGGGCGACTGTCTATGAGTTCCAGATTATAAATTCCTTTCTTAGCCAGCATAAACTGGTTGATAGGGAATTCTTCTTTACTTTTAGGGTTGGGATACACTTCAGAAGCCCAAGTGTCACCACCAAAAGCAACGATTCCCTGGTCAGCAAGCCATTTTGCAGCCTCCATTCCGATTCCGGGTTCTGTTTCCAGGAATTGCTGGTTGTTTTTACCAATCAATTCAAGCCATCCTGTATTGAAAAGAACGATATCGCCTTTTCGCAGAGTAAGTCCCTGTTTCTTTAAAACGGATTTTATATCTTCTATTGTAAATTCTGTTCCTCCGGGTACGATTGATTTTCCGTAATGAGCAGTCATATCAAGGACGACACCGCGGGTAACGAAAGGAGGTACTTTTTCAACACCGAGTTTTTTCACACCTTCTACAGTTACAAAATCTGTCGCCTTGTTTCCGTTGTAGTAAGTGTTGTCAATACCGATGTGTCCAATACCGTTCAGCTGTGTTCCTACTCCGGTCCATCCGTTGACCAGTTCGTCATTGAAAGTGAATTTATTTGGGCCTATGCTTTTTCCACCCTGTTCTCCGGGCTGGATATTGTATAAGTTAAAACTTCTGTGTCTGAAAGCAGGTAGGTTTTTATCAATAGGAACGGCAAGTGCTAACGTTTTGCCTTGTTTTACCAATCGTAGCGCTTGTTTTACAACTTCAGGTGTTAACAGATTGGCTGCTCCAATCTCATCTTTCGCACCGTAAGTAGAAGGATACCACGATTTATCTTCCGGATTGACGAGTGTCTGAGCTTTTAAACTAATGCTGTTAAAAGTCAATAGCGTGGCTAACCCGAACATTTTGATCAGATTATTTTTCATTTTTTATGAGGTTTGGGGTTAAAGGAGAGAAGCAGGAAGCTGGGTGAGGGAGGGTATTGAAGTCCGATAACAGATAGATTAGTGTACAATTCAACTTCAATTGTCATTCCGACGAAGGAGGAATCTCTTTGTTACAGTCAGAATAGTACAATAGAAACCTAATATAGCTTCCTGATTCCAACCTCCAGCTTCCAGCATTTACATTAAATTTCGCTTAAAGCAGAATTGATGAAGCTCAATTCTTCCTGTGAAAGGTCAATAGACATTGCTTTTGCGTTTTCGATGGCTTGCTGTGCATTTCTTGCCCCTGCCAATACGACTGTGATCGCTGGCTGCAAAGTAGTCCATCTTAATACAAGCTGAGAAAGGCTTGCTCCTTTTTCCTGAGCGATAGGTTCAATTTTTTCCAAGAATGTTTTCACTTTATTCAGATCAAACTGAGAGAAATATCCGTTTCTGTGGTCGTTATCTTTTAATTGGGTTTCTTTAAAATATTTACCTGTTAAAAGACCTCTTTCCATTGGGCTGTACACGATGATTCCTGTATTGTTTTCCAAAGAATAAGGAACAAGATCGTTTTCAATAGCACGGTTCAGCATGCTGTAAGAAACCTGGTTGCTGGCAAGTTGTAAAGTTCTGTTGGCTTCTTCCATTTGAGCTACACTGTAGTTACTTACTCCTGCTGTACGGATTTTTCCCTGCTGAATCAATAATTCCATGGCTTCTATAGTTTCGGAGATAGGCGTTGTGTTGTCCGGCCAGTGAAGCTGTAAAAGATCAATATAATCTGTCCCTAATCTTTTTAAGCTTTCTTCAACTTCTTTGATGATGTTTTCTTTTGAAGCTAACTTATAAACCGGAAGTGTCTTTCCTTCGTCTTCTGCATCAAAGAAAAATTCTCCTTTGCCATTATTGCTTCCATCCCATACCAATCCGAATTTGGTTAAAAGCTGGATTTTTGAACGGTCTTTTCCTTTGATAGCTTCACCGATCATTTCTTCACTCAGTCCGAAACCATAGAAAGGTGCCGTATCGATAGAAGTTACTCCATGATCCAATGAGGCATGAATAGAATTGATAGAATCCTGTTTTTCATTACCACCCCACATGTTTCCGCCGATGGCAAAAGCTCCGTGTGTGATGGTTGATAATTCTAAGTCAGTGTTTCCTAATTTTCTATATTCCATTTTTGTTTGTTTTAAAATTGTTGTTGTGTTAAACCACCCCGCCAAACCTTTTATTTGCTAAAATGTCATTCTGAATGAAATGAAATGTAATGAAGAATCTCAGATGATTGATTGTTAAAAAGATTCTTCCTTCGTCAGAAATCAAAGATTCGACGTAGTCAATGACAAAGTCCAAATAATTTGATTTTTGAGACAATCTAAATCAGTTTATCGACTATTTTGTTGGGGTTAAAAATTATCTGTTATTTCTTTAGTTCTTCTACGATAGCTTCTCCAACGCTTTTTGCAGACTGTGGATTCTGTCCTGTGATCACTCTCTGATCGGTTACCACGTGATTATGCCAAAGTCCGGATTTTTCAAACCTTGCACCTCTTTCTTTCAGTTTATCTTCCAACAAGAAAGGAACAATGTTGGTTAATTTTACTTCAGATTCCTCTTCATTGGTAAAAGCATTGATCTTTTTACCGTCTACAAGATATTTACCGTTATTCAGTTTGATATTCACCAAACCTGCAGGGCCGTGGCATACAGCGGTTACAATTCCTCCGTTTTCATAAATTTTAGAAGCAATATCTGCCAGTTCCTTATTATCTGCAAAATCCCACATTGCTCCATGTCCTCCTGCATAAAAGATGGTTGAATATTCTTTTGGATTCACCTGTGACGGAGTCATAGAATGATCAATCTTGTTTTTGTATTCCTGGTTTTCCCAGAATTCTTTATTGACAGGATCTTTCAAATCGAAGCCGTCTACGGGAGGAGTTCCTCCTTTCGGACTTACAAAGTCGATTTCATATCCTGCTTTGTGAAGAACTTCCCACGGGTGAGAAACTTCACCCAGATAATATCCTGTATTTTCGCCGGTACTGCCTTTTTTGTCATGGCTGGTAACTACGAATAAGATTTTCTTTTTCATATTCTTTGATTTTTTGGTTTGAGCCTGAGCAAATCCTATTGCAAAGACTGCCAGTATTAACAACGCTAATTTTTTCATGGTTAAATGATGTTGGTAAGATAAATTTGTGGTTTTTCCTGAAGCTTTTCATCTACTAAAGCTCCGAAAGCCTGAATGTAGGGTTGCTGATTGTGCTGAGCCAGTCCTTCTTTGCTTTTCCAGATTTCGTAGAAAACAAATTCATTTTTGTCTTCAATTCCCTGATGAAGGCTGTAAAGTTCACAGGCTTCTTCTTTCCTTGTTTCTTTTACCATATGCTGAAGAACTTCCAATACTTCTGCCTGATGTTCTTCTTTGGCTTTTATAATGGCTGTAAGATGTATTTTCATAATTAAATAAAATTTTCGATTGAGTTATAGATAGGTTTCCAGTCCAGTTCTGCTCTCGCTTTATCTGAACTGCATCTGCTGTTGGATGCAAATCCGAAATAGCCTCCCGCTGGACCGAATTGATTAACAGCTTCCTGTATACTTAATGACTTTGCTGGTTTTAAGCTGTATTTTTTACTGATGTTTTCTGCTATATTTTTCAAAGAAGATGAACCATTTTCTGCATAATAGATAAAACCTGCTTTTGCTTTTTCCAATGCAAGTACATACAGATCAGCAAGGTCTTCAATATGCAAATTAGACCAGATATTTTCCCCTTCGCCAAAATACACTCCATGTCCTTTTTCCTTAGAGAAGTTGATAAGAGCCGGGATCTGGATACTGTCTTTTTTTATTCCTAAACCTTCTCCGTAAACCATTGTAGGAACAATAACAATACTTTTTATGCCTTTGTTTGAAGATTGCAGCACATAATTGTTGATAAGCACTCTTGATGCCATTTCCAGTCTTGGCTGCAAAGGGAAATCTTCTCTGAAGATAAAGTCACTTTTTTGACCATTCTCTTTTCCTCCAAAAATAGCAGAACCTGAAGTAAATATAAACGTTTTATGACTTCCTTCCAGAGCTTTGATAAAGTGATCTGCTGCATAAGCATCATCCGCAGAATCAGCATTATGGATAACCGCATCTACACCGGAAACTGCTGTTCTGATAAGATCTTCATCATGAATATTTCCTACAATAGTTTTGATCCCTAATGACTCCAGCTCCTGAGCATAGGCTTCATTACGAACCAGACCTGTCACTTTATAATTCCTGTCAAGGAGTTTTTTTGCGATAGTTCCGCCAATATAGCCGGTAATTCCTGTGATCAGTACTTTTTTCATGATACTAATTCTGGTTTTAATTCTTTTTCAAATACGTTTCTTACATGCGCTCTGTACAATGTCATATCACGTTCTACATTGGCATTTTTCTCTACATCATGGAAGTGGAAGCTTTCCATTTTTTCTAATGAAACAAAGGCATTCATTCTGTGGAAACCAAATAATGGTCCTTCATCTACACTTTTTTCACTGAAAAATTCTCCAGGAAGAGTGAAAGCCGTTGCAGGAGCGTTCCAGCTGGTAGTCAGCATATATTTTCTTCCTCCAAGCATTCCTCCTGTTCCGTAGTTGATTTCGGGATTTTCGGCTTTTCTACCGTCGCTCATATAAATTCCTTTGGCATGTCCAGCTGTGAATACTTCATCAATATATTTTTTGAATCCGTTGGGCAATTGGAACCACCAGATTGGGGTATGGTAAACAATGTAATCTGCCCATACAAATTTTTCCACTTCTTCATTTTTATCGTAATTTTCGCTTACATTGGTTATTTTTACTTCTACATTATCAAATTCTTTAAGAGCTGCTAATGTATTTTCCGCGATCGTTTGATTATATTTTCCTCCGGAATGTCCGAAATTTTGCCCACCGTTGATGATTAGTACTTTTTTCATTTTTTTATGATTGTTTAAATTTTACTCTGCAAAGTTAGAATGGATACTTGTATAATAAAAATAATATAAATTATAGGTAATTATTATTTAAATGATAATTTTTTTTGATTCGAGTTGTGAATTTCGGGGTTATTTTAATCAGGAGTAATCATTCACCATTGACTTTGCGAAGCAAAAATTAACAATTGACGAATCTTCTTTTCATGGTGAAATGTCATACTGTCTGTTGCACCTGATCTCACAGCTCTCTTGTAAATTTGTTAAGATAAATAGAATGAATATGATACAGATTGCGGTCTTTAGTGATGTGCATGGAAATCTTCCGGTATTAGAGTCAGTGTTGAAGGATATAGAAGAAAGAGGAATTCATCAGAAATTCTGCCTTGGAGATCTTATAGATTTTGCACCCTGGGGAAATGAAGTAATAGAAAAGATAAAAAGCTTCAATATTCCTTGTCTAATGGGAAATCATGATGAAAGAATTGCCTTTGATATTCCTGTAGTTCCTTTGTCTAAACATTCTGAAGAAGAGACTGAAGCAAGATTTATTGCTATTGATCATTCTAAAAAACATATTACAGAAGAGAACAAAAATTTTTTATCAGAGCTGCCTTTTCATTTAAAATTAAACTATAAAGTAGGGAATAAGCACTGGAATATTCAGCTGGTTCATTCCAGTTTATCAAGCAATGATACCTATTTATATGAATCAGAAGAGGATGAGATGTTTACAAATATGCTCAAAGATTCTCAATCTGACATCATTGTGATGGGGCACACCCATTTATCTTTTAAAAAACAGTTTGAAAATAATACATGGGCTATTAATTGTGGTTCTGTAGGGCGTTCTAAAGAAGAAAATAGACTGGCTTCTTATTTAGTATTGACTTTAGACGAAGAAAAAATCACCCCTGAGATTGTACAGCTACCCTATCCGATTGATGAAACTGCCCGCAAGATACGGGAAAGCGGCATTCCGGATTACTATGCTTCATTTTTGAAGAATGAAAAAGTATCAATATTATAATTATTTTGTAATTTTACATTATAATATTAATAATTAAGTCATGGTTAATTTAGAATGGTATCGTACTTTTAAGGCGATCTATAAAACCGGGACATTGACGGGAGCCGCTGATGCTTTATTTATATCACAGCCGGGAGTAAGTTTGCATTTAAGTTCTCTGGAAGCTTATGTAGGGTATAAGCTGTTCGATAGAACTGGTAGAAAAATGATCCCGACAGAAAGAGGAAAAGTATTGTTTAATGCAGTTGCCGAACCTATTACCAAACTGGAAGATGTAGAAAAGAATTTTCAGAAATCAACAGAGAAACATACTCCAACCATCAGTGTGGGGATGTGTTTTGAAACTTTTCAGACAACACTGGAACAATATGTTTCTTCGTTGCCTTTTAATCTGATTATCAGTTTCGGAGAATATCCGGAAATGCTGGATCAGCTGGATAAAGGAATTCTCGATCTGATCATCACACCAAAAAAGGATCTTCACCCAATATCGAACATGAAGCATTTTCTTCCGAGCAAATCATTCTGGTAGGAGGGAAGGATGTGGATAAAACAGTATTCAACAAGGTATTGAAAACAAAAGATGCAGAGCAGATTGAAGAATGGCTGAAGAACGAAAAATGGTATGGAACCACCGGAGATATGGAACATCTTTTCCAGTACTGGATAGTAAATTTTGGGCATAAACCGAATTTCCGCCCCAATTATATCGTTCCCAATATGAATTCAATTATCCGCTGTCTGAAAGGAGGGACGGGACTAGCTGTTGTTCCTGATTTTTTATGCAGGAGGGATCTTGAAAACGGCGATATTCAGCTCATTTGGGAAGGAAAGAAAAAATTTGAAAATACATTGTATTTCGGATGTCGTAAGAAAACCAATTATCAAACCGAAATAGAGCATATTAAAGGTTTATTCCGTAAGGTGATGGCGTAATAGAACCATATCTCTCATCTGTAAACCGTTTTCATAAATGGGAGCAGGATAATTTTCAATAAAAAAATCTTTCAGAATTCCACTTTTGATGAAACCGTTTTTCTCATAAAATCTGATCTGTTGGAAACCGGTGTCCGATGTTCCGACAGTCAGTGTTTTATAATGATTTTCTTTCGCAATTTCTTTTGCTTTATCCATGAGGATGCTTCCGATTCCTTTGCTTCGGTAGCTGTCAATCACTGCAATATTTTTAATTTCCAGCTCCATAGTGCTTTTTTTGTACAATGCCATTACAGCAATATTTTCTGTACCGTCATGTAAAAGGTAAATGTCAGCATTGAAAATATATTGATTAATTGCCTCTTTGGTTTCATCAGCCAGCAGCAATAAATGATAAGGTATTTCCGAATCAGAATGTAATAGGCTGAAAGTGAAATTTTCCATTTACAGACTCATATGAATAAGTGGATAGTCTTTTCCTGAACCGTCTTTCTCGGACCTTCCGGTCTTTTTGAAACCCATTTTTTCATAAAATCCGATAGCTTGTGGATTTTGTTCATTCACATCTACTTTGGTTAGTCCGGTTTTCTCTTTCATAAACTGATAAAGTGTTTTTCCATAGCCTTTTCCACGCGTGTCATTATGAATGAAAAGCATTTCCAGATTGCCTTCTGCTACGGATGCAAACCCTTTAGGTTCATTATCTTCAGTAATTAAATACACTTCCAGATTAGGGAGATAGTCTCTTGGAATGGCTTCTTTGAAATAATTGAAATCCTCTTCGGCAAGAAAATCGTGCGTTGCTTTTACAGCTGATTCCCATATTTTCATAATTCTCGGATAATCTTCTGCTGTAGCCAATCTGATATGTTGTGACATGATTTTAATTTTAAACAAAAATAGGAAAAATGGAGGTGATGCGCTAGGAGAAGGGTGAATTTCGTGGCTGGAAGCTAGAAGTTAGAAGTAGAGATAGTAGGTTTTATCAACCCCTCATTCCCCTTCTCTGAAGGGGTGGATTTTTGTGAAGCAAAAAGACGGGGTAGTTTAAACCTCATCTTAAAAACCTTATTAAATAACAATTTTTTAAGAAGAACAGTAAAATTGGTAAGCCGAATTTTCAATTTTTTGTTGCAAATTTGTTTATCACTTTATAGTAATCAGTAAAATAAAGATTTATGCAAAATAAAACCTATACAGGGCAACCTGTGGTAACATTAAATAACGGAGTGGATATTCCGGCTTTGGGCTTTGGAGTATGGCAGATGGAAGATTTGAAAGAATGCGAAAACGCTGTAATCAAAGCTATTCATGCAGGATATAGAATGATTGATACGGCTGCCATTTATCAGAATGAAACAGCAGTAGGTGCTGGCGTAAAAAATAGCAGTGTAAACAGAGACGAATTGTTTATCACCTCAAAAGTATGGGTTCAGGATCATGGATATGAGAAAACGAAAAGTGCTTTTCAGAGAACCTTAGACAGATTGCAGATGGATTATCTGGATATGTATCTTGTTCACTGGCCTTACGGAGATTTCTTAGGTACATGGAAAGCTTTGGAAGAATTGTATCATGAAGGAAAAATCAAAGCTATTGGAGTGTGTAATTTTACCATTGAGAAGCTGGAAGAATTGAAAGCCAATTCAAGTGTTTTACCTGTGATTAATCAGATTGAACTGCATCCTGTTTTTCAGCAGAAAGAACTGCAGGTATACGACAGAGAAAATAATATTGTAACACAGCCATGGAGCCCTCTTGGAAACGGTAATGCCAGCCTTTTAAGCAATCCTGATCTGAAAGCGATTGCAGAAAAATATGGGAAAACTGTAGCACAGGTTATTCTTAGATGGCATCTGCAGGAAGGATTTGTAGTAATTCCAAAATCTGTAACACCATCAAGAATTGAAGAAAACTTTAATGTGTTTGATTTTGAACTGACAGAAGATGAAATGAATGTTGTCCGCTCTTTAGACACAGGTAAAAGATTGTTCTTTGATCCTAAAGACCCTGAGTGGGAGCAAAAAATGCTAAATTCCGTAGCAGATATTTAATTTAGAATTAAAAAATAAAATGCTTCCCGCAGTTTTCATGAATTTACAGACTTACAAATCTGAATTATTGTGAAATCTGCGGGATTTTAAATAATATCCCATGACAGCAAAAGAATTCATAGAAACACTCGCATTGTTTAAGAACGAAAAAGAGCTTAGTAAGGTTGAAAAGTTTTTCAAAGGAAACGATGGTATTACGAAGAGTTTCGGAGTGAAATTCGGAGATGTTTTTAATACAGCTAAAGAGTTTTCGATGATGTCTCTGGATGAGATCAATAAACTTCTTGATAGTGATTTTTATGAAGTAAGAATGGGAGCGGTGAGTATTATGGATTATCAGGCAAGAAGTAAAAAATGTCTGAAGAGCAAAAGAAAGCCCTTTTTGACCTGTACTTTAGCCGTCACGACCGTCTTAATAACTGGGATTTTGTAGACAAAGCAGCCAGAAGTATTATCGGGGAATATCTTATGGATAAACCAAGAGATATTTTATATCAACTTGCTTATTCTGACAGTCCATGGGAGAGAAGAACGGCCATTGTAAGTACTCATGCATTTATCCGAAAAAATGATGTAGAAGATACTTTTGCTATTGCGGAAATTCTTGTTTATGATCCGAACGAACTGGTGAATAAAGCCGTAGGAAGCTGGATCAGAGAAGCTGGTAAAAAAGATAAAAAGAAACTAAATGATTTTCTCAGTGCTCATGTGAAAACAATGCCGGCCGTTACATTTTCCTATGCAACAGAAAAACTGGATCCGGAATTAAAATTACACTATAAAGCACTCAGGAAGACAAAATAAACCTCAAAACTTTAAACCTTAAACCCACATTCTGAGCAATATCATATCCTGAAATAAAAAGTATTGCTTTGTTCTTCGTACATTTTAATAAAAATAATTCTTATGTTTTGGCCGGATACAATCAGTAAAAAGCTTGGGATAAAATACCCTGTTATTCAGGCTCCAATGTTTGGAGTAAGTACCGTAGAAATGGCTGTTGCAGCAACTAAAGCAGATTGTCTGGGATCCTTGGCTCTGGCTGATCTTTCTGCAGGACAGTCTGTTGAATTGATAAGGAAAATAAAAACATTGACTGATAAACCTTTTGCAGCCAATATTTTTGTACATCACATTCCGGAATTGACTGATTCTTTAAAGATAAAGTATGCTAAAACCAAACAGTTTATTGAGCAGCTGGCCAAAGAAAATGGTATCGAAGTGGCTCTTCCGGCTCTTGAAGAAATTAATGTAAACAGCTATCAAGAACAGATTGATGTTATCATTCAGGAAAACTGTAAAATTGTAAGTTTTACTTTCGGAAATCTGGATGATCAGAGTATTCAGAAATTAAAAGAAAACGGAGTTACTCTTGTCGGAACCTGTACTTCTGTGAAAGAGGCTTTGTTGCTTGAAAAGTCCGGTATTGATATCATCTGTGTTCAAGGGATAGAAGCTGGTGGTCACAGAGGGAGCTTTGAAGCAGAAAATATTCCGCAGATCGGAGGATTGTCTTTGCTGTCACAGATTTATGACCAGGTGAAAGCCCCTTTGATTTATGCAGGAGGAATCTATGACGCAAAGACATTACAGGCTGTCAAAGATCTTGGAGCGCAGGGTTTTCAGATGGGTAATCTTTTATTGGTATCTCAGGAAAGTGCTTTACAGCCTTTTGAAAAGGAAAGGCTTAAAAGAGTAAGGGAAGAAGATATTGTTTTAACAAAGAGTTTTTCCGGAAGGTATGCCAGAGGGGTGAAAAATCAATTTATAGAAATGGTTGAAAATTCAGAATATATCTTACCTTATCCTTATCAGAACAAACTCACCAACGCTTTGCGTAAAGCTGCGAAATCCTTGCAAAATCCTGAATTTGTCGAACTCTGGATAGGGCAGTCGATCCATCAATATAGTGAACTTTCTACAGAAGAAATTTTGAAGAAACTGATTGAAGCATGTGAAAAATAGATGAGTATGTTTTCAATGTGACAGTAATTTTATATTTTCGTGACTCAGTGTTATCTGATGTGCCGAAAGTTCTTTCTTACAGAATTCTTTCAGGGATATCAGTTTAATTAAATATAAAAACTAAAATCAACGAAAACATACATGAAATTTTCAGAAGGAATTCAAAGATCACTTCCGTTCGGCTATCTTTTTCTTGTGGTGATGGGAATATTAAAAGAGAGTGTCTTCTATTATCAGATAGGTATTAATATTCTGAAATATTCAACCATCATGGACATCCTGATCAGTCCAATTGCCACTTTAACGGCTCATCCGATTATATTATTTGCTCTCATTGGAGTCGTTGTTTTCTCATTTGCTTTTCCGTCATTTTTATCAAAACAGGCTAATAAAAAGAAGCGCTGGGCTCTGCAAATGGCATCCCTTAAGGAACATGAAAACATGAGTAAGGAAGCTATTGAAAATCATTTTACCAATATGTTTGTGAGATTCCTGGCTATGATGCTGCTGTCTTTCTTTGTAGGAATTGGATGGGGTGAAGGTTTGGGGCTTACCAGAAAAATAAGAGAAAATAAGCTTAAATATGATAATAAACTGAACTATGGGGATGAAAACTCTGAAGAGGTTCATCTGATAGGATCCAACAGTATGTATTATATTTATTTGGCTAAAGGGAGTAAAACGATAAAAATTTCACCGGTTGGATCCATCAAAAGTATTGAGCTGACTAATAACAAAAAATTAAAGTAAAACTAAAAAACTAAAGACAATCTTTAGTTTTTTATAGCTCATCCTGTAATTCACTCTGCCAATGAAATAGGGGATTGTTTTTTACTCTATCTATTGAATATCCTGAGAAGGAAAATTCTTTTGGATATATTCTGAAGGGGTAATATCTTCTATTTGTTTAAACACTCTATTGAAGGTTGTTTGATTTGAAAATCCAGCTTCAGTGTAGATATACATCAGAGTGATTTTCTGAAGATCAGTTTCTGACATAAGTTTTTTTACATAATTAATTCTATATTCATTCAGGTAAGCATTGAAATTCTGATATCCTTTATTTCGTATGATTTTGGAAAGATAATTATAATTAATATTTAATTGGATACTTAGCATTGAAATGTTGAGCTTTGGATCTTTGAATAGCCCTTTTGTACTCATAATATAGTTGAGTTTTTCAAATACCTCATTAACGGTTTTCTGATTTATCGTACTTTCTTTTCTTATTGATTTACTTGTATCTGAAAGTGGTGAATGCTCACTTACGGATTGCATATTGAGCACAAGTTCAGATTGGAGATCGGTAAAAGCTTTAATTTTATTAAGCTTGTCATGATAAATAAATAGCAAAACGATGACTGCAAAAGTATATATGAAGTTGAGAATATCTGAAAAAATGACCTGATTATGGGGGTATTTTGGAAAATGGATGTCAAAAAAAGTTATGGTGATGTAACATGCCAGAATATTCCCCAGCATATAGAGTAAATACCTTACCGCCCATTTTTTGAAAAGAATACATAAGCAGCAAGGGGAAGTGGAAACAGAGTTGCAAATAAACTGATTGAGTTATTCCAAAAGGTAAGCATAATATAAAAATGATATGCTGGCGCGATAATCATATATGCTCTTATGATCTGGTTAGCAGTATATCTGTTTTTTATCAGGAAATTACTGTAAATCAGAAAAATAAGCCCTCCTAAGAGGTAATTTGCCATCTTTGGGATATAGATGTAAAAATGAAAAACAGCAATCAGTATAATTAATATACAACAGGTAAGCATATTGTACTGCTGAATAAATCTTTTTTTAAGACTTTCAATATTTTCTAAATAAAAATTTTCCATTAAAAAGTGTTTTCCAAATAATTTTCAAAAATATTTTATTTAAATATCTTTTAAACAATATCTTATCTTTTATTCAGTTGATATTGAATTTTGACTGATTCTCTGTTTATCTGATCTATTCAAACCTTTAGTTTTGCAACAAATACAAACTAATTGCTTACTGAAGTTGTAATCAATTATAAATAAAGAATTATAAAATTTCTACGATTATTTGATGCTGTAAAATTAGTAAAAATACTGAAGCTGTATAAAATTAGTAAAAATATTCATCGGATATTTTTTAGTGGAATTCAAGTTTTCTTTTAAAGTATTCCAGTGTAGGGTAAAAATCCAAATGTAGATTTGCTACAATTGATCTCTTAATATTTTAATAATAATGTCAAAACAGTGAGTATTCCTCATTCTAATGTAAATACCGCAGGAACTGTTAATATTACTACCTCCACCAATAATGGGGTAAGTTTTACAACAACAGAAAATATTACAACAGCAAGTAATTTAATGATAATATTGGAACTTCTTCAAACAGCACAGATGACTATGGAGATGCAAGCTTCTGGAATAATGGCTAGGCAAGCTGGAGACCGCATAATTTTAACCTTAAATCAGGAAATTATGAGGGCCGTATTATCCAGAATTGGATAAAATAATATAACTAAAAACTAATAACCTGTTAAAACACAATTACATATATATTCACCAAAAAGCTTCGGATATATTCTGAAGCTTTTTGATTTATTTTTATTCGTTGTATTCAATAATGAGCTGATTCATTGCGGAGCCGGTAAAAGTGGTTGTTGATCCACTTAAGTCATTCCATCTTCTTTCTGTACTTCCGGCGGTATTATAGATATGAGTAGATCCTTCGGTTCCACCGGAATTATTAGGTTCCCCCGTAGCAAACCAGTTTTCTGTGGTGGCAGGATTGGTAGACCAGTTCATTCTGAACTCTTCTCCGGTAATCCATTGAAGCCTGTCCGGGTTACCAGGTCTCTGAATTTTATTAAAACCTATCCATATATTATTGGCTAAGTTGTAACCTGTTCCTGAAGCTACTATATTGGTTGCAACCCATATTCTTTCCGCATCATTGGGCATCGTTACCAGATACCCTCCCATTTGTTTCCCGAAGCTGTATGCATTGAACCAGTTGATTCCCTGTGAAAGCTGATAAGCACAATAAGTATGGTTATTTCCTGTCCATTTTTTGCAGCCAAGTTCCGTAGCGGTTCCTCCTCCTGGAACAGCTCCTGGTGGCTGGGGTCTTGTGGCTGCTGGTTTCGGATCATAACCCAATATGGAATTATTGAATCCAGATGATGTTCCGGCACTCAGGTCACTTCTGGCAATCTTTCTTACATTTCCACTGGCATCGGAAGAGAGTATATCATCAGCTGTAGCACCTTGTGGCAAAGTTCGGGTTCGTAATTCTCCATTGATGTCCAGTGTTTTTGTAGGAGCTGTTGTATTAATTCCAACTTGAGCACTTGCGAGACAAGGTAAAATAATGAATAATAAAATTGATTTTTCATAGGTGTTTTTATCATTCATTAAACTCAATAATAAGCTGGTTCATGGATATACTGGAATTTGCAGTTAATGTTCCATTCAAATCATTCCATTTTCTTTCAGCATTTACACTGCCTGCAAATATATGGGTGGCTCCCTCTACGCCTCCTGAATTGTTAGGTTCTCCGGGATTAAACCAGTTTTCTGTAGTAGCAGGGTTGGTAGACCAGTTGATTCTAAATTCTTCGCCTGTAATCCATTGAAGCTGATCCGGATTTCCTGGTCTCTGAATTTTATTAAAGCCGATCCAAACATTGTTAGCCAGGTTATAACCTGTTCCTGAAGCAACAATATTGGTATTAACCCATGTTCTCTCCGCATCATTAGGCATTGTTACCAGATATCCTCCCATTTGTTTTCCAAAACTGAATGCATTGAACCAGTTAATAGCTTGTGATAGCTGATAAGCACAATAGGTATGATTATTCCCAGACCATTTCTTGCAGCCTAGCTCAGTAGCAGTACCTCCTCCCGGAACTGAGCCTGGTGGTTGTGGTCTTGTAGCTACAGGTTTTGGGTCGTATCCCAATATGGTATTGTTGAATCCGGATGATGATCCGCTACTCAGTTCACTTCTGGAAACCTTTCTCACATTTCCATTGGCATCTGTAGAAAGTATATCATCGGCAGTTACCCCAACAGGTAAAGTACGGATTCGTAATTCTCCATTGATATCAAGAGTTTTTGCAGGTGTAGTTGTATTAATCCCAACCTGCGCACATGCGGCAAATGGTAAAATAATAAATAAGACAGTTTTTTTCATTTTTATGCTTTTTATTTCTCTCAAATATATAAAAATATTTCGCAAAAATAATTCACAATTTATTGATTGTCAATTAATTAAATGATTGTTTTAGAATCGTATTCGTATGTGTATGTGTTTATTGGTAGAAGGTTTTTATTAATAATCATTTTGGAATGAAATAAATAAAACATATTTTGATTATTTTGATGATTTATTTTATTGGAAAATAAAAACTCCTTTCAGATGAAAGGAGCTTTATTATGTTGAGGATTTTTTAGACTGATAAATTTTTATACCCACCTGTATCTGATAATCTTTATTTTGTTAAATCAAGACCACCGAAATTTCCGGAACTCATCATTAGATAAACACCGTTTGTTTTATCCAGTGTATTCCAGTAAGCGTGAAGATCTTCAGCATTCGTGAAAACCTTTAAGTTTTCATTTTTGAATTTTTCTTTGATAAACTCAGGAGATATAGGTTCCATTCTCTTGATCTTCAAAGCATCTTCGGAGTAGAAAACAATGGCTTCTTCAAGACCATCCATGGCGTGGTCATATTGCTCAAGGAAAGCCGGATTTAAGCTGGAGTAGGTATGAAGCTCAAGAAATCCGTATTTCTTATTGTTTTTAAACTGTTCTGCAAAAGCTTTTACAGCTGCCTTTACCTTACTTGGTGCGTGGGCAAAATCTTTATAAAGAGTTCCCTTATCTTCTCTTTCTACCTTTTCAAGACGTTTGGAAGCTCCTTTGAAGCTCATAATCGCTTCATAGAAATCTTCATCCATGATGCCAAGCTGCTGGCAAATATGTCTTGCTCCTTCCATATTTAACAGGTTGTGGGCTCCAAAAACAGAAAGTGGAACATCTCCCATTTCGGTTTTCAAATATACTTTACCATTATTGATTTCGTATTCAGGAGTTTTATAAGGGATTTTCCTGAAATAGTTCTCAGCGTTTTCCACTACTTTTACTACTTCAGCATCTTCTTCATTGAATACCAAAACGCCGCCTGCTGTAATACTTGCTACAAACTTTCTGAACTGATCAATATAATCATCAAAAGTTTTGAAAACATTAATATGATCCCATGCAATACCACTCATTAAAGCAATATTGGGCTGATACAGTAAAAACTTCGAACGAAGATCGATAGGGGAAGAAAGGTATTCATCACCTTCCAATACCATGAAGTCATTATCCTGAGTCAGTTTTACCATACAGTCGAAACCTTCAAGCTGAGCTCCTACCATGAAATCTACATCTTTCTGGTGAAAATTCAGTACATGAAGGATCATTGAAGTAATGGTTGTTTTACCATGTGACCCTGCAATGACAACTCTGGTTTTGTTTTTTGACTGTTCGTACAGAAATTCAGGATAAGAATATATTTTCAGACCCAGTTCTTTTGCTTTTGCAAGTTCAGGGTTATCCTGATGGGCGTGCATTCCAAGAATAACAGCATCAATATCCGGAGTGATCTTTTCCGGGAACCAGCCCATTTCCTGAGGTAGAATTCCTTTCTTTTCCAATCGGGATTTTGAAGGCTCAAAAATAGCATCATCAGAACCTGTAACCTGATATCCTTTGTCTTTTAATGCAATTGCAAGATTGTGCATGGCGCTTCCGCCAATGGCAATAAAGTGGGTTTTCAATTGTATTTACTGTTTTTTAACATTAGTATTTATGATCTGCTGGAAAGCTTCAAGAATATTGTTCCAATTGGTCTGATAATTTGAAATAATCAGACTGGCATCTGTTTTACTGCCTTCATTGGGACCTTTCTTGATGTTGATGGAAGTTGAAATATTGTCATACAATTTTTTACGGTCTTCCTGTATTCTTCTGAAATTATTTTGAGAAAGAACCTGATCCAGTTTCTTCAGATCTTCATCAGAAATTTTAAAGTCCTGTTTGTATTTTTTGCCCTGCCCTTCAAAAGAGTAGTGTACGTTATTACCTTTTATAAGCATGTTTTCATATACAGGAGCAAAGCCTCCACTTTTCGAATAGCTGATATCAAAATCCGAATATACTTTTTGGCTGTTGCATGAAACTAATACTATGATTGCGAATAAGATTCCAAGTATTTTGTTCATAATTTTTCTATTTACTTTAATTATTTGAGTCCTTTTGTTCTAATTTTTTAGCTTTAAGTTCTTCATCATAACTGTGTAATAGGTTGAAATCTTCTGTCTGCTCAATGGCGGTCATGATTTTCAATAAAATTTCCGGTGCTTTTTCATTATCATAATCAATATCCAAAGGAGCCTTGAATTCCATCGTAGGTTTTACACCGGTTACCTTTACGCGGAGTCCTTTTTTATCAAAAGCTCTTCTGAATCCGTTTATTTTGATTGGAATTACAATAGGACGCTGATTTTTCACCAATTTGGCAGTTCCTCTTCGTCCCTGTGCAAAAGCTGAAGTAGTTCCTTGAGGGAAAGTAGCCACCCAGCCATTGTCCAATGCTTTCATAATATTATCTACTTCGCTCATGTCTACCATTCTGTTGACATTTTTTCCTTCTGCTCTCCATGTTCTTTTTACTGTTACAGCCCCCGCAATTTTAAAGATTTTAGGAAGAATACCTTTATTCATGGTTTCTTCTGCTGCTACGTAGTAAAAATCAATCTTAGGGTTTAGCAGATAGATCGGGTTTTTTATCGTGTTTAAATATCCGTTGTTTACAGCACAGAAGGCGTGATACATTGCCGCCACATCTGCAAAATAGGTCTGATGGTTGGATACAAAAAGTACATTAGAATCCGGAAGATCCACGAGGTGTTCTGTACCGGTTATCTTTAACTTATTAAAGCCGTTGAATCTTCTGTATGATACAACTCCTAAAATAAAAATAATAAACCTTTTCAAAAAATAAGGGGTTCCGAATGCATCGGTAAAATATTTTTCTTCGCCATCTCTCAATTAAACACGGTAGTGCAAAGTTACATTTTTTTCAGCAACTGGCTGAATTCACTTAATATCATTGCTGTAGCACCCCAGATAATGTATCCGTTGAAATTGATAACAGGAACTTCATGTCCGCTTGCATTAGGCAAAGCCATGAGTTCGGGGGTATCAGACAGGTTTAGAAAGGAAGTAATAGGAAATTCTATTGTTTCCACAGCTTCTGTCTGCTGAAGAACGAAGGTAGGATCCTTTTTAGTATAAGAAATGTAGGGATATACATAAAAATTGCTTGGTGGGATATAAATAGGAGACATCTCTCTGATGATCCTTACATAATGTTTATCTATTCCTATTTCTTCAGAGGTCTCACGAACTGCAGTTTCAGCAAAATCTCTGTCCATTTCCTCACGCTTACCTCCAGGCAGTGATATCTGCCCGCTGTGTCTGTCATGTTCATTAATGGTTCTTTGGATCAATGGAAAATACCACTCGTTATCTTTTAAATAAAGAACAATGTTGACAGCTGCAAATTTGGGATTCTTTGCCAATACTTCATCATAGGTAAAAACGGGTCGGGAGGGAGGAGAGAATACTCCATGTGCATGTTCACCGGGAAGTTCCACACTTTTTATTTTTCGTAATAAATCTTTTCCAAAATTTTCCATACCTCAAATTTAACAATATATATTGAAGAAATAAATGCCTTAACATTAATTAACCTATGCGGAAATTAGGAGAAGAAGATGGTTGGTAGTGAATCGTACTTCAATAATAAATCATCATTACCAGCAAGGAAGAAAAATTTTAAATTTTAATCTTAAAAACTTCAATCTTTAATTTTAATCATCAGAATTACTTCCCCGGATAAACAAAAAATGAGTAGTGAAGGTAAAAAGTTTAAACCCCTCCATTGTGATGTTTTAATGCTATACTAAAAGTGAAATAATGAGTGTGGTGAGTATTTGTAAACTATTTAATATTCACTATTTACTGACTTACTGTTAGTTAATAATTCACTGCCGTATTTTCCCTTCACTGAAAACAATGACATCGGTACAACGGCAATTGGTGATCCCTCCAACTATAAACCGTGACTTTTGAAATTTACACTTTGATGGTGGTTTTTCACTTTGATGTAGAAGCTACCTTTGCCTTACTATTAACCAATTAATTTTTACTAAGATGAAAAATTTACTTACAGGTGTACTTACACTATTCGCCATGAGTTTCGGATTTGCACAATTCAATATTGATGTGACTACCCAAACAGGAAACTTAAATGTTGCTACTGTAGACCAAACTGGTCTTTTGAACATTAATTCTCTTACACAGACCGGGAATCGTAATACTGCAGATATTGATCAGGTTGGAATCTTAAACGTCAATAATGCACAAAGTATCGGAAACAGAAACTCTATAGATGTCGATCAGGTAGGTATCGGAAACTCAAATGAAGTGATGCAGATGGGTAACAGAAACTCTGCTTCAACATGGCAGCTTGGAGTACTTAACTCTACAGAACAAACTCAGATCGGAAGAAGAAATGATGCTTCTTCAGTACAGATCGGATTAGGTAACACAGTCGTTCAATATCAGGACGGAAGAAGAAATGATGCTTCGGCTCTTCAGATAGGTAGCGGTAACGAAGCGTATCAAATTCAGCTTGGAAGAAGAAATGATGCCACTGGAGTTCAGGTAGGTGCTAACAATATTCTTGTTCAATATCAGGATGGTAATGATAACAGTGCTACTCATGCACAAGCAGGAAACGGTAATATAGCAGCTTCTGTTCAAGTAGGTGATGACAACACTTCTGTAGGAGTACAGGCAGGTAACGCCAACCAACTTTATCAGTTCCAGGTAGGAGATTCTAACACAGCTATTGACCTTCAAATGGGTAACGGAAACTTTACCTGGGTAGCTCAAAGCGGTGATGGTCATATCCACGTAGGAACTCAGATGGGTAACGGAAACTCAATGATTGTGAATCAATCCAATTAAGCCCTATAACACATACTGTAAATCTTAGAAATTGTAAAGGAGAAACTACAGTGTTTCTCCTTTTTTACCTTCAATTTTCTCCGATTTGTATAGATGTAATTAAAACCAGATAGGCTATGTTTACTTTAAGATGGAGTGTCTTTGCTCTTTTCGCACTACTGCGAGTGCAGGCACAAGAGATAGACTGGGATAAGGTCAACAGTAATACAATCCTTAATCTTATAGCCAGGCAGCAGACTGATCAGAGTTCTTACGGTTCCAATATCATTCAGATGGGTGATTATAACAATGCAGAACTTTCTCTTAACGCCCGAACCAATATTGTAGTAAAACAGCTGGGAGATTTCAATACCCTATATTTTATCAATTCATTTACAGATAAAGAAACAAAAGCTGCCGTTACTGCACAGGGAAACAACAATATTATTGATGTTACAGGAAGCAACAGTATTTCGGACGGAATTCAGATCAATGTAAAAGGGGATAATAAAACAGTTTTTATGAGAAACTATTAAAACACAAATGATGAAACTTTTATATTCCCTTTGCCTGAGCACCTTTTTGCCTTCCTGTCTGTATGGGGTTATGGGCAGGAAGATAAAAAAGTAAATGCCAGGATAGAGAGCAGCCTCCTTGAAAATCAGATTATATTGAAAGCGATTGTTATGAATAATACTACCGTTTATAAGGAGTTGAATTACCTTTTGGTTTCTATTAAAAAAGGAAACGGGGGGAATCTTTCCAACAATCAGCAGAGTGGTAAATTTTCAGTCAACCCCAATGAAGTCAAAATATTATCAGAGATCAGTGTGAATCTTGAATCAAAAGATGCGTTGAAAGCTTTCCTTTATATCAGAGATGAAGAAACACAAAAGCTGGTAGCCAAAGATAGTCTGGAACTGAACAGTGATCTTTTTAAAAAGAAAACAGCCAAGATAGAAGAAGATGCTGCATACGAACTGAGGGGACTTACTATTGATGAGACGAAAACTAAGGTGGGAAAAGACTTTTATGATATGTTTTACATGCAGTACAGCCAGCTTCCGGATAAGAGCAGCAGCGCTGTTACTATTACAGAACTTCCTCTTCGTGGAACAAGTGGCCAGATTAATATTCAGATGGAAGATAAAATCATTTACAGTTTTATGACCAATCCGGCAGAAGATTATTTAAAAGAACAGCTGGTCTACAGCTTAAAATATATCAAGGAATTTAACGCTAAGAAAAACCTTATTAAAAATGAATTCATCTACTAAAAATGTCCGCCATGAAAACCTTTATCATTATTTTGACCTTTATCGCGGGTATTTTCTACGGAAAATCTCAGCAGCTCGTTTATAAACCGGTAAATCCGGCTTTCGGAGGAGATACATTTAATTATCAGTGGCTTTTAAGCTCTGCTAATGCACAGAATCAATTTGATGAAAAAATGATTACAGCAATTTGCTTGATCGTGTAAACTCTCTTGACAGTTTTACCCAGAGTCTTAACAGACAAATCCTTAGTGAACTTTCAAGAAAATTGTTTGATGAACAGTTTGGTGATGGAAATATAAAGCCCGGAAATTATCTTTTTGGATCGCTTTATTTACAGATCACCAATACTAATCAGGGACTTTTAATCAATATTTTGGATACCAGTAATGGCGATCAGTCCGAGATCGTAATTCCGAAATAAAGAAATAACTAAAAATAAACTTACCATGACAACCTACACTTACACCAGAATCTTTTTCTGTAGTTTCCTGCTATGTGTTCTGCAGGCTTGTAGTTCAATATTTGGTTTACCTTCGGATCCCGAAAAGCCAACGATGGGAGAGGTTACCTCTTCTACCGCAGAATTGAGAAATCTCCCACTTCCCAAAGAGAAGATTGTAATAGGAGTCTACAAATTCAGAGACCAGACCGGCCAGTACAAACCTTCCGAAAACGGAAATAACTGGAGTACGGCAGTTCCTCAAGGTACCACTACCATTCTCATCAAAGCATTGGAAGACAGCCATTGGTTTATCCCTATTGAAAGGGAGAATATTGCAAATCTTCTCAATGAAAGACAAATTATCCGCTCCACACGTCAGGAGTACATAAAGGATGCAGACAAAAATAGTCAGGCACTTCCCCCTCTTTTATACGCCGGAATTCTTCTTGAAGGCGGTGTCATTTCTTATGACAGCAATATTCTCACAGGAGGGCTTGGAGCCAGATATTTCGGTATCGGAGCTTCCACACAGTATCGTCAGGATAGAATTACTATTTACCTTCGTGCTGTTTCTACTCTCAATGGAGAGATTCTTAAAACGGTTTATACCTCCAAAACAATTCTTTCAACCAGCGTAAACGGAAGTTTTTTCAGATACATTGATACGGAAAGACTTCTTGAAGCTGAAGTAGGTCTTACTCAGAATGAGCCTGTACAGCTTGCTGTAACCGAAGCCATTGAAAAAGCGGTAAAATCACTTATTGTAGAAGGAATCAGGGATAAAATTTGGGGAAAAGCAGTAGATCCCAATGGACCCTACCAAACCTTGATTAATGATTATAACAAAGAACAGGAGCAAAATGATGGAAGAGTAGTAGGTGGCAAATATCCGGAAAACTACAGACAGAAATTTTCCATGTTCGCCAATGTTGAAGGGCAAAAAGTCAGAGATGATTATGTAGGTCCTAAAATGAACGTTGGAGGAAAAATAGGATTTAAATATTTCCTGACTCCCTATCTGAATGTAGAATTGAATGGTAATTATTTTACGCTTGAAAATTCAAATATTGTGAAAAGAAACTACTACGGTCCCGAAGTGAATCTGGAGTATATACTTTTCCCAAAATACAGATTCAGTCCCTACCTATATGGTGGAGCAGGAGCCATGTATTCAAAATATAAACCTCAATATAAAGCGCAATTCGGTGGAGGGCTGGAGTATATGATCAGCCGTAATGTTTCACTGAGAGCTTCCGCACAATATGACATGGGCTTCAAAGACAACTGGGAAGGCCTTGTAAACGGAAAAAGAAAAGATCAGGCTTTACGCTTTGGTATAGGAATCAATTTTTACTTCGGAAACAAATAAAAACACGAATTATGAAAACTTTAATTAAAATACTCAGCATATTCATCTTTGCTTTTTGTCTGTTTTCATGCAATGAAGACCTTGTAGAACAGGCTCAAACAGGAACTTTAAAAGGAAAAGTAGTAAAAAGAGGCAGTAATGTGCCGATTCCTAATGTGAAAATTTTCACTAATCCTACGACACAGACGGTATTCAGTGGCACAGACGGCTCATTTGAAATCGCAGCCATGCCGGTGGGAAATTATTCTGTGAAAGCAGAAATTTCAGGATATATCACAAGCTTTCAGTCCGTTAATATACAAAATCAAAATCAGGTGGTAACGGCAGTTTTTGAGATGGATGATGATACTTCATTAAACTCTCCTCCCGCTACACCACAGTTGCTAAGTCCGATAGATAACGCAGTAAATCAACCTTTGAGCGTCGAATTAACCTGGAGCGCAACAGATCCGGATACAGCGGATGTTTTAAAATACAGTTTGACAATTAAAAATAATCTTGACACTAATGTGATTCAGGTTAATGATTTGACAGCTAACCACTATACGCTTTCAAATCTGAAGTTTGGTGTAAGTTACTTCTGGCAGGTGTCTGTTTCGGACGGCATTCACCAGCCAGTTTTAAGCTCAATCAGTAAATTTACCACCAATACTGTTCCCGCCAACAGGTATCATTATACCCAAAAGCAAAATGGAAACTTCGTTATCGTCTCAAGTGATGATCAGGGAAATAACTTCCAGTTTACCAATTCCTCCTACAACAGCTGGCGGCCACGTAAAAATAATAATGCAGGTCTTATAGCATTTCTTCGTACAGAAGGAGGAAGTACCCATATTTATACCGCTAATCCTGATGGTTCCAATCCTTTTAAAGTAACAACAGTTCCCGTAGCAGGCTTTAATAACTATGAAATGGATTTTGCCTGGAGTACCAATGGTAAGGAGCTTATTTACTCTAACTTTAATAAACTGTACAGAATCAATAAAGACGGAAGTGGTCTGAGTCTGGTGTATACCACTCCGGATGGAAGCTTAATTTCCGAATGCGACTGGAGCTATGATGGAAGTAAGATCGCATTGAAAACCAATGATTATAATGGATATAACACCAAAATTTATGTAATCGATATGACTGGAAGTGTTCTGAAAACCATATTGTCCGGTTCTGCCGGAGCGAGCGGTGGCTTGAATTTCTCCGTAGACGGACAGCTTCTTCTCTTTACCCGTGATATTTCAGGATATCTGGATGGAAGTGGAAATTATCGCCAGCTGGATTCCCACATCTTTATCTATAATATGGTTACCGACGTTGTAAGTGATATTTCTGCTGAAAGCGAAAAAGTGATGGGAACCAATGATCTTGACCCAAGGTTCTCACCTAATAATGCTCAGATCATTTTTATGAATACTTCCAATGATAATATTTCGCAAAGAAATGTAATGGTAATTGACCTATCGAGTAGTCTGACAGATCTTACACGTACTACACTTTTCAGTAACGGAGAAATGCCGGATTATGAATAAGATTCAAGATTCAAAGTTTAATGTTTTTAGTTTAATGTTGTTTATAATTTTCATTGACATTTAATTTAATGATGGACTTTACCTGAGAAATGATGATTACTACTATAAAGTCCAGGTTTTAAGGTCAAAGTTCCAGTGGTGAACAGGAGATTGGGAATTCGGGTAGTATGCAAATGAAATAATAAGGTCTAAGCAATATAATTTTTTAGTTGCCCGGTTTTCAATCTCTTTTATTTCACTTCCAGCCTTAAAATAAAGTTTATTAATGAGTTGTCTGTACTATTCTGAGTCACAAGACCAAACGCAGACAAAAAAATTCCAAACTTTACAGTTTGGAATTTTTTGTCTGCGTTGTTCATGGAAGAATTTCAGTCGATGATATGATTCTCTATAGCATATTTTACAATTCCGACTGAGTTTTTTGCATTGAGTTTCAAAAGAATTCTTTTTCGATGTGTTTCTACCGTATTGATGCTTATAAAAAGTTTTTCAGAGATATCTTTACTACTGTTTCCGTCGCATATGAGTTTTAGGATTTCCATTTCGCGGCGGGTAAGAGGTTCCCTGATATGAGGATTGGGTTTTTCCTGTTCACTGCTGATAAAGCTGATCATTTTTTCTTTTGCATGATCACAGATGTAGATCTCATTAAGGAGTAAAATATTGATGGATTTCAGGAATTCATCATACGTACAGTTTTTGTCAAGATAACCTTTGATGCCTTTATTGAAGAGTTTCCGGATGTCAATCACATCATAAGAACTGCCTATGATAATGATTTTCATATTTTGATGTTCAGAAATAATATTTTCTGTAAGCTTGCAGAGTTCCGTCAGCATAAGCATATTGGAACTCATGATTAGCATTTCCGGAGGTTGATCTTTTAAACGTTTGGTGAGGGGTTCTAAAGAATTACAAATGTCAATGGTACTAAAAATATTACTTTGTGAAAGTAGTCTTGATAATCCCTCTGTATACAGCATGGGTTCATCAAAAATAGTCAATCTTGGTTTCATCATGGTCTGTTTTATTTATATAAAAATAGGAAAAAAACTTTACATTTTGAATAAAATTGATAAATATTTTCAAACTATTGTGTTTTTATTGATGGTAAATTGTTATTTTTATTGATTATTCATTAAATAATTCTCTTTTTGTGGAGTTTTTTGGAGTTATTGCTGTTAAAACGTAATGTTAATCACTGTTTTTGAAGTTTAATTTGAAATGTGGTATTATATAATTAACGTGGTAGGGATATGCTTTACCGGAAAATTAACTGAGTTGGCAATGAAACAAAATTCGTTGGCTTTATGATGAAGCTGTTCTGCTTTTTCCTTCATAGATTCCTCTGAAACAGTTACTGTAGGATGTAAAGTTACTTCTGTAAAATGTCCGCTTCCGTTGGTTGTCTCTGTCATAATGCCCGTTGCTTCATCCCTGTAATCCGTTACAATAATGCCTGCTTCGGAACAAAAATGCAGATACCAGAGCATATGACAAGAGGAAAGTGAAGATAATAGCATGTCTTCCGGATTGTACTTCGTTTTATCACCACGGAACGCCGGATCAGACGACCCTTCAATAACAGTTTTATTTTCTGCTGAAATAGTATGGTTTCTTTCGTATTCTCTATAACTACTTGTTCCGGTTCCCTGGTTTCCTGTCCATTGAACGGTGATTTTGTAATGGTGATTTTTCATATTTTAAAGATAAAAGATAAAAGATAAAAGATAAAAGATGTTTCCTTAAATGTCTAAATACAGTAAGAGTGGGTTTTGTTCATTTAACAAAAAAATATCCATCGGTTTTAGGTTTCAGTCAAAACTTAAATTGTAAATCATATTCTATAGTTATAAATGCAAATTAAAAAAACCTTCGGTTATACCGAAGGTTTTAAATTTTTTAATTAGAGAATTCTATCAATTCTTCTTTTTTGGCATTGTAGATTTTGTATTCTAAGTATTTAAAAGAATCTCTGGGAACAATGGTTACCCATTTTTTGTATTTGATAAACCATTTCATCTGGATACTTTTAATGCCTTTTGTAAGGTAGGCTTCCACAAATGGGTGTACATGCAGATAGATTTTTCCTTTTTCTTTCTGCAAGATGTTTCTTAAGGTTTCACCCATTCTTTCCACGATAACAATTGGAGCTACAATTTCTCCGTCTTTATTCGGGTTTTCTTCTTTGGTATCGATCTGTTTTTCCGGACGGTTTCTTTGTCTGGTGATCTGGATCAGACCAAATTTACTAGGAGGAAGGATTTTGTGGCGTGCTTTGTCGCGCTTCATTTCCTCTTTCAGATGCTCATAAAGATCTCTTCTGTGATCAGAATTCGGCATATCTATGAAATCGATAACAATGATACCTCCCATATCGCGGAGGCGAAGTTGTCTTGCAATTTCAGTAGCAGCCATTTTGTTCACTTTCAGTGCATGCTCTTTGTTGACAGCAGCTCCGGTAGTAATATTGTTACCAGAGTTCACGTCAACTACGTGAAGTGCTTCTGTGTGTTCAATAACAAGATAGGCTCCTTTGGAGCTTGGAATGTTAACGTGTTTTCCGAAGCTCTGTTTAAGCTGTTTTTCAACATTGTAATATTCCAGAAGTGGAATATGGGAATCATAAAACTGGACAATGTTTTTCTTTTCAGGGGCTATTACTTCCACGTAATTTGTCATTTCGTTGACCATTTGCTCATCATCGCAGATGATATTCACGAAATCCTGATTAAAATTGTCTCTTAAAATAGCTGAAGCTTTGTCTTCTTCGCTTAAAACTTTAGACGGAACTTTATTTCTCTGGATGTTCTTAAAAGTGCTTTCCCATTTTGAACCAGCTGGTTCATGTCATTATGAAGATCTGCTACTTTTTTTCCTTCGGCTACAGTTCTGATAATTACTCCGAAACCTTCAGGCTTAATGCTGTCGATAAGAGTTCTCAGTCTTTCTTTTTCCTCAGTACTTCTGATTTTTTTGGAAATAGAAACTTTATTGTCGAAAGGAATTAAAACCAGGAAACGCCCTGTTAATGAAATCTGGGTAGAAATTCTGGGGCCTTTTGTAGAAATTGGTTCTTTTGTAATTTGTAACAGAACCAGGTCATCTTTGGCGATTACTTTATCTACCGTTCCGTTTTTGTCTATTTCGGGTTGTATCTCGAAATTTTTTAAGCTCGAAGTGCTTTGTTTTTTAGAAATAGTATCCTTTAAAAACTTTCTGTACGTAAGATACTGGGGTCCCAGGTCCTGATAATGCAGAAAGGCATCCTTCTCGTATCCGATATTAACGAATGCAGCATTCAGATTGGGTGCAAGTTTTTTTACTTTTCCTATAAACAGATCTCCAACTATAAAATCGCTTTTGTCCTCTTGTTCATGAAGTTCACATAGTCTTCCGTCTTCCAGCAGTGCAATCTTTGTAAGATCATCTTCATGCGAAACTATTAGTTCTTTCTTCATTTTTTATTAAGATAAAATTGTTAAGATTATAGGAAGTGGATGTTTTTCTTGATTAATTCATCTATTAAATATAAGGATTTTGAATGAAAACCATTATATGTTTATTAAAATAATATTGGAAACCTTCCGCTTTCCGAGGAATCTTATAGTTGCAAACAAAAATATAGTTAGTGAACTTTAAGAATTTAAATCCACCAACTATATTATTATATTGTAAATCTCGAGAAAAAGAGATTATTTTTTCTTATGTCTGTTTGCTCTTCTTCTTTTCTTTCTTTTGTGAGTAGCAACCTTGTGTCTTTTTCTTTTCTTTCCGCTTGGCATAATTTTAATTTTTTAGTAACTAGTTAATATTCAGTTAATGTTCTTATTTTACTGCAACTTTAGTTTTTACTTTCTCTACAAAAGATTTTGAAGGTTTGAAAGCAGGAATGTTATGAGCAGGAATCTCAATTGCAGTGTTCTTAGAAATATTTCTTCCTGTTTTAGCAGCTCTTGTTTTAATGATAAAAGATCCAAAACCTCTTAGATAAACGTTATCCCCATTATACATAGAAGTTCTAATCTCCTGCATAAAAGCTTCTACAACTTTCTGTGTTTCATTCTTTTCTGTTCCCAACTTATTTGAGATGGTGTTTACCAATTCTGCCTTTGTCATTTCCTTATTTTAATTTTAAATTTTAGGTGTGCAAATTTAGTTAAAAAAATTGAATACTAGCAAATTAGTGGCAAAATATTTTTATTCAAATCGTTGAGCTTTTAATGTGTACGCTGTATTAAGGTACTCCTTTGATAATTTAACAATAAAATAATGTAACGGGATAAAGATACAAAAAAATAATGAACAAAATTTAATAAATGTCAATGGAAATGGGCTCTGGAGGGGTTTGTTACTTTGATTTAAAAAAAATAATAGTATCTAATTTATCCCCAGGGTCATCAAAAATGTAAGATGAAAAATAAAGAAATTAAAAGTTTATAAACTGGAATTGTAATATCCGTTTTCTACACAGAAACGGATCAGATGAAGTTTAGTTTTTAGCCCAAGCTTTTCTGTAAGCCTGTTGATATAAGTATCAATAGTTCTGGTGCTCAAGTTGAGTTTTTCTGCAATTTCTTTATTACTGAAACCTTCATAGCAGAATCTCATCAGCTGTATTTCAGCTGGTGAAAGCTCTTCCTGTCCTTTTTTCTGCCTGTCCATATATTCCTGTACAGCAAGTGGCTGCTGTTCCCATTCTTTAGAATAGGCATGATAATCAAAATCATCGGAGGCAATGCTTCCTTTAATAATATCTTTTATAATGGTGCTCTTCTTTTGACAGTAATAGATATTAGGAATTTTGGAAAGAATTTCTGCCATATCCTCCTGGTAGGTACCGGAATAAGTGATAATAGGCGTTTCTGCATTGTTTTTTCTGATGTATTTAATGGCTTCAATTCCGCTTAATACCGGCATAAAGAGTTCTATAATGAACACATCTTCCTGTCTTCTGTAGATTCTGTTAACAAGCTCGTGCCCGTTGTTACAGTCATTCAGAAGCATATAGAAAGGATTTTCCATCAGTGTTTTGATCATTATTTTTTTAAAATAAAAATCACTGTCAGCAATAGAAAAACGTACGGTATTAGATAATATTTTACTCATTCTTAATATCGATTTGGCGAATGATATTCAAAATTTAGAGGTCTAATTTATGAAAAACTTATCAAAGAGGAAATTAATATTAATTTAATCCGGGTTTCCCGAAACAGGCCTGGGGAAATTACGTATTGCGCATAAATTTTTTTTTTTATATTTTCACAGGCCAAACAAATCGCAAATTATGTCTTCTAACAGGGAAAAAAAATTAAACAAATCTGACGTCAGAATTGGCATTTGGAAGTTTATTCTGTCTTTTGTCGTTTTGTCGGTTGTATCTTTTTCGTGTTTATTTCTCTTCTTTAAGAGTTATGATATACAACGGGAAGGGATCAGCCGTGAAGCTGAAGCCTATAAAGAACTGATGCTTCGAAGTGACGTACTGAGAGATCACATTGATGATATTTATGACAAAATGAACCAGCTTAGTATCAATAAGGTGGAGAATGATGTATTCCTCAGAACCAGTATTATGGATAACGTGAGAGATGCTAAAAATATTATGGGTAAAGACAGTGCCCAAAGTTTTAAGCATTATGCTATACTGATGAAGCAGATTGTACCGATGATGACTTTAAAAGCCAAGATCATCGAAGTAGAATACCAGAAGAAAACCGTTTTAAGGGATCTGGATGAATGTATGGGTAAAATAAAAGTCACTAACAATGAGCTTAGAAAAGACCCTACGAGAAATTTCACAGGAAGTAAAAGAAGAAGATAAAAAAGAAAAGAAATGCAAGGACAAATCACACTATCTAAGAAAGAAAGGCATTATCAGTTTTTTATTTAATACTGATGCTTGTGACGGCAATGTTGTTTCTGGGAATCATCTTTTTAAAAGGATTTGTATCTCCTTTTTCTGATGAAGATGTAAGAGGAATTCAGAATCTGGAGCAGAAAGCTGAATTTGAACAGCATCAAAAAGTGGTGATACCTATCATGGACAGTACTTATGCCATGATCACCAAGCTTACCAATGATGGTCCACAGCCTTTTGTAGAAAATAATATTCAGTTGGGCGTTAATGACCTTAACAGCTATTTTAATGGGACTGATGTAGTAGACATCCGAAAAGATGCCTATCCTCAGATCGCCAAATTCTATAAAATGTATTTTGATGACAAAAAAGTAATTTCAACAACCTCAGAAGACATTAAAATTTTCCAGAAACAGGTAGATGAATGCAGAATCGGATTTAAAGATAAGCAGAATAAGCTTTATCAGCGTGAGCAGGATCTGAAAGCCAGAATGCAGTAAGCAAGAAATACTAGGAACTTTACATAAAACACATCACAATTACTAACTATGAATTATTTTCAAAAGAACAAAAAGAACATTATTATCGGTGTAGTAGCAACGCTGCTTATTGCGGCACTGGTTGCACTATGGCTGCAGAAAAAGGTAATTCATTCTGCGGATGATATTGTGGGGGTGGTTTATCCGTCTTCACTGGCGGTAGGAGACACGCTTTTATTCGAAGATAAGACCCAATTTGCAAAAACCAAAAGATGGAATTTCGGAGACGGTACAACTTCAGACAAAAACAGCGGGATTCACTTTTATAATAAACCGGGATACTATCAGGTAAGTTTGATCGTTGACAATAAGTACACGAAATCTTTCCCTGTAATGGTAAGCGCAAGAAGCGTTCAGAAAGCAAAAGATACAGCAAAAGCTACCACTACTATTGAGGCGGCTTCTCAGGCAATGCAAAATGAAAATGTACCTTTCCGTGCCGTTTCTGAAGCAAAACAGTTTGCATGGAAATTCGGAGAAACTGGAAATACAGATTCTAAAGATAAGTTTACATTCTATTCTTATAAAAAACCTGGAGATTATATAGTAACTCTATATACTGAAGAAACACAGGAGCCTATCTACCACCGCATCAAAATTCTTCCTGCCTATGATGCTCTTGCAGAAGAGGAAGTATCGGTAGAAGATTCTTATGCAAAAGTAGATAACGATTTCAAATATCACCTGCAGCAGATTGCTAACGGAAACAGTTTCAATATGCATTACAATTATCTGTTGAAAACCTATCTGTGTAACAATGAAAATACGGTTGTAAAGGTGAATGACAGCAAAGTGAATAACTTCTACATGTACTGTGCCGGTCTGCAGTTTGACAAAAATACAGTGATTCAGACAGTAAAAGTAAATTTGGATGATACGCAGAATTGTGTTACCAAAGTAGAAATCAATCAAAGCAAATAATATCATCCGGTTTACGGATGCGCCAATCATTAAAGATAAAATAGGATGAAAAATAAATTTCCTCTAGCAGCATATTATATAGGGTTATCAGTATTATTGACGAGTTGCCAGGTAAAACTGCCGTCAAAGAAAACCCCGGAGCCTTCACAATACGGTCAGGTGGATGCTTCCCCTGTCGTAAACGGTTATCCTAAAAAGTCAGTTCCATGGATTGTTATTTCAGACAGATCCAGAAATACGGCTTATTTGGATAAAGATGATGAGAAATCTTATAAAGAAGTGAAGTTTCTTGAACCTTTAATGGTTTTAAAGCATAGAGACGGAATGGTAAAGGTAGCAGAATATGTACCTGATGCTTTAATGAAAAAAGTTTCGTCAAAATCTATCAAAACATATGGATGGATTCAGGAATCGGACCTTCTTCTTTGGAACAATGCCCTGAGAAGCGAAAAGACAGGATATCCTGTAAGAGTAGCCGTAGTACCTAACAACAGTGAAGTAATCAGAAGCGCTGAAAGATACTACAAAAATGACTCTATTATGGTGTTCAACTCACCAAGTCTTATTGAAGCTGCCAATGTAAAAATTCCAAACGGACAAATTGTTTATGTCTATAAACAGGCAGAAAATAACAAACGATTTTTAGTAGGTAAAAAACCTTCCATTGATATAGACAGCATTGGTAAAGGACTGTACGGATGGGTAAGTTCCAACGTAATTTCCAGCTGGGGAGAACGTTCGGCTATCAAATTAAAAAATACCACAGGAATCAATGATTCTGCTCTGGGAATCCATGAAGGACATCCGGGTGGTTCTGCTTCAGATGCAGAAAATAAAACAGCCATTCTTCTTACTGATGTTAACAAAAGAACACCGCTGGAGAATATCTTCCCGGTAAACCTTCCATTAGAAGAAGCACCTACTCTGGATACCAAGACAAAATATTTTACCAACATTTTAGATTACAGCAAAAACTTTGTATCTAATGTTTTGGGTGAACCTATTTATTTTGACCGTTACAGAGAAATTACAGAAAAAGATAAAAATATCAATATCGTTTTTGCATTAGACGTAAGTGCAGCCAATGCGCCTTATGCACCTATCGTAAAATCATTATTGCAGGATCTTCAGCTTAGATTTGAGAAGCCATCTTATTTCAGCAATGTTAAATACGGAGTGGTTTTATACAAAAACAACTCTTGCGGGAACAATGTTTCTGTATCGAACCTAAGTTCAGATTACAGCAAGATCACAATGTTTATTGATCAGAAGACGAATGAAATGAACTGCGCAAGCAATAATGGTTATCAACCGGTAGGAGAGGCTCTTACTGCTGCCGGAAACCTTCTTTCCAACGTTGCAGATGAAACCAATATTGTGGTTACAGTAGGTACCTCTGCTAATCAAAGTGGCAATATGTACAGTGTAATCAGTTCATTAACGCAGGCTCAGGCGAGACTGATCATGTTCCAAACCAGTGCAAGATCATCAGATAACTACAATGATTATGTATTGATGGCAGAAAATATTGTGACCAATACAGCCAAAAATATTGCAGAACTTAAAAAACAAAAGATCATCAATCAAAATGATGTTTTGACCAAGAATAATTTCAGTTTGGTAGAAGGTGATGAAGGGTTTTTCTCATTAGCTTACCCTAAGCAGAGTATGTCTCAGGGATTCGTTATTTTCCCTAAAAAAGGGGATATTACTACTCCGGGATTCCTGAAAAAATCTGTAGACAGTCTTATTTCCCAGGTTACATTAGATAATCAGACTATTGATAGATCACTGAATGAATATTTCCATTCCTCGGTAGGAGCAGGAAGAACTGATGTGGATTTAAAATATAAATATCTGTATCCGGGACTTACCAATCCGGTTTCTGCAGGAATTGCTGCACAGCTGATCAATTACGGAAGTCCGTTCCTTGTAAAAGGATACATTCCAAAAGATCTGAAAGATTTCACACCAGGAATAGAAAAAGGAATTCTTATTTCTGAATCGGAATATGATAACCTGAAAGCTTTCTACACCGAGGTATACAAAAATACTCAGGCAGATCGCCCGGATTTTAATCAGGCAAGAGCTGTAAAAGAATATGTGAAACTCCTGAAGAAATACAATCCAACCATAAAATTCTTAGATAAAGGAGCGCTTTACGAGTTACCAATGTCTTACGCTATTGGTATGAGTACAGGATTTGATCTTTCCGAGGAAGAATTAATGGCTAAATATAAACTGAAAGGCTGGAAAAAATCTAAAATCGTTCCTAATGAGACGGTAAAAAATTATTTCCACCACTATAAAAATTTAGCAGACAGATTACTGGCCAACAGAAATAACCCTGCAGTAAAGATTCAGCAGAACGGGCAGACTTTCTACTGGCTTAATGAATACTTTACACCATCAAGAATTCCGACAGAACAACCGGAATATACCAAACATTAAGAAATTCATTTTTATAATATCAAAAAGCAGAAGTACACACTTCTGCTTTTTTTGTAATATCCCAAACCCCTCAATCCCCAAAAGCAAACCCTCTAACTTTTACCTCTGAATCTTTTCATTATTTCTCATCATAGTGTAAAAATATTTTTTGTCTTAAAAAAGGGATTTAATTTAAATTGCTGTATTGATGGGTGTTGTGATTCGGTGTGTAAATCTACTGTCGTAGAATTACGACATGAAATCGTAGAACTACTACAATTTCTCAGATTTGTATTGAAAAGTTTTTTTTAGCGGAAAAGAGCCTCTATATTTGTTCTACAATCACCGAATCACAAAATATTACTAACGATTAAAATTTATTAATCATGGCCGAAAGAAATTCAAGAGGAATCTTAAAATTCAACAATGGCGAAGGACAAAAGCTGTTAAAAATGAACTACAGCGTATCCAGATCTACAGACGTTTCAGGACGTGTAGCATCAGACCCTTCTAACGCACTCATCAAGGTTACAGTAGAAGCTACTGAAAAATCTGATATCCTGGAAAGCTTGTTAAATGGTAAATACAAGCCAACAGTAGGAGAAATTACATTCAATAAGTCACACGAAGAAGGAACACTGATTACTTTGAACTGGCAGAACGGATATGTAATTCAGCATCAGGTAGATTTTGATGCAATAGACAGCAACAGTATGCTGATCAGTTTCGTCATAAGTGCTGAAACAATTGGTTACGGTACTTCTGAGTATGCGGGACTTTGGCCAACAAGCTAATATTTATACACATTATCAACATTCATAAGAAAAAGACTGTCCCTATTGAAGGCGGTCTTTTTTTGCCTGAATGAAAAACTAATACAAGAGAATTTTATTGTATAGCCTGTTTATATAATGACTGTTATATAAAATAGTGTTATCTTTCAATACCAAACACAAACACAAATCATATGAAAACCGAATCAAAGACAAAAGGATCTTCCTTCCGTCCATCACAGAATGCAGACGGAATATCCGAGAATCATCATGCAGGGATCAACCGGCTGGTAAAATTGTCACTGGTTGTGGAGGGAAAAATTATTAAATACTATAAACATTTCACTCTTAAACAAAAAGCAAGTCATCATCATGAATTCAGTCTTACTCTTGCCCATGATGCCTTGGGTGACAGACAAAGTCATACCCTTGAAGAAGCCAATAAATTTTTAGGAAAACGTCTCACTGCCGTTATTTCTTACAAGGATATTGAGAAAAGTCCTGAAAGAAATTTTGTAGGAATCATTACCAAAGTAGGGTTCAGTCAGGAAAAAATGAGTCTTGGAAATATCGTACTTTCCGGATACAGTCCCACAATTTTGCTGGATGGTGCTCCTCATATCCAGAGCTTTGGAGGGGGACAGCCTGTTAATATGGGAATTATTGCTGAAGAAGTAATCAAACAAGGAATTGATAAAGAAAGGTTCGATATAAGAGTAGATACAAATGATTATTCACAAATCATTTACAGCAGTCAATATAACGAAACCCATTACAATTATCTGGCGAGAATGGCAGAAGCATATGGCGAACAATTTTATTATGATGGTGAAGTATTGCATTTCGGGAAGCTTCCGCCACAGAATAAGCCTATAAAACTGTTTTATGGAAGCAATGCCGATCATGTAAGGGTAGAACTGAAAGCTGTACATACCAAACCTCAATATTATGGCTACAACAGCAGTAAAAATGAAAAACTGACTTCAGGAGAAACTCCGGTAAATCATTTAAGTGATCTTGCCCATACGGCATATAGTCATAACGATAAAATATATAAAACTCCGGCACTTCAGATGGCCCCGATTAAAGCCACCACTCATCTGGATATAGAGCATTCGCAAAGAAGTACATCAGGAAGTGAAGCTGTCAGTGTGTTTTCAGTTTCCGGATCTACAAGCGTTCCTTTTCTGCATCCGGGATGTATTGTTGATATTCATATGAGAAAACCGGATAGCAATGAAACGTCATACTTTACAAAGGTAATGGTAACAGAAACTGTCCATGAAATTGATACCATCGGACACTATACAGGAACTTTTGAATCTATTGCAGCAGACACTGGTTTTCTTCCAAAACCTGAATTTACAGTACCGGCTGCACAGCCCCAGATTGCAACTGTAATTTCTAATACAGATCCGGAAGGTCAGGGAAGAGTTCAGGTAAGATTCGACTGGCAGATGAATGATACCACGCATTTTGTAAGAGTAATGAGCCCTGATGCCGGGGGAACAGATCAGATTACCCAAAACCGAGGGTATGTAGCCATTCCTGAAATAGGAGATCAGGTAATGGTTAATTTCGTACACAGTCATCCGGACAGACCTTTCGTGATGGGAGGAATGTTTCATGGTGGAATAGGGCTTGGTGGAGGAGCGGACAACCGTGTGAAATCTATTCAAACAAGAAGCGGCCACAGAATCGTTTTCACAGAAGATGAAAGCATTATTATTACAGATAAGAGCGGTAATGAAATTCATCTGGATACCACAGGAAGTAATATTAATATCACAGCACCGGAAACAATGACCCTGAACTGTAAGAATATGAATATCAATGTGGGGGAGAATATGACGACGACGGTGGGAATGAATAAGTCTGATAGTATAGGACTAAATAACACAGAATCTGTTGGAGCGATGAAATTGACATCAGTAATTGGAAATGCAAGTACTTTTATTACAGGAAAATTAACAGAGATTATTGAAGGAGATGTACATAGTGAAACAAAAAAAGGGAAAACAGTGATTAATAGTGAGGAAGGGATTGAAACAAGTACCAATGCTTCTATCAATAAACATGCAAAAAGTAATATTGATAATAGGAGTGGTGAAAAAGGAAAAGCTCATTAATTATATAAACAATTAAGATGAGTAGGATAAGAATTGTAAAAGGAAAAATATATGAGGCTGTTGAAGGAAATCTTAGTTATTATTCTGAAACAGATATTATAGAAAACGCAAGTATCATATATAGTGAAAATAGTGATACCGAAATTCTTTATGGAGGGAATCCTGAAAAACCTCCTATGGCTGAAATCAATATTGTGGCAGATGCAGTAGTACATTTTCGCCCCATGAGAAATTGGAAGGGAAAAGAATATGGATTTGATTGGATGCGTATAAAGGATACAGGTTTATTTGGTGATGACTTATATTCAGATTTAGTAGGAACATATGATAAATATCCATCAGCCGACCCTTCTGCAAGATTTACTACCTCATCTACTTTATTTACAGATCTTAAAAGAGAGTATAGCAATCCTGTTTATAGCATACCCTGGCTATTGAAGGATAGAAAACCCACTAATTATTATCCTTCTTGGGTATGTGTTGAAAAAAATAAAAAAATCAAGCTATCTTTAAAAGTACATATAAAAGATAAGGAGAAACTTCCGACAGAATTGGTAATTGCTTACGATAAAACATTATGTGAGATTACGACAAGTTTGGGGCAGGGTATTGAAAATGAAAAAAGCGATCCAACAAAAAATACACATTATGCAAAAATTGTAATCAAAAAAAATGAGAATTATAAATTAGAAGATGAAATAGAATTGAAAGTAATAAAAGATATTACCACTTCTGAAATTTTAAAAGTTTTTTGTGATGGGAAGGAGGCTGGTTATTTAAAGTTATATAATAACAAAGTGAAAAAGCTAAATGTAGTGTGTGTTAAAGTCACTACAGATAATGGAACGGGAAGTATTAAAGGAAAATTTGAGCTGGAAAATTATTTGAAGCAATCATTAATTAAAATCAATATTGTAGAAAAGGATTTAGATATTACTAAAAATAGTGATGGTTCTTCAAATACAGATTTATCACTTCCATCGATTAGTAATGGAAGTGGAGTTAATGTTGCTGGAAATATTAGAGGTAAATCACTATATGATTATCTAGATGAAAAACTGAAAGTAGGCTATCCACATTTGGGAAGTGATGGTAAAGCAGATGGAACAGGTATATATGATAAGTTTCTAAGGCTTTATTTTTTTTCTGAAACAGCCTACTTGATTCATAATGGAACAACAATAGGAGTAGGTGGAATTGGAACTCCTATAGGTGCTGGACGAGGAACTATGTTTTCAGGAATAACAGACGCTGATGTAGCTCATGAGGCGATGCATGCTATTGCATTAGGTCATTCATTTGGGACACAAGAGAGCATATCTGCAATAACACCTTACCTTTTTAAATATAAAAAGACAGAAAACGTTATGGATTATGCTCATTTAGATAGTAAAGATAAATATTCCACCTGGAAGTGGCAGTGGGATAAATTGAGAAATTTTAATTTATTAACAGAATGAAAAGACTACATTTTTTTCTGATATTATGGTTTAGTTTTAGTCAGTGTCAATCACAATCTAATCTTAGTAAAAATGAAATTATGAATTTAATAGATTCTTCCAATGAGAAGTTTGACCTGAACCTTTTGAAAAAATCAGATCAAAAATATGATAAACCAGAATATTTTAGTTATGAATCTCTTAAAATGATTAAAACTGATGGGACAGAAGAGCTTATTTCAGGAAATTATTTGGGAATTAAAAAGAAAATTATACCAACAAAAGGATGGTTTAATATTCAAAAAGAATACTATCCAAATGGTAATATAAAGCTAAAAAGAATTTATAATAAAACCTCCAAAGGAGATTATGGGCTAATGTATGAGTTTGATGAATATGGGAAGCTAACTAAAACAACTAATTTTGATGAAGGCTGGAAGACTTCTTTTGAAGCTGTTACAGAAATTGCAAAAGAATATATTCAAAAATATAATTATAAAATTGATGTCTCAGCAAATGCTGTAATTAATACTGATCCACAGTGGAACAAACAATATGTGAAAATATGGAGAAAAGAAAATGATGGAAAAAAATATTGGCAGATTGGCCTGAATAAAGGTCATGATGATAATCCTGATGATAAAAAATGTGAACGTGTTGTAATTCTGATGGATGACAGTTCTGGAAAAGTTTTAAAAAACGAACATTATTTTGACTGGTATAATCGCTTTTTTAAGGAATTATAAATAAAGTTGAGATTTTGATTGAAGTGAACTTAAAAAAATATAATCCATTTATTATGAGTAGTGTAAATATAGAAAAACTATTTGTAGTATTCTTTTTGGGTCTTTTTCTACAGTGCCAATCTCAGGAATTAAAAGAGACAATGATTCCAAAAATTAGTAATGAATTTGAGAAGATTACTATACAGAACTTTAAGAAAAAAAAAGATGACAGATGTATTGAGACTCCAGAAGCAATAAAAGAAACTTTTTCTGCTTCTAAAACTGGATATAGAGTAAGCATTTATCATGGAGATACTTTTTATAAATTAGACAAATCCTATTATAAAAATGGTTACATAAAAAATAAATCACTCTCATTTAACATGGGGTCATCGGTAGGTATATTATATCATTTTGATAAATCTGGTAGGCTCATAAAAGAAGAAAACACTGATGAAGGCTATAATTTCAAACCTGAAAATATTATTACATACTGTGAAAAAAATAAAATTGATTTGCCCAAAGGTTACCATGATTCAGGTTATCAGACCAGAGTCTTAAAACAGGATTTTGAAGGCAAAAAAGTATGGAGGATTTCTCATCAGATTGCGGGTGATAAAATAGAAGAAATCATTCTGGATGGTAAAACCGGAAAAGAGCTTCAAAAGAAAACAGTACCTTTTTATAACCCATAATTCTATTGAAAATAAAAAAGAAGAATAATGAGATATTTTAAAATAAATATTTTGTTAAATCAGGAATAATGAGAATATACACCCAATTAATATACTGTTTCTTTCTATGCTTTATATCCTATCAATGCGATGCACAAAAAGAAACCTTGAATAAAAATAAATATGCTATACCTATAGACTCAATAGCTGAAGCATTAAACATTCATAACCCCAGATTGTTAGAGACTAAAAAAGCACAAGGTCTTGCTGAACCATATTCTTCTAGGTTTGATGTTGATATGACTGAAGTACTAGGTGATGGTAGTACACAAACAACTATCGGAACCGTAGGATTGAGTTATAGTCAAAGAACATTATTATTGAAAGGGTGGTTTGACTTTTATAAAGAATACTATCCAAATGGTAATATAAAGCTAAAAAGAATTTATAATAAAACCTTCAAAGGAGATTATGGGCTAATGTATGAGTTTGATGAACATGGGAAGCTAACTAAAACAACTAATTTTGATGAAGGTTGGAAGACTTCTTTTGAAGCCGTTACAGAAATTGCAAAAAAATATATTCAAAAATATAATTATAAAATTGATGTTTCAGCAAATGCTGTAATTAATACTGATCAACAGTGGAGCAAACAATATGTGAAAATATGGAGAAAAGAAAATGATGGAAAAAAATATTGGCAGATTGGCCTGAATAAAGGTCATGATGATAATCCTGATGATAAAAAATGTGAACGAGTTGTAATTCTCGTAGATGACAGTTCTGGAAAAGTTTTAAAAAATGAACATTATTTTGACTGGTATAATCGCTTTTTTAAGGAATTATAAATGAATTGTAGAAAAAAACTGTTGTAACCCATAATCATATTGAATATAGATAAAGAAAAATAAACTAAGTAACCTCGAAACATTCATGAACAAAATCACTGATCATCTGAAATACCTTTCCAAACTGTCTGCAGTCTTCATCATCAATATATTGAAAATCTATGCTATTGGAGCCATTTCTACCATTATTGTACTCATCCTGGGAATCTATATTTTATCAGAAAAGCTGGGACCGTCTTTAGGACACAGTGGTGCTGGAGGATTTTTGATAACTACTATTACTGCTAAACCTCTTTCAGCAAGCCTTTTCTATCTGCTGATTATTATTGCTCCGTTTTTTACATTTGTTTTTGCCACAAAATATGCGATGTCTGTAGTCATTAATAAACTGCTGCAGGATCATTCAAAAACCATTGTAGTTCCTTTTATTGATAAAGTGATATCAGTATTTAAAGCGAAGCAGCCAACAGTAATCCGGACGAGTGCAGATTTTGCAATAGCTAAAGTAAAACTCCTGAATGAGTTTAAAAACAGTTCAGAAAACAAAATACTCAAAAAAATAATAGGATATGCCCTCAGTAAAATAAAATTTGATGAACTGAATCTTGGAGATGAAAACGTAGACTTCTCCGAAATTATTAAAAAGACCTTGATTGAGAAATTATACGAATTGGCAGAACCTTCAGCCATGTTATTCTATATCTACATAGGACTTCAATGGTTCAGTTTAATTTTATTGTATTTTTTGAATATTTAATGTAAAATAGAGGGTAGAGCAACAATTTGGGCGCAAATGAATGCTTTGAAATCATGCTTAAAAGTAAAAAAAAGCGGTTGCTACTTCTCTAATTGAAGAATTAACTATCTTTATATCATTTAGAATAAAATAGTTAATTTTAGCTACACGAAAAAAATAAGTTTTGATTCCCTGATAAAAGGATAAAAAACGGAAATTAAAATCATCAAATCTGAAGACACTAAAACAGAACGCAAATATATTAATATAAGAAAATTATAAATGGGAGTACTAGTAACCAACGAAACCGTAAAGCAGCTATTTCATATTGCTCAGTCGATAGCGAAAGAAAACTATAATGGAACTTATGGAGGGCCGCACATTCTGCAGGCTCTTATGCATAAAGATATCGGACTCAATGAATTCCTGAAAAGTATAGATAAAGATCCCGGATATTTCTACGAATGGGCAGACGTCCGTATTGAAGAATACCCAAAAACAAACCACCTTCCCGATGAGGTAGGGCAGGATGATGCCATAGATACCCTAATCGAAGAAGCTGATGATATCCGTTTAAAATTAGGATTGGATGAGATTACTCCTATCTGTATCCTTACAGCTATTGTAAAACCACAGGTGGTATTCTCACTTCAACAGTTGAAGTCACTTCCGTTGAGAGAGCATGAAATATTCAACCTGTACAGAAAAGATACACCCTTTACCGTTTCTGAAGATGGTGATTTTTCATCCTTATTTTCAAATAACGGTTCAGACTATTCAGACAATTCATTTCCTTCCATTAAAAGCTATTGTGTAGACAGAACGGCACAGGCAAGAAAGGGCGAAATTGAAAATATTATTGGTAGAGATAAAGAACTGAGAATGCTCGTAGAAATTCTTTGCCGAAGAAGCAAACCGAATGTTATCATCATCGGAGAGCCAGGAGTTGGAAAAACAGCTTTGGTAGAAGGATTTGCTACAGAAATCATCAAAGGAAATGTCCCTGAAATGCTTAAAAACGGGACCCTTTTAGAACTGGATACCGGAGCACTATTAGCAGGAACCTCTTATAAAGGGGAAATTGAAGACCGCCTGAAAAAAGTAATCAATGAATGCAAGAAAATTGAAAAAGCCATTCTTTTCATTGACGAAATTCATACCCTTTTAGACCCGAAAGGAAGCATCGGAAACGTTGCTAATCTTTTGAAACCTGAGCTTGCCAGAGGTGAAATTACCGTAATCGGAGCTACAACTCAGGAAGAATACAGAAAAATTATAGAACCGGAACAGGCTTTCAACCGTCGTTTTGAAGTTTTGACTGTCCTTGAACCGGATGAAAAGACGTGCGTGAAAATGATAGATGTACTCCTTGAAGGCTACAAAAAACACCACGGTATCGAAGTAGAAAAAACGGCTCTTCCGGAATGTGTACGTTTAGCAAAAAGATATGCAAAAGGTAAAAAATTACCGGATGCTGCCATTGATTTACTAGACAGAACAATGGCCGCCATCAAAATGCTTGATGAGTTATCAGAAAAAGAATTAAATAGCTGGAAAGAAAGCTACGATGCAATCTTAACCGAAGAATTTGCGGACAGCAAAGATAAAGCTGATGAACTGATCTGGACTTACAACTTGTTAAGAGACAAAATAAGCCCGATCCTATGGGGTTCATTAAGTGAGCAGCCTGCGATTGACAATTCTATGCCGGTAGATCAGATTCAGAAAATCATTGAAGATACTTACGAAGAACTTTTACAGCATGCCGCAAAGAAAAGAGAAAAAGTAGACAGATTGGAACTGGCAGCCGTAATGGCCGCTAAAACCAATATCCCAATCGGGAAAATCCAGGCTCAGGAAAAAGAAAAACTTCTGAATATGGAATCTCTTCTACTAAATAGAGTTGTAGGACAGGATCACGCATTAAAAATCCTTTCCGATGCTATTGTTGAAAACCGAAGCGGATTGAATAAACCCGGACAGCCCATCGGATCTTTCTTCCTTCTGGGACCTACCGGAACCGGTAAAACAGAGTTGGCAAAATCAATGGCAGAATTACTTTTCAACGATGAAAAAGCGATGGTACGCTTTGATATGTCAGAATTCAAAGAAGAACATTCTGCAGCATTGCTATACGGAGCGCCTCCGGGATATGTAGGATACGAAGAAGGAGGTATGCTTGTTAATAAAATCAGACAACAGCCTTATACCGTTGTTTTATTTGACGAAATTGAAAAAGCCCATCATTCTGTCTTTGACGTATTCCTTCAGATTATGGACGAAGGAAAAGTACATGATAAACTAGGTAAAGAGGGAGACTTCAGCAATGCATTGATCCTGTTTACCTCCAACATTGGAAGTGAGGAAATTGTAAAACAGTTTGAAGAAGGAAAAATTCCGGAATCATCTTCACTGATGCAGATTATGTCAAATTCCGGACGATTCAGACCCGAATTCTTAGCGAGAATTACAGAGATTATTCCTTTTGCCCCGATTACAGAATCCATTGCAGAAAGAATCTTTAATATTCAATTGAAATCCCTTCATACTTCATTAACCAGATTAGGAATTGCCCTTAAAATAAGTGATGATGCAGTAAGAAATCTGGCATTAGGTGGATTCAGCAGTAAGTATGGAGCAAGACAGATCTCAGGAGTAATTCGTGCACAGCTTGCAAGGCCTATTTCCAAAATGATCGTTAGAGAAGAAGTAAAATCCGGCCAGACCATTCATGTAGATTGGAATAAAGAAGAAGATAAAATTAGCTGGAAAGTAGATTAATGATGAAGCAAAAGGGCAGATCTGTAAATTTGTCTTTTTCCTCACAAATAAAATTATAATGAAAATAATTGTCAGAAATATCTTTACAGGTTTTCTATTATTAGGATCCGTTATCTTGGTAAACGGGCAGTTTCTTGCTGCTTCCGACACCTCGGAAAGCAGCGTGAAAAAGTATAAAGGTATCATTAATGCCAATAAAGATCTGGTAGAATTTATCGAACAGCTGCTTCTTCAGAAAGGGCTTCCCAAGCATTTGAGAAACCTGGCACTCATAGAATCCCATTTTGATAGAAATATTACTTCAGGAGCTGGCGCAGTGGGAGTCTGGCAGTTTATGACGGCGCATGCCAACCAGTACGGACTTACAGAACAGGGACGTACCGATCTTTATAAAAGCACAAAAACAGCTGCTATTTCTTTAAGTAATCTGTATAAAAAATATAATAACTGGGTAACAGTAGTAGCTGCTTATAACTGTGGTGAAGGAAATATTGCCAAAGCGATGCAGGCTTCAGGTTCGTCTCAATACCACGAATTTTCCAAATACCTTCCCTTAGAAACCATTAATCATGTAAAGAAATACCTGAATGCATGCTATGCTACAGGAGAACTTCAGAGTGTATTAAATAACTACAATTCATCAAGAATCAATAAAGTTTTCTTTGAAGGAGACCGAAAAACAACTCAGGCCGCTCTTTCCGAAACAGAGATCAATGCCGGTTTCAGCTTAAAAGTTGTAGCAGATGAGCTGAATATAGACGTAGATAAAATCCTTGTCTGGAATCCCGGAATTGTAGAAGAACTGCAGAAAAAAGGGGAAAGCTCTTTCTATCTGCCTGTTGATCTCATGCCTGATTTTCTGCTTAGAAAAAACAAGATATTGGTTCGTTCTATAAAAGAAGGAGCAAATACCCAGACTCAACAGTAACATAATCTCAGATTAAAAATAAAAATGGCAATCAGGTTTTAGCTGGTTGCCATTTTATTTTTATGAAAATGTATCTGTTAAATAAAGCCAATTTTATATTAAAAAAATCTTAATATTTCTCATTCGTGTGGGAAATTATTATTTTTCTTATTCTTTTTCAGAAAGTTGAAATCCTTTATCAATCATGTTTTCAATAAGTTTGTTAAATCCATTGTCGTAGAATTACGACAAGAAATCGTAGAACTACTACAATTTTTCAGATTTCCATCCAAAAGCTTTTTTTAGCGAAAAAGAGCCTCTATCTTTGTTCTACAATCACCGAATCACAAAATATTAACGATCAAAATTTACAATCATGGCAGAAAGAAATTCAAGAGGAATCTTAAAATTCAATAATGGCGAAGGACAGAAACTGTTAAAAATGAACTACAGTGTATCCAGATCTACAGACGTATCAGGACGTGTAGCATCAGATCCTTCCAATGCATTGATCAAAGTAACAGTAGAAGCTACTGAAAAATCAGACATCCTTGAAAGCTTGTTAAATGGTAAATACAAGCCAACAGTAGGAGAAATCACGTTCAACAAATCTCATGAAGAAGGAACATTGATTACTTTAAAATGGGAGAACGGATATGTGATTCAGCATGAAGTAGACTTCGATGCAATTGACAGCAACAGTATGCTGATCAGCTTCGTAATAAGTGCTGAAACTATCGATTACGGTACTTCTCAGTTCGCTGGGCTATGGCCTTCAGCAGGTAAATAAGCCTATTCATCATCTTAGTAAAAATAAAATTGGTACAGAACAGTACACTCATCCGAGTATACTGTTCTGTTTTTTATATATAATCTCAACCTGTGCAATTGAATCATGAAAAATTGGTAATTTTTTGCTTTCTTTTTATAATGATTTTTACTATGTTATTTCTCTTTTTGGTGTAATAAATGGGTGGTTTTTATGAATTAGCATAAGTATTTAAAATATTTATTTATAATATGTTATGCTATATTTTAAATCTTTTGTCGTAGAATTACGACATGAAATCGTAGAACTACTACACTTTTTCAGATTTCCATTCAAATGCTTTTTTTCAAAAACAAGGGGGGTATCTTTGTTATATAATTATTGAAATAACAATTTATTACTAACGATTAAAATTTACAATCATGGCAGAAAGAAACTCAAGAGGAATCTTAAAATTCAACAACGGTGAAGGACAGAAACTGTTAAAAATGAACTACAGTGTATCCAGATCTACAGACGTATCAGGACGTGTAGCATCAGATCCTTCCAACGCATTAATCAAGGTTACAGTAGAAGCTACTGAAAAGTCAGACATTCTTGAAAGCTTACTAAACGGTAAATATAAGCCAACGGTAGGTGAAATCACATTCAACAAATCTCACGAAGAAGGAACATTGATCACTTTGAAATGGGAAAACGGATATGTAATCCAGCATGAAGTAGACTTCGATGCAGTAGACAGCAACAGTATGCTGATCAGCTTCGTAGTAAGTGCAGAGACTATCGACTACGGTACTTCTCAGTTCGCTGGACTATGGCCTTCAGCAGGTAAATAATCCAATACAACTTAAATAAAAAAAGAAACAGTATGCCTTTTGGTATACTGTTTTGTTTTTATAAAAAACTAGCCGCTAAGAAGCAATCTCCTTATCTCTCAACCCCGCATCCCGAAACCGCGCAACTCATATCCCAAATCCCACAATTCGATATCCGAATCCCTTCTCTAAACTGCCAACTTTTACTCCTATTTTCATATATTTGTTCATTATTCAAAATATGGACGCAACAAAAGATAAAAGGCTGTTTCTCATCGATGCCTATGCGATGATTTTCAGAGGATACTATGCATTAATCAGGAATCCTAGACTTACCAGCAAAGGATTGGATACTTCTGCCATTTTTGGTTTTACCAATTCTTTGATCGAGTTGATCAGAAGAGAAAAACCGTCCCATTTGGCAGTCGTTTTTGATGTAGGGCAGGCGAGTGTAAGAACTGATGATTATTCAGAATACAAAGCCAATAGAAGTGAAACTCCTGAAGCGATCAAAATTGCTGTTCCATACATTCATAAAATTCTGGAAGCAATGCACATTCCACGCTTGGGAGTAGAAGGATATGAAGCTGATGATGTTATTGGGACTATTGCATGCAAAGCAGAGAAAGAAGGCTATACCACTTTCATGGTAACTCCGGATAAAGATTTTGCACAGCTGGTTACTGATAAAATTAAAATTTATAAGCCAGGATTAAAAGGTGGGGATATCGAGATTCTTGGAGTAGATGAGGTAAAGGCAAAATACGAGATTGAAGACCCGAAACAGGTTATTGATTTCCTTGCCATGATGGGAGATGCTGTAGATAATATCCCTGGGTTGGAAGGAGTAGGAGAGAAAACTGCTATGAAGTTCCTGAAAGAATTTGGGAACATCGAAACGTTATTGGCCAATACCGATAAGCTGAAAGGAAAGCTGAAGGAAAAAGTAGAAGCTTCTGCAGAACGTGGTATTTTATCTAAAAAACTAGCAACTATTATCTGTGATGCTCCTGTAGAATTTCATCAGGAACAATATGATCTTGAAACTCCGGATTTTGAAAAAGTAAAAGAAGTTTTTGATGAAATAGAATTCAGAAGACTGTACGAAAATCTTTACAGAGCTTTTGCTCCTGCCAGTGCGGAATCAATAGTGGTAAACGAGGTAGAAGTAAAAGAAAAGCAGGCCTCTGCAGCTGGAGAAGTGAAAGGGCAGGTAATGCAGCTTGATCTTTTTGCCAATTTCGAAGAATTGGAACAGGCTACTTCTACAAAATCTACCATTGAGAATAACGATCATCTTTATCAGTATATAGATAATCCAAAGGCTCAGAAAAAACTGGTTGATAACTTATTACAACAAAAAGTGGTTTGCTTTGATACAGAAACAACTTCATTAAATGAACTGGAAGCAGAATTGGTAGGAATGAGTTTCTCTTACAAAAAAGGACTTGCCTATTACATTCCACTTTCTGAAAATAGAGAAGAAGTGTTGCAGACCCTGGAGATTTTCAGACCGTTTTTCGAAAAAGAAGACCTGCTGAAAATTGCCCATAACCTTAAATACGATTATAAAGTTTTAAAACAATACAACATCACCGTAAAAGGTGCTATGTTTGATACCATGATCGCCCATTACCTTCTGAATCCGGACGGAAGACACGGAATGGACTACCTTTCAGAAGTATACCTGAACTACAAACCTGTATCTATTGAAACCATTATTGGGAAAAAAGGTAAAAAACAGGGCAGTTTCAGAGATGCAGATGTAAGAACACAGACAGATTATGCTGCAGAAGATGCAGACGTAACGTTCCAGTTGTATGAACTTTTTGCACCACAGCTGAAAAAAGAAAATCTGGAAGAACTTTTCTTTACCATTGAAATGCCTCTGATGGAAGTGCTTGCAAAAATGGAATTGGCAGGGATTTCTCTGGATGAAAAATGGCTGGCACAGGAAAGTGTTGACCTTGAAAATGATCTGAAACAGTTGGAAACAAAGATTTTTGAACTTTCAGAAGAAGAATTCAATATGAACTCCCCAAAACAGCTGGGAGAGATTCTCTTTGAAAAATTGCAGCTGGATCCAAAAGCCAAGAAAACAAAAACAGGACAGTATGCAACCTCAGAAGATGTTCTTCAGAAATTATCATCAAAACATGAGATCATCAAGCATATTCTGGAATACAGAACCTATCAGAAATTAAAGTCAACCTATGTAGACGCTTTGCCTTCACAGATTGAGAAAAAAGATAACAGAGTACATACCAATTTCTCACAGACTACAGCTGCTACAGGCCGTTTGGCGAGTGTAAACCCGAACCTGCAGAATATTCCAATCCGTACCGTGAGAGGACAGCAGATTCGTGGAGCGTTTGTTTCCGGAGAAGGAAAGAAGATTATTTCAGCCGATTATTCTCAAATTGAACTCCGTTTGATTGCTGAAATTTCAGGAGAGGATAACATGATCAAAGCTTTCCAGGATGGAGAAGACATCCACGCTTCCACAGCCGCGAAACTCTTTAAAATTCCTTTGGATGAAGTTTCCAAAACCCAGAGAAGCCAGGCTAAAACAGTCAACTTCGGGATTATCTATGGACAGGGAGCTTTTGCTTTGGCAGAACAAACCGGATTGTCCCGTACAGAAGCCAAGCAGATGATTGAAGCCTATTTTGAGACCTATCCAAAGCTGAAGGAATATATGGCAGAACAGGTGAGCAAAGCACGCCAGTTAGGGTATGTGGAAACTATTTTAGGTAGAAAGCGTCATTTGAAAGATATCAATTCCAATAATTTCGTGGTGAGAGGTCATGCGGAAAGAAATGCTGTGAATGCTCCTGTTCAGGGAAGTGCCGCAGATGTTGTAAAGCTTGCCATGATCAAAATAGACAGAGAGCTTGAAGAACAACAGCTTAAAACAAAAATGCTGCTTCAGGTACATGACGAATTGATATTCGAATCTCCGGTAGACGAGATTGAAGCCGCTTCAAAACTGATCAAAACTGAAATGGAAAGTGCCTTAAAAACACAGGTTCCGTTATTGGTAGAAATTGGAGTAGGAGATAACTGGTTAGAAGCGCATTAATAAATACGATTTATTCTTAACGATAAAAAACTTCCGTCTTTTGGGCGGAAGTTTTTTGTTGGGTTTATTTCTTATTAAATATCATATTCTATTTCCCCCACATAATGCAGCGAATAATCGTCAGTTTCTACAGAAACCGGATTAGGAATCACAAATCTTGTTGCGAAAATGATAGCATTCACAGGAGTGTCCAGACTTAATTCATTCAGTTTTCTTTCCAGGGTTGGAAGCCATTGGTCAGCATAAGAATATTCTGCAAACTTGTCATAAATGCTAAGACTTTCATCCTCGAAACCAAATTCTATAAAATCATCGTCAAACCACTTGATGTTCTGAGATTCTGCAAACTTAGAAACATACTGATCATCAGTTTCTTCCTCTATATAATAATTTTCATCTTCTTCTATGAAACTGTAAAAATCTTCTTCATTTTTGAAATATCCTAACCAGAAGTGTGAAATTTCTTTATCCATAATACTATTTTTTATTCTAATCTTTTTGATTGTTTACTTATATCAATGACTTTTTCCAATCGGGAAAGTCTTGTTTTTTCCTGTTTGGCACTCGTGATCCAGTGGATAATAACTTTTTTGTAGGATGGAGCCTGACATTCAAAAAATCCCAGGCTGCCGGATGATCCATAAATTGTTTCTGATAAACCATATCAAGTGAAACTTCCGCTTTTTCATGAGAATAAATTCCTGATTTGTCCTCTTTTCTGAGATTAAATGCCTTTTGACCTGCGGAAGTCATCAGTCCAGCTTTCGTAAGCTCCTCAATCTTTTTTATATTGATGTTACTCCAGATGCTGGATGGTTTTCTTGGTGTAAAGCGTATAGAATAACTTTCGTGATCTATTGACTTTCTTACTCCATCTATCCATCCAAAGCACAGAGCCTGATCCACAGATTCAGACCAGCTCATAGAAGGTTTTTCACTGGCTGTTTTGTAGAACCCTGTTAAAAGTTCTTTCTCAGTTTCGTGGTGCTTCTCAAGCCACTTTCTGAATTCTTCTTTTGTCGAAAAAAATGTAGGTTTCATAACTTCTGTACTTGCCTTTTCCATTTAATCTGTAATATTACGAAAGTTTTCATTCAAATAAAATCTTATTGGCCTAAACAAAGTTCTGCAATCGCTTTACAGATAATTTTTTTGTTGTAATTTTATTCTAAGCTTAAATTTTAAAAAATGGATTTTCTTCAGGACCATTACGCTGTTAAAAATGAATTACTGCTTATCCTTATTTCTGTTATTTTAGGACTGTTCATTGGTGCTGAACGAGAATACCGTAATAAATCTGCGGGGCTCAGAACCTTTATCCTGGTTTGTTTCGGAGCCTGTCTTTTTACCATACTTTCCATCAAAATAGGAGTTGCTAATCCGGATCGTTTGGCTGCCAATATCATTACAGGAATCGGATTTCTGGGTGCAGGCGTTATTTTTAAAGGAGATAATAAAATTGAAGGAATTACCACTGCAACTACCATTTGGGCTACAGCTTCCATAGGAATGGCAGTAGGTTCAGGATATGTTTATATTGCCATGCTGGGAACTGCTTTGGTATTGATTATTTTGAGTGCTTTAACCTATTTGCAGAATTTTATTGACAATTATAATAAAATCAGAGAATATAGAATAGCAGTCAACAGCTCAGGAGATATTCAATATTGTGAAAATATCTTTAAAGAAAACCATTTGGCTTATCTCATGATCAGACAGCAGTATTCTCAGGAAGGTTTTACAGTGATCTGGAGGATTATAGGTAAAAACAGCCATCATGAAGGATTAACCAGGCGTTTGGTAGATGACCCGAAAATCAAGGCCTATCAGTTTTAGATGAGATATAAGCAAAAAATAAAGGCCGAAGCCTTTATTTTTATTTTTTCTTGAATACATAAAGATCCTTGTTAGGGCCGTCAATTTCTTTTCCTTCCATATCCAGCTGGATCAGCATATTTTCACCCACTTTATATTTATAGTTGGCAGATTTTCCTTTTAAAGTAATCATACTTCCTGTTGTATCCCACGCAAAAGATCCTTTATCCTGATTTTTTGAATTTCTGTCAAGATACTCTTCACTAATGCTGAATGTTTTGTCATTGTTCAATGTTAAAGAAGTCTTGATTCCCGGGCAGTCAGCACAAGGAACTGTTGCTTCATAAGTCCCTGCCAAGTCTAAGGCATTTTCAGAAGTGTCACCTGCTGCGGTAGGAGTTGCTTTAATGATACTGTCTGTGGCAGCAGGTTGTACAGCTGTCACAGAATCCGTTGCAGTAGCAGTTGTTTCGGTACTTTCTTTTTTAGTGCATGAAGTAAGAAATAGAGTCGATACCATTCCCAACATGAGCATTTTGCTTTTCATCATAATAAGTTAATTAAAGAATTTTTTAGTAATAATGTGACTTCCAAGGAACAAAAATTAAGCCAGAGGGGGAGAGAATAGGATGAATGATGAATGGTCAATTCGCTTTGCTTGTTAATTTTTATTTTTGATATCAATTTTTAATAAGTTTACATTCAATGAGAAGTTCCACCTGATCATAAAAATTCACCATTCACTTGCGAAGCAAAAATTGACTATTGACTCTCCATCTTTTCAAAAACGACCTTATAATAACTTTTCCACATGTTTTATAAAGCCTATTCCTATTTTTCTTTGTAAATTGGGGCAAAATTTTGATTATGACAAAAAAGATACTTTTATCTGTATTTCTTTTGCCGGCTGCAATGGCATTTGCACAACAATATGGCGGAATGTGGATTCCTACGGAGCTGAATGAAAAGGAAATGAAGGATTTGGGAATGAAGATTTCTGCAAAAGATATTTTCAATCCTCAGAAACCAAGCATTAAAGATGCGGTAGTACAGTTTAACGGCGGATGTACTGCAGAAATTATTTCACCTAAAGGACTGCTTTTAACGAATCACCACTGTGGTTTCGGTCAGATTCAGGCACATTCTACCGTTCAGAATGATCTTCTTTCTAACGGATTCTGGGCAAAAAATACAGAAGGTGAACTTCCAAACCCGGGAGTAAAAGTAGATTTTATTGTAGATATAAAAGAAGCTACTGATCAGATTTTAGAAGGTACAGACAATCTTACAGAACCTGAACTTACTAAGAAGATCAACAACAATATTGAGGTTTATAAAAACGCCCAGAAAATTGAATCTTACCAGTCGATCATGGTAAAGCCTATGTATTATGGAAACAAATATTATGCTTACACCATCGAAACATATAAAGATATTCGTCTTGTAGGAGCTCCGCCTCAAAGCATCGGGAAATTCGGAAGTGATACGGACAACTGGGTTTGGCCTAGACATACCGGAGATTTCTCTATGTTCAGAATCTATGCAGATAAGAACAACAGACCTGCAGAATATTCAAAAGACAACGTACCTTACGTTCCAAAACACTATTTACCGGTTTCTATCAAAGATAAAAACGAAAACGATTTTACTTTCGTATTCGGATTCCCGGGAAGAACTACCGAGTACCTTCCTGCAATTGGTGTAGAAAAGATCATGAAAGATATTGATCCTGCAAGAATTGCGGTGCGTGATGTTGCTTTAAAAACATTGGACGAAAAAATGCGTGTTGATAATGAAACACGTATCAAATATGCTTCAAAATATGCTTCTGTAGCTAATTACTGGAAAAAATGGATTGGTGAAGTAGAAGGATTGAAAAAATCCAATGCTGTAGAAAAGAAAATAATGTATGAAGGTTCTTTGGTCGCTAAAAATCCTGAGATCAAAACTACGTTGGACCAGTTGAATAAACTGTACAATGATCAGGCTCCTTACGCATTAAACAATGCTTACTACACAGAAGTAGTAAGAAATGCAGAGACTTTGAAACTTGCCGGTGATTATTATGATTTCGTAGCTTCTGTAGAAGCAGGAAGAATGGATGAGAAGGAACTTTCAAAGTTGAAAACAAAATTAACTTCTTTCTACAAAGATTACAGCGCTGAGCTTGATGCTAGAGTAACAGCAAAACTGTTGGCTTTATACGTTAATAAAACGGCACCACAGTTTTTACCGGCAGGATTCAGCAAATATAAAGATGAGAATGCCAATATTCCTGTGATCGAAGATATGTCTAAAAACTCTGTTATCACAGGAAGAACTGCTGTGAATGGAGGAACATTGACTACAGATATTGACAAAGCTTTTTCTAATCAGGATAAATTAATCAAAACGTTGAAGAAAGATCCGATTTACCAGCTGTATGTTTCTATGAAGGAAACGTATGTGAAAACTGCAGATCCTCAGTATACTTCAATGCAGGCAAAAATTGATGCTTTACAGAAAAAGTTCATGGCTCAGCAGATGCAGACGGATAAAGACAGAAAATTCTTCCCGGATGCGAACTCCACCCTTCGTGTAACGTATGGTAAAGTAAAAGGTTCTACTCCTAGAGATGCGGTCTCTTATGGATATCAGACTCACCTTGCCGGAGTTATGGAAAAATATGTTCCTGGAGATTATGAATTCGATGTTCCAAAGAAACTGATTGATCTTTACAACAAAAAAGATTTCGGAATCTATAAAGATAAAACTGGTGATGTTCCTGTAGGATTCACTGCTACCAACCACACAACGGGAGGAAACTCAGGAAGCCCGGCGCTTGATGCGAATGGAAACCTTGTGGGATTGAACTTCGACAGACAGTGGGAGGGAACAATGAGTGATATCAACTATGACCCGCGTTTCAGCAGAAACATCATGGTAGATACAAAATATATCCTTTTCATCATCGAGAAGTTTGCAGACTCAAAGTGGCTTGTTGATGAAATGAAGATTATAAAATAATTTTAAAAGTTATACCTTTAAGAATCTATTTGAACTGAGTTTTAAATAGATTCTTTTTTATTTATAATAGGATGAAAGACAGGATTATCAATGTTTTGGCAGCTTTCGAATCTGATCATATCGGGAAATCTTTCCCGCTGGATTACTGTTTACCGCTTTATCATAGTGTTTCCGATAAAGAACTTCCTCATTTAAAACATATCATCCGTTACAAGAATATCAGGCAGTTTGAAGAAGATCTTGATCATATTGCAACGAATTTTCAGTTTGTAGATTGGCAGGAGTTCAAAGATTATTGGTCCGGGCATTTTAAACCTAAGAAAAAGATTGCCCTTCTTACTTTTGATGATGGTTTCAGAGAATTTTATGATGTGGTGGCGCCTATTTTGGAACGAAAAGGAATATATGCCTGCAATTTTGTCAATCCAGCCTTCATAGACAATGAAGAGATGATGTTCAGGTGTAAATCAAGTCTGCTCGCCGACGCCGTTGATAAAAAGAAAACCATAGATCCGGAAGTTTATCGTATATTTTCTCTCGACAGTCATGTTGAGAAAGGTATTGTACAAAAGAAAATTTTATCAGTTAATTACCAGGGAAATGATATTTTGGACAAGCTTGCAGTAAAACTTGAGGTAGATTTTAAAGCATATTCAAAGGAATTTAAGCCTTATTTAAGCACAGAGGAATTAAAAGAGCTTACCCGAAAAGGTTTTGGAATCTCTTCGCACAGTTGGGATCATCCAAAATATGGAGACTTATCTTTGAAAGAACAGATGGAAACTACAGGTAAGACTTTTGCTTATTTAAAAGAAAACGGCTTCCTGTACGAAACTTTTGCATTTCCTTTTACCGATTTTGAAGTGAAGAAAGATTTTTTTGATGAACTTTTTAAAAATGAAGAAATCTACTGCAGTTTCGGATGCGCAGGAATAAAGCTGGATAGTGTGAAAAGAAATTTCCAAAGAATACCAATGGAAATGGGAGAGAGCGGAGCAAAGATCCTGAAAAAGGAAATAGCCTATTTCAGACTGAAAAAACTGATCAATAAAAATACGATTATTAGAGAATGATAGTGCTGAAAAGATTCAACAGAAGAGAACTGGAAGATTTTATATCCTCCGGAGCTTTCCAGCAGTATGATTTTCTTCCGATTACCAAGCATCGTGCTTTATCCCACATCAAGAATCCTAAGGCAACAGATGAAGATACCCTTCTTATTCTTGCTTTTGATGAAGAAAAACTAATTGGTTATGTAGGATGTTTTCCGGACTGTTTTGTTATTGACGGTAAAGAAATCCGTTATGCATGGCTGAGCACTTTATATGTAAACCCTGATTACAGAAAAAAAAGACCGGCAAAAGCTCTGTTGAAAAAGGTTTTTGAAGAATACGAAGGCAGAATTGCCATTACAGAATTTACCAAAGAAGCAGAAGCGTTATATAATATTATGGGTGTTTTTGAATATGTCTTTCCTAAAGAAGGGAAAAGATATTATTTCAAAACCGATGCAGCCAAAATGATTCCTGAAAAAAAACCGGAAACCCAACCATTAAAACCCATTTTTCAGACATTGGATGCCGCAGCTAATTTATTAATATCACTAAAGAACCTGCCTATAAAGAAACCAGATTTCAAATATGAAGTTTTCCATCGTATTGATCAAGAAAGTGCTGATTTTATCAATGCGTTTCCAGGAGTACGCAACGCAGACGAAATCAATACTTTTATAGATTATCCTTGGGTTTTGGAAGGCAATAAAGAGGGAAAATATTTATTTTCAAGCTTTGCAGGTACTTTTAAATATTTCTGGATCAAGATTTTTGACCAAAATAATACACTCAAAGCCTGCCTGCTTTTACAGCTTCGTGACGGATATCTTAAAATTCCCTACCTTTTTCCGAAAGCTGATTTAGATGAGGTTGTCCGGTTTCTCAATTATTTCATTGTGACTAATAAGGTAAAAGGTTTTACGAGCTATCAAACCCAACTGAACAAGACCATACAGCAATCAAAAGCATTTTCTCATATCTATGAACGGGATTTCAACAGAGAATATCTATTTCATAAAGATTTATTGGAACTGCTTCCGAAGGATTTTAATCCCGATTACCAGGATGGTGACGGAGATTGTATGATGACGTAAAGTAATGATGAATTATAAATGATGAGTGATGAATGATCATTCATCACTCATCATTATAAAAAACAAACCGCCCGATAATGTTATCGGGCGGTTTGTTTTTTTAATGTCCAAATATGTCTTTAAGACTTACTTCTTTAAATGTTCCCATTTTATTGACAGCTTCCATATCCAGATTTTCTTTTTTACCAAGAATGGCGGTGTTGAAATGAACAGATTTGATTCTTGTTTGATAAAATTCAACTAGATCTTCAAATTTCAAATCTTGTATCTGCTCATAGATATCTTTTCTGAAATCGTGATAGATATTCAGTTTCTTCAGATTCAATGTATTGAAAAACACATTTTCACGGCTTACTCTTGTAGAGGCAATCTGCTTAAGGGCGGCATTTCTTGCATTTTCAAACTGAATAGGTACTTCAGGAAGCTCTTCCATAAGTTCATTAAGGGTATCAACAGCAATCATCAGTTTATCCGGCTGTGTTCCGATATAAGTGGTAATATAATCAGGATGTTTCAATTCTGAATTGGCAGCATAGGAGACATAGGCAGAATAAGCAAGACTTTTACTCTCACGCATTTCCTGGAAACGATGGAAGATAAGCCTCTTCCAAAATATTCATTAAATACATTCACTTTACCAAAGTATTGTGGATCTACTTCATTTCCTTTTCCTATCTTACTCATTTCCACTTGAACCATATCATAATTAATGAAATAGACATTCCTACCCGTATCAGGCTCAGGATATTGTTTCGCTTCAGGAATTATAATGCTTTCCGTTCCAATATATTTAGCAATGTATCCATTGAAATGTTCAAAGTTTTTTCCATAAAAGAAGATTTGATAAGGAGATTTAAACAGGTTTTTCATTCTGTCTGTAAATACTTCAGCAGTACTGCTTTCTAGCTCTTCTTTAGAAATAATATTGGTGAAACGGGAAGTGCTGCCCAGCTTGGTATAGTTGGTAAGTGCCGTCATAATACGGTTTTTATCCTTCTTAACAGCCTGGCGGTTTTCTATGACACTTTTTACAAACTGGCTGTAGATATCCTGGTCAGGTTTTACATTGGTCATCCAGTGCTGAAGCAGAGCAATTCCTTTTTCTATATTCTCTTCCAGCCCGCTTAAGGTGATGGTCAGCTGATCATGAGTTGTTTTAAAGTCATTAGTTACCCCGATTTTGAAGAATTCCTTCTTTAAATCTTCAGGAGAAAATTGATCTGTTCCTAAATACTGCAGCAACTGAGTTGAAATGGCCAGATCTCTGTCATTATCACTTCCAAAAGGAAAAATAAAATGGGCCTGAGCGATATCGTTATACTTATTTTTAACAAAGCTCAGTTTCTTTCCTTTCACATCAGCAGTAGTAATTTCTTTTTTATAGTCGATGAATACAGGTTGTATATCCTCCGTTTTATCTGCTAAAATTTCTGTTAAAAACTCAGACTGACTATCACGATTGATTTTAATAGGAGTAATTCCGGGGTTTTCAACTCTGATCAACCTGTCGTTGACCCCTTTTTCCTTATCAATGATAACATAGTTTTCTTTGAAGAAATCATTCGCAAAGTTCACAATATCTTCTTTTGTAAAAGAAGCATATTCATCCATTTCATTCAGTTCCTGTTCCCAGGTTCTTCCTTTTATGTACGTGTCATAAAGATTGGTTGCCAGCCCTTCCGTTGTTTCAAGAGCTTTCATTCTTTGAAGTTTGAAATCATTAATGATAGCGGGTAACATCCAGTTTGGGAAATCTCCTTTTTTGATCAGTTCAATCTCTTCCAATACAAAGTTCTTGGCTTCTTCCAGTGTTTGAGTTTCTTTGGGAACCGCAACGATGGAGAAATAACCATATTGTTTCAATCCCACAGAAAAAGCCTGTGCCCAAAGCATTTTTTGAGTCTGATTGATGTGAAGATCCAATAATCCGGCTTCACCTCTGTTACTAAGGATATTAGCTGTGATATCAGCCAGCATGGCTTCGCGGGTTCCGTAGTTGTCGGTTCTCCATGCCAGCTGGGTGCGTGGAGTAGTAGGGCTTTTTACCGTTCTTTTTATAATTTCTGTGATAGGTTTCTCAATAATAGGAGTCTTCTTAGGAAGTTCCTTATAAGGTAAAGCTCCAAAGTAAGTATCAATTAACTGAATGGTTTTTTCAAAATCAAGATCTCCAACCAATACCAAAGCATAATTATTAGGAACATAATATTCATCAAAGTATTTGTGGATAGCCTTCATAGAAGGGTTCTTCAAATGTTCAGGTTTTCCTAGTGTGGTTTGCTGGCCGTTGGGATGAGTAGGAAAGAGTGCATCCATCAATTCGTAATTGACAAGTCGTGAATCATTATCCTGTGCTCTGTTGAACTCCTCATACACAGATTCCAGTTCAGTATGGAAAAGACGAAGTACAATTTCAGAAAACCTTTCCTTTTCTATCTTTAGCCATTTCTCAAGCTCATTATTAGGAATATTGTTTTTGTATACCGTTTCATCAAACCAGGTATGGGCATTTGTTCCACTGGCTCCCAGAGACGAAATAGCTTTGTCGTATTCATTCGCAATAGCATATTGACTGGCTTCCTGAGAAACTTCGTCTATCTTTTTATAGATCTCTTTTTTCTTTTCAGGATTCTGCTCAGCTTTGTGTTCTTCATACAATTCCGAAATCTGATCAAGAAACAGCTTTTCCTTTTCCCAATTTTGGGTTCCTATTTTTGAGGTTCCCTTGAACATCATATGTTCGAGGTAGTGAGCCAGTCCGGTATTATCGGACGGATCATTATTGCTTCCTGTTCTTACCGGAATAAAAGTCTGTATCCTTGGAGAAATAAAATTCTGGGCAAGAAAAACCTTTAATCCATTTTTCAGAGTATAGATTCTGACGTTATTTTCGTCGTGGGTTACCGTAATATATTTGTAATTGCTTTTATCAGTATGTACCGTTTCCTTATATTTTCTGTCTGTCATATAAAACTCATTTCACTCCTTAGAATCCGGAATGCACTACAAATGTAAGGAATCAAAAAAGATGTAGGCCGGTTTTTCTGACTATTACATCTATTCTTATAGTTGAAAACTTGAATCATAAAAAGAAAAACCACTGCAGGAAGCACATTAGATAGAACGTTGTAATTTTTCTCCATACTATATAATATAGATAGAACCTTTTCTATTCCTACTCTCTAAATCTCTCCAACCATTCTCCTCTCAAAAAAACTCCCACCCACAACCTCTTCCTCTCAAACCCTCTCACTCTCGAACTCTCAGACTCTCCAACATTCTCAGGAGCTTTATCCTGCTATCCATTCATACTCCTCGTACCAGCGCGCTCCCGTACCCAAACCCTCTCACACTCCCACCCATACTGCGGGGTAACCATTTCTATCAGGGCTAAGGAAGGGGAATTAATGATGAATGATGAGTTCCTGGTTGAGGTTATATAGTTGCGAGTTTCTGGTTTTAAAGTTATGAGTTTCTGGTTGTGGAGTTTGAATAATCAGTCCGAAGTTTTTACATCTATAATTCTTATGCAATAATTAGTGTACAGCTATACCATTATTCCCATTATGTTATTCCGTAGGAATCCAAACTTATTCACAAGAGTTTTAAAGGATGTAAAACGACAGTATAATGGGTAAGTTTTTTTAGCAGTTAGTATTATCAGTGTCATGCTGAGCTTAGTCGAAGCATTTTAATGATGATAAATTATATTTCTGCTATTGTAATTTTACGGAATAGCTTTATCCAGCCTCCTAGGTAGTGACAATGCTGTCTGGACTATAGAATAGGTGTATTCTGTACTATCAACTTTTCTCTCTTATATATAGTATCCATTATCCTCTGTGCAAATCTGTGCGATCTGCGGTTAATTGTACCTGGCTATTCAATAGAAGCGGTGTATCATCCTGAGTTTAGAGGAATGGAGCCCGTTTAATTAAAAACCTTGTTGGCTCCCCAGCTTAGAAAACGAATCTTTCTGGAAAGAGATCTCCTCTTATATATAGGTATACCTTTCATTACTCATGAATTCCCCTCTCACCCCCAAACTCTCCAACTCTCAAAACCCAATCTCCCAAACAAATGTTTAAAATTTTTCTCCTTGCTATCCAGCGATTTAGGGTTTAATATTACAAAATAGTAACATTTATGTTAAATAAAGTTGTTTTGCTTAGTAATAAGT
>NZ_QICI01000114.1 GCF_004119445.1 Chryseobacterium sp. CH21 | reverse complement strand
TCCAACTGATAGACGTTCAGTTGAGAGCTGCCGGATGGGAATGTGATACAGAAAATATTAATTACAAGAATAAAAAAACATTACCCGAAAAAGGAAAAAATAAAGCAATTGCAGAATGGCCATGCGGAGGAAAGTATGCAGATTATGCTGATAAGATTAATCTAAGCGAGCTTGATACAAGAATCCAACTGATAGACGTTCAGTTGAGAGCTGCCGGATGGGAATGTGATACAGAAAATATTAATTACAAGAATAAAAAAACATTACCCGAAAAAGGAAAAA
>NZ_QICI01000003.1 GCF_004119445.1 Chryseobacterium sp. CH21 | reverse complement strand
ACCTTTGGCGCTTAATGATTCACCCTGTTTCTTGTGGATTAATTAATACTATAAAGTTAATTTACGTAATTCAAAAAACTTTATAATACAAACTAAAGGGCGCAAAATGATAATGATGTATATTATTTTCAAGACGCAAGAAAATCAAAGATTTTCAGCAAGATGATAGGCTTTCAATTGTATTGAAGATAAAATCTTTGTGTCTTAAAAGCGCTGTTAATTTAATCTTTTGAGTCTTTGCGATAATCAACTATTTTACTGAGTTCTTAGCTACCTCGGTTCCTACAGAAACTGTGCTTTTATCAGATAGTAAATCTTTAGGTACTGCAACAGCTCCGGTTTTGTTTCCTAAGACTTTGATATAAGGTTTGGCTGGCGATTCAAATTTTACGGTAGACAGATTAATGTTTTTACTGTTATAAACCGTTGCTCCTGTTCCTTCCGTATATTTCAGGGTTACATTCTTTAATTGAATTCCATCTGCATCTACAATTGTCAATGCTTTTTTGGTATCGAATTTTGAATCTTCAATCACAATGTTTTTAAGATTCATTTCGGAAAGCCCAAACAAGGTAATCGCTTCGTAAGAGTTGACTGCATTGATGTTTTTAAAGAAAATATTTCTGAAAATCGGAGTTTCTTCTGTTACGGGATATACTTTTTCAGGCGTTTTGTTTCCTTCCTGTTTCTGTCCGTCTTCTAAAACCGGAGAAGAACCTTCGTAGAACATATTAAAACCAATCGTCTGTGTCGGAATATTAATCATATCAATATTTTTGATGTAAATATTTTCAACAATTCCACCTCTTCCACGGGTGGTTTTAAAACGAAGTCCGATATCTGTCCCGATAAAAGTACAGTCGGAAACATGAATATTTCTTGCACCGCCGGACATTTCGCTTCCTACAACAAATCCTCCATGACCATGATAAACGATATTGTTTTTGATGATAACATTTTCGGTAGGCATTCCTCTTTTTCTGCCGTCTTCATTTTTCCCTGATTTAATACAGATCGCATCATCACCCACATCAAATGTATTATCATAAATAAGTACATTTTTACAGGATTCAAGATCTACACCGTCACCGTTTTGAGAAAACCATGGATTTCTTACGGTAAGGTTTCTTAAAATCAGATTGGAGCACATCAGGGGATGAAGATTCCACGCCGGGGAATTCTGGAAAGTAGGACCATCCAACAAAACTTTGTCACAACCCACCAGACTCACCATCACCGGACGCAGAAAGTCTTTTACCGTGTTCAGTTCGTCTTTTGAAATCTTATCAGGAACATTGAAGCTTGAGCTGCTTTCAAATCCTTTTTTATAGCTTTCTGAAGGGTACCATGTTTTGCCGTCGGAAGATAATATTCCACCGGATTTGATGATTTCTTTCCATTCAGATTCTGCTACTTTGCTTTTTTTGATGGCTCTCCAGGCATCTCCGCTTCCATCAATGACTCCTTTTCCTGTGATAGCGATATTGGTTGCATTTTTTGCTGAAATAGGCGATTGGCAACGAGTTGTATTTAAGCCTTCAAAACTTACATCTACCAGGGGATAATCATTTTTATCTTTGCTGAAAATAATGAAAGCACCTTCTTCTACGTGAAGATTGATATTACTTTTCAGTTCAATAGGCCCGGTGAGCCACATTCCTCTGGGAACAATCAGTTTTCCACCTCCTTTTTTGCTGAGGTCATCGATTGCTTTTTTGAATGCCTGTGTATTTTTTACATTTCCCCCTGAAACTCCACCAAATTGTGTGATAGAAACGATATTGGCAGGAAAAGAGGTTTCCACAACCTGAGGCATTGTAAACTCAATGTTTTTATAAATATCCAGATTCTGAGCATAGGCATGCCCGGAAAACATCATGGTTACTGCTAAACTGATAATGGTAAGTGACTTCTTCATGTTATTTTTTTTGAGTTTTAATTATATTTTTAAATTCCTGATAGACCAGTGAGGCAACTATCTTTGCTCCCTCAGGCTGAAAATGGGTATTGTCTTTCTGCCCTTTAGGATAGGCTTCATACGTATTTTCCGGAAGATTCATAAAATAATGACTGGTAGTAAAATCCTGTCCTTTTTTGGTAAAATATTCCATGGATAATTTGTTTAAATCAATATAAGGAACGTTCATTTCTTTAGCAATATCAATAGGAGCCTGCCAGTATTCACCGTGTACATTTTCAAGTTTCCCGTCTTTCCAGGGATAATTTCTTGCTACAGGAGTTACAATAACAGGATTTCCGCCTTTTTGTTTTGTCTGGGAAACAAATAATCTTAGAAATTCTTTATATCCCTGAATATTCACATAGCGCTCCGGATGCTTTTCTGAACCGTCATTATGCCCGAACTGCATGATCACATAATCATTGGGTTGAAGGTGCTCATATACATAACGCCATCTTCCTTCCTGAAAAAAAGTTCTGGTACTTCTTCCACCATGAGCTCTGTCAACAACAACTACTGAATCTGTTGTGATAGCTGGCCTCAGAGTTGCAATGCTATCCTTTGCAAAGAAAGGCTGAAAAACCTGTCCCCAACCTGTGATGGGATACCGTACTTTCATATAATCTTTTCCTGGATCATAGTCTCCCGTGTAATCGGCCATTGTGGAGTCTCCGATAAGGTAGATATGCGTTACTTTTTATTCTGTTTTGATATTGTTTTTTTTGCATTATCCTGAGATTGGCATGCTGATAACAGAATTACGCTGAATAAAAATGAAACGGTTTTGTATATGCTTTTTTTCATGACTTTTTATTGGGTTATCGCAAAGGTTTTTAAAACGTTGGATGTATTTTAAGGTGCAAGAACATTTCGACTTCGCTCAATGGAAGATTTTCAGCAAGGGTGTGAAGGCTCTTTTTGTTTAGCATAGGTGGTATTCAATTTTATCGGAGATAAAATCTTTGCGTTCTTATAATTATTTATATTCTGATATCTCATTGCGCCTTTGCGTTTTCCAACATTACTTTATTCTTTTGTAGATGATTATGCTACTTTAAAACTGCTTAATTAGCATGCATTTTTATTATTTCTTAGTCATTCTAAACCAATCAAAATCGGCATATCCTCCGCGTGGGGCTTTTGTTGTGCTGATGCTGTACAGACCTACTTTTGCCCCAATCCATTTTCCTGGTTTTGCCTGGAAAATTTCACCTGCCTTAATGAAATCTTTACCGTTTTCGCTGTAGCTGAACTGGCATGAGCCATTAGGTTCATTTACATTCACTTTCAGGTAGACTTCGTTACTTTTTAACTGAGTTTCAAATAGTATTTTTTCTTCTCCTCCTTTATCTGCTTTTTCCGCTTTTCTGAGTTGGAGATAATAACCGTCAGGTTTGTTGGTGATCACCAAAGATGCATGATCTAATCCCATGATTAATAATCCTGCGGTTTTTCCTTCCTTAGCATCTTCGGGAATTAACTTCACCTTTGTGGAGGCTGCGAAATTGGGAGCTGGAAATTTTTGGGTTAAAAGATTTGGGATATTCCATAGATTTTTTTCTCCTTCCGGAATTTTTATAGAAAAGAGTCTTAAAAATTTTTGTCCGGGAAGTTTGGCTGACCAGACAATATTTTCATTGGCACTCCATTGCCACTGTAATCCTAATTTTTTCCCATCAAATTCATCTGTTTCCGGAGGAGTAGAAATAGGGTAGTATTGTCCAACGTCAGGTTTTTTATAGGTGGAAACAGGTTCGCCTATTCCGTTTCTATTATGATCAGTTCCCATTACCGGCCAGTCTTTTTCCCATTTCATCGGCTGCAGGTGAATGATTCTTCCTCCGGCATCCACATCCTGAAAATGATAAAACCAGTCTTCACCGGAAGGAGTATCTACCCACGCTCCCTGATGAGGTCCGTTGATGGTTGTTGAACCTTGTTCCAGTACTATTTTTTCATCATAAGGACCATAAATATTTTTTGATCTCAATACCAACTGCCATCCTGTAGCTACACCTCCGGCAGGAGCAAAAATGTAATAGTATCCATTTCTTTTATATAGTTTGGGACCTTCAACAGTAGGATGAGCATCATGGCCGTCAAAAACATGAACGCCTTTATCCAGAACTTTTGTCCCTTCTGGATTCATTCTGTTGAGAGTCAGAATGCTTTTTACTCCGGCTCTGCTTCCTGCCCAGCCATGAACAAGGTAAGCGTTTCCGTCTTCATCCCAGAACGGACATGAATCTATTAATCCTTTTCCTTCCATTACCAAGACCGGCTTTTCCCAGGTTCCCAACGGATCTTTGGTTTTCACCATGTAAATTCCAAAGTCAGGATCTCCCCAATAAATGTAGAATTCTCCTTTGTGGAATCTTATGCTTGGAGCCCAGACTCCATCCCCTCTTTTCGGAGTAGAGAAATGGTCCAGAGGAAGGATATCCTGAATGGCGTAATTGACCAGTTTCCAGTTGATCATATCTTTAGAATGCAGGATAGGAAGTCCCGGAGTTTCATTGAAACTGGATGCTGTCATATAATAATCGCTGCCCACACGAATCACGTCCGGATCGGAATAATCTGCATATAAAATCGGGTTCCTGTAGTTCTTTCTCTGATCGGCAGTCCAGACTTCGGAAATATAGTTTTTTTCCTGAGCCTGAAGATAGGCAGAAGCTACTGAACATGCTGTAATGGCAATGATATTTACAATACTTTTTGTCTTCATAGAATCAATTAAACATTAAAGTTATCTTGACAAGGATCAGTATTTCTTAATTTTTTATTTTTCAAATTCTAGACTAGCGAGAATAAAAGGACCTGTTCCTTTCGGATCATTGGAACGGACTTCTTCATTCACGTAATATTCATAAGAACCGCTTCTGTAAGGTGTTCCGCCTAATCCTGCCACTGCACAGCATTTATTTAAGCTTACTACACCATTTTCATCTACTGTGATTAGGTTTTTGATAATACCTTCATATCCCTTTTTTGCATAAGCTTTATAGGTTTTGGGTAAATATCCTTTGTTTACAGATTTTATCATTGTATATACAAACATTGATGAACCCGTTGCTTCCAGATAATTTCCTTTTTCTCCTCCTTTATCCAGTACCTGGTACCAAAGTCCTGTTTTGGAATCCTGTACTTTGATGACGGCATCACAATACGATTTTAAATAGGAAAGTAATTTTGCTCTTCCGGGATGATTCTGAGGTAAATAGTCCAAGACATCTACCATAGCCATTCCGTACCAGCCCATTGCTCTGGACCAGAAATTGGGTGAAAGTCCTGTTTTTTTGTCGGCCCATTGCTGTTGACGGCTTTCGTCCCAGGCGTGATAGAGTAACCCTGTTTTTTTGTCTAAAAGATGCTTTTGAATCAGGTCAAACTGGTTGATGATATCATTATAGGCTTTTTCAGCATCTTCTCCTTTTGAAAAATAGTGAGTGTAGTGTGCGTAAAATGGTTCACCCATGTATAAGCCATCCAGCCACATCTGGTTGGGATAAATTTTCTTGTGCCAGAAACCGCCTTCTGAAGTTCTTGGCTGACCATCTATCTGAGAACGCAGGGTTTGTAAGGCTTTTAAATATTTATCTTTTTTCTCCTGTTGATACAGGTAAAGAAGAATGTTCCCACAATTCAGCATATCGATATTGTATTTGGAAAGATCGTAAGAGACAATGCTTCCGTCTTCTTTTACCATGGTATCACCGAAGGTTGTGATATATTGATAATATTCTTTATTCCCTGTTTTTTCGTATAATCTTTCTGCTCCTTCCAGTACAATAGCGGTCGGATAGCTCCATTTCGGGGCTTTGTTATAATCCAGCATCCAGGCTTGCGGAAATCTTTTTATTTCAGAAAGAAGCATCCTTTGAGACCATGGAAGCTTAGCTGAAATTTTGCTGTTTGCTTCTGATTGTATTTCTGGTGAAGTGTTTTGCAGTGTTTTTTGTGCGCAGGAAAAAAGAATCCGGAACATACAGCTGCCAGGGCATATATTTTAATAGAGTTGTTGATAAAGTTCATGATTGTAAACTTTAAAGTTGATGAGTTTTATCGAGAATATCCAGTTTTTTATCCAGATCATGGTAAAAAGATTCTTCGGTTGTTAAGCCGTTGGGTTCCTGAGACCAAGCTCCCAGAAAGTAATAGGATACATTTTTAGTCTTTTTAAAAACAATGGTATGGGTGGATTTTGTTTTCACATATTTGTCAAAGCTTTCAAGAGGATAGAAGACTGCCATTCCCAGATTATCTTCTTTTTTGGCAAGAGTCTGCTGTCCATAGGTGGCAATATAAGCCCATTTTTTATTTTTGCTGATTCCCTGTTTCATCGGAATATCTTTGAAGGCAACAATTCCGGTGCAAAGACCTGAAAGACTATTGTTCAGATTCAAATCTACTTTTACGAAACGGTCTTTAGGAAAAATCGTCAGTTTTGACTGCAGATCTACGGCATTGCCCCAGGTTTTCCAGCCTTTGTAAGTAATAAGAGCATAAGACTGATTTTTTTCATTAATTACCTTTGCCGCTGTACTTTTTACGATTTTAAAGGTTTCAACATAATCATTCTGCTCATCATATCTGCCGTAAGAACCAATTCCAATAGTACGTCCGGATTTCAGAATGTCCTGTCCCCACGGAGCATCGTGATGATAAGATTCAAAGCCGTCTTGGCCTACTTCCGGCAATACGAGTCCTGTTACTTTTTTACCGAAAATATCTGTAGCATTTCTCCAGTCCAGATAAAGTCTGTAGCCAACCTGGTTATTTTCAAGACCAATTCCTTCGTATCTGATATAAGATGAATGATCGGTATGGGCTTCCGGAATTGTAAGCTCCTGAATATTTTTGAAAGTCCCTCCAATGTATTGACTGCCTTCCCATTTTCCGCCTTCTTTTACAGACAGTTCAGCGTAAGAAAATGGAGCTTTTGGGGTTTTCTTAATGGTTTCAATCACAGAAGTCTGTGCTGAAAGGTTTGCGCTGATAAAAGCTCCTGCTATAGCTATCTTAAATAAATTGAGTTTCATACTTTTTCCTGTTTTGTTACCGATTTCTGATGATGAGATTTCATGGTTATTAGTTTTGTTCATCAGTTATTGTACGGACAATATCATTCATGTAGACCTCTATATTGTCATAGTTTTTATCCAGATCTCGGCCGTTGGCATTGGCTGATTTTGGGTTCAAATGATGTTTTATTTCCCATTCATCCGGCATTCCGTCGTTGTCCGAATCGGGGAGAGGTTGTGTCTGTTTTAAAAAAGGAAATCCGCCTGCATCATTTTGTGAATCAATGATACCATTTTTACTTCCTTTTGAGCCTGTGTAAGTAAAGTTTCCGGTTTCAATATCTTTTAAAACATGGAGATCAACAGCATCTCTTACCAGGCTTGCTCCACTGGATTTGATCACTTTCCTGTAAGCTTCGCCTGCAGTATGGGTTTTAATGTTATTCTCAATATCATGAGATTGGTTGATTTTAATGGAATTTTTATCCTTTTCTGTTAAGTTATAGCTTGGTTTCATCTGGCTGAAAACACCTTCTGTCCAGTTATCTTTGGTAACTTCCGGGCTTCCTTCCATCACATTTCCGTTGATATAGTATTTCCCCCAGATATTATAAACTTCTGTTTTAGCGTTTTCATTTTTATCGATAGCGACAATCCTTTGTTTTGTTAGGGTTGCAGGCCCCGGTTTGTAATAATTATTAACAATATTTACGTTCATTGCTTCACCACCGTAGATGCTGTTGTGTCCCCAATTGTAGATCAGATTATTCCTGAAATCGGTAAGATCTGTCAGAGCAAATTTACTTCCTGCGTATTCACCCAGTCTTGGATTTCTGCTGTCGTGATGCGCATAGATATTATGATGAAAAGATGCGAATTTACCTCCTGCAATTCCACCATAGCCATGAGCTCCTTTCTGATGAACAGAATTTCTGAGACTTTCAGCGATGATACACCATTGAAGAGTCGTTTTTTCATTGGCATAAATAGAAACTGTTTCGTCTGTAGACCAGCTCATAGAAGAATGATCTACCATCAGATTTTTGATAAACCTTGCTCCCAAAGCATCGCCTTCAAACTTTTTCTGATCTCCCATTCTGAATCTCAGGAAACGGATGATAACATTGTCTGCGGCAACAAATGTTTCATAATTGGCAATCGTAATTCCATCTCCGGGAGCGGTTTGTCCGGCAATGGTGACATCGCCTTCTTTTATTTTTAAAGGAGACTGCAGGTAAATGGTTCCACTGGTTCTAAATACAATATATCTAGGGCCTTTTTGATTCAAAGAGAATCTTAAACTTCCTTCAGAATTATCGTCTTTCAGGTGGGTTACAAGATAGACCTTTCCACCACGTCCGCCAGTTGTGAATCTTCCAAAACCTTCAGCACCGGGAAAACTTAATACTTCCTGCGCATTAGTCAGCGTAGAAATACTGCATAAAATCCCTGTGGTGAATAGTTTGATGAAGTTTTTTGTCATGTTGAAGATTCTTGTATGAATTATTGTAAGCTCTTTTTTATATTCCAGTGATCTTTTCCTTTAAGAATGTTCTCCGGAGTGTATTTTTTTCTTTCTTCTTGATTTAATTGATGAGACCAAGGAACTCTTTGAGTCATATTGGCTCCGGCTCCTTTAGAATTACTTTCTGCGTACAATGTAGTCTTTTCTGCTTCCGTTTTGTTCCAGTTGTGCCATCCTTCAGCTTTTATAGTTGAATTGAGTTCACAGTCAATATAGACCGTTTTGGCAAAAGGTCTCCATGGTCTTCCCAGATACACGGAACGGTCTTTCGCATTCCCCATAATTTTTGAATTGATAAAAACAAACCCAAATTCATTTCCCTGTGGAGTAGAAGCGGCTGTCACATAGCTTGCCGTTTCTTTGGAGTAAATAATACAATTTTCAAAAACAGCTGTTCCTGCTCCAAAAATATAATCCGTTGTTCCTTCGATATAACAGTTTCTAAAATAATTTCTTGACGGTTTTGTTTTGTCTTCAAGATCCTGAACTCCTTTTAAATATAAAGTGTCCTGATTTCCTAAAAATCTGCAGTTTTCAAAAGCAATTCTGTCACCGGAAGTCAATACAGCAACGGCCTGTCCGACTCTTCCGGAACTGTTTTCAAATGAAATATTTTTTGCTGTAAAATCAGCTGAATAAATAAATATTGTGGATGAACCTGTAGTTCCGATTTCCTTTCCTTCAGCATTCTTTTTTGAGGCATAATCATCATAGGTAATGATCGTTTTTTCAGAATTTTCACCCTCCAGAAGAATAGCTCCTTTTGTTTCAGGGATGATAATTTTTTCTTTATAAATTCCGTTTTTAATAAAAACTTTTGTTCTCGTTAAGGAACTGTTTTCAATAGCATTGATCGCTTGCTGAATGGTTGTGAAATCACCTTTTCCGTCTTTCGAAACCACGATGATTTTATCGTTGATTTTGAAAGAAAGAAAACTGAAGAAAACAATCAGTAAAGCAGAACTTTTAAAAAGGACGGAATATTTCATAAAGCATTTTTTGAGGTAAAATACAGACTGATCTCTGTGGGAGGCAGCCTGTATTTTGATATGAATGTTGAACTATCTAGTATCCGTAATCCTGAGTAAGGTTATAATTTGAGTTGATCACATCCAGCGCAATAGGAAGAAGTTCCTTTTTGTTCGGCTGGAAATAATGCGCATAGCTTTTCACCGGATCTCCACTGATATAAGGCTGTGTCATGGCAAGTCTCCAATTTACCTTTGTATATCCTGAAGGTGTGGCAACGCTCTGATTAGGATTGTAAAAAACATCAGCTTTATTAATTCCGTTGACATATATATCCATATCTAGCACATTTTGCTGAGCAGTTTTTGTAGGAACATAATTTGCAACTGTGGAAGCTGGCTTTTTATAAAAGATGTATTCAGGAACGTTAGCATAAGCTCCGGTTCCATTCATGAAATCGGTAAGTTTCTGTCTGGTTTCATTGATCTTTGTCTCCAGAAGATTCCAGCGGATCAGATCATATTTTCTTAATCCTTCACCTCCAAATTCCAGTAATCTTTCCTGTACAACATATTTAAAGAATTCATTCTTGGAAGTGGGAATAGTTCCTACCTGACTTAAATTACCTGTGTAAGCTCTTTGCCTTACAGCCTTAACAGCATCAATGGCTTCTTGAGATGGCGCGCTGTGAAGTTCATTGTCAGCTTCTGCAAACATTAATAAAATGTCTGCATATCTTAGCAACGGCCAGTCTATTCCTAAGTTCTGAGAAGTTCCCGTAATGCTCGTCCATGACTTTCTGAATTTACCGTCATTCCAGTTGATGGAAGTCTGAAGATCTTCCTGCTTGCTTGTGCTCACCCTGAAAATAGCAATATTAACATCTCTCCTCAAATCATACTTGCTGAATTCATAGAAATAGGTTGGAATAGCACTGATCCCTCCGGCTGATTTCCAGTCAGAATCATCATGTCTTAACCCATTATAATATCCGATTTTTGAATCTGTTCTTGAGTTTCCACCAAACGCTCCGATGGCAAAAATAATTTCATTTGTTGTATCCGGAGTGTTGGTATGCAAGGATCTGAAAAGACCCTCGTAGCTGGTGTTCAGTTTATGCTGACCGGAATTGATGATGTCCTTACACTCATCATAAGCAATCTGGTAGTATTTCTGAGGATTTGTGCCTTGTACCATTAGCTGAGGACTTCTTCTCAAAGAATATCCGGCTCTTGCCAGTGCGATTCTGGCTCTTAATCCTTTTACTGCTGCTTTGGAAAGTCTTTGTGCAGTAGTTCCTCCTTCTGATTTCCATGGAACCAGTGCTGATGCTTTTGCCAAATCATCAAGAAGTTTTTCATAGATGACATCGCGGTCTGTTTTCGGAATATAAACGGATGGCAGATCTGCAGATGGAACATCCTGAAAAGGAACATCACCCCAGTTTTTAATAAGATCATAATAAAACAATGCTCTTAGGGTTAATGCTTCTCCCAGATAACGGTCCATTAGTTTCTTATCGGCTGCAGATCCGGTTTGATAAACTGGGGAAAGAGGAATGTTTTTGATCACAAGATTCGCTCTTTCGATACCTGTATAAGTATCAAGAAAAGGACGGAGTAATTCCGTATTGGTTGGAATAGCCCCAAAGCAGCTGATTCCCCTTCTGTCGTTGGCATTATAATCTCCGGATGTTCTGAGATCGTCTCCGGATTGAGAAAGAATAAGATTCATTCTTTGCCCATAGGTATTGTCACCCATAGCACTGTTATAGACCCCAACAAGAGCTGCAAAAGTGTCGGGTGCTGAGTCAAACTGTTGCTTCTCAGCAGTATTAGAAAGATTTTCTACCTCTAAATAGTCGCTGCAGGAATTAAGAGTAACTACACAGGCAAGAGATAAGAAAAGGCTTGAAAATTTATTTTTGTTCATAGCGTTCGTTTTAGAAAGTAATATCTACTCCTGATAAAATAAATCGGCTTCTTGGATAAGCAGAATAATCTACTCCCGGAGTTAATGGATTTCTTCTTGTATTGGCTTCCGGATCAAATCCTGAATAGCCGGTAATCGTAAATAAATTGTTAACGGTTGCATACAGTCTCAGGTTTTTCACTCCAATGGCATCAAGAGATCCTTTTGGAAGGCTATATCCGATCGTAAGGTTATTCAGTCTTAAGAAGGAACCGTCTTCAATAGCATAGGAATGAAGGAAGTAAGCCCCTGCAGGAGGAGTCCACATCGTTGTATTGGCATTAAGGGCAGCTAGAGCGGTTGGATCTGTCACTTTATTTCCTGCATTGTCAAACCATCTCCAACGGTCTGCTACTTCAGCGAGCATGTTATTATCCTTATACAGGTACTGAGTCGTGTATTCTATTTTGTTGGCATTGTATACTTTATTTCCTATGGAGAAATTGAAAAGTAAGCTCATATCCCAGTTCTTATAGCGGAATGTTTGGGTAAAACCTCCGTAGAATTTGGGCTGTGCACTTCCAAGATCAGTCATGTCTTTGTTGTCAATCACTCCGTCACCATTCAGATCCTGAAGTTTAAGATCTCCTGGCTGTACGGCTTTTGCCCCGTTAGCAACAGCAGCAGAGCTTGCAATTCCGTTTTTTAGAGTATAGATCTGTGTTGCTGCATCATAATTAAAATCACTCACTTCATACCTTCCGGCCGTTACATATCCCCAATAAGTTCCTACCGGTTTGCCTACCTGTACAAGGAAATCAAACAGGTTATTCTGCCATCCGGAAGGGTAGTAGTACGAATTGGAACTTGCAGACGCATTATTTCCTAAGCTTTTGATCGTATTTCTGTTAGAAGAAATGTTGGCGTCAATTTTCCATGAAAAATTTTCTTTGCTGATGATGGTGCTTCCCATTGATAATTCTATCCCTTTATTTTCACTGCTTCCTGAATTTTGATATTGATATTCATATCCGGAAGTCTGTGGTATTTTCGCCAGCAATAAAAGGTCTTTCGTGTGGGTTTTATAAACATCAAGAGTACCATAAAGTCTTCCCTGAAAGAAACCAAAGTCTAATCCTGCATTATAAGAAGTTGCTGTTTCCCATTTTACATTGGGATTAGCCATAATGTTTCCCGTAGTAGCCCCTGGGGTAACACTGGTTCCGAAAGCATAGCCGTAATCCGAAGAAGAAGTAAAGAAGGTATCATATAAAAATGCTCCAATTCTGTTATTTCCGGATTTTCCGTATCCTAAACGAAGTTTCAGTTCATTGACAAAATTGCTCTGCTTCAAGAAATTTTCTTCCTTGATTTTCCAGGCTAAAGAAGCTGCAGGGAAGTATCCCCACTGATTTGGGCCAGGTTTGAAAACACTCGAGCCATCAGCTCTCATGGAAACTGTTGCAATATATTTGTTGTTGTAGATATAATTTACCCTTCCAAAGAAAGATGCTAAACGGTCTACCTCTCTTGCCGTTTTAGGAGCATCCTGAACCATTCCTGAAGGCGGTGATGCCAGCTGCGAATTGGCGAAAGCTTCCTGTGCCGAAGAAGATTTCGGGAACCATTTGATATTGATGGAAGTAGATTCACCATCTGTTCTTACGGTTTCCTGACCTGCTAAAAGATCAAACTTATGATTACCAAATGTTCTTCTATAATTCAATGTGTTGGTATTGGTGATCCTTCTGGTTTGAGAGTTGCTCATAAAAACCACCGGCTGGTCGTTGTTCTGTCTGGCAAGGCTGGTAACCGGACCGGAAAACTGATTCACAATCTGATCTCTTTGTACATACCCGATGACACTTCGGAATGTAAAATCTTTACTGATTTTATATTCAATCGTTCCGTTCAGTAATAGGTCGTTTCTACCACTTTCTTTTACCTCATCATTGGCCAGTAAAATAGGGTTTACTAGATTGGTCTGATCTGCAAATAAAGGATCAAATTCATCAACATCCACCGTAGATCCCCCCTCAAAAGGCTGATATCTGATGGCATTTCTCAATCGGTTGGTAGTTTGGGAACCTGAGGCAGATGTTCCTGCTCCGTAGATCATTTGACGGCTGTAACGGGCGTTCAGGCCAATGCTTAGCTTTTTTGAAATATCATAATCATACCTGAAGTTGGCCATATTACGTTTGAATCCGGATCCAATCATTACTCCGTCTTCCTCCACATTATTAAGAGTCAATGAAAATGCAGAATTTTCAGATCCTCCGGACAATGCCACATTATGCGTAAAATTGAAAGCTTCTCTTCCGAAAAGTTTATCCTGCCAGTTTACATTCTTTACAGATTTATATTTGTCCAGCTGATCAAAGGTTCCGTAGCGGGTGTTAAAAGTTTCAATATCTTTTACATCTCCGTTCTTATAATATTGCTCATATTGATAAAGAACATACTCATAAGGATCCAGTACATTAATTTTGTTCTGAATACTTCGTACTCCTACAAAACCATTATAGTTAATCGTTGTTTTTCCCTTTTTTCTGCCGCCTTTCGTGGTGATGAGGACTACACCGTTAGCTCCTCGTGATCCGAAAATAGAGGTGGAAGAGGCATCTTTTAATACTTCAATTGATTCTATTTCTTTAGGAGATAGAATAGTAAGGGCATTATCCATTTGTATACCATCCACAATGTAGAGTGGGGCATTACTTTGGGTAATGGAGTTTCCTCCACGTACCACAATGTCTACATCCGCACCGGGAGATCCTTCGCTCAGAGAAACCTGTACACCAGCCAGTCTTCCCTGTATAGCTTCAGCAGCGTTGGTGGAAGGCATGTCTTTAAGAGCTTCGCCTTTCACAGAAGAAACAGCGTTGGTAACGTCTTTTTTGGAAACCTTTGTATAGCCTACCAAAACCACATCATCCAGTTTGGTTTCTTTATCTTTCTTTGTTTCTTTTTCCTGAGCCATTGAAAGGACAGGAAGCAGAAAAACAGTTAAATATAACCACTTTATTGATTGTACTCTTTTATCCATTATGTATCCTTATAGTTTTAATTCTTGGTTGAAAGTTTTTTCAATCGTTTTTGATTAGGATTATGAAGTATTCTGCAGATTTTAGTGGTCATTACATTTTTTAATCATTTTCTTACGCTATTGTGCAATCGATTGCGTAATTTTTTATGAAACATTATTCTGGCTCCTAAACTAATATTATTTTTCAATACACAAAGAAAAAAATGTTATTTTTTCGTGAATTTATCTGTTTAATAAGGTGTATTTTGTAAAATAAGCATTAATAATTTGTATTTAATTAGTTGATTAATAATTTGTTGTATTTGTGTATGAGCAAATTTGGTAAACAATGAAAAAAATCAATTTCTGAAGTGTTTAAGGACTATAAAACTTAAAATTTGCTTAAAATGATGTCCTTTTTTGAGTATGAAAAATCCCAAAAATTATCTCAAGGAAGAAAAACTTTCATCAATTTCTGATTTTTGTCATCTTTTTCAAATTATTAGAACCTGCATATTTTGTACTTTTTATTAATAATTACGAGTATGTATCATATGTGTATTAATTTTAGGATATTTTGATCAATATTTCATTACCTGTTTTCTGTATTATTTTGGCATGATTTTATATTTTAATTCAGGTCAGTTTCTTGTTTTGGGAAATTTATTCTGAATTTTTATTCCCTTTTTCATCTGTTTTTAAATCTTTTTTGAATTTTATTTATCTGAAAATCAGTTTATTTTAAAATAAAATTAATTTTTTGTGAACTACTTAAAGAATAATTATATATTTAACCCCACAAGTATTTCTGCAATTTTAGTGTAATTTTATGCAATCGATTACATTTAATTTAATAGGTTTGCTAAAACCGTAAAAAGAAAAAGTAAAAATAGTAGTATGGCACAATCAGAATTTCGTTACGCCCATCATCCTGAAGATGTGAAAAAATATACCACAGAAGATCTCAGGAGGGAGTTTCTGATCGATGATTTATTCAATGTGGATAAGATAAAACTGGTCTATTCTATGTATGACAGGCTTATTGTGGGAGGTATAATGCCTTCTTCCAGAGCTCTGAAACTGGAACCTACTGATGATCTGAAAGCAGAAAGCTTTCTGGACAGAAGAGAGCTGGGAATCATCAATGTAGGAGGAGCAGGGAAAATAACAGTAGATGGAACTGTATATGAGCTTGGTAACAAGGAAGCTTTATACATCGGAAAAGGAGCTAAAGAAGTGATCTTTGAAAAGGCAAGTGAACAACAGTCTTATTTCTATATCAATTCAGCTCCGGCACATCATGCATATCCCACAAAGAAAATCACCAAAAATGAAGCAGAAATTGTAGAGCTGGGCGAAGAAAAATATGCGAATAAGCGTACCATCAACAAACTGATTGTTAATTCTGTTGTAGAAACCTGCCAGCTTCAGATGGGAATGACTGAACTTCATCCCGGAAGTGTCTGGAACACGATGCCTGCCCATACCCACACCAGAAGAATGGAAGCTTATTTCTATTTTGATCTGGAAGAAGGGCAGACGGTAAGTCATTTTATGGGACAGCCTCACGAAACCCGTCATCTGTTTATGAAGAACAGACAGGCAGTATTGTCTCCGGAATGGTCTATCCACTCTGGGGTAGGTACCGCCAATTATACTTTTATCTGGGGTATGGCCGGAGAAAATATGGACTACGGCGATATGGACGGTATTAAAACAAACGAACTAAAGTAATTTTTCCAATGAATTTATTTGATTTATCCGGAAAGGTAGCTGTGGTTACCGGAGGTACTCACGGACTAGGAATGGCAATGGCAGAAGGGCTTGCTGCGGCAGGTGCTGAACTTGCAATAACCAGTACAACGCCATCAAAACTTGAAGAAGCATTGAATTACTACCACGAAAAAGGGTATAAAGCAACGGGCTATATTTTTGATGTGACGGATGAGCTGGAAGCTGCTCAGAAAGTAGCTTTAATGGAAGCCACACATGGAAAAATAGACATCCTTGTCAACAATGCTGGAATCATCAAGCGTATTCCTGCTATTGATATGGAAGTGGAAGACTTTAGAAAAGTAATTGATGTAGATCTTACCGGACCTTTTATCATGTCGAAATTAATCGGGAAGTATATGATTAAAAGAAAATCCGGGAAAATTATCAACATCTGCTCCATGATGAGTGAGCTGGGACGTGACAATGTAGTGGCTTATGCTTCAGCAAAAGGCGGCCTTAAAATGCTTACCAAAAATCTGGCAACAGAATGGGCAAAACACAATATTCAGGTGAACGGAATCGGTCCCGGATATTTTGCAACCTCCCAGACAGAACCCATCCGTGTGGATGGAAATCCTTTCAATGATTTTATCATCAGCAGAACGCCGGAAGGAAGATGGGGAAACCCGGAAGACTTGGCCGGAACAGCTATTTTCCTTGCTTCTGACGCAAGCAGATTCATCAACGGACAGATTATTTACGTAGATGGAGGAATCCTGGCGACCATTGGAAAACCTGCTAATGAATAACAACAGACTAAAAAAAATGAAACCTTTTATAACAGACCAATTTTTATTACAAAATAAATATGCTGAAGAACTTTACTTCAGATTCGCAGAAAAGCAACCGATCATCGATTATCATAATCATTTGATTCCTAAAGATATTGCAGAAGATACTGTTTTTGACAATATTTCCAAAGTCTGGATTGCTGGCGACCACTACAAATGGAGAGCCATGAGAACGATGGGAGTCAATGAAAAATTCATCACGGGAGAGGCTTCAGACAAAGAGAAATTCGAAGCCTGGGCAAAAACAGTTCCGTATACATTGAGAAACCCTCTGTATCACTGGACTCATCTGGAATTGAAAAGATATTTCGGAATTGATGAGCTTTTGAATGGAGATAATGCATCAGAAATCTATGAAAATATCACCGCTCAGCTTCAAACCCCTGAAAAATCTACCAGAGGTCTTTTAAAAATGATGAATGTGGAATCTCTATGTACTACAGAAGATCCTACAGACACTTTGAATTATCATCAGGATCTGGCAAAAAGTGATTTCAGTATCAAAGTAAGCACAGCATTCCGTCCGGATAAAGCCATTCTGATTGAAAACCACAATTTTCCAGATTATATTGCAAAACTGGGAGCATCAGCAGGGATTGAAATCAATTCTTACCAGACTTTATGTGATGTTTTGCTTAAAAGAATCCAATATTTTCATGAAAACGGATGCAGACTGTGTGATCACGGTTTAAACAATATTTCTTTTGAAGAAGCTACAGAAGCTGAAGTGAATGCTATTTTCAATGATAAATTAGCAGGGAAAGTGATTGCAGAAAAGCAGGTTAACCAATTCAAAACTGCTATTTTATTATTCTTAGGGGAAGCTTATCATCAATACGGATGGGTTCAGCAGTTCCATTTAGGAGCTTTGAGAAATAATAATGAAAGAATGCACAGAATCTTAGGACCTGATACAGGCTGGGATTCTATCGGAGACTTTGTACAGGCGGAAACGCTGTCTAAATTTTTAAATACTTTAGACGGAAAAGATAAACTCACAAAAACCATTTTATACAATTTAAATCCTGCTGATAACGAGATTTTCGCAACAATGATTGGGAATTTCAATGATGGAAGCATCAAAGGGAAAGTACAGTTTGGCTCCGGATGGTGGTTTCTTGATCAGAAAGACGGAATGATCAAACAGATGAATGCCCTTTCCAATATGGGATTAATAAGCTGTTTCGTAGGAATGCTTACTGACTCAAGAAGCTTTCTTTCTTACCCGAGACACGAGTACTTCAGAAGAGTATTGTGCAACCTCTTCGGGGAAGAAATGAAAAACGGTGAATTGCCGGATGATATAGAACTGATCGGGAAAACCATTTCAGATATCTGTTACCATAACGCGAAAAATTATTTTGATTTTTAATTGAAAAGCTATGGGCAAAATAATCACATTCGGTGAAGTGATCATGAGACTTTCCCCACCCGGAAACAGAATGATGAAGCAAAGCCACGAAATGGAATTCTTTTTCGGAGGAACAGAGCTGAACGTTGCTTCTTCCTTGTCAACAATGGGTTGTGAAGTAAGACATATCGGTTGTGTTTCGGATGATTTTGTAGGAGAATCAGCAGTTTCTTTCATTCAAAGCCTTGGAGTTGAAACAAATTTCATTCATAAAAATGAATATCCTTTGGGGTTGTATTTTCTTGAGGTAGGTTCATCCGTTCGTGCCAGCAGAATTGCTTATAACAGACTCAACGGTTCTTTTGCCAATATCAATCCTGAATATATTAACTGGGAAAATGCGCTTGAAGATTGTGAATATTTTCACTGGACAGGCATCAGTCCTGGTATTTCAGAATCTGCTTATGAAGCATTGAAAGAAGGTTTGAAAACCGCCCGGAATAAAGGAATTGAAATTTCCACAGATCCGGCTTACCGCTCCAATCTTTGGAAATATGGCAAAAAAGGACCTGAAGTACTGAAAGAACTGGTTTCTTATTCCACCATTTTTATCGGAGGAGTAAACGAAATCAATGAAATTCTCGGAGCCCAGTTTTCCTCAGACAAAGAAGGTTTCATTGAAGCCTGTAAAGAATTAAAACAACAAATTCCTTCTGTTCAAAGGGTTTTTGATAAAATAAGAATTGGTATTACGGCCAGCACTCAGCAAACTCAGGGAAGAGCGTGGGTAGATGAAACCTATTTTGAAACGGAACTTCTGGAAATTAATCCTGTTGTTGACAGAATAGGAACTGGAGATGCTTTTGCAGCAGGACTAATCTATGGTTTAAAGCATTTTGATCATAAAAAAGCGTTGAGTTTTGCCAATGCAGCCTGTGCGGTTAAACATACCATTCCCGGAGATATCAACTACGCAAGTGTAGAGGATATTCTGGAAGTGATGAACGGAAATTCAGGAGGAAGAATAAAAAGATAACTATGGCAAGATTTAATAGGATAGAAGTAGCCTTAATGGCAAAGCAAACAGGGATTGTGCCTGTATTTTATCATGCAGATATTGACATTTGCAAGAAAATTGTAAAAGCTTGTTTTGATGGAGGAGCCCGTGTTTTTGAATTCACCAACAGAGGTGATTTTGGTCACGAGGTTTTTGCTGAACTGGTAAAATATGCAGCCAAAGAAACACCTGAAATGATCCTGGGAATTGGATCTGTTCTTGATCCGGCAACCGCTTCATTATATATTCAGAATGGGGCAAACTTTATTGTAGCTCCCATTTTAAACCCTGAAGTGGCAAAGGTTTGCAACCGAAGAAAAATTGCATGGATGCCAGGATGTGGTTCTGTTTCTGAAATTTCTTATGCTGAAGAATTAGGAGCAGAGATTGTAAAAATCTTCCCGGCAACACAAGTCGGTGGTCCGGAATTCATCAAAGCCGTGAAAGGCCCGATGCCATGGTCAAATATAATGCCTACAGGCGGAGTCATTCCGACAAAAGAAAACATCAGTGAATGGATTTCTGCAGGAGCTTATTGCGTTGGACTTGGCTCTCAGCTGTTTGTAAAAAATGAAAACGGGGAATATGACTATGCAAAAATCACAGAAGCTGTAGCCCATTCAATACAGATCATTAAAGAACTAAGATAATTGTTCTTATCATTTTAATGAAGCCATAAAGGGAGTTTAGATCGATTAATCAGAGACTAAACAGGATCATAACATTCAATCTCATTAATCTCAATCCCTTAATCAAATTCAAATGGTTTAAAAAATTAATCATTTCTGTGCTAAAATAGTACAGGTTGGGAGTTTTTTGCCCCATTTTGTTGTCAAAATCAATAAAAATCAATACTATTAACGATTGATATGAATAAAGAAATATCCCCGAAACCGACTCAGTTCAGATGGACAATCTGCGTGCTTCTTTTTATTGCAACGACCATCAATTATATGGATCGGCAGGTGCTGTCACTCACCTGGAAAGATTTCATTGCTCCGGAATTTCACTGGAATAATAATGACTATGGAAATATCACGGCATTATTTTCTATTTTCTATGCAGTAAGTATGCTTTTTGCCGGGAAATTTGTAGACTGGATGGATACCAAAAAAGGTTTTCTTTGGGCTATCGGAATCTGGTCTGTAGGAGCTGTTATTCACGCTTTTTGCGGTATTGCTACTTCAGGAGTTCTTACGGGAAACTGGCTGGTAGGTTTTCACGAATCTAAAGAGATTATCGGAAGAGTAGATAATGTGGGTGCTATTATCAGCACCAGTGTTACCTTGTTTATTTTCGCCCGTTTCGTGCTGGCCGTTGGGGAAGCCGGAAATTTTCCAGCAGCGATAAAAACTACTGCAGAATATTTTCCAAAGAAAGACAGAGCGTTGGCAACCAGTATTTTTAATGCCGGAGCAACAGTTGGAGCCTTGGCGGCACCGATTACCATTCCTTTTATTGCAAAATCGATGGGTTGGGAGTGGGCGTTTATCATTATTGGAGCTTTAGGTTTTGTCTGGATGGGGCTTTGGGTATTCTATTACAAAAAACCTCATGAGCATCATAAAGTCAATGAACATGAGCTTACTTATATTCAACAGGATCAGGATGATTTGACTGCAAATGGTTCATCCGTATCAGAAAAGAAATTTTCCTTCAAAGAATGTTTCAGTTACAGACAGACCTGGGCATTTGCTTTCGGAAAGTTTATGACAGACGGAATCTGGTGGTTTTTTCTTTTTTGGACTCCTGCCTATCTGAGTTCTGTTTACAAAATGGATTCTACACAAAGCGCCTTGCCGTTATTCGTTCTTTATATGATCACTTTATTCTCCATCATCGGAGGATGGCTTCCTAAGTATTTCGTGGAGAAAAAAGGAATGAATGCTTATTCCGGAAGGATGAAAGCGATGTTGATTTTTGCTTTTTTCCCATTATTGGCCCTTTTAGCACAACCTTTAGGCTCAATTTCGTATTGGATTCCGGTATTGATCATCGGAATAGCGGGGGCTGCTCATCAGGCATGGTCAGCGAATATTTTCTCAACTGTTGGCGATATGTTTCCCAAAAAAGCTATTGCTACCATCACAGGAATTGGCGGAATGGCAGGCGGAATCGGTTCTTTTTTAATCAATAAATCTTCAGGAGTGTTATTCGATCATGCTCATAAAGCATGGACTACTATTGACGGAATACCTTTATTGGAAAAATATCCACAATATATCAATGAGCGTTTGCCGGAGAATTTTCTTCACGATCTGGAAAAATCGGGAGCTATAATTTCTGATGGAATTGATAAAGGATATATGATCATTTTCTCAGTGTGCGCAGTCGCTTATCTTATTGCATGGAGTGTGATGAAAACACTGGTTCCAAAATATAAAGTGATAAAATAAAGATGAACAAAAGGCAAAAGCTCCTTTATTGAGTAAACGCCTTTGCAAATGAAATTAAGCGCAAATTTACAGGTCTTTGCAGACATTGCGTTACAATTCAAAAATAGATCAAGATTAGAAAAAATGGAAAATCAGATAAAACAAAAATTAAATCGTCAATTCAAAGGATCTCAGGAAAAGCTTCCTATTAAAATAGTACAGTTTGGAGGCGGGAATTTCATGAGAGGATTTACAGATTATATTATAGATCAGTTAAATAGAAAGACAGGTTTCAACGCAGGAATTGTAAATGTACAGCCTACACCGGGAGGTTCTGTTCACAAGCTTGAAGAGCAGGATAATCTGTACACTCTTTTTACGCGAGGAATAAAGAAAGGTGAAATTATTGATGAAAAACAGGTGATTTCTTCCATTCAGAAGTCTATCAACCCTTATACACAATACGACGAATTCCTGGTTTTAGCAAAAGAAGAGGAACTCGAATTTATCTTTTCCAATACTACAGAAACCGGGATTGCTTATGATGAAACCGAAGACTATCATGCAGGACCACATAAAAACTTTCCGGCAAAACTGACCGTTTTATTATATGAAAGATTTAAGTATTTCAATGGATCTCCAGATAAAGGATTAAGAATCATTCCTTGCGAGCTGATTGAAGACAATGCTTTGGCTTTAAAAAATATCATCCTTCAATATGCCCAGCTCTGGAATTTAGAAGAAGGTTTTGTGCAGTGGATTGATCAGTCAAACTACTTTCATAATACATTGGTAGACAGGATTGTTCCCGGATATCCAAAAGATGATGCAGAAACCTATGAAGAACAGTTGGATTATGAAGACCAGATGATGGTAGTCTCTGAAGTATTTTTACTGTTTGTCATTCAGGATGTTAAAAATTTAAAAGAAAGAATTCCTTTTGATCAGATAAATGAACAGATTCTGGTGGTAAATGATATTCAGCCGTACCGCCTCAGAAAAGTAAGAATTCTAAATGGCGGGCATACTTTAATGCTGGCTCCAGCCATTTTATCAGGAAAAGAAACGGTAAAAGAATCCATTGATAATCCGTTCATCGGGAAGTTTTTAAAAGATACCATCTTCAATGAAGTCAATCCAACTTTAGGATTGGATGAAAATGAGTTGAAAGACTTTGCCGAAGAAGTGTTCGACAGATTTAGAAATCCTTTTATTAAACATCATCTGGCAAGTATCGCTTTATATTTTGTATCTAAATTTAAAGTGAGAGTGCTGCCGAGTTTATTGAAATATGTGGAAACCAACCAAAAATTACCGCTTAATTTAACGTTTTCTTTAGCGGGTCTCATCAGATTCTATCAGGGGAATTTTGAAGACAAAGTACTTCCATTGAATGATGAACAGACGATTGTTGACCGATTCAAAGAAATCTGGTTAAACAATGATTACGAAAAAGTAGCACAACTTGCATTAAGTGAAACTTCTTTCTGGGATACAGATCTGACAGAAGTTGAAGGCTTGAAAGACGCTGTAGCAAAAGCTTTGTGGGAAATTGATCATCACGATGCAGAAACAGCATATCATCATTTTGTTCAATTCTATTCTTAAAAATCATGCAGAAGAAAGTCTTGAAAGTAAACTCCAAAGATAATGTTGCTGTAGCTCTGGTTGATCTTCATCAGGGGGAAACGGTTACTTTGGATCATCTTAGTTATGAAATCATAAAAGATACGAAGGCCAAGCACAAGTTTGTCACAGAAAATCTTTCAGCAGGTGATGCCATTATCATGTACGGTGTTTTGGTGGGAAAAGCCAGCCAAACGATTCAAAAAGGTGAAGTCATCACCACTGAAAACGTAAAACATCAAAGCGCAAAAGTAGAAGGTAAAACAGAAACAACTGCGTGGACAGCTCCGAATGTAGACAGGTGGAAAGACAGAACGTTCATGGGGTATCACAGAGAAGACGGGCAGATAGGAACAGAAAATGTATGGTTGTTTTTTCCTTTGGTTTTTTGTGAAAACCGAAATGTTGAGATTTTGAAAGATGTTTTTGAAAAAGAACTCTTATTCGAAAAAGTAACAAAACATCAGCTATTGCTGAGATCTTTGATCAATAATTCGGATCCGGAAGCTATTGTTGAAAAAGATGAGGATGAAAGAGTTTTTAAAAATATTGAAGTTAAATTCATCACTCATCAGGGCGGCTGTGGCGGAATTCGTCAGGATGCCGAAGCTTTGGGACGTTTATTGGCAGGATATGTCAATAACCCGAATGTAGCAGGAGCAACTGTTTTGAGTCTGGGATGTCAGAATCTTCAGGTACAGATTTTCAAAGATGCTTTGGAAAAGATCAGCCCTGAGAATAAAAAACCGATTATTGTTTACGAACAGCAAAAATCCGGAACAGTAGATGAAATGCTGAGCGGAATTATCAAAGATTCCTATGATGCTATTAAGAAAGCGAATGAGATTCAAAGAAAGCCTGCTCCCATTTCAAAACTGGTATTAGGGTTAGAATGTGGCGGATCAGATGGGTTTTCTGGGATCTCTGCCAATCCGGTTTTAGGACAGTTGTCAGATTTAATAGCTGGAATTGGAGGTGCAACTATTCTTTCAGAATTCCCGGAATTGTGTGGAGTAGAGCAGGAGCTGGTGAACCGTTGTGTGAATGAAAAAGATGCAGAAAGATTTTTACAGTTGATGAAAGACTTTGAAAAATCAGTCGTTGCTGCAGGATCTGGTTTTGATATGAATCCGTCACCGGGGAATATTAAAGACGGGCTAATCACTGATGCCATGAAATCTGCAGGAGCGGCTAAAAAAGGAGGTTCATCACCTGTCAATGATGTGCTGGATTTTACGGAATATATTAAGAAACCGGGATTGAATTTATTGTGTACACCCGGTAATGATGTAGAATGTACAACTGCATTGGTTGGCTCAGGCTCCAATATTGTACTATTTACAACAGGTCTTGGAACTCCCACCGGAAATCCTGTGGTTCCTGTAGTGAAAATATCTTCCAATACCTCACTTTCGGAGAGAATGCCGGATATTATCGACTTCAACACCGGAGATGTGATTACAGGGGAAAAAACAATTGATGAAAAAGCAGAAGAGCTGCTGGAATATATCATCAAAGTAGCCAGTGGAGAAGTAAAAACAAAGGCTGCCATTTTAAATCAAAACGACTTTATTCCCTGGAGAAGAGGGGTTAGTTTATAAAATGTTTTTTTAATTATAAATATTAATTAGGGATGAAAATGCTTTCTACGTTGTAGGAGGCATTTTCTTTTATCTTAACTGAAAAGCATTGTATATTTGATCACTCTATACAACGCTTAAAACTGCTTAAAAAATGAAAATTAAATTATTCGTCATACTCTCTATTTTTCTAATATTTTATGGATGTGGTTTCGGAAAAACAGAATGGCAAATTGATGAATTGTATATGCAGAAAATTGAAGGAACTTCTAAAGTGATTTATAAGTTTAGTGCTTGGGGAGGAAGAGATTCAAATGCACGTGGGTTTATGATTTTAGATTCTGTAGAAGCATTTGAAATGGATTACCAACGTATTCTTCCATTTTATCAACTCTCAGAAATTCCTGATCGGAATGATATTGAAGGAATAATGCATGACTGCTATGGGACTTGTGGTGATGCTTATTATAATAGTGTTTCCATTTTTAAACCTATGAAAACTGAGGAGGAAAAGGTTAATGATATTAAACTAACCAACAGAATATATCAATACAAAGGTTATTCTGAACATACAAGAGGGCTAGAAAGGTATGTTTTTGAAAGATTGAGAGAAACAAAGGATAGTCTATTTTTCTACAGTTTAGATGATGTAGAGAGTATGAATGGGAAGTATCTTGACCAATTAAAGGTAAAAAAAGGTGAGATTTATATTGATTTAAAAAAGAATAATGAGATAAAAAAATAATTGTTAATGAAGTAAAACTCCATCCAAAAACAAAATCAATAGAAGAGATTAGGAATATTTTCTTAACTCCTAAAAACAAGATTTTTAATAATGAAATATCAGAACGAGGAATATTTAGAGAAGTGAACATTTCTCACTAGCAAAATTATCAACAAAAAGTTGCAACAAATTAATTCAATAGGAACGGGCTTTAGCCCGTTTAATAAAAGAAATACGATCATTAGCTTTAGCCAAAACTTATAAATAGAATATATTTTAGATTCTTCCTTCGTCAGAATGACAAAAAGGCTGTTGATGGCTTGCGTAACGTATTAACCTCAAGAGAAAAACTATTTCCTCTTAGAAGACTTCCTGATATAAAGCTGTGGCGTAAGCACCACCTTTTTTTCAATAGAAACTCCGGATCCATTTTCTTTTACACTTTCTAAAAATACCTGCCCCGCCATTTTTCCCATCAACACAGGCGTTTGATCAACAGAACTGATCGGAAGTTCCATAAATTGGGTAAAAGGTTCATTGGAAAACCCGATGATAGCAACTTCCTGAGGAATTTTGATGTTTCGTTTCTTCAACTCCTGGCAGGCGCCTAATGCGGCAAAATCGCTGGACGAAAATATAGCATCGGGAACTGATTTTTTGCTCCAAAGTTTTTTGATGGCTTCAGTACCTTCTTCAATAGAACTACCCGTAAAAATAATATTATCCTCTTTTACAGGAAGGTGATGATCTGCTAAAGCCTGTTTATATCCGTTAAGACGGTTTTGATAAATTTCAAGGTTAAGATCCCCTGCAAAATGGCATATATTCTTATAACCTTCTTTAATAAGATGTTCTGTGGCCATATATCCACCACGATAATCATCAATAGTCACTGTGCTGATCCCTGAAATATCCTTTTTACGGTCAAAAAAGATAACAGGGGTATTGGAAGTATCTATAATGTTCTGGATATGAGTGATATCCGTTGTCGTTTTGGAAACGGACATAAAAATACCATCTACCTGAGCATTCAGTAATGTATTCAGCTGTCTTTTTTCAATATTAACATCTTCGTGGCTCTGACAGATGATCACATGATAGCCAAGTGGGGAAAGCTCTTCCTCAATCCCTCTGATTACCGATGAAAAGAAATTGGTATTGATATACGGAACAATAATTCCAACGTTTTTAGTTTCACCGCTTTTTAAAGCTTTGGCAAGGTTATTTTGTTTGTAGTTCATTTCCTTGGCCGTTTTACGAACCAGCTCTTTGGTAGCCTCGCTTATTCTCGGGTGGTCATTCAATGCTCTTGAAACAGTTGCCACACTTACGTTGAGCTTATTGGAAATATCATAGATCGTGGCACTTTTCTTATTCATACTGGTTTTTTCTGAGCATTTTTATGAGGTCTGAACAGCAGACGTTATTGACGTAAATTTAATCAAATTATAGCTATTTGAAAGCAAAAAGATGCATTTTAAATGGGTTTCATGCAGATTTTGGAAAGATTATATTTTTGTTAAGTTTAAATAGCTGATTTTATGGTTGATAGGTAATAAAAAAGCCGAAAGCAAAACTACTTCCGACCTTTTATTTTCTACTTTCATTTTATTATGGAATCAAAACAGCTCTGCCTTTGATCTTTCCATTCCTCATTCGGTCATAAACCTCATTCGCCTCATCCAGTTTATATTTTTCAATTTCAATATGAATCTTTTTCTGTCTTGCCAATCCTACCACTTCCATAAGCTCAACTCTTGATCCCCAATAAGGATTCGTCATGCTCACTCCAAATGGAAGCCCGGACATGCTGTATTGGTAATGACCGCCACCCAATCCGACAATGGTAAGATCTCCATCCAGACTCACAATTTTAGTTCCAAGTTCAATGGTTGATGTTGCGCCTACAAAGTCAATGACCACTTTAGCTTTTTTGATTCCTGTAATTTTCTGAATCTGTTCTGCTGCATCAGCATCTTTTGAATTAACAGTAAATGTTGCACCCAGTTCTTTGGCGAAGGCCAATTTTTCGTCCGTTACATCACAGGCAATAATCGTACTTCCGCTCACTTCTCTAAGGATTTGCAGAGCAACGTGCCCAAGTCCTCCAACACCAATCACTACAACGTATTCATCCGGGGTTAGTTTAGATAATGATCTTTTAATTGCGGAATAAGGCGTCAAAGCTGCATCAGTAAGCGGAGCGGCAATCACAGGATCCAGGTCATAAATAGGAACTAATAATCTTGAAGAAGGTACAAGCATATACTCAGCCATCCCTCCATCTAGTCCCAAACCGCCTCCATAAGCCATTTCTGACTGATGATCACAATAGTTTTCTTTAGATTGCTGACAGGGTTTACAATGGCCGCATCCCCACGGACCATACACCAAAACGGCATCTCCTTTTTTATATCCTTTCACATCAGGTCCTACTTCTTCAATCCAGCCGGCATTTTCATGGCCTAATGTGAATACTGAACCTCCTACAGTTCCTTCATCAATGATGTGAAGATCGGAATGGCATACACCGGCTCCCCCAATTTTCAACAAGACTTCATCTCCTTTAGGAGTGGGTTTTTCCATATCATTTACAACACGGACATCTTTGTGCCCGAAAAAACGTACTGCTTTCATAACTTAATATTTTAAAACTTATACCTTAAATATACGAAAATTGATCCCGAATAACGAATGATTGAATTGATAATAAACTAATATATCTCAAGAAATTAAGAATGGAATTCAAATGCTATTTGCTTGAAATTGATTAGATTAAACAGAGTGTGAAGTTTTTTATACGATATGATTGAGATCATACTCCACGGTGTAAATACTTGATTATATTTGACCCATTGAAATTTCATATTTCTGACAAATTACAGTATAACCTTCCGATGATTCGGGAGGTTTTTTGTGTTAGGGAAATTAGGTTCGAATTATGTGGATGTAACAGAGAAAATTGATTTGTAATATGAACTGTAGCCTCACCAGAGATAAAGGATCAATAAGTGGTTGTCGCAGAGAAAATAGAGACCGAAACCCTAAGCCTAAAGAACGAGAAACATCTGAGGCACGAAAAAGACGAGGCTGTCTCAAAAGGTAAATTAACGCTCTGAGAATCTGCTAAATGACAAAAGTTTTCTGACAGGAGTCCAAGAGAGGAGGTACTTTTGAGACAGCCTCTGATGAAGCGGTATGGATATGCATGCGCTTAGAAAGAATCAACTTCGTGATTCCAACCTTTGCTTTCCTAAAATAATTCGCAAGAATAGTGAAAACTTTGCGTTATATTTAAATGGTATAGGTATAAATATTCCAACCTCCCCAACTTTTGATCATGATCCCCAAAAAGCCGTTTTCAAAGTATGAAAACGGCTGGAATGTATAACGAATTGTTTGACTATTCTTTAATAACTCTTTTGGAAACTGTTTCTTTTTCGGTTTTTACTTCAATGATATAAATACCTTTAGGGAATGCTGAAAGGTCTAAAGATTCAATACCTCCTTTAGTGGCTCCGCCCTGTAGTTTTTTACCCGAAAGGTCATATACAGTGAACGCTGCTTTACGAGGTGCATTTAATATTTTAACAATATCCTTTGTAAGGGTAGGGGCAATAGTAATAGTTGCTGCCGCTTTGGTTTCCTGGGTGGCGAGTACTTCATTACTGTGTCCGCTAACCATAATGGAATAGTTTTGAGGAGCGTTCACACCTGCATTGTTCACAAGATTTCCTTTGTTTGTAATTTCTATTCTATAATTTCTTCCTGCTACCGGAGCATCAATTACTACCTGCTCTACGTTGTCTACTGTATTATCAGCTTTTGTGGCTGGAGTCATCGGGCTGTTTGCGTTCAGCTTCCATGGATAGTAAATTGTATTGTCTGTAGTATCAATAATTCTTAAATCTAAATCATTGACAAGTTTAGAGGTTCTGTTATTATAAATATCGGCAACGGCTAAATTATCTGGATTTGCATAGTTATACTCAGGGTCAATCCATGAAATGGTTACTTTAAGTGGTTCACTGCCGGAGGCTGTTACAGTTTTGCTATTTGCCGTTCCACTGTTAAGAATTTCATCTTTGAATATGACAGTATTATTGGATTTTGCTACAAGCAGCTCTGCTCCTTTTTTAGCATTAATAAATCCCCAGCCATACCAAGGATCCGGGCCTACATTTCCTGCTTCAGATGCTGAATGGATGGTTAATACTTTAGCTGAAGCTGCATTTAATTCGGCATTATTGAATAGTTGCTTATTAATTTGGGTCCACAGTCCTATAATTCCGGTTACTACAGGTGCAGAGTAAGAAGTGCCGCTACCTACAGTATAAGTGTTGCTTCCAGTTGTATCCTGAGCTGTAGATGCGCTCGCGACATTTGTTCCTACCGTAACAATGTCCGGTTTGATCCCGCCGTCATCCCTTGGTCCTGCACTGCTGTAATCGGAATGGACAACATCTCCGGGGGCAATATATCTTTCATCATTAGTTGTAATAATATTGTTAGCACCTACTACAATAATATTTTTCGCTAAAGAACCAGGACCGATACAGTCATAACCCAAAGAGCAATTGTTTGGCGGGATGTTGACATCATTTGCTGTAAACTGTACATATTGGATGGGAGTTACTGAGAAATTCTTATAATATTTGGGGGTGTTGCCGCCGTTATTGGGACCCATTGCAAAATAGTTTCCTGAAGATTTTACAATAATATAAGATGGATTGTTATAGACAATCTGATCATAATTTTTGTCATTTGTAAAATAAGTTCCCTGAAGGTCATAGATATTATTGCCACCGGCTTCGTAATTTCCATTCCAGACATATGCATTAAGCTGATTCGGATCATTGTCTGTCCATCCTTGATTGGATCCATAGGAATGGTTGGATATTTTTGGCTGTGCAGTTAGTATTTTTTGAAATACAGTGCTGGTATTGGCATTTCCCGGTAAAGTAGTTGTTTGAAATGAATAAGAGTCCATCGTGGAATTCATTGCTATTCCTTTAGGATTATAGTTATTTCCGCCACCGGAAAGATTAGCCGATTTAGCTCCTATAAATCCTGCAACGCTAGTTGCGTGGGCACTGTAATTCATGGTGTTGGCTTCCATATTTGTTATTCTGTTAGGAGCATTGTCAAAAAGGGTATGTCCGCCGAATATCCTTCCGCCATCAAAAACTGTGAACTTAATATTTTCACCGTTGAAAGAGCCTGTCAGTCCGACAATGGTACCATTCTGAAGAAAATCAGAATTAGAGTTTTTAATCTGTTTGATGTCCTCCGACTGATGGAAGTAGGGGCTTCCGTTAGGTAAAAAACCGGCCAGATTTGCTCGTTGTTCTTCAATTTTCTTTAAATCCACAGGATTTCTTTCAGTTCCATAAAGTTTGGCTACATAAGCATCAAATTTTTCATTATTTTCGGTATTCTGCCTGTAGAATTCTCTTTTCAAACTTTCATTATTATTTTGCGCACTTAAAGTTATTACGGCCAAAGTGCAGACCGGGATAAAAATTTTTCTCATAACGGTTAAATAGGAATTATATTATCACAAATATATTAATAAAGTTTATTGGTTGCTTGTAATATGTTGTAAATGAGGTGTTTAATTTAAATTTTAAACTATATTTCATATATGGATTAATAATTTAAATTAAATAAAAAGTTTTGTATTTTATTTTTTTTTGAAAAAACGTAATATTATGTTTAGTTTGCCGGAATAAATTGTTTTTTTTGGATAAAAGCCTGTTTAAATTTATCTAGAGAAACTTGTTAAGGAGCTTTCAGAGGTTGGATATTTGAAAAAAAGAAAATGTATCCAAGGTCAGGCAACGAAAAAGAAAATAAAGTACGGTTAAAAATAAAATATGATAGATTTTATCCTTAACCCTGTTTTTTTACTTCTCGTGAGCTGCCCCCTATATATGTAAGAGTAAATTTATTAAAGCTTCCATTATCAATACTATTTAAAAATTCTCTTAATTCCTCAATGTTGAATCGGTTGTCTACAGATTCACCCATGACAATGAATATTCTATCCATAAATATTTTGTTTTAATACGTATTAAACAAAATATTTCTATAATTAGTGATAAATTTGATGTTTTAGTACCACAATCCATTCTAGGAGGGTTTTGTTTTAGTATATTTAAATGTTCGATTAATTTAAATTTCGGATTATATGTATTCAACCTCCATTAATTGGAGGTTTTTGTATATTAGACTACTAGATAGCTCGAATTATCGACTACTTTAATCTATGTTGCCTCTCAATTATGAGAGGTTTTTTTATTGAGTGATTTTTAATGAAGCGTGACAAAACCAAGCCAATCATTTTGTCGTATATCATGATACAGCTCAAGTTTAATTGAGTTTTCATGGTTATTAGTTTTTATCCTCGGAGATCTCCGGGGATTTTTGTTTTTACTGAAAATCTCTACTTTTAAATGGCAAGGTTTTTTGGAGAAGGTCATTGCAATTTTAGGTGCTGCTGAATTTGTCCGGAATATTATCTTTTACAAGGATATGCATTTTTCATGTAAGCCAACTATCAGCTCATCTATTTTCTTTTAATTCTCGCTTCAAAGTAGCAATTCGTTCATCCTTACCGTTATGATGCCAGCCCGGAGCATTGAATATGTACCCCAGTTTCGCTTTCCATGTAGGTGCGTTTCGAATATCCTTTATCATATTTCCAAATTCGTCAAAGACGATATGAAAAACATTATAAGTATGAATGTTATGATAGATTCCGTAGTTCTTGGTTTTCTTTTCTTCCGCTTTATACGTGCCGAAGAGATGATCCCAAATCATCAAAATACCCCCATAATTGTTATCTAAATCCTCAACTTTTCGAGAATGATGCACTCGATGGTTGGATGGCGAATTGAATACTTTATCGAACCACCCTAATTTTCCAATAGCATTGGTATGCGGCCAAAATTGAAAAATCAAATTAAATTGATGCATCATAGCAATCATAATAGGATGAAAACCAATAATTATAAAAGGGATATACCAAATGTCTCGATATATGATTTCAAACCATCCCTGACGCAATGCAATAGCAAGACTCAAATGAGTAGCCGAATGATGATTCACATGACCTGTCCAAAATAATCTGATTTTATGACTCAATCGATGATGCCAATAAAATCCAAAATCCTGCACAATCATAACCAATAACCAAAGCCACCAGTGATCTACATGCCATTTTAAAGTGAAAAATTCATTGAAATCTTTGATCCCGAAAATATCGGTAAGTCTAAAATGATTGTAAATCCAAAAAAAGTAGGATAATGAAATAGCTTTCATCCCAAAGTCTAACATTACCGCCCCTATTCCCAATCCGATACTCGATACATTATCTTTGATGAGTCTTTTTGTGAATACTTTTTGAGGAATTTGATACAAAAATATTTCCCCTAATATCAACAAGATAAACACAGGAATAAAATACGTAACCGGATCAGTAAAATCCAATGGACTGAATAACCCAATACTATGAAAAAAGGTTATCTTTTCTTTCATAAGTCTTCATTTTATTGAATAATTCTATTCTTTTTTTCAACATCAACCACTCCCAATACCAACATCAATTGGGCTAAAACATACGTAATCATAACAACAAGTTCTTTCCCGATAGTATGCTGTACGAACATATTAATAGCCAATACAGAATCTGATAATACAAACAAAATAGCTCCTATGACTAATAATAAAGAACGAGTATTGATACTAAAATACAGCATCGTAGCAATGGTGATTCCGTAAATCACCACGGGTATCTTCATTTCGTTTAAATACGGATATATATAGTAAATAAACGAGCCTAAATATAGCAGAACAACGGTGATCCAAATCCACACATTTTTCTTTCTAATCTTAAAAAAATAAACGATGTAACAAATATGAGCCAATAAAAAGCTGCCCAAACCGGGCATAAATCCCCATCCGAATAACAAAAACACATCCCCAAAAAAACTCAAAATTAATCCAGACAAAAACCATTGGTTTATCCGAAATACATCCTGTTTGGAGTAAGTAAAATAAAACCAGATCATAATAGGTAACAACAGTGGCTTGGAAAGAAACCGCCAAGAACTACGATCTATCGCAATAAACACTAAATCAAATGCAAAAACGATGGAAAGAAGGACTAATAACAATTTGATATTGATAGATTTTATCATTATATTATTTTATAGTGATTTTTTAATTATCTTTTCTTATAATAATTTGGATATATTTCAGGTTCGCACCAAATCATTCTATATTTGACACATAGCCCAGATTGTTAAATTACAAATAAAACTAAGATAAAACTACTTTTGAATGTAAAATAACAATGCCTCACACTTCAGTTTATTTTATATTTTAGAAATAGACTATTATTAGAAGGATTATTGAACTTTAGGATCGTATAAATACTATCAAAAGCAATAATCTCAAGAAAGTATTCAAGAACTAAAAGAAAAAGGCGTATCATTTTAGCTGAAAATTATTTTTTCGGGGTTGGTTTGGGGTATTTAGTGTTTATCTTTTTCTGCAAATGGAGTAGGTACTACATGTACACCTGTTGTCAGTGTTAATGTCTTAACCGCTGCTGGAACATTTTCTCTATCTTGTGGTAGTGCCATGGTAAATGGTGTGTATACAAAAGGTACAGCCTTAAGCAGTACTAATACGATTGTATTGCCTGTAACTGTTACAACGTTAGGAAGTTATTCTGTTATAACAAACACAGTGGATGGTATTTCATTTAGGGGAGCGGGTACTTTTACAGTTAGTGGCAATCAAAATTTAACATTAACGGGAAGTGGGATACCAACTTCCACAGCTGATAAAGTTATGACAATAACCAGCAATAGTGCGGATGGAGCGAGTACTTGTAGTATTATTGTGGTTATAACTATCCCTATTAAAAAGGTTTTACATATCGGAGCTGAGACGGCTTATGGATATAGTGCTTATACAGGGCCTTCTAGAAGTTTAATGGACTCCTCAACTAATTTTGGAACAGTAGCAACAAGTATAGTAAAATCAGGTGGATACACGCACACTTCTTTAGGGGCATCTCCTGCAAATTCAGTATTACTTACAGCATTAAATAATAAGCCAGATATCGTAATTGTTGGATATCCTTATATTGCAGATGCTACCGCAGCGGGATATTTTGCTAACTATTTAAATAACAAAGGGGTTTTGATCGCATTTGGAGATGATACACCTTCTTCTCAAAACTTAATGAGAGCAATATTTTCTGATCCGGCGATTTCTACCGTTTATGGAGGTGGAGCAGGTTCCGTATATGCTATTTCCAACACAAACGATCCAATATTGAATGGCCCCTTTGGAGATGTCAGAGGAAAAAACTGGGGTGAAGATGCTTCTACAACCGTAAATATTTCTGGTCTTACCAGTGGTTTTATTCCCTATAGCTATGCTCAGCCAATTAACAGTACTACCTCTAGAACAGGAATTTCTGGATTAAGACATTCTTCCTTAAATTTTGTTTGGTTTGGAGATGGTGGATTTTTAAGTAATGAAAATGCAAATGAATATAATAGCGTAACTATTGAACCTTTTGTCGCTCCAAGTTCAGGTGGTTATCGCCCCATACAGAAATCTTCTTATGGCTATGCGGGTAATGGATATATTTCAGGAGGGATGCAGGTACAAAATGCCATCATATTTGCAAATATTTTAGCTTAGGCACTAAAGGTATCTGAATCTAATGGAATAAATACAAAATAACAAAAACACAAAATCTCTATATTTTTGTATTTATGTTTACCTTCACAATGAGTGACGGTAATTTTGTTCTTTCAATTTTAAGATTTTGACTATAATTTAGTTTATGCTAATGATGAGTATTTTTACTGCTTTCACTAAGGCTCTAATGAATTATAATTTGATAATATTATATTAAAAATAGTAGAATATTAGAAAAACTATAGTAATTTATTTTGAATAGGGATGATGTATTCATTTATTTCAACACTCGGGCAAATATCATATTGCAGGTTCTGCCAAATTCAATGCGACAATTAGGTATTTATTTTCCAAACCATTTTTTTTAAAGAGTAATTTTTAAATTGTATTAATGCAAATTTAAAAAATGTTTTAAATTACGGTTTTTTTATGTTAAAAAATAGCTAATAATTGTTTATTTTTGAAAATAAAATAAAAATATAGGTTTTTTATTATTTCATATGTATAGATCTGTACTTACTTCTTATTATATAAAAATTTTTTCCAATGATAAAAACAAATATACTGATTACCGGAGCAACGGGAATACTTGGAAGACATGTATTGTATGAACTATTGCGCCAATATGCAGATGGTCAAAAAAAAGGAAAGCTAATAGTAATTATAAGATCTAAGTCCGGTCAAACTGGACATGAAAGATTAGTGTCAATAGTTAGGCATCGCTTTAGACCTGCTTATCTGGATAAATATAATGAGGATGAACTCCTGAAACATATTGTTCTTATTGAAGCAGCTATAGAAGAGCTCACCAATGTACATCTTGAAGTTCTTGGAAATTACAATAATTTCTATGTTATACATGCTGCTGCAGAAACGGATTTATCTAATACAGCTGCGGCACATGAAAAAGTTTTTACTCATAACTATCTGGCTACCAAGCATATATTGCAATGGGTTACTCCAAGATTATATAGGTTTATTTTTATAAGCACTACTTTTTCTAAAGGCAGGTATAATCCTGTAGTCTCCAACCAGTACATCTCGTTTGATGAGAATCATAATCCTGTTGTTGAGGAAATTTTACAACATAGAATTCCATATGAGGAGTTCAAAATAAAGATGGAGCTGGAGCTTATTCAATATTGCCAGCAGCATGAAAAAAATGGCAGATTATAAGACCTTCTAGTATTTGTGGACGCATGCTTGATGAACCTCTATATTACACTCCAGAGTTCAATGTATTCTATATGTTAGGTAAGTTTTTACTGGCATGTTCATCTACAGATATAATTCAACCGGGAGAAAAAATCAGAATTGAGTCAAATCCAACAGGTAGTATGAATATTGTTCCTGTTGATTATGTAGCTAAAACGATCGCCTGTTCATTTGATAATAATATGATTGAACAACTAAATGCTGTGAGTGTAAATCAGGTATCCATCACTTATTTGCTTCAGTGTATATGCAGTTATGAAGGTATAAGATGTGAGCTTATCGATGCTCCTCCACTTCGTGAAACCATGACGAAAACAGAAAAGCAATATTATGACGTGATAGCTCCAGTACTCTCTCATTACTTAATGATTCCTCACCATCAGTTTGATACCACTACTCTTAAAGAAATCATGGCAGATGTTCCCGAGATAGATGTTGAAAGGAGATTTAAAGATTTGTACTCCTTCGCATATGAAAATGAATTCCGATCGCTTTAAATTATTATAAGAAACAAACCTAAATTACAAATATTTCTATGAAACAAAAAAAGATTGCCATTATTGGGATTGGTTGCCGATATGCAGGCAATATTACCAATTCCGAAAGCTTCTGGACCCAGTTAAAAAACTGTAAAGATGCTATAGTTGATGTTCCGACCGACCGGTGGAGTTTGGATAAATTCTATGATCACAATGAAGATGCTCCGGGAAAAATGTATACAAAAAAAGGTGCATTTTTACAACAAAGTATTTATGATTTTGATTATAACTTTTTTGGTATTTCGGCCAGGGAAAGTATGACACTTGATCCTCAGCAAAAACTTTTACTTGAAATAGCTTATGAAGCATTCGATGATGCTGGATTGGATATTCATTCACTCAAAAAGACAAATACAGGGGTTTTTATTGGTGGATTTATGTTAGATAATTTATTGTTACGAACCACAGGTGACACATTACGATACATAAACACACATACTCCTACGGCAGGTACCGCTACGTTACTATCTAACAGGCTATCCCATGCTTTTGACCTAATGGGTCCTTCTTTTAGTGTTGATACAGCCTGTTCTTCATCAATGGTTGCTATCCACTTAGCTTGCCAGGCTATTAAAAATAATGAAACGGATATTGCCATTGCCGGAGGAGTGAATATAATGATCAATCCTGCTGCAAGTATATTAATGTCTAAGGGAAAATATCTGGCCAGAGACGGAAGATCTAAAGCTTTTTTTGAACAAGCTGACGGGTATGGAAGAGGAGAAGGTGCTGGTCTGATCGTCTTAAAAGAACTTGATAAGGCAATAGAAGATAATGATGATATTTATGCTGTTATCGAAAGTACTGCCATTAACCAGGATGGGAGGACAGAGGGGATATCCCTCCCCAACCAGGAAGCCCAAATCAATGTTATAAAAGATGCTCTTAAGGCATGTAATATATCCCCATCTTCCATAGATTATGTAGAGGCTCACGGTACTGGTACAAAGGCCGGTGATCCCATTGAATTGGGTGCGTTGGGATATATATATGGTAAAGATAGAAAATCCCCCTTACCTGTGGGTTCAGTAAAGATAAATATTGGTCATACAGAGGCAGCTTCCGGCGTAGCTGGAGTTATTAAAGCAGCATTAGTACTGAAAAATAGAGAAATTTTACCCCACATGAACCTTGGCCCATTAGCCTCTCATATACCTTTTGATGAGCTAAATATCAATATCCCTTTACGGGGAGATAATTGGTATTTAGATAAAAAACCAACTCTGGCAGCTGTTAATTCCTTTGGATATGGTGGAACCAATGGACATGCTATTTTATCGGGGTTTGATCAGGTGGTTTCTCCTCAAATTAAAGAAAATTTAAAGACTTATCAATTTGTCATTTCAGGCAAATCAGTAAGGTCATTGAAAGAGAATGCAGAAAATTTGCTGAATTTTCTTGAGAAAGAAAAGGCTATATCCCTTAATAATTTAGCCTATACGTTAACTAAAAGGAAAACTAGACATGACTTTGCCTGGGTGCTGGAAGCAGGAAGTAGAGAAGGATTGATAGAGGCTATTGAACTAAAATTACAAAAAGAGGAATATCCTAAAGTATCAGCAACCCATGATCAAAGATTAGTCTGGGTATTTACAGGTATGGGGCCTCAATGGTATGGTATGGGAAAAGAGCTTTATAATGAGAATAGCGTATTTAGGAACACCATAGATAAATGTGATGCAATTTATAGTGCTATTGCTGGTTATTCACTGCTTGCTGAGATGCAGAAGCCAGAAGCTACATCACAAATTACCAAAAATTATTTAGCCCAGCCTGCCAACTTTTTTATACAAATAGGGCTTAGTGAGATGTTAGCATCAAAAGGAGTACAGCCGGATGCAATAATTGGACATAGTGTAGGAGAAGTTGCTGCGGCAGTTATTGCTAAGGCGATGACTTTGGAAGAAGGGGTTGAGATGGTATATCACAGAGGAACAATTCTTCAAAAAATAGCAGGTAGAGGTACATTACTATCTGTTGGATTGGATTATGAAAATGCTGCTCATTACTTAAAATCATTTTCAACTTTAGAAATAGCGACTATTAACTCTCCGCAATCGTTAACGATAGCAGGAGCTGAAGATGACTTAAGCCTACTTGATCGACAGCTAACAAGTGATGGTATTTTTTCAAAATTTGTGCGGGTAGAAGTAGCTTATCATTCTTCACAGGCTGAGATACTGAAAGAAGAATCCCTGGAAGCATTCTCCTTTGTCAAACCTACTTTACCTGTCATTCCTTTATACTCAACGGTCACTTCACAACGGGTTAATTCAGTGGCACATAATGCTGAATACTGGTGGATGAATATACGTTACGAAGTGTTTTTCAGTCAGACTCTTGGAAATCTTATTAGCCAGGGTTATACTAATTTTATGGAAATTGGTCCGCATCCTGTATTAGGTGGCTCTATCAGAGAAATAGCTGCGGACTTGGGAGCAAGGGTAAATACTTTTTATACATTAAAACGTCACTCTGAAGAAAGAGCTTCTATTGACGCAAATATAGAAGGTCTTATTGGGGCGGGTGTTAACGTTTCATTAAATCCGGGAATTAATGGTCAACCAATAAGGTTACCTGGATATGGTTGGGATAAAGAAGAGTCATGGATGCAAGCAAATGAAATCAGCAGTTTTCTAGCAGGAGAAAATAATGCAAATCCTTTTTTGCAGGAAAAACTGGATGGACCTGATATTTGCTGGAAAACACAAATAAACAGACCTGCTTTATCATATTTCAAAGATCACCAAATCGGAAATAGCATCATTTTTCCCGGGGCGGGATATATAGAAAGTATATTATCAGTACTATCCGCTAAGTCATCAGGTGGAACGTTGATTGCAGACTTCATAGAATTTACTTCACCACTTTCCTTTAGAGAAGGAGAATTCCCGGAACTGTTTACTGCGCTAAGCCCTGATGGGGTGTTTTCTATTTCGTCAAAAATTAATAATAACTGGACTGTTCATGCAAAGGGCATAGCATGGACCACTGATAAATATATACCTTTGCCAATTCGTAATATTAGCTCACTGCTGTTGTTTCCTGAAGTTTTTAAAAAGACTGATGCCTACCGTTATTTTTCATCTATTGGACTGAACTATCAAACATCGTTTCAAACCATTTCTTCTTACTCATTTGTAAATAGTAATGAAGTGTTTGCTGTTTTACAAAATTCATTAAAAGAAGGGTCAGAAGTGCAGTCTATTGTATCTCCTGCTATTTTGGATGGAGCATTTCAATCTATTTTGCTTTTGTCTGCCAACAATAACCCCGGTAAAACCTATCTCCCCATTAAAATTGATAGCATTAAAGTATTTGCTCCTTTGTCATCAACTGTTTATTGTGTAGCAAGTATCATTGAGGAAACAGCAAGTAATCTTACAGGAAATTTACAATTGTTAGATAGGGACGGAAATATCTTAGTTGATCTTCAAGGGTTGTTTTGTAAAACAGCACAAATTGAGAGTGATTCCAACCAACAGCAGAAGTGGATATACAAATATAGTTTCGCTCCCTATCAGTTGACAGGAAATGATAAGTTTGCTCAGATTCCTTTAGTAGCAACTGGTGATCGCTCAGTATTTAATACTCTTTCTTTTCCTTCCGAACTTCCGATTCACTTTATTCCGGTCGATGAATTGAGCTCAATTCAAGATAAAGAGTTTCAATTAGTATACATTGCATCAAAAGCTGAAAAGGATAGCGTGGTGGACGCCTTGGCTGATTGTCACCGGTTAATTACATTATTACAGCATAATGTTGTAAAGAAGCAGCTGCATCGTTTATTACTATTGGTACAATATGGTCTTATCGATGAAACCCTTCCAACGATCGAGAAAATATCTCCTCATCATACAGCGTTGACAGGTTTTGCCAGGGTCGTTGCTATTGAAATGCCACACATCCAATTAAAAACTATTGATTTGCAGCATTCATTGGATGAAAATGGGCTGCAAACACTTGTTCAAAGTTCATTTAAAGAAGAGGAGTTAATTTATACTACATCTGGATGGAGCCAAGGTAAGCTAGTACGAGAGGATATTTCTTATCCACAAAGGGCGAAAAATCTGACAAAGAAAAAAGAAAATCAAGCCTTCCGATTCGATATATTACAAAAAGGTAAAATAGATAGTATTGTTTTCAGAAATATGGAGGTAGAAGCCCCAGGTATTAACGAAGTACAAATAAAGGTAGCTGCGTCATCCCTTAATTTTAAAGATGCTATGAAGGCTATGGGATTGTTGAATGAAGCTGCATTGGAGAATACCCTTTTTGGAACTGATTTTGGTATGGAAGGTGCAGGTATTATTACACAGCTACATCCCTCTGTTACTGAATTTAAAGTAGGCGACAGAGTCTATTTCAATGGGAATGGTTTAAGAACATATATTAATGTAAATAAGGATTTTGTACACAAATTGCCTGAAGAAATTTCTTTCCTGGAAAGTTCAACCTTTTTAGTTTATCTTACTGCTTGGGTAACATTGGTTGAACTCGGACATTTACAAAAAGGAGAGCGTATACTTATTCATGCGGCTGCAGGAGGCGTGGGACTGGCAGCATGTAATATAGCATTAAGTAGAGGTGCTATAATATATGCTACTGCGGGTACCGATGAAAAAAGAGCCCTACTAAAAACAATGGGTATTGAAAATATTTATGATTCAAGATCATTGAATTTTTATGAAGATATTTTAGAGCATACTAATGAACAGGGTGTTGATGTGGTGTTAAACTCATTGGCTGGGCCTGCTTTATATAGAAGTTTACGTCTAATCAGAACATCAGGAAGATTTATAGAAATAGGTAAGCAGGATATTACAACCAATAACAAATTATCACTTCTTCCCTTTAACAAAAGCATACAGTTTATTGCATTTGATCTTGATAAAAGTATACTGCTGTCACCACTTCGTTTTCGAGAATTTTTTGAAAGCTTCCTTCATGCTTACTCTGAAAAAAAACTACCATCGCTTCCTTATGAAGTCTTTACAGTAGGGCAAAGCAAAGAAGCTTTCAAAAAATTAGCTTCTGGAAACTTTTCCGGAAAAGCCATTATAGATTTTACAAATCAAGACATTGAAACGGTTCCGGAATTAAGAGAAAATTTAAGCTTCAAAGAAAATGAATGTGTTTTAATAACCGGAGGTTGTAGTGGTTTTGGTTTGAGAACAGCATTGTGGTTGGCAGGACAAGGTGTGAAGCATCTTATACTGGCAAGCAGAAACGGAAAAATAACCAATGGAGACTTGCCGATTCAAAAAAAAATAGAAGCATATGGTTGTTCGGTGTACCCTATTCAAATAGATGTTACCAATAAAGAATCCGTAAAAATAGCTTTAGACTACTCTTCGGATAAAAAGCTACAATTGACTGGTGTTATCCATGCAGCGGCTGTTCTTGAAGATTCTGTTATAGAATCTATTACAAATGATTCTTTCGACAAGGTGTTTTTACCTAAAGCACAAGGAGCATTATATCTTCATGAACAAACGAAAGATATCCCTTTAAAATTCTTTATATGCTATTCCTCTGCATTAAGTTATATTGGTAATCCAGGACAGCTGGCTTATGTTACAGCGAATTGCTTTTTAGATGGACTCACATTAGACAGAATAAGACAAGGGTTTCCTTCTACAAGTATAAGTTGGGGAGCTATGGCAGAAACAGGGATGGTAGCAAGAAACCACATGGTACAATCTCATTTAACCAATATCGGGTTTAAATTAATTCCTCCATCGGTTGGACTTAACTTAATGGGTGATGCCATCAGGAACTTTCAAAACCACATTGGTATTATTGATGTAGATTGGAATAAAATGTCTGATTCCCTTCCTGGTTCCTGGAAAAGATTAAGTGGTTTACTTGATAGTCAGCATAATGAATCTTTATCTGCTTTTATCAGTAATCTTTTTACACTGGAAGAGACAAAATGGGATCATATTATCATAGATGGAATTAAAGAATTAATTACTGAGATTACAGGTGGTAATAAAGAGTTATTAACTCCTGACAGTAAATTAACAGATCTTGGATTTGATTCCATAATGTCGGTTGAATTAGTTGTAGCTATTCAGTCTAACCTTGGTATTAATTTATCAATAATGGAAATACTTGGAGCAAACACTATAGTTCAACTTGCAGAGATTACAAAAGTTAAGATCCTTCTATTAAAAAGTACATTAAATGATAATTGTTTTTAGTGCTGAAGTATTTTAACAATATATTTATCCAAAAAAAAATAATCTGGGATTTCATTTAATTGTGAAAACCAGATTGTTTTTTATTCATGCATCTCAGTATTAGAAAAGAAATTATTTAAGAATGACAACTCATTTTTTTAAATCTTATCTGAATGACTACATAAATTTTTTTAACAATAAGAATATTTCATTACCAACTTGATATGAATATTAAAAGTGTTGAGTGTTGTATTGACTGTGCCAACCCTTAAGGTTGAATTAGAAATGTATTAAAAGTTCTGTTGATCGAAACTTTTAATATACTTATTGTTAAATGTTTGATCCATAATAGATAATTTCTAAAATTTGTCAAAAAAAGTAATGAAACTAATGAAACAAAAGATTTTATTTATTATTCCTTGCAATGCTTCTTTAGGGCATCTTCTTCCTGAGACATTTCGTCCCTATTTTATTTTTATAAAGAATAAATATGTAATTGATTTTGCAATTAGCAAAGAACAATCTACTGCCAGATCTACAAAAATGATGATTTCCTTGATCTTAATTTTCTCAGGTGTTTTGAACAAAAAAATCATTTTCTCTTGAAGATGTTGATTTACAAAATTATAGAGCTATTTATATTCCAGGTGGATTTGTTCAAATGGCAAACAATAAAAGACTTCAAGATTTCCTGCTTAAAACGTATGAAAAAAATCGTAATTGGGCTTATAGTGTATATTCCAGATAAACTGACCACCTAATTCCTGACTAAATTGACCACTAAGAATGAAGTCAAAAACGTTGTCTAAAAGATGGTTTAAAAATATAAAATAAATCTTTACATGTTCCTCTTGTAAGTGAGACCCTATTTAATAAAGTTCAATTAATTTTAGAAGTAATAAAAGAAAAATCCGAAAGTATGTAAAATTTAGTTCTGCTGAGGTTTTTCCATTGAGAGGTTTTTTGACTTGTCCTAAATGTGGGAGAAATTTAACTGCTAGTGGATCAAAGGGAAGTCAGAAAATATATTATTACTATCTTGCAAATCATCTTGTGGATTTAGACAAAGTGCTGAACTTACCAATAATCTTTTTGTTGAGGAATTAAAGAAATATGAATTTCTTCCATCGGTTCAGAAAATCTTACAAAATATCCTATTAACAGCTTATAAAAAGTACAATAGCAAAGCTGGCGATAGAAGAAAGAAAATAATTTCTGAAATAAAGAATTGTAATGCTAAAATAGCTCTTGCACTGGAAAAATTATTATCAGAAAAGATTGAAGATGACGATTATATGATTATTAAAGCACAGTATAAACAAAAAATTGAAATTCTGGAAAATGAACTTCATTCTTGTTTAATTGCTACTCGTAATCCCGAAAAAGTTGATGATCGTTTAAACAAGGCTCTATCAGTTATATCTAACTTATCATTATTATACCAATCAAGTAGTGTAGAAGCAAAAAGAAAAATAATTAGTTCGATATATCCCGAAAATCTTGAGTTTACAGGAATTGATTATCGAACTAACAGAGTGAATTCTATATTAAGCAGTATATCACTTATATCCAACAGGTTATATGATTTGAATAATGAAAAAATGATAAAAAAACAGCTTATCCCTGTCTGGTAGCCCCACCAGGGATCGAACCTGGATCTAAAGTTTAGGAAACTTTTATTCTATCCATTGAACTATGAGGCCTGGCTGAGATCATAAAATTACAAATTATTTGGCGGAGTAGCTTAATGCTCAGGATATTGATTGAAGGGGACATCTTTAATAATGAATGCTCAAGTATGTTTTAGGAGTTTTATCATCTGGCTTTCTGTGAAATTATATAAAATTTTTTTTAAATGAGATGAACTGCCTTAATCCTCATTTTATTCCTGTTTAAAGCACAAAATGTGGTATGAAATAGTTATTCATAACACTTTAAAAATTGCTATGCTTTGAAATATTGTAAGTATTTTTGAGGTTTAAATATCTGTAACTAATTATTGATTTTAACTTCTATGATTTTAATTGTTGATGACAATCAAAGTAATCTTTATTCATTGCAAAAATTACTAGAGTCCAAAGATTTTCAGGTGGAAACAGCCAATTCTGGTGAAGAGGCTCTGGGTAAAGCCCTTAAGAATGACTATGCCCTCATTATTCTGGATGTTCAGATGCCTGATATGGACGGCTTTGAAGTAGCAGAAACACTGGCAGATTATAGTAAAACTAAAGAAGTTCCCATTATATTTTTATCCGCTGTCAATACAGACAAAAAATTTATAACAAAAGGCTATGCTTCTGGTGCTAAAGACTATGTCACCAAACCTGTAGATCCTGAAATTCTTTTACTCAAAGTAAAAACATTCTATAATCTTCAGGAGCAGAATATAGCAATGAAAAAGACTCAGCAGAATCTTGAGCTGGAGGTTAAGGGAAGACGTGAATCACAAGTGACGATGAAGTCTCAGATAGACCATTTTCACTTAATGCTGGAGTCACTTCCACAAATTGCATTTACCCTGAATGAATCAGGAACCGTTGATTTTGTGAATGGTAAATGGTATGAATATTCAGATTCCGAACAGAATTTTCCTGAAATATATCCCGATGACCCTGATATCACAGAAGAATTTGAGAGATGCAGAAAAAAAGGAAAAGCTCTTGAGCTGGAAGTTAGAATTAAAAATGTGGTTTCAGGTAATTATCGCTATCATTTGCTTAGAGTAACTCCGGTATATGATGAAGGCCGTATTAAAAACTGGGTGGGAACTTTTACCGATATTGATGATCAGAAGAAAGTTGAAAAAGAAAAAGATGAATTTTTAAGCATCGCAAGCCATGAGCTGAAGACTCCTTTAACAAGTATTAAAGCCTATGTTCAGCTATTAGAAAGAAAATTGAAACTCGATAAAGAAAGCTCAGAAGCAGGATTTGTAACAAAAGTTCAGGGGCAGATTGAAAAGCTGAATACCCTGATCACTGACCTGCTGGATGTTTCTAAAATAGAAAATGGCAAGCTGAAAATCAATAAAAAACCCGTTAATCTGGAAAATTTGATCAGTAATGCAATTGAAACAATCATACAAACTCATGATCAGCGTGAAGTGAAAATTGAGCGTCACGGAACAAAACCGGATATTTTAATTCCTTTAGACGAAATCCGTATAGAGCAGGTGCTCATTAACTTTCTGACCAATGCTATCAAATATTCACCAGATAATAATCAGGTTATTGTCACCACTTTTGTAGATGAAGAAGCTGAAGAAGTAAGAGTGAATGTAACCGATTTTGGAATTGGTATCCCGGATTTTAAACAGGATGCTGTCTTCAAAAAATTCTATCGTGTAGAAGAATCTTCTCTACAGTTTCAGGGAATGGGAATCGGATTGTTTATCTGCTCCGAGATCATCAAACAACATCATGGAAACGTTGGCGTTTCCAGTATAGTAGATGAAGGATCTACTTTTTATTTCACATTACCACTAAACTAATTTTAATGCCGAAAAAAATAATAAGAAATCTTCAGTTTGGAGTAGGTCTTTCCCTTTTGATTTTAATAGCCAGCTCACTGGCCTCTTATTGGAGTATTCAAAATCAAATGAATCACCGTGAAAGTCTTTCCAAAAGCAGACGTTCTGTAACAGCCGTGAAAGATGTGCTGGTTGCTTTACTGGATGCAGAAACAGGAAACAGAGGGTATCAGCTTACCGGAAGGGAAGATTTTCTTGAACCTTATAAACGGGGATTAAGAGAATATCCTAAAGCTTTGGTACGTGCTGAATCTTTGGGTATCAATGATCAGAATCAAATTCAAAGACTTGCCGGTTTAAAAACAGCAGTTGATCAGGTAATGCAGAACCTGAAGCATTTGGTTGAGAACAGACGAAGAGGTATTATCATGACGCAACAGGAGATTACGGAGGGTAAAACCTATATGGATCAGTGCCGGAAAATTGTCAATGATTTTGTACAATATGAAGAAAGTCAGGTTGAATTTAAAAATAACGATCTCAACCGTTCCTCCGGTACAACTGTTATTTTTATCCTTTTTTCTGCAATGGCTGCAGTAGTAGTCACTACATTCTTCTATATAAAGATGCGTGCAGATCTTATCCGAAGAGATAAGCTGGAGAAAATGCTTAAAGAAAAAGATGAAGAAATGACACGCCGTGTAAGTGCTATTCAAAAGATAGCCAACAGAGTAGCTAATGGTGATTACAGTGAAAAAATAGCGGATAATGCTCAAGATGATCTTGGAGATCTTGTAGGATCTCTCAATCACATGACAGAATCCCTCAAAACCTCTTTTGATAAAATTAATAAGAGTGACTGGCGTCAGAAAGGACTTGCTTTACTCAATGAATCCCTGGTAGGGAATAAGACTGTGCAGGAAGTTTCCAATAAATCTTTAATGCAGCTGATTGAATACGGAAATTGCATTAATGGCTCCCTGTATTTATATGATGAAGGTATTTTAAAGCTTAATAAAGCATTTGGATTAGAATCCAATATGAAAAAAGCTTTTGAGCCCGGAGAAGGAATGGTGGGACAGGCTTTTGTTAATGCGAAGACACAGGTTTATAATAACCTTCATGAAGAGGATTTTGTGGTCACTTTTGCCAGCAGTACCATAAAAATTTACGGAATTATATTGCTTCCGCTGTTTGCCGACGGCCACATAATAGGAGTATTGGAGCTTGGAGCTACTTCTAATTTTGAGGAAGACAGAATAAGCTACTTTGAGGAATGTTGCACCAATATAGGAATTGCCCTGAGCGCAGCAAAAGGCAGAGAAAAAGAACAGCAGCTGCTGGAAGAAACGCAGACGCAGTCTGAAGAATTGCAGGTTCAGCACTCTGAGCTTGAAAATCTGAATACAGAACTGGAAGCACAAACCCAAAAACTTCAGGCATCGGAAGAAGAGCTTAAAGTACAGCAGGAAGAGCTGATGCAGGCCAATGCAGAACTGGAAGAACGTTCTAGATTGCTGGAAGAAAAAAATCATTTGATTGCTGAACGTAATAATGAAATTCAGAAAAAAGTAGAGGAGCTGGCATTAAGCACCAAATACAAATCTGAGTTTTTAGCCAATATGTCCCACGAATTGCGTACTCCACTGAATTCAATTCTTCTTTTATCCCGATTAATGACGGAAAATCCTGATGAAAATCTCAATGAAGACCAGATGGAATCTGCCAAAGTAATTCATAGTTCGGGAACAAGCTTATTAACCCTTATTGATGAAATTCTGGATCTTGCCAAAATAGAATCCGGTAAAATGACTCTTGAATATCAGGACGTAACCCTTGAAGAAGTGGTGAAAGATCTGAAAAGTCTTTTCAATCCGGTATTCCAGGAGAAAGCGCTTCCGTTTAATATCGAAATTGATGCAAATGTACAGAAGGTTATCGAAAGTGACCGCCTAAGAATCGATCAGGTATTGAGAAATTTATTGTCAAATGCTTTAAAATTTACCACAAAAGGAAGCATCGGTTTACACATCAAAAAACATTCTGAAAAACCTGCTTTTATTATATTCTCAGTGAAAGATACAGGTGTTGGAATTGCTGAGGACAAGCAAAAAATCATCTTTGAAGCATTTCAGCAGGCAGACGGCTCTACCAAAAGAAAGTTCGGAGGTACAGGTTTGGGGCTGTCGATAAGTCGCGAAATTGCAAGACTTCTTGGAGGTGAGCTGGTTCTGAAAAGCGAGATAGACAAGGGAAGTGAGTTCAGTTTTATCATTCCTGTATATGCCGTAACTGAAATCACGCACTCTGAAACAGATCAGGATCTTGTAGAGGTGATCCGTGAAGATGTGGAAGAAATCCAAAATATTCTTGATGATGGAGAAACAAAATTAATTCCCGTAAATACCCTTGAAATTCCTGAAGATGTAGCGGACGACAGAGAAAATATTCAGGAAGGAGATAAAGTTATTCTGATCATTGAAGATGATATCAATTTTGCAAAAGCTTTATTGAAATATGCCCATTTGCAGAGCTATAAAGGAGTGGTTGTAGTAAGAGGAGACCATGGGCTTTCAGCGGCTCAGAAGTACCATCCGCATGCTATTTTACTGGACGTTCAGCTTCCTGTAAAAGATGGCTGGGAGGTCATGGACGAACTGAAGTCTGATCTTTATACCAAACATATTCCGGTTCATATGATGTCTGTGCTTCATCTTAAAAAAGAAAGTTTGATGAAAGGTGCTGTTGACTTCATTAACAAGCCGGTAGCTTTGGATAAAATGACCGACGTATTCAAAACAATTGAAGAAGCTTTGAAAAAAGGATCTCAAAAAGTTCTGATTGTAGAAGAAAATGCCAAACATGCCAGTGCACTGTCTTATTTCCTGAGCAATTTTAATATTTCTTTATCCGTAGAACATACAGTGGAAGATAGTGTAAAAGCACTGACTTCGGATCTTGTGGACTGCGTTATTCTGGATATTGGAAGCACAAAAGGAAATGATTATCACGTCATAGAATCCATCAAAAGCCATGAAGGACTGGAAAACCTTCCCATCATCATCTTTACAGAACATCATTTATCTAAAGAAGAAGAGCTTAAAATAAAACAGTATGCAGATTCAATTGTTGTAAAAACAGCACACTCATACCAAAGAATTTTAGATGAAGTAGGGTTGTTCCTGCATCTGGTAGAAGAAAAAAACAATTCAGCAGAAAGTAACACAGGCAGAATGCTGGGCTCTTTAACAGAGGTTCTGAGTGGCAAAAAAGTACTGATTACCGATGATGATGTCCGCAATATTTTTTCTTTAACCAAAGCACTGGAAAAATATAAAGTGGAGGTTATCGTAGCCATGGACGGAAAGCATGCCTTGGAGCAAATTCATCAACATCCGGATATAGATGTCATTTTAATGGATATGATGATGCCGGAAATGGATGGCTATGAAACCATAAAACAGATCAGAAAAATGCCGGCATTTAAAAGGCTGCCTATTATAGCAGTAACCGCAAAATCAATGATTGGCGACCGTGAGAAATGCATTACGGCCGGAGCTTCGGATTATATCTCAAAACCTGTAGATATTGATCAGTTGTTGTCGCTGCTTCGCGTTTGGTTGTATGAAAGTTAAACAGATAAAATTCTGATGAAAAAGAAAATTTTAATTGTGGATGATGATCCACGCAATATATTCGCATTGAAACTCACCCTTAAGGCCCGTGGATATGCAGTAGAAACCTGTACAATGGCTCAGGAAGCTCTGGATATGCTACAAGCTGATCCTGATTTTTCAATAGTACTTATGGATATGATGATGCCTGGAATAGATGGCTATGAAGCCGTAAGAATCATAAGAGATACTCCTGAAATCAAAGATATTCCGGTTATTGCAGTAACCGCACAGGCTATGCCTGAAGACCGTCAGAAATGTATTGAGGTAGGCGCTGATGATTATGTTTCAAAGCCCATTGATGTGGACCTTTTACTAATGGCAATAGAAAAACTTTCATAGATGCTGGAACCAAGTATCGTAAAAGATGAAGAAATAGAATATCTGATCAACGATGTCTATGAAATGTATGGCTATGACTTTTCCGGTTATAGCAGGGCTTCGTTTAAAAGAAGAGTAAACAGGATATGCCTTTTGGACAGGTTTACCAGCTTTGCGGAACTTAGATATACCATTATGAATGATGCAGAATATTTAAAACGTTTTGTAGAAGAAGTTACGGTAAACGTTACAGAAATGTTTCGGGATCCTCCTTTTTTCAAAGCATTACGGGAGAAAGTTCTGCCTCAGTTAGGTACTTATCCACTGATCAGGATCTGGATTGCTGGTTGCTCTACGGGAGAAGAAGCTTATTCTATTGCTATTTTATTGAAAGAAGCAGGGCTGTATGATAAATCCCTGATTTATGGTACAGATTTGAATCCCGCAGTTCTTGAGACAGCCAGAGCTGGTGTCTTTCCATTATATCAGATGAAATTATATTCTGAAAACTATATGCTTTCAGGAGGGAAACGTGATTTTTCAGATTACTATACAGCCAATTATGATAGTGTAAAGTTTGATAAAAGCTTACAGGAAAAACTTATTTTATCTACCCACAACCTTGTTTCAGACAGCTCTTTCAATAGTTTCCAGCTGATTATCTGCAGAAATGTTCTTATTTATTTTGACAGAGAACTGCAGGAAAGGGTATTCAAACTTTTCGATAACAGTCTGGAAAATTTAGGTTTTCTGGCTTTGGGAGCAAAAGAAACCCTCAGGTTTTCCACTATTGAAAAGAATTATCATCAGATTGAAGACCAGAAAATCTGGAAAAAGCTTGATCATCATTAATAACTAAGGCTATGAAATCACAGATGAACATTGAATTAATTGTTATAGGAGGATCGGCAGGCAGTTTACAGGTCATTATTGAAATGATCAAAAACCTGAATGATACCCTAAGGATTCCAATTGTGGTGGTGGTTCACCGTAAAGCCCAATCCGGAGACATTCTGAGAACCCTGTTACAGCAATTTACAAAGATACCGGTGATAGAAGTAGAAGATAAAACTGAAATGGACAATAATGCTATTTATATTGTTCCGGCAGATTATCATTTGCTGTTTGAGAATAAGAAAAATATGTCATTGGACAGCTCAGAAAAAATGAATTACTCCCGTCCTTCAATAGATGTTACCTTCAGGTCTGCAGCAGAAATTTACGGAGAGAATATGATTGGAATTCTTTTATCCGGAGCCAATGCTGATGGAGTAGAAGGACTGTATTACATTAAAAAAATAACGGACAGGTGTGGATTCAGGATCCTGAAACGGCCGAGGTGGAATACATGCCCAAACATGCTGTAGAAGAAATAGATTATGACCTCATTATCAATCCAGATAATTTGGCAGATTATATCAATCAATTGTAATAAGAATAACCTAAATAATATGAACAAAAAGAAAATTTTAATTTTTGATGATGATGCTGCTATTTTAGAAGTAATTACCATCATATTTGAAGAGAATGGCTACGAGGTCAGAATCTCAGAAACTTCCCATGATATTCTGGAAAAAGTGGCTGAATATCATCCTGATGTTATTTTGATGGATAACTGGATTCCAAAAATTGGAGGAGTGGAAGCTACAAAACTTCTTAAAAGCAGTGAAGAATTTAATCATATTCCTGTCATCTATGTTACGGCAAACAATGATATCGCTGCTTTAGCATCCGAAGCTCAGGCAGATGATTATGTTTCAAAACCTTTTAATCTGGATGATCTGGAAGAAATGGTGGCAAAACATATAAAAGAGCAGGTGTAAATCTTACGACTTTCCAAATAAAAGAGTCTATCTTAAAAGTCAAACAATTTGACACTGTCATTCTGAGCGAAATGAAATGTAGTGAAGAATCTCATGTTATCAATAATGGATGAGATTCTTCCTTCGTCAGAATGACACTTTTGAGACGGATTCTTTTTTATTTATTGTTCAGATCAGAAATCATTTGAGTTTTTGTTACTTGATAACTGTTAACGTTATGAATTAAAGAGCGTAATAAAAGATAGAGCTGGGGATTTTCCATAGTGGCATGTGAAAAGGTCTGCACAAGAATTAATTTTTTTGAAACTATATTATGTGCAGTCACATATTCAGAACTAAGATCAATGTTAATATTTAATTCCCTCTTCACCTTGAGTTTAAAATATTCATCTATTAAATACTTATCATTAATCAGGTCTAAAAATTCCATTTTCGTTTCGTCCATAATGTTGATAATTAAACATTAAAATACAAATGTTATACCGTACATAGGAAAAACATAGAAAATTATAATATTATAAATAACAATTTGATTAAAATGAATTTTGCTTTTATAAAAGAAAAAACAGCTTTCTGATTGGCTCAATAATTCAGTTTAGAATAAATAGATTTTCAAGAATTCAAAAACTCTGGAAACCTTTTTATAAAAGGGTATATGGATAAAAGAATCTGCCCTTTAGAGGCAGATTCAGTAGATAAATACATCTCATTTTTTTAATTAGACAACAATAAAAAGCACAGCCGACAATGCTGTGCTTAAATTTTTATTTCAAATTTAATTGCAATTTCAATAGTAGTAAGAAAAGCAAATAAAGTTTCCACTTCGATTTTTATTACATAGTAAATATAGTAATAAATTTAATACGAAATATGAATTTAATGTTAAAATTCACAAGTTATCCACAATTTATTGTGGATAACTTGTGTGGTTCTCTGAAATTAAGGCTCAGAAAGGTATTTTAAAACAAAATCATTCAGGTTTTTTTCTCCTCATCCGTCCCTTTATTGTCCATATGTCCATGATTGATGAGGGTAGGCTGTACCGTCATATGATATTTCTTCTGTTCTTCTTCGTTGGGTAATACTCCTTCATCAGCCGGATAATCATTGGAGCGTAAAGTATACACTTTAGGAACAGAAGTTCTCGGCAGAAACATTCTCCGGTTATCCAAAGTAATCAGTTTATATACCAGATTAGGATGCTGATTCGTGAATAATGCTGCCATATCACCTCCATTAGAATGTCCTACGAGAGTCAGATGTTGGTAATCCAGTTCCGGGTTTGCATTTTTAAGCTCATTCAATACCAACAGAATATTATCAGAGCCATTTTGCCAGAAAGGTCTTCTTACGATCTGCAAATTTCCTTCTGTTGGTAAAAGACTGTCTGTAGTAAGTTCATGCTGAATGCTTACTGTAAAATAACCTTTTGAAGCCAGTTTTTCCGTTAAATAAGAATATACAAAATAATCTCCCCCCTTATTAAAACCATATCCATGATTGAAAATAATAACCTGTTGATTAGGAATTTTCTTATTTGTTTTAGGATAATAAAAAGCAACCGGAATCTTACGGTTTCTGCTTTGGTCAAATAAGGTTAAAGTATCCAGTCTTACTTCATAATCATTACTTTCAGTAGTTTTCTTTTGCAAGGTACAGCTTGTGATAAAAATAGAAGCTGTTATAAGAGTGAATAAAATACATTTCATGAATTGGTTTTTATGGGACAGAATAAAAGAATGATCTTAATTCTTCCGCAAATATATGAGGTAATTCCAATGCGGCAAAGTGTACTCCTTCATTCATCTTTTTAAAACTGGTTACATTCACAAAACGCTCCACCCATTCTTTCGGAAATTGAACTTCCCGGGGAAATACAAGTACTCCGGCAGGAACATCATTTTTTTGATTAACCTGATTTCCGCTCCACAAAGCCGTTGCATCTTATAATTTTTTGATTTTTAATGATAAAAAATAAGTAACTTTATTTCATTAAAATCTCGTAATACATATTACAATGAGTCAGGTGTTATTTTTAACACTGAACATCTTAGGTTCAATTTTCTGAACCCAATAATTCTATTATATCATATTTAAAAGCAAATACCATGTGTCGTTTGCCGTATCAACGGTCATTAACGGTTAATCTGCTGCTGATTGTTGATATTTAATATTAAAAAATAATTATGAAAACCTATAAAATTGCCGTGATCGGCGGAACCGGAAAATCCGGAAAATATCTGGTAGAAAATCTTCTTGAGAAAGGATATCAACTTAAACTTTTACTAAGACATCCTGAAAATTTTACCCTTCAACATCCATTCATTGAAGTTTTACAAGGAGATGCAAGAGATGAAACATCAATCGATAAATTAATTGAAGGAACTGATCTTGTCATGAGTACTTTAGGACAACCAAAAGGAGAGAAGTCTATATTCAGTGATGCTGCAAAAAATATCATCTCTGCAATGAATTATCATGGGATCAGGCGTTATATTGTAACCACTGGTCTAAGTGTAAATACAGCATCCGATCATAAAAATGAAGGGGTAAAAATAGCTACAGACTGGATGTATCAGAATTATCCAGAAACCACAGCTGATAAGCAAAAAGAGTATGAATTTCTTTTGGAAAGTAACCTTGACTGGACGTTAGTAAGATTACCATTGATTCATCTTACAGAGGAAAATTTTCCACTAGAAACAAATCTCACAGACTGCAAAGGTGAAGGAATCAGTGCTGCAGATCTGGCGGAATTTTTAGCTTCTCAGATTGAGGATTCCGAGTATATCAGGAAAAGTCCGTTTTTGTATAATGTGAAAGAGTAAAGAGGTCCAAAGAAGAAGCTGTCACAAAGGTGTCATTCTGAATGAAATGAAATGTAGTGAAGAATCTCATAGACATAGTTATCAATGAGATTCTTTGAACAATGTTCGCAGAACTTCATTCTGTGTCAGAATGACAGAAACCAAATTATTTGGCTTTCGTGGCAGCTCCTTTTAGCTTTAGCATAAAAATCTTTTATTTCTTACGTCCATACATCAGAATGCGCTTAAATGCATAAATAGCTGGGTATTTTGTAAACCTTTTTGCAATACGTGATTTAAATTCAGAGATGAAATGTTCTTTATGTTCTTCTTCCAGACGCTCTAAATAAGGCAATAATGCGGTTCCTGAAATAAAGGCATATAAGGCTTCGTAATCATCTGCAATAATAGGATAAACCTTCTGAAATATTTCAATATCCTGAATTCCGTTATCAAACAATATCTGTGCATAATCATCCATAGAAAGTACTGGGGAATCACGGTTGAAGTGATTTAACTGTGATGCATAAGGCTCTTCATCTGCCATTTCCGATAGAATCTGATTCAGGATATTCTCTTTCTGAACAGGCATTTGTATGGCTAACTGACCTCCGGGAGATAACAATCCAATGATTTTAGGAAATAAAGTTTCGTGATCATCAGCCCACTGTAAAGCGGCATTGCTGAAAACAAGATCCCATTTTTGATCAGACTGTGCTGTTTCTTCAATGGTCTGAAGTTTAAAATGAAGATTATCATTCTCAAAATTTTTAGATTTTTCAAGCATTTCTGCCGATGAGTCTATTCCTAAAAATGTTGAACCTGTCAGTTTTTCTGTCAGAATAGAGGTTTGTTCTCCGGTTCCACAGCCTAAATCAATAGCTTTTATGTTGTTTTCAGGTTTTATTAATGCTGCTAAATCGTAAAAGGGTTTGTAACGTACATCTTTGTACTGATCATATAATTCAGGATTCCAGGGCATAAAAATAATTTTTGTAATGGTTGAATAAAGATAGAGAATCTAATAAAAAATCGGCTGTTTTTATAACAGCCGATTGTATTTATTGTTCCAGTTTTTCTTTAATATATTTTGCGGTGTGAGACTTTTTATTTTTTGTCAGATCTTCAGGTGTTCCTGTAAATACGACTTCTCCACCGTGTTTTCCAGCTTCTGGGCCGATGTCAATAATATGATCGGCACATTTGATGATATCCGGCTGATGCTCAATAACAATCACGGAATGTCCAAGATCAATCAATGCCTGCAATGATTTCAGTAATTTTTGAATATCATGGAAGTGAAGCCCTGTGGAAGGTTCGTCAAAGATGAATAACGTTTTATCTGTTGTTACTCCTTTTACAAGGAATGAAGCCAGTTTCACACGCTGTGCCTCACCACCGGAAAGGGTAGAAGAGCTTTGCCCCAGCTGCAGATAGCCTAAACCTACTTCCTGAAGAGGTCTCAGTTTCGTTACAATTTTGTCTTCATTGTTATCTTTAAAGAACTCCAATGCCTCATCTACCGTCATGTGAAGAATATCAGAGATGTTTTTCTCATCAAATCTTACTTCAAGGATCTCATTTTTGAATCGTGTACCTTTACAAACCTCACATTCAAGCTCAATATCTGCCATAAACTGCATGGAAACGTTGATTACTCCTTCTCCTTTACATTCATCACATCTTCCGCCATCAACGTTGAAAGAGAAATGTTTAGGCTTATAACCCATCATTTAGCTACTTTCTGCTTCGCAAAAAGATCACGGATGTCATCGTAAGCCTTTAAATAAGTAACGGGGTTTGAACGGGAAGATTTTCCAATCGGATTCTGATCAATCAATTCAATATTTTTGATCAGTTTTTTTGGAAATTCTACAGAATCATAGTCTCCCTTTTTACCACCCATTCCAAGCTGGATCTGGATATCATTGGTAAGGATTTCTTTCATCAAAGTAGATTTTCCACTCCCTGAAACTCCGGAAATCACCACCAGACTTTCCAAAGGAACGTCTACATCTATATTTTTAAGATTATTCTGACGGGCTCCTTTTATATGAATCCATTCTTTTGCTTTTCTTCGTTTCTTCGGAACTTCTATTTCAAGTCTTCCGGTAAGGTATTCTGAAGTAAGGGTGTTGGCTTTTTTCAAGTCCTTATAATCTCCTGCAAATACCAGCTCGCCACCAAGATAACCTGCTTCCGGACCAATATCAATAATATAGTCAGCAGCTCTCATTACATCTTCATCATGTTCCACCACAATGACGGTATTTCCAAGATCTCGAAGATTTTTCAATACTTCAATCAAATTTTCTGTGTCTTTGGAGTGTAACCCGATAGAAGGCTCATCTAATATATAAATAGAACCTACCAAAGAACTTCCCAGGCTGGTTGCCAGATTGATTCTCTGGCTTTCTCCTCCTGAAAGGGTATTGGATGTTCTGTTTAATGTTAAATATCCTAATCCTACCTTTAATAAAAATTCCAGACGGGTTGTGATTTCGTAGGTCAGTCTTTTGGCCACTTCTTTGTCGTGATCTGAAAGCTTTAATCCATTGATTACCGGAGCTAATTCATCCAAAGGAAGTTCAATCATCGATTGGATGTTGTGTCCATCTACTTTTACCCAGCTTGTTTCTTCACGAAGTCTCAATCCTTCACAGGTAGGACAAAGGGTTTTTCCTCTGTAACGCGAAAGCATTACTCTGTACTGGATTTTATAAAGGTTTTCTTCAAGCATTTTGAAGAAATTATTGATGCATGGGAAATTGCCTTTTCCGTCACCTTTCCAAAGGAAGTTTTTCTGTTCTTTTGTTAATTGATGATAAGGCTTGTGGATAGGGAAGTCACCTGCTTTTTTGATGAAATCTTTTTTCCATTCACTCATGGTTTCTCCTCTCCAGCAGACTACAGCATCTTCGTAAACAGATAAGGTTTTGTTAGGAACAACAAGATCTTCGTCAATTCCTATTACTTTTCCATATCCTTCACATGCAGGGCATGCTCCGTATGGGTTATTAAAGCTGAAAAAATGAACGTTGGGTTCAAGGAACTCCATTCCGTCCAGTTCAAATTTATTGGAGAATTCTTTTACTTTTTCAGTATCTGTATTCTTTAATGAACAATATCCGCGTCCTTCATAGAACGCCATTTGAATAGAGTCTGCAAGCCTTTGTAGAAAACTTTCGTCTTCTTCATACGAGAAACGGTCGATAACAAGATTAATTGCCATTCCTTTTTCAGGAGTGAAACCAAAGCTTTCCAGATCTTCAATTCCAGCCAGATTTCCATTGATTTCAAGCCTTGTGAAACCTGCCAGTTTTAAAACATTTAAGGTTTCTTTAAAATTATCGGCATCATATTCCAACGGTGCAGTCAGTAAAAAAGAAGTATCTTTTTTAGAGGCTTTGATGAAGTCAACCACATCCGAAACAGAATCTTTCTTCACTTCTTCTCCGGAAACCGGGGAAAAGGTTTTTCCGATTCTTGCAAATAAAAGCTTCATATAATCGTAGATCTCTGTAGAAGTTCCTACCGTAGAACGTGGATTGGAAGAAATTACTTTCTGCTGGATGGCAATAGAAGGCGCAAGCCCTTTGATATCATCTACTTTTGGTTTTTCTAATTTTCCCAAAAACTGACGGGCATACGAGCTTAAGCTTTCCACATATCTTCTCTGTCCTTCTGCGTAAATTGTATCAAAGGCCAAAGATGATTTCCCACTTCCTGAAACTCCTGTAATAACAATCAGTTTGTTTTTCGGAATCAGGACGTCTATATGTTTCAGATTGTTAAGATGTGCATTCTTAACGAAAATCTGTTTTTTTATATCTATTTCTGTTGTGTTAGCCATATTTTGTTTATTCATAAAAAGACTGTACAGCATTAAGGCTGTCAGTAATGGTGTTTTGCCTCAGAATATTCCGGGGCTGTCATCAATTGAACTTTTACTTTTATCCCTGAATTCATTCGGTATCTTGTAAAAACATTCTTAAAGAATGCCAACAAAATTACGGTTGAAAAAGAATGTTTTTCATCGTAAAATTAAGACCCACAAAATTACGAAATTTTAGCGAAAACTTTATGCTTATATTATTGTTAAGAATGATTATTGTAAACGTTAACCTACACGAATGTATGATCAGTTTTTTGTTCCTGATAAAGATGATGACTCTTAACGGATACAGCTGACTAATGCTTTTATTAAAGATTAGCAATACAATAATACACTTGCGAAACCTTACCGCCAGAATTCTCAGTTTGGAAACGTTTCTTTTCTCATCCATTCCGGTAGCCCCGTCAGTTTATCACTTGAAAAAGTAAAAGAGCAGAGTAGGTCGACAGGCGTGGATGCTGCTCTAAAAACCTCCTTTTTATGGTTGAAGACTGAATGTTATTTTTTTAAGCTCCAAAATATTGAAGTGGCGAAGCTCTCAGCTGCTCTGCTCAAAAAGTGTATAAAATTCCTTAAAAGAAAGTCAAAATTATTTTGTGATTAATTTTTACAAAAACTAAATGAATTTTTACAAATAGTGGATGGGTAGTAGAGGCTAGATTTGTGGTATAAATTATTTTTTATGAAAAAAACAATGGCACATTCTTTATTAGTTGGTTTAATATCGGGGTTGGTTTTTGTTTTTTGTGGTATCCTTGGAATAACTACATGGATTGTTTTTTTCTCTTGGGCAAATTATTTTTTGCATCAAAGTAATCTTAAGAAGGCGATGAAAATGTTTCTTGCATTTAGTATAGGGATTGTATTAGCTCTACTTTCAACAATTATTATGAAAAATACAGGTAATGATTTATACATGAACGGGCTCATCATTTTTGTGGTAGGAACTCTGCTGGTATTTCTAGAATGTTTTGAAAATTGGTCAGAAATGGTTCCTGCAACATTTTTAGGAACAGTTGTATTTTTTGCCTCTGGTGTAAGTCATAAAACTATTATCTCTGAACTTTTATTTCCTCTTTTTATTGGAGTTATCGTAGGCTTTATTACCATTGTCACCCGAAATAACCTGGCAAAAATTTTAGATAAACCAAAAAATAATTGATTAAATTATAAAAAATGAAAAAAAATATAATATCTCATCCTGGCGATTGGAGCAGATGGGTTGCAGAAATCAAACTAAGTTTAGCTTCTGCAGAAGGTAACAAGCACATTGGAGATAGAATTGTGTTTGAAAATAACGATTTTAGAATATGGCAAATACATTTGCCAGCAGGTGAAAGTTTACCCTTTCATAAACATGAAAATAGATATTTTTGGACAGTATTAACAGAAGGGAAAGCCATATCTTATTACAATGATGGTTCTATTGTTGAAAGTGAGTACGAAATTGGTGATACTAAATATTTTGCAGATTTAAATGAAGAAAATTATTTCATACACAATTTAGAGAATATAGGAAATACTACACTTATTTTTATTACTGTTGAATTTTTAAATTAGTTTTTTTGGATAAGATGTTTGCCGTCTTTTTAAGTTATCAGGTTCCACTTAAAGATACTGCCTCAGTTGTAACTAAACTATAATTTTTTTATCCTTTTCATCCTCTTAAAGTGAAATTGTGCTGTGATAAAGTCTATAATTTCTAAATAAAAAATACTATTTTTTGTTGAATTATTATTGATTTAGTGTTTATTTTATAGTGTTTTTCATTATTTTACAAAATACATTCTATTTTTTTAATTTAAGTATTGTTTTATGTTGCAAAATTATTTAAAATTGTACTCGTAAATATGTAATATAGAAATGAGAAAATTATTCAGAGATCTAGTTACACATTTAATGAGAAAAAGATAGAATTACTCCCTCACACAGATGCAGCATTCCGTTGCATCTTTTTTTATGACAACTATCATTTGTCTGTCTTGGTGAACTCCCTTACTTTTGGACTCTGTTAAAAAAACTACGGAAACGATTATGATCAAAAAGATAGGAAGTGCTTTTTTTCTTGGATCTTTACTTTGGGTAAACGCACAGGAAAAGACAACGGATATTGAAAGCATTGAATTTCAGGGGAAATTTATCTCTACCCCTTATAAAAGTGCCAACCAGAACATCAGTGTCATCACCAGAGAAGATATTGTAAATTCTCCGGCTAAAAGTATTGATGAAATTCTTCAGCAGGTACCAGGAATGGATATCCGAAGAAGAGGTGCTAATGGGGTACAGAGTGATATCAGTTTCCGTGGAAGTTCTTTTGAGCAGGTTCTTCTGCTTCTGAACGGAATCAGAATGAATGACTCCCAGACGGGACATAATAGTATGAATATTCCGGTAGATCTGGATGACGTAGAAAAGATAGAAATCATAAAAGGACCGGCTGCCAGACGTTTTGGGCAGAATGCTTATGCAGGTGTTATCAATATCATTACCAAAGTTTCGCCAGGGAAGAAAGTGAAGATCAGTGCAGATGGAGGAGACTTCAGTACGTATGGCCTGGGATTCAATGCGCAGATTGGAAATGAGAAGTTTACGAATTCTCTTCAGGCAAATTCTGCCTCTTCAGAAGGATATATGTTTAATACTGATTATGAGATCAGAAATGTATTTTATCAGGGAAAACTGAATATCAAAAACGGAGATGTAAGAGTACAGGCAGGTTTTTCGGAAAAGAAATTCGGGGCTAACGGCTTTTATGCTTCCAGTGCTGCCACAAAACAGTATGAGGAAACGCAGGCTTCCATTGTAAGTGTGGCTCATCAGCAGACTTTTGGAAAGCTGAAACTTAATTCTAATGTATACTGGAGAAGGGGACAGGATATGTACCTTTATGACAGATGGAATCCGGATTTTTACCGAAATATGCACATCGGAAATAATGTGGGTGGAGAAGTGAACTCCAGTTATGAGTGGGGATTGGGAACAACCGGAATTGGTGTTGAATTGAGAAAAGAATTTTTAGTAAGCAGTAATTTGGGGAATAGAAACCGTTTTGTATCCCAGGTTTTCTTTGAACATCATTTTTCATTACTGGATAAAAAACTAAGCATCAGTCCGGGAATTTCATGGGCTAATTATTCGAAGGAAGGAAACTTTTTCTATCCGGGACTTGATGTAGGATATAACTTTAATCCTAATCATAAAGTGTACGGAAACATTGCAAAAGTACACCGTATTCCAACCTTTACCGATCTTTATTATATAAGTAAAACAGAACAGGGAAATCAGGAGCTACAGCCTGAAAATGCGTTGTCATCAGAAGTTGGATATCAGTTCCAGAATAGTAAAATTCTAGCCAAAGTAAGCGGATTTGTAAGAAATTCAAGCAATTCCATTGACTGGGTGAAAAAAGACCTGAGCGATAAAGTCTGGTATGCCCAGAATGTAGGGGATATCAAAACCAAAGGAATTGAGGCAGAGTGGAGCCACAGACCGATGGATTGGTTGAAATATACAGTTGGATATACTTATATCGACAGCAAATATGAAGAAAAGAACGGGTTGGTTTCAAGATATATACTGGACAATCTGAAGCATCAGCTGGTTTCTAAATTAGAGGTCAAATTCCTGAAAAATTTCACGAATGAGCTTGTTTACAGGTATAATGAAAGAGTGAATTTAGGAAGTTATAACCTGCTTGATGAAAAGCTGAGTTTTGCTAAAAAAGACTACTCTGTGTATGTGCTGATTAACAATATTACCAATACAAAATATACGGAAGCGTTTGGGGTAGCAATGCCGCAAAGATGGTTCCACATTGGTTTTTCATACACGATTAATATTAAGTAAATGTTAACCCGGAATGAATAAAAGTTAACATTAACAAATTGTTAAAAAATATACATTTGCAAAAATTTTTTATGAAACGTCTTATAGGTTTAGGTTTACTACTTGGAATTTCTTTTTTTAAAGCACAGGAACACATTTCCAGCTTCAATGCAGTGACTCTGACCTATAAGTTTCATCCGAAGTTTTTCCTTTATGCTGAGGGACAGATGCGTGGTAACGAAGATTATACCTACCCTGATTATTATGAGATAAAAGGGGGCTTAGGGTATAATCTTACCAAAAACCATAAACCTTTTGTTGGGCTTGGAAGATATGCGAATTATAAGGAGCATAGCTTAAGCAGAGAAGAGTTCAGGGTATGGCTGCAGGATGTTATCGATATCAAAAAGGGTATCGTAAAGTTTGAGAACCGTTTCCGTGCTGAAAAGAGCTGGTTCTATGAGCCAAAAACAGATCAGACTTCCCAGAGAATGCGTTACAGATATCGTCTGAACGTAAGTGTTCCTTTAAATGCAAAAACCATTAAGAAAGGAACTGTTTTCGCCAATGCTTATGACGAGGTGTTCTTTGTCTCTCCGATGAAGCCTACTTTCGCCAGAAACAGAGTCTATGGCGGTTTCGGCTATCAGATTGATGAGTATTTCGGTATCGTGAGCGGATATCTGTGGCAGCGCGAATTTGAAGCAAAAGGAAACAAAAATTTACATTTCGTTTACCTTGCGTTAAACATCAATATCGACGGAACAGACCATCACACGAAAACTTACGATTTCCCGGGTGCGGATTAATTCTTGTTTAAATCTGCTTGAAAGTTTAGCAATTCAAGTTTAGAATTAAGATAATGATCATTCAGTAATTCCCGATATTTTTCAATAAGTAATGATATGGAATTTACTTCATGTTCAAGGTATTTGTCTTTATTGAAATAAATGTACTCAGAGTTTACAAACTCCTGTAAGATGATTTTGTCTTCAATCTTTAAACCATCTTTATAAGCAGAATTTTCGATCAGTTCTTTAGTCTTTAGTTTAAAAGGTTCTTCTGCTTTCAATAGCTTGGCTCTGTGTTGACGGATTTCTTCAAAGGGTAGTGTAACAGCCATAAACTGCAGATGTACTGTAAAATCATTAAGACTTTTCTGAAATACATCGAATTCCCTGTCTAATACGGCAAAATTCCTGTACTTACTAAGAAGTTCTTTCTTACTATCTTCGTTGGAAACATGGTAATAATGCTGAAAAATAGCTTTGTCATTTTCCAGAAGCTCTTCTTTTACTCTTCTCAGTTCACTTTCCAATTTTGGAATAAGGCTTGAAGCATCTTTTGCTTTATATAAAGTGCCGTCAAATCTGAATGTTTTTATTTCTTTCGGATAGGAGGCAAGGTATTGCAGTGTTTGAATGTCTCCTTCTATTCCTGATTTTTCGTAAACTAAAGATACTTTTTTATCACTGAATAAATCTCCATTATCATGAGAGGAAGTATCAGAAATTACAGATTCGATATTTTCTATGATAGGATTATGTCTTTCGTAATATCCATTGAAGTTTGACGTGAAGGTCTTATAGATATTATTATCCAGATAGAGTTTGATGAAAGTTTCATCCTCTATCACTTCTCCTACGTTTTTCACTGTACATAAAGTCAGGTATTTTGAGGTCATGATTTCGCAGATCTTATCAAATCCACTGATGATCTCTTTCGCATATCTGTGGTCTGTGGATGCATTTCTGGTTTCGTTTGTTTTAATCCTTTCAACTCTTTTTAAAATATCAGGATGAGAAGTCCATTGATCTTCAATTTCTATTCTGGATTTATTATAACGGGTAAGATCTTCGGCATCTATTTTTGGGAGACCATTTACGTAAGGATGATTATTTCTTTCGGATAAAATTTTCATTAAAGAAAACTGGTTCCTGTACAGGTCTTTTGGAAGGTATTTTTGATTGCTTTCAACGTAAAAATTAAAAGAATTATTAAAAGCAATATCACTTAATTCCAACCTTAATAAAGATGAAGCCTGTTCTTCAGGATTGGTAATATAGGTTGAAATAGCATCTGCATGATATTCCATCTCTCTTTGCAGCGAAGCATGATTTTTGAAAAGAAAATTGGACATGCTTTTAAGAACAGACTGAAAAGCATTAATAAAACTGACCGAAATAAGACCAAAAACTTTAAAAATAGCATTCCCTCCTGAAAATTCCATGATAAAATTTTCGTAGTCTTTGTTATTGTAAACGGTTTCGAAAATGATTTTTTCAGCCTGGTTCACATAACCGCCTACTTTCATGCTTTTTTGGGAGAAATGCCCAAATTCATGAGCAAGGATTGTTCTTAGTTCTCCTACACTTGTAGCATTGATCAGTCCAACGCCGATCGTTAAGTTTTTCTTCACAGGCAGAAACATGCTCCAGAAAATAGAATTATAGCTTACACTGGCATTTACATCCGGTGAGAGGAAAACTTTTTGTGGTGCTTTTACCTTTGTTTCAGCTACAATTTCATCAATAATAGCAAACAGTTCGGGCTGATGAGATCTGTTCACTTCCAGCAAATGGCGGGTACTGTAATGGTTTTTTCTGAAAATGAATTTAACAAGAAATATAAACACAAAAACGCCCACACTCAAGAGTCCTGCCGCCCCTAAAACTGTAAAATAATTAACAGAAACACTCAGCATTTTTATGGCTCCATATCCTAATAAGAATATCATCAGGAGGGAGGCGAGAATGAGTATCAGATACATCAGGAAAAAAACTGAAATAGATACCATAGCAGAAATCAGCTTAGATTGATAAGCCGATGAAATTTTGGGTAGGTTATTAGTCATTGTGTTTTTTTATTAATATTTCTCTATCAGGTAACGATAAGCTTTCAGGTATTTGTTGAATCTTTTGATGTCTTTAGGAGTAAGCTCTCTGTTTACTCTTCTAAGATCCATATTATCACGAAGGTCATTCAATTTTACAGCAACGGATAGGAGAGATCTTTCTGTTCTTTTAATGAATTCATCATAATCTTCTTCCGGATCAAATTTCGTAAGACAGCTGATGGCAAAAATAATATATTCAGGAAATCCTTCAGATCTTAAATAATCCAGACTGAACTCCTGTGGATGATCTTCTACAACATCGTGTAGCACCCCTACAATTTTTTCATCCAGTGTTTTACCATAATTCATCACACGCATTACGTGGGCAATGTATGGAGCATGGTATTTATCAGTTTGTCCTTTATGAGCCTTATCGGCAATTTTGATTGCTTTATTCAGTAATTCTTCTTTTGTCATTGCTAATGAAAAATAGAATACAAAAATAGAAAATGCCTTAAAAACTTAAGGCATTTTTATTAAAATTATTTCAGATGATTTTATAAGTCGGTTTCATCTTCTATAGGCGAATGGGGGGCATTATTTTTTACAGATTCTATCCCGTTTTCCATGCCGTTGTCAGATTCATACATCTGGCTGGTTCCTATGATCTGTCCGTTTGCTGCTTTAAGATTAAAGTAAGATCTGCCATCATTGGCCGTGTTTCTTTCAAATTTTGAATCTTCCTGTGAGTTGGTTTTCACAGATCCGATTCCGTTTTCGCAGGATGGTTTTGTACTGTATCCCTGACTGGTCAAAATAACCTGTCCGTTTCCCGCTTTTAGGTTAAACTGAAAGTCTCCGTTTGTTCTTTTAGAGATGATAAATTTTCCCATGATAATTGTTTTTGTGATTATTTGGATGGTATTAGTTTTTTAGGATTCACCTGAGTTTTTTCCGGGGTGATGGCATTTAAAATTTTGTATTGAGAATGATCTTTTGAAGGCTCTTTCAAGGCAAGATAGATAATGGCATCAGGCTTTTTAACCAGCATTTTATAGAGTCTTTTATTCTGATCTTGTTTCATTCCAAAAGATCCGGGTAATTTTTCCGTATTTAATTTTTTTATAGTATCTGTTTTAGAAAAAGGTATTAATTTATCCCTTTTTTGAGCCGTCAGCACAGCGGATATAAGAAGTAGGGGAAATAATATAATTTTCATGTGTTATTCAATTTTAAATAAAAATAATGATTTTTTTTTGAATAAAACCACTGAATGTTATTAAACTTAATGATAATCACAAGAAACAGAATGGAAAATGAGAGGCAGAATTTTGATTTATAATATAAATTAAATGTTGTCACAAGGATATACAAAAAATACTATTCCTACTATAGGAACAGTATTTTTGTTTTAGAAAGTGAGGATTGTTGCTTAATTAATATAAGAGGCATTGAAAGACATGGAAATTGGTGAGCATGTCATTAAAGCCCCGGGTGTAGTGCCGTTATTTGCAGACCTTCTCATTCTCACATCCAAAGTGTGGGAACCGGCAGTTAAAAACTTAACACTGCTTAAGCTGAATTGAGTCTGAAGTCCTACACCAGATTCCTGAGTAACCATATACTCATTGGTTGCAACACCGTCTATAAATAAAGTGGCCTGATAATTTCCTCCTCCTGATCCGGGAGGAAGACTAAGATAATCAATTCCAAGCATAAAATTAATGAACAATGTTTTTCCTCCGGCGGGAATCGTGACATTTTGGCTGGTCCCTGAAATGATTGTATAGCCTGTATCGCTGACATTAAAGGTAGGCTCTGTTGTAGATGCAACTTCAAAAGTCGTTACACTGGCAGTAGTGGGATTGGGTAAAGTGACTACATTTCCCAAATTATCTACTCCTAAAGTCTGGCCGGCTCCTACAGTAGTGGCAGAGGTAAGATTGGTAAATCTCATCCCGCTTATTCCTGCTGTTCCTGAATTAACTTCAAGCTTTGTATTGGGACTGATGGTTCCGATTCCTACATTTCCACCGTTAACGTTGGTGAGATACATAAGCTCATTAAGAGGTTTTCCTACACTGAATGACATATAACGTTGTCCGTTACCGCTTATGGTTCCTGTTGAAATATCTCCAAAATTAATACGGGCAATAGGGCCTGTATCTGCAGAAGAATTGGTTCTTATGTTGATCCCGAAATTATCTGTTCGGTTACCGTATAAAAAGCCATCCTGACCTACATTGATGTTCAGAGCATCTTTCGTTGCTGCTCCGGTGACAGCTGCATTCAGAAACTGACTGCCTTCTACATGGAGTTTAGTGGTGGGAGCAGCAGTTCCTATGCCTATTCTGCTGTTGGCTCCATCTGCAGAGAAGGTATTTCCTGCAACAGAGAATCCGTTGACAATATTTGAGGTAAAAGCCAAAGTACTGGCTCCCTGAGTTACAGTTCTGTTTCCGGTAAGCGTTCCGTTAGTATTATAAATATTGAGTGGAGGACTTATTTTTACCCATGCAGTTCCGTTATAATAATAGAACCCTACAGCATCTATATTAATTGCAGTTCCTGTTTGTGTCCCTGTCGCCGTACTGTTGACATAGATTAGGGTAGATACAGGGACAGAGGCCATACTCTGGGCACGCTGTCTGTCTACTCTCGGTACCAGAAGTCCATCTACTGTTGTAGAAGTTCCTGTTGAATTTTTTGGGATAATATCCAAAGTTGCAGCAGGTGTTGTAGTATTAATACCTACCTGCGCTATTGTTTTTGCTGAAAAAGTCGTTAAGGCAATTACAATGGATAAAGTTATTTTTTCATAATTATATGGGTTGTTTTTAATGAAATATAATAATGTTATTTTGTGCAAATGTTGAATTTAAAAACATAACAATATTCTATATAATTATAATAATAGAATATATTTATTTATGTAATAAAATTATAAAATAAAATTAATATTATTGTTTTTATTTTTATTTTCTTAAAAATAATTCTCTGTGCATTATAAATTAAAAAGAATAAAGTTTTTCATTTGATTGAAAATCAGCAAATTGTTTCTGAAGTAAAACTTTTACAATGAACAACTTACAAGCTAATTATGAAAGAATTTTGGAAGTTTTATGAAGAATATCAAATGAAAATATTTTGCTTAATCAAAGACGAATTCTAAAACTAAAGAATTTGGAAATGATAGTGAAAATCATCCTTTTCGCCACAATTCTGATACTCTTGGGTAAAAAATAGACCGGGTTAAGCTTAGATTGGTTAATAAGATTATTGAAATACGGTTAAAAACAGCAAGAAGTTTTAATGAATTTGAGAAGCTATTCATTGTTTATAGTATGGTGGTGTAAGTTTGTAAAGTTTCTAGAAGTGCTACTTCAAAAATCTGTAAATATGCTGAATAATTTCATCTATGGATATAAACTTCATATAGTTTGCTCTGTAAATGAAACAAGCAATTATGCAAAGAGTTTTGAAGGTTTTAAAACCAGATAATGAACTAAAATAATAGCTTTAACCGTTGTGCAATTTATTAACAAGGTTACTTCAACAGAAATATTAATAACTTAAAAGCAAGTATCATTTAAAATGCACAACAGATTAAAAGTAATAAGAAGAATATATTCACATTTTGTGTATGAGGGTAATTTTAGAATATAAAGTTCTTTACCAGTTATGTTGTTTAAAGTAGGAATTTTGTTTTTATTCCAAAAAAATCTCTAAGTAGTCTTCAAAAGTTTATGTAAAATAAAAACGCCCCATTTTTAGTAGTCATGGTCGGAAGAAATTTCCGACCATTTTTATGTTTTAAGTTTTGAAGACTTTTGCAGGATCACCCCCCGCAAATATTATTAAAATTGCGGTAATCATATCCCGAAGTTCCATAGCGATGCG
>NZ_QICI01000069.1 GCF_004119445.1 Chryseobacterium sp. CH21 | reverse complement strand
TAAGATAAAAGTGTTTCATCTGAAATTTCCCGTAAAACTTCCAAAATTCTTCCGTAATTTGCAATTAAGTTGTTCATTGTAAATGTTTTGTAGCAAAAACAATTTACTGGTTTTCAATCGAATGAACAACTTATTTTTTTGCATTCATAATGCACAACGGGTATCAATTTAAATAAAAATGTAATTAATAAACAAAATTTTTGAGTATTACGAAAATAGTGCTTAAATTTGCTGACGTTTATTACGAGGAAAAATTTGACCTGATTGCAACCTCTATAAAAAAATGCTAAAACAGTATTCTTTTTTCTGGGCAATCCTATTCATATTTTTCGCAAACATTATTTTTAAATCTTTAAAAACAAAAGAATTATATGTCTTATTTATTTACATCTGAATCAGTTTCAGAAGGACATCCGGATAAAATTGCCGACCAAATTTCCGATGCATTAATCGACCATTTCTTAGCATATGATAAAAACTCAAAAGTTGCATGTGAAACTCTTGTAACTACCGGACAGGTGGTACTGGCAGGAGAAGTAAAATCTGATGCTTACCTTGATGTACAGACCATTGCCAGAGAAGTAATCAACGGGATTGGATATACCAAAGGAGAGTATATGTTCAATGGAGATTCTTGTGGAGTGATCTCTGCAATCCATGAGCAGTCACCTGATATTAACCAGGGGGTTGACAGAGCTGTAAATGATGGGTCTTTTGAAGCTAAAGCTAATGCTCAGGGTGCAGGAGACCAGGGAATGATGTTCGGATATGCTACCAATGAGACGGCTAATTATATGCCTCTTGCATTGGACCTTGCCCACACCATCCTTAAAGAGCTTTCTGCAATCAGAAGAGAAAATAAAGAAATCACTTACCTTCGTCCTGATGCAAAAAGCCAGGTAACGATTGAGTATTCTGACGATCATAAGCCAATCAGAATTGATTCTATTGTAGTTTCCACTCAGCATGATGATTTCGGAAGCGAAGAAGAAATGTTGAATAAGATTCGTGAGGATATTAAGAATATTCTTGTACCAAGAGTTGTTGCACAACAAACGGAAGAAATTAAAGCTTTATTCAACGATCAGATCAAATATCATATCAATCCTACAGGAAAATTCGTAATCGGAGGACCTCACGGAGATACTGGTCTTACTGGTAGAAAAATCATCGTTGATACTTACGGGGGTAAAGGGGCTCACGGAGGAGGTGCTTTTTCAGGAAAAGATCCATCTAAAGTAGACAGAAGTGCTGCGTATGCTACAAGACATATTGCTAAAAACTTAGTAGCTGCAGGAGTAGCTGATGAAGTTTTGGTACAGGTTTCTTACGCGATTGGAGTAGCTGAGCCTTGCGGTTTATATATTAACACTTACGGAACTGCAAAAGTAGATCTTCATGACGGAGATATTGCGAAAAAAGTTTCTGCAATCTTCGATTTAAGACCTTATGCGATTGAGCAGAATTTAAAATTAAGAAATCCTATTTATCAGGAAACAGCTTCTTACGGACACATGGGTAAAGAGCATTATGTAGCTGATAAAACGTTCAACAAAGGACATAAAAATGAGCTTACATTAGAAGGTCTTGAGTTCTTTACGTGGGAAAAACTAGACAAAGTAGAGGAAATTAAAACCGCTTTTGGAATTTAATTTTCTTTTTAAAGAATAATAAATGAACTGCTTTATCTCTGGATAAGGCAGTTTTTTTTAATTTTACACCTTAATAATATAGAAAGATGATGAATTTTCGAACTGTAGTTGCCATCCTATCCATGGTTTTGCTTAGTACAATGATAAAAGCTCAATATACCATGCATAAAATGATCAGTGTGGGATATACCTACCAGAACCAAAGTTTTGGTGAAGTAGGGGGCAAATTGCTTTTTCTTAAGAATGACGATGTAATTTATAGATTGGGAGGATCTGCTTTAATGGGCGTTGCAGGCTCCAAGTTTGCCATTATGCCGAAGCTGCAGGCAGACGTTCTTCTTAATTTTGAAAAAAATGTGGATTTCTATCATTCTTATTACTTCTTAGCCGGAGTGGAAGGAACTACCAAATATATTGCTCCGAAGATTGGAGTTACTCTGTTTGGGATGCTGGACCTTACTGGCGGCTATGCATTTCCTATCGGAAATACGAGATTGAACGGAAAAGAAATGAAAGGATTGAATGTTAATTTTACATTAAATATCCCTACCGTGTTCATTCATGACATGTTTAAATGATTTTTTTTAGATTTTTCTCTATAAAATTTAATAATAGGTTAACAGTTATTAAAAAATTATTATATTTACATCATAATAATTGTACCCGCCTATAGAAGTGACTCTACTTTAGAACTGTTTTGTTTATACAGCAAAGGCCAGAAGAAATATCTGGAGGAATGCCTGTCTGCAAATATTTATATTGAGAAGAGTTATGAAATCAAAATCGGATAGTTTACTAATTTCCCTTTACCAGAAAGGAGACGAGGGCGCATTATCAACCCTTATTCACCGACATCAGAGAGAACTTTTACATTCATTTTTTACAAAATTAATGATGAAGATTTAGCCAATGATATCTTTCAGGATACATTCATGAAGATTATTGTCATGCTGAAAGAAGGACGCTATAACGAAGAAGGTAAATTTATTCTTTGGGCGAAAAGAATTTCCCATAATTTAATCATCGATCATTTCAGGTCAAAAGCAAAGAATATCAAAGTTTCGGAAACTACTTTTGAAACGGATGAATATTCTATTTTTGATTTGATCAGAGAACCTTCAGAAAATATTGAAGATCAGCTTGTAACAAATCAGATTCAGGAGGATCTGTTGAAGATGTTGCAATTTTTACCCCTCAACCAGCAGGAGGTCATCAAACTGAGGTTTTTTGATGGGCTGAGTTTCAAAGAAATTGCAGATCATACAGAGATGAGCATTAATACCACTTTGGGAAGAGTACGGTATGCGCTCATTAACCTGAGAAAAATCATGGATGAAAACAACATAATATTAACCAGATAAATAATATTTTGTGAAATTTCACGTTTTAAGGAAAACATACTTCGCTTATGAAAAAAATGACTCCTTAAAAGTGAAAACTTTGAAACCTAAGAAACAAACAATTGATTTTTTGCTGAATTTTTCCAAAAGCCTTGAGATTGTGAAAAGCAAGAGCAAAAATTATCCTATTTCAAAAAATTAAAATTATTAACTTTGTGCTGTATGAAAATGCAGCATGTTTTTTTTGACCTGGATAACACACTCTGGGATCACCGCAGAAATGCCTATCTTACCATCAAAGATCTTTTTGAAAAACAGGAAATTACTTCGAAGTATGCTATAGACTTTGAAGAATTTCATTCTGTATATCACGATATTAACGAAGAATTGTGGGAAAGGATCAGAGACGGGATTATTGGCAAAGAGTACTTGAGAGAACACCGTTTTTATGATTCATTTAAACATTTTGGAATCGATAATAAAGAGCTCGCTCTTTATTTTGAAGAAAATTTCCTTGATAATATTGTGAGTCATAACCAACTGGTAGAAGGCGCTGAGGACATTTTGGAATATCTGAAAGCTAAGAATTATACATTACACATTATTTCCAATGGATTTCAGGAGGTTACAGAAAGGAAATGTACCCTGTCTGGAATTGCACCTTATTTTAAAACAATTACCAGCGCAGATGCAATTGGGGTAAGAAAGCCGAATCCTAGGATTTTTGAATATTCTTTAGGTCTTTCCGAAGCCAGAAAAGAAGAAAGCATCCTGATTGGTGACGACTGGATTGCAGATGCTATGGGAGCTACAGACTTCGGAATGGATGCTATTTTCTTTGACATAGATAAAAAGAGAGATGATATCAGCAAGATCAAAGTAATTGAGAATTTATTACAGCTTAAAAATTATTTATAATAAAAAATATTTTTATTTGTAACTTTGATCGTAATAACCTTAAAATTACTCAATATGAAAAAAAATCACATTGCACTTTTTTCAAAAGTATTATTGATGTTTGTATTTGTTTTGGGGATAGATGCCTTTTCTCAAGATATTAAAACACAGAAAGTAAAGTTTGAAGTAGGTAAATCTTCCGTATTGATAAAGGGAACCGTAAAAGGATATCAAATGGTAGATTATATTGTTACTGCAAAGGAAAATCAGATATTGAACGTTGATTTTAAAGCGGATAAAGGAAGTTGTTATTTTAATGTATTACCTCCGGGCTCTCAGGATGAAGCTATTTTTGTAGGAAGTTCAGAAGGAAATAATTTTGCAGGAACATTATCTTTATCGGGCCCATATAAAATTAGGGTGTATCTGATGAGAAATGATGCAAGAAGAAATATAGTTTCCAATTTTAGTTTAAATATTCTGGTGAAGAATAATTAAAAGAAATAAAATTTGAAAATACAGTTTATAAAGCCATTGAGATTATCTTGATGGCTTTTTATTTTAATACTTTTAGAAACCAACACAAACATCTGTGTCAATCTGTAGTTAAATTAAATATTCCCCACCAAAATCATTTTTCCCAATTCTTTCCCAAATTGATTAAGAACTTTGCTTCATAATAATAACAGAAAAATGTAATAGTATGAAAAATGTAAAGAAAATCACAGGAGTATTAATGATCTTATTTTTATTGAGTGGAGGTTTATTTTTTGCTCAGGATAGGGCAATCAATGCGAATCAGCTACCCAAAACAGCTAAAACCTTTCTTTCTTCCTATTTTAAAGGAATACCAGTAAGCTCAGCAATAGAAGACAGAGAAATCTACGGTGTAGATGAATACAAAGTGTATCTAACTAATGGAATGAAAATGGAATTTGACAGCAGCGGAAACTGGAAAGAAGTAGATGGTAAACATCAGAAAATTCCTTATGGTTTCATTCCTGCATCCATCAGAAATTATAGTACTAAGAATTTCCCCAATACCTATATTACTAAAGTTGAAAAGAAAAGATGGTCTTACAAAGCAGAACTTTCCAACGGATTGGAGCTTGAATTCGACAGAAACGGGAATTTTAAAAGAATTGATGATTAATACTACACTGAATACAAACACAAAATAATAATATTATGGTCAACTGGAATTTAATAAACAATGACGGAAGAAAAACCTCTTCTGCCCAGATTAGAAAGAATATCGTTTCATTTATGACAAGAAATCGCCCTTGCAGTGTGATAGATTCTATTGAAAGAAAATACAACACCTATAAAATTGATTTAATGAATGGTTTGTGTCTGGTTTTTGATGCAGACGGGCACTTTGTGAAATCGAATTGATTGTAAGGATGGAAGTTGGATGCTGGAAGAGGGAAGTAAATATGTAGATGCACATAACTTCCAGTTTCCTTCTTCAATTCTTCCAGCGTATAATTTCATATATTTGATATCAATAAATCATGCAGCAGAACCTATAGATCCAGAAATATGAAGATTTTAATTGTAGAAGATGAACCCGAACTGAAGGATACCGTACAGAAGTTTCTGGAAACAGAACATTTCATTGTAGAGTATGCAGAAAACTATCGCAATGGACTTGATAAAATTATTTCTTACGAGTACGACTGTATTTTACTCGATATTATGCTGCCTGACGGAAACGGAATCGACTTGCTGAAAGAGATCAAAAGAATGCATAAGAAAGATCCTGTGATCATCCTTTCTGCTAAAGACTCCGTAGATGATAAGGTGACCGGACTGGAAATTGGGGCTGATGATTATCTTGCAAAACCCTTCCACCTTGCAGAGCTGATGGCGAGAATTAAGTCTGTGATCAGAAGAAAAAATCAGGACGGCGAAAATATCATCCGTTACAAAAATATAAGTATTGATCCGGAGAACAGAACGGTAAAAGTGAGCAATGAAGAGCTTGTGCTTAACCGGAAAGAATATGATCTTTTATACTATTTTGTGATCTACCCGGAAAAAACATTGCAGAAGACAACTTTAGCAGAGGCTATTTGGGGAGACTATATCGATCAGGCAGACAGTCTGGATTTTATTTATTCTCAGATTAAAAATCTTCGTAAAAAATTAAAAAACCTCAATGCAGAAGCTGATTTCCAAGCTGTGTACGGAATAGGATATAAATTTATCTGATGAAAAGCTCATTAAAATACTATACCATAAAATACCTGATCATGATCCTGCTGCTGATTATAGCGGTATGGGCAGGTCTGTTTTATGCCTACATTCTGGATGAAGTGCATGATAATGTAGATGATGGTTTAAGGGATAGAAAGATACAGATCATTAAGGCTGTTTATCTTAATCCTCAGCTTTTGAACAATAATGAGTTTGGATTTAATGAATTTAAAATCAATCCCATTAAAGCTGAAAGCTATCAAAACAAAAGCAGGCTTTACAACAAAATGTACTACATGGAATATGATGATAAAGACCAGCCTTACAGAGTTCTTGAGGCAGACTTCATTGATCAGTTCAAAAAGCAGCAAAGGCTTGTTATCAGAACTTCTACCGTAGAGGAAGATGAGCTGATCTACGATCTTACGACTGCGTTGATTGTACTTTATATCCTTTTAGTCATAAGTATTGTTGCTGTCAATGGATATCTGTTGAATAAAGCGATGAGACCGTTCTACAGAATTCTGGATAAGCTTAAAAAATATCAGTTCGGAATTCCATTTTCACAGGAAAAGCAGACTTACAGAATCACAGAGTTTGAAGAATTAAATGTTGAAATTAATGAGATGATTGAACGCAATGAACTTGTTTTCTACCAGCAGAAACAGTTTATTGAAAATGCATCCCATGAACTTCAGACTCCTTTGGCTATTGTGATTAATAAGATCGATCTCATGATCCAGAATGATGATCTTGACAAAAAGAATATGACCTTTCTTACTGAAGTGAAGAATGATCTGAGAAGAATGGTAGGCTTAAATAAATCTTTATTAATGCTTTCCAAGATTGAAAACAGTCAGTTTTATAAAACTTCAGATGTTGATTTTAATGGAATGATCGCCCAGCTTGTTCAGAATTATGAAGATTTCATTGCCTTTAAAAAAGTAGAAGTCAATATCATTGAAAAAGGAAAATTTGTCGCGGATTTCAATCAGGATCTTGCAGATATTTTGCTGTCTAATCTTCTTAAAAATGCAGTAAAATATAACAATGAAGAAGGAACTCTGAACATTATCATTGAAAATAACAGAATAGCATTTCAAAACAGTGGAAATCCTGTGTCTTTAGATCAGTCAAGGATTTTTAACCGTTTTTATAAACAGGGATCAGATCATACCTCCACCGGACTGGGATTGTCTATCATTAAAACCATTATCAAACAATATCCGGGCTGGGATATCAATTACGAATATGGGGATCAGATGCATTATTTTATCCTGACAAAGAATAATGCCCGCTAAAAAAACATACTTCATATGAATAGAAAAAGCCTTTCAAACGAAAGGCTTTTTTATATTTAAAACTCAGTATTAAAATCCTAAGCTTGTTCTTACTCTTTTAAGAGTTTCCAGTGCAATTGGTCTGGTTTTTTCTGCTCCCTGCTGAAGTTTTGCTTCAAGCTCATCAAGATTGTTCATATAATAAGCGAACGTTTCTCTTTCTTTGGCAAAACGTACCAGAATAAGATCCAGTAATTCTTTTTTAGCATGACCGTACCCGAAGTTTCCGGCAAGATACTTAGCTCTTAATTCTTTAGTCTGTTCAGGTGTCGCAACCAGTTGATAAATCTGGAATGTCTTATCTGTTTCAGGATCCTTAGGCTCTTCTAGAGATTTCGAATCCGATTCAATACTCATAACCTGTTTTTTAAGCTCCTTTTCCGGTAAGAAAATATTGATGATATTTCCTCTTGATTTAGACATTTTCTGGCCGTCTGTTCCCGGAACATATTTTGTGTCTTCCTGAAGTTCAGATTGTGGAAGTACAAGAATTTCACCCATCTGGTTGTTGAACCTTGAAGCAACATCTCTTGCAAATTCCAGGTGCTGAAGCTGATCTTTTCCTACAGGTACAATTTCAGCATCATACAGTAAAATATCTGCAGCCATCAAAATAGGGTAAGTAAACAGTCCGGCATTTACGTCCTGAAGTCTGTCAGCTTTATCCTTGAATGAATGAGCCAGTGTTAATCTTTGATAAGGAAAAAAACATGATAAATGCCAAGAAAGTTCACAGGTTTCAGCGATATCACTTTGTCTGTAGAAAAATGTTTTTTCAGTATCTAATCCACAAGCAAGCCAAGCCGCAGCAATCTCGTAGGTATTTTGTCTTAACGTCTGCGCATCTTTAATCTGGGTAAGCGTGTGAAGATTCGCAATAAATAAAAATGATTCATTTCCTTCCTGCTTGGAAAGTTCAATAGCAGGAATAATGGCCCCTAATAAATTTCCAAGATGGGGTGTTCCGGTGGCTTGAATGCCGGTAAGAATTCTTGACATTTGTTTAAAATTTATATTTAAAAATTAATGAATAGCAAATTTACGAGGTTTGCGGAGAATAAAGAATGAAAAAGTAAAAAGATTAAAGGAATCAAGAGCCAAGAGACATATATTTTTCCTCAATCATCTGTGGTAATCCGTGTAATCCATGGTTAAAAAACTAAGGAATCACAATCTTCTCTCCTCCAAATTTCGGTTCTACACCAAAAAGGAGATCCCAGTAGGCTTTAGCTTTCGCAGCATATTCTCTCAAATTGGTCTTTAATCCTGCATATTTATTCACATCAGCGGCATTGTATCCAAAGGCTTCCATACCATTTTTCTGGCCAGAAAAACAGCTCTTTCATTGTGGAATTTCTGAGAAATAATAACCAGTTTTGTCTGACTGAAAATATCCTTTGCTCTTACCACAGAATCCAGCGTTCTGAATCCAGCGTGATCCATAATGATTTTATCCTGTGGAACTCCGCTTTGCATTAGTGCCAGCTGCATATCTTCAGGTTCGTTATAATCTTGCGTGCTGTTGTCTCCGCTGACAATGATGTATTGTATTTTTCCGCTTTTAAATAAATCTGCTGCTGCTTTAATTCTGTTATAGAAATAAGCATTCGGAGTTCCGTTACTCAAAAGCTTTCCGGTTCCCAGTAAGAGTGCGGTTTTTGTTTCCGGTACATCAGCAATATTGTAGGAAACAAAGGCTTCGCTGTCCTTTTTGATGCTGTAATTTGCCCAGGCAATAAAAATAATTCCTGCAACGAAAAGAAGCAGGAAAATTTTAAAAATATTTTTGATTATTTTTTCATCTGAAAAGATCTTTTAAAACTCCAGACCGTTCGGGAAAGCTTTTTTTCTGAATATTAGTAAGAATGCCGCTCCTACAGTAATGGCAGAATCTGCAACGTTGAAAATATATTTGAAGAACTCAATATGTTTTCCTCCAATTAATGGCCAGCTTTCAGGAACATTCCAGTCTACCAGTGGGAAGTGAAGCATATCTACGACACACCCTTTCATAAAAGTAGAATATCCTTGTCCGAAAGGGGCAAACTTGGAAATCCCTCCATAACCAATCCATCGGTCAATACTTGGGTCATATACCGTTCCGCTGTCGAAAATCATTCCGTAGAACATTCCATCGATAAGATTTCCGATTGCTCCGGCAAAGATGACAGCCATCGGGATCAAAAGATAGTTGGATGCGCCTTCTTTCAACCATTTTTTAAACATATAAACCATTCCTCCAATCAGGAAAAGTCTCAGGATCACCAGGAAATATTTTCCGATAATTCCTCCAAAGTGAAATCCGTAAGCCATCCCCGGGTTTTCTACGAAGGTCAGCTTAAAACCTGGCAAAACAGTTACGCTGTCATCCAGATTAAAGTGGGTTTTGATATAAATTTTTGAAGCCTGGTCAATTAATAACACCAAAAATGTTATCGCTAAAATCTTTTTCATTACTGCCCTTTAGGTTTTGAAGGCTTTGCAGCCGGCTTTACATTTTTATTGTCGCTTGCTTTCTTGACTACTTTCTGTCCGTTGTATGAACTCTTAACATGAGCTTTTTCAAATTTAATACCCATTTCTTTCAGAACACCTTTCAGTGCAGTAAGCTCCATTGCATTTTTTGGATGTACTATAATAGATTCCATTTCTTATATTTAATTTTTACATTTTAGACAATTCGTCCAGTCGTTTTCTGTCTTTTTCAGACAGATCATTGATTCCGTTTTTGCCCATTTTGCTTAAAAGTCTATCGATTTCTTTCTCCCGTTCACGTTTATCAGAATTGAATTGATCATCAATGGTGTAGTTCTTCTGCTGATCAGGAAAGAATCTGTTTTTGATCCATTCTCTGTTGAAAAACAAAAGGACTATTGCGATAATAAATCCCAAAACTAATAATTCGCTCATGGGTATACATTAAAAATTAGGTTTATAAAGTATCCTTGAATACGATATAAACCCAATATTATTTTTCAAACCTTACGGTTATTTTTGCATGTTTTTCGCTTCGATGCTCAGCGTAGCGTGAGGAACGGCTAAAAGTCTTTCCTTAGGAATCAGTTTTCCTGTTACTCTGCAAACACCATACGTTTTATTTTCGATTCTGATCAAAGCATTTTTAAGGTCACGCACGAATTTTTCCTGTCTTCCTGCCAAAATAGAGTTCTGCTCTTTGCTCAGCGTTTCTGCTCCTTCTTCAAAAGCCTTGAAAGTAGGAGAAGTATCATCGGTTCCGTTATTCTGGTCATTGATGAAACTTTCTCTGATAAGCTGAAGATCTTTTTCTGCTTTTTCTATTTTTTCTTTAATGATCGCTTTAAATTCCTGTAAATCAGCATCGCTGTATCTAACTCTTTCGTCTGACATATTCGTTCTCTTTTTTAATAAAATTATGAAATGGAATTTGAAATATAATAACTACATGTTAATTTTTTTCAACATTTATCTTAAAATTAACCTCATCTATTTCGATTTCGTTAAAATTTGAAAGTGAAGATACAATTTCTATTTTATTTGACAAGACTTCGGAAGAAATATATTCTTCATTTTTCTTAATCTCATTCAAGAAAGGAGAGCTTTCTTCTAATGTGATTGAAATTCTGTCTGTCAGATCAAAGTCTTTGTCTTTTCGCAGGTTCTGAATTCTGTTGATGAACTCTCTTGCGATCCCTTCAGATTTTAATTCATCGGTTAACGTCAAATCTAATGCCACAGTTGTTTTTCCATCGGAAGTAACTGTCCATCCTGGGATATCTTTTGTAGAAATTTCCACGTCATCAAGGGTAATTTCATATCCCTGAACATCCAGTTTTCCTTCTTTTTCAAGAGCGGAAATCTGTTCTGCAGCAAGATTGCTAATCTCGGCACCTACTACCTTCATGTCTTTTCCTAGTTTAGGGCCAAGCGCTTTGAAGTTAGGTTTTATCTGTTTTACAATTAAGTGTGATGCTTCTTCAGCATTAATTAACTGTAATTCTTTTACGTTTACTTCCTGCTTGATAAGGTCTGCAACAGCAAGAATCTGCTCTTCTGCTTTAGCATCCAATACAGGAACCAATACTTTTTGTAACGGCTGACGAACTTTTACATTTTCTTTCTTTCTCAAAGAGAAAACCATACTGGTAATGTTCTGAGCTAAATGCGTTTTTTCAACCAGATCCTGATCAATTAAACTTTCATCAGCTACCGGGAAGTCTGTTAAGTGTACAGATTCACAGCTTTCTTTTCCTGTTACTTTATTAAGATCCTGATATAATTGATCCATAAAGAATGGAGCAATAGGAGCAGATAGTTTTGCCACTGTTTCAAGACAAGTGTATAAAGTCTGGTAAGCAGAGATCTTGTCATCAGAATAATCTCCTTTCCAGAAACGTCTTCTACACAATCTTACATACCAGTTGCTTAAGTTATCATTCACGAAGTTGCTGATTGCTCTTGCTACTCTTGTTGGCTCATAGTCTTCATAGAAAGCTTTCACTTCCTTGATCAGAAGATTAAGCTCAGAAAGGATCCATCTGTCTATTTCCGGACGGTTTTCCACTTCTTTTTCCGAATAGTTGAAGCCATCCACATTCGCATACAAAGCAAAGAATGAATAGGTATTGTAAAGTGTTCCGAAGAACTTTCTTCTTACTTCATCAATTCCTTCAATATCAAACTTCAGGTTTTCCCATGGGTTGGCATTCGAGATCATATACCAACGGGTAGCATCCGGTCCGTATACAGAAAGTGTTTCGAACGGATCTACCGCATTTCCTAAACGTTTTGACATTTTTTGTCCGTTCTTATCCAGAACAAGACCGTTACTCATTACGTTTTTATAAGCAACCGAATCAAATACCGCAGTTCCGATAGCGTGAAGCGTATAGAACCATCCACGCGTCTGGTCAACACCTTCTGCGATGAAATCAGCAGGGAATGCTTTGTTGTTGTCAATTAATTCTTTGTTTTCGAAAGGATAGTGCAACTGTGCATAAGGCATAGACCCTGAATCGAACCAAACGTCGATCAAGTCGCTCTCACGCTTCATTGCTTTTCCTGAATCAGAAATCAATACTACTTTGTCTACTACATTTTTGTGAAGATCCACAAGCTCATAATTAGACTCAGACATATTTCCGATGATAAAACCTTTGAACGGGTTTTCAGTCATCAGTCCTGCTGCAATTGATTTTTCGATTTCGTTGTATAATTCTTCTACAGAACCGATGATCTTTTCTTCTTTCAAATCATCTGTTCTCCAGATTGGCAACGGAATACCCCAATATCTTGAACGGGAAAGGTTCCAGTCATTTACATTTTCTAACCAGTTGGCAAAACGTCCTTCTCCGGTAGCTTTTGGCTTCCAGTTGATGTCTTTGTTTAAATTAACTAATCTGTCTTTTACAGCAGTCATTTTCACAAACCATGAATCCAGCGGGTAGTACAATACCGGCTTATCTGTTCTCCAGCAGTGTGGATAAGAGTGGACATATTTTTCTACTTTGAAAGCCTTGTTCTCCGTTTTCAACAGGATCGCAAGTTCTACATCCCATGATTTCTCAGGAGCAGTTCCTTCATCGTAGTATTCGTTTTTGATATAAGTTCCGGAGAATACCGCAGGCACATTGTTTCCTTTGATGAATCTACCTTGTAAATCTACCAATGGTACAAGATTGTCATTTTCATCTTTTACCAACATTGGCGGGATCTCAGGCTGAGCCATTTTAGCTACTCTAGCATCATCTGCACCAAAAGTAGGCGCCGTGTGAACGATACCTGTACCGTCTTCAGTGGTTACAAAATCTCCTAAGATTACTCTGAATGCATTTTCAGGGTTGGCATTAGGTGTAAACCAAGGAATTAATTGCTCATATCTTGTATCAACAAGTTTTTCTCCTGTAAACTCTTTTAGTATTCTGAAAGGAATTACTTTTGTTTCCGGAGTATAGTTGGCAAAATCTTCATCTGTACCTTCTGCATATTTTTTACCGAAAACTTTAGGTAAAAGAACACTTGATAAAACAACTGTTACAGGTTCAAAGGTATATTGATTGAAGGTTTTCACTACAACATATTCAATATCTCTACCTACAGTAAGAGCCGTATTGGATGGAAGCGTCCATGGAGTCGTCGTCCATGCAAGGATATGTACATCTCCGTCAACATCATTGAACAATGCTGAAGAGTCCTTCTTTACTTTAAACTGAGCCACAACCGTTGTGTCTGAGACATCACGGTAAGTCCCGGGCTGATTCAGCTCGTGAGAAGAAAGTCCTGTTCCTGCTTTTGGAGAGTAAGGCTGGATCGTGTAACCTTTGTACAACAAATCTTTGCTATACAACTGCTTCAATAACCACCAAACGGTTTCCATATATTTTGACTTGTACGTGATATACGGATCATCAAGGTCTACCCAATATCCGATTTTCTCTGTAAGGTTATTCCATACGTCGGTATAACGCATTACTGCTTCACGGCAAGCTTTGTTATAGTCTTCAATAGAGATTTTTTTGCCAATATCTTCTTTCGTAATTCCTAATTCTTTTTCTACACCCAGTTCCACAGGAAGACCATGCGTATCCCAGCCTGCTTTACGGAAAACCTGTTTTCCGTTTTGAGTCTGGTAACGGCAGAAAATATCTTTCAATGCTCTTGCCATTACGTGGTGAATTCCAGGCATACCGTTTGCTGAAGGCGGACCTTCATAAAAAACAAACTCAGGATTTCCCTGACGAATCTCAACACTCTTATTGAAGGTTTTATTTTGTTTCCAAAATTCCGCTACATTCTCTGCTACGTCAATAAGGTTGAGGTTTTTGTATTCTTTAAATTGGCTCATTGTAAATATCTCAATATCGTTGATTAATTAAGTCTGCAAATTTACTAAAATTTGTCGGTTTATAATATATGTTTTATTTAGGTAATTTCTATTAAAAAGTTCAATTTCAGAAATATAAATGGAGAAAGTGGGAAAAAGTGAATGGTGAATAGTCAATAAGTGAATTTTTCAGACTGCTTTGAGCATGAAATTTAATGCAATTTACTCAATAGGAGTGGGCTTTGGCCCAGTTAAATAATAAAAACATATCCAATGCCTTTAACCAAAACTTACAACATAATCATCTGTGAAGATCTGTGAAATCTGCGGTCAAAAAAAATAAGCATAACTTAAAAATTCGTATATTTAATTAGACGTATAAACCCAAATGCTGTATGAAAATCTTTTATTACCTGATGCTTTTTGTTTGTTTTGTCAACACAGGCATTGTACAAGCTCAAACTAACTATCCACAGAATTATTTCAGGAATCCACTCAACATTCCCATGCAGCTGGCAGCCAATTTTGGAGCTATCCGGACCAATCACTTTCATATGGGATTGGATTTGAGAACCAATAGCCAGGAGAATTTACCGGTTCTTGCTGCAGCAGACGGCTATGTGAGCAGGATAAAAGTGGAACGATATGGATTTGGAAATGCAGTGTACATCACTCATCCCAGTGGCTATACAACCGTCTATGCTCACCTGAACAAATATTTTAATGCACTTGATGAATATGTAAAAGAAAGGCAATATAAAGACGAAAAGTGGGAACAGGATATTACTTTTCAACCCGGACAGTTTCCTGTGGAAAAGGGACAACAGATTGCATTGAGTGGAAATACCGGAGGATCTGCTGGCCCGCATCTTCATTTTGAAATAAGAGATACTAAAACAGAAGAATGCCTTAATCCACTACTTTTTGGTTTTGTTATTCCTGATCATATTGCACCCATTATCAGTGGATTGTATTGGTATGACCGCCGTTTCAGTACTTATGAACCTGGTGCGAATGGTGTTGCTGTTAAAAAAGCAGGAAATGTTTATACTACTAACATTGTCCAGGTGAATTCCCCTGAAATAAGTTTTGCCATTAAAGCCGTTGATAAAGCTAATCAAGGTTTTAATCTGGGTATTTACAATGCAGAATTATTGATGGATGGCAAGCTGATTTACAGTTTTAAAATTGACAAAATCCACTATGACGATACCCGCTACATCAACGGTTGTATAGATTATACCAAATTTATCAGAGATAAAATGGGAATTCAGCACTTAGCTGATTTACCGGGAATGAAACTACAGAATTATAGTCTTCCAAATTCAACAGGAATTATCAAACTTCAGGATGAAAATGTTCATTCCATTGAAATTGTCCTCAAAGATGTAAAAGGAAATACGAGCCGTTTAACAACAAAACTCCAGTTAAACAAAACCTCGGACAAAATATCCTCTACGGCAAAAACAATAATGGCTAACGAAGCGAAAACCATTACCACAGAAGATACAGAGATTGCTTTCAGTAAAAATGCCATGTATGATGCCGTAAATTTCAATGCCTATGAAAAGCCGGATGCTGATCCGAATGCCGTTTCAAATAGTATTGTTTTACAAAGTACTTACATTCCCGTTCAGGATGAATATACTTTAAAAATAAAATCGAATAGAAAATTAACCAATACAGAAAAAGACAAAGCCGTTATCCTCCTTGATTATGGTAGTGATAAAACCGTTGTCAAGGTAAAATGGAATGGTGATTGGGCAGAAGGAAAATTCAATAGATTGGGTACTGCAAAACTATTGATAGACAATAACCTGCCGTCTGTTTCATCAGGCTGGGAAGAAAGAGCACTGGTTAATAGCAGTTCTTTACTCTTAAAAGGAACCACGAAAATTGGAGATATTGTTTCATTCCGGGCAGAACTGGATGGAAAATGGTTGAGATTTGCTCGCGTAAAAGATAATTTTGTCTACACTTTTGATGAAAAATGCCCTAAAGGAAGCGGTTCTCATACTTTAAAAGTAACAACCATCAATACTGCCGGAAATATCAATACACAAACTTTTACGTTTCAGAGATAAATCATCTTTTAAAAGTTGAATCTTTAAATCTTTTCATTTTAATTAAATAAATTTGCCTTTTAAAAATTAAAATCATTGGAATTTCATCCGTTAATCGAAAAAGCAGGGACTCAGGAAATAAAACAATTTCAGGAAGAAAAACTTCGTGAGCTTTTGACCTATCTTGAAACCCATTCCCCTTTTTATCAGAAACTGTTCAAAGAAAATAATATCAATATTGCTGATATCCATACTCTGGAAGATCTTCAGAAGATTCCTACCACCACAAAGAATGATCTTCAGCAGTATAACCACGATTTTTTCTGTATAACACCAGATAAAATTGTCGATTACAGTACCACTTCCGGGACGTTGGGTGATCCGGTTACTTTCGGATTGTCCGACAGTGATCTTGAAAGGCTGGCATACAATGAAGCGATATCTTTCGCCTGTGCCGGGATTCAAAAGGGAGATGTTGTCCAGATGATTACCACTATAGACAAACGGTTTATGGCAGGACTTGCTTATTTTCTGGGCTTAAGAAAAATGGGAGCAAGCGTGGTAAGAATGGGACCCGGAATTCCAGAACTTCAGTGGGATTCTATTTTCAGATACAAACCTAAATATTTGATTACCGTACCTTCTTTTCTATTGAAAATGATTGATTATGCCGAAAAACACGGATTGGATTATAAGAATTCCAGTGTTTATGGGGCTGTTTGTATCGGAGAAAGCATCAAAAACCAGGATTTTACAGATAATATTCTTTCACAGAAAATCAAAGAAAAATGGGATATAAAGCTCTTTTCAACGTATGCTTCTACCGAAATGAGTACCGCTTTCACAGAATGTGAATTCCAGATCGGAGGACATCATCATCCGGAACTCATTATTACAGAAATTCTTGATGATGAAGGAAATCCTGTAAAAGAAGGAGAAAGTGGTGAGCTTACCATTACAACATTGGGTGTTGAAGCCATTCCTCTGTTGAGATTTAGAACCGGAGATCTTGTAAAAGCCCATTATGAACCATGCCAGTGTGGACGAAATACGATGAGGTTAGGACCAGTAGTAGGAAGGAAGCAGCAGATGATCAAATACAAAGGAACAACACTGTATCCTCCTGCAATGAATGATATTTTGAATGATTTTAATAATATTTTATGCTATCAGATTGTTATTCAGGCGAATGAAATTGGTCTTGATGAAATTATCATCAAATTAAGTACAGAAGAAGATCACGAAGGATTTGTCAATGAAGTAAGAGACCACTTCCGTGCAAAATTAAGAGTGAGCCCAAAAATTGAAATTATTGATTTTAATGTTCTTTCTAAAACCGTTTTTAATCCAAACAGCAGAAAGCCAATCACTTTTATTGACTTAAGATAAAATTAAAATAAAGAGTGGGTAAAGATTTCCTTTTTATAATATCTTTGGGCTCTTAAATAGCAAAACTAATACACTATGAAAAAATTATTTCTGCTGCTTTTTGTAGCTATTACCACGACAACTTTTGCCCAGGACAAAATTAGTATTGAGTCTGGAAATTTTGACTTTCTGAAAGATCAGACAGAAGTGAATGTTCAGTTTAAATTTGAAAATCCTCTTTTTCAGGCAGATAATTATACTGAAGCTCAATATCTTGAAAGAAGAAAGACAGAAACATTGGCTAAGAAAGGTGAGGAATCCTGGAAAGAATGGAATAAAGAGTGGCAAAAGCATAAAGAATCTATTTTTTTTGATAAGTTTATTGAAGGAGTAAATGGTAAAGCGAAAAAATAAAATTCAGTAAAGGGGTTTCGGCAAAGTATACCTTAATCCTAGTTACAAAGTGGATCTATGCCGGATGGACAGGATTTGTAACACAGCCGGCTAAGTTATCCTCAGAAATGATATTTGTTGAAACTGAAAACCCATCTAAAGTATTAACTAAAGTTCAAGGTGATAAGATTGAAGGGATAGGAAGTAAAGGTAGCTATCGTATGGAATATGGAAGAATATCCGCAGCATATGAGAAAACAGGAAAAGAATTAGGTAAAGCGATTAAAAATGCTTTACAATAAAACAAAAAACGGTCTGAATTTTCAGACCGTTTTTTTATGCTTGTTTTTGCTGCTCCTGTTTTTCTAACTTGATCAGGTTGGCAAGATTTTTAATCACTGTATCGTGCTTTTTTACAAAAGGATTGTCTTTATTCCAGACATAACCCGCTAAAACTGCACAGATCTTTTTCTTTACATCCGGGTTTTCCGGTTGGTGGAAGAACAGTTCCTGAAGATTTCCGGTATACCATTCTTTAACATACGTGGTGAAAACATCCACACCATATAAAATGTAATCCGAGTATTCCGTCTGCCAGTCAATTTTTTCGCCGTTTAATTGTCTTAAAGCCAGTTTGGCAGCCAACATTCCGGATTCTGTGGCAAAAGCCATTCCCGAAGAAAATACAGGATCTAGAAATTCCGATGCATTCCCTGTTAAAGCAAATCCGTCCCCGAATAAACTTTTCACTGAACATGAGTAATCTTTCAGGTGTTTAGGCTCAAAAAGGAAATCTACCTCTCCAAAACGTTTTACATAATAATCTGAAAGAGAAATTGCCTTTCTCAAAGCTTCAGCTGCATCTCCACTTTCAGATAATTTGTCAATATATTCAGTAGGGCCTACAATTCCTACACTGGTATTTCCGTTGGAAAAAGGAATTACCCAAAGCCATACTTCTGTTTCAATAATGTCAAAAGAAATCAAAGTTCCTTCCTCTCCCGGTTCTCTGTTAATATCGTTTACATGAGAGAAAATAGCAGAGTGAGGAGATAATTTTGAAGGCTTTTCCAAATCAAGCAGGCGGGGAAGTACTCTTCCGTAACCGCTGGAATCAATAACAAATTTAGCATGGATCTCTTTTGTTTCTCCATCCTTATTTCTTACCGTAGTCACAGAATTTGTTCCGTCAAATCTGATGTCGATAACTTCGGTTTCAAATTCAAGATCAATTCCTTTATTAATCACCTCCTGAGCAAGAGTATTATCAAAATCAGCTCTTGGAACCTGCCAGGTCCAGTCCCAGCCTTGTCCGAATTTGTTACTGAAATCAAAAATGCAGACCTCGTCACCGCGAAGGAAACGTGCTCCCAGCTTTTTCTCAAAGCCCATTTTGTCTAATGCAGGGAAAAGTCCGGCCTCCTCAAAGTGGTCCATAACCCTTGGAATTAAGCTTTCTCCGACTACCAGCCTCGGGAATTTTGTCTTTTCAACTACTTTTACGCTGACGTTATTGTTCTTCAGGTACGAAGAAGACACGCATCCGGAGGGTCCAGCTCCGATTACAAGAACGTCAACAGATTCTTTGCTCATCTTTGATTTTTTATTTTAATAATAACTTTTATCTTTGCCGCAAAATTAGTGACAAATAATTAATATTTTACAAAATTATCAACTATTACTTTTAATTGATGAAAATAAATAACTTTTTAGAACTGAAAGACTTTCAAAAAATTATCATTGAGAATGAAAAAATAGAACTGGATGAATCACTTTTATCAAGAGTGGATAAAAGTTTTCAGTTTTTAAAAGAATTTTCAAAAAATAAAGTAATATATGGTGTGAACACTGGTTTTGGGCCTATGGCTCAGTTTAAGATCAGTGATGAAGATACACACCAGCTTCAGTATAACCTGATCAGAAGCCATTCTTCAGGAATAGGAAATCCTTTACCGGCAGAAGAAGTAAAAGCATGTATGCTGGCAAGATTGAATACCCTATCCTTAGGAAATTCAGGAGTGCACCAGTCGGTTATCTATCTTCTTCAGGAGCTCATCAACAGAGATATTACCCCACTGATCTTTGAACATGGAGGAGTAGGAGCAAGCGGAGACCTTGTTCAGCTGGCTCACTTAGCTTTAGTATTGATTGGAGAAGGAGAAGTTTTTTATAAAGGAGAACGAAAATCTACCAAAGACGTTTTTGAAACAGAAGGGTTAGAACCGATAAAAGTAGAGATCCGTGAAGGTCTTGCTTTGATGAACGGAACTTCCGTGATGTCAGGAATCGGTATTGTGAATGCCTATAAAGCGAATCAGCTTACAGATATTTCCCTTAGACTTTCATGTGCCATCAATGAAATTGTGCAGGCTTATGATGACCATTTATCAGAGGCTTTGAACGGAACGAAGAAGCATTACGGACAGCAGAAAGTGGCAGAAAGAATGCGTGCTCACCTTGCAGACAGTAAACTGATCAGAAAAAGAGAAGACCACCTTTATACCCATTTCGAAGAACAGGAAAAAGTATTCAAGGAAAAAGTTCAGGAATACTATTCTTTAAGATGTGTTCCTCAGATTCTGGGACCAGTACTTGATACGCTGGAATATACAGAAAAAGTTCTTGAGAATGAGATCAATTCTGCGAATGATAACCCAATTATCAACGTTGAGGATCAACATGTATATCACGGAGGGAATTTCCATGGTGATTATATATCTCTGGAAATGGACAAACTTAAAATTGTGGTAACCAAACTGACCATGCTTGCAGAAAGACAGTTAAACTATCTTCTGAATGCAAAAATCAATGAAATTTTGCCCCCTTTTGTCAATTTAGGTAAATTAGGGTTCAATTTCGGGATGCAGGGTGTACAGTTTACGGCAACTTCCACCACGGCAGAAAGCCAAATGCTGTCTAACCCAATGTATGTTCACAGTATTCCAAATAATAATGACAATCAGGACATCGTTAGCATGGGAACAAACGCTGCTGTGATCTGCAGAAAAGTCATTGAAAATGCTTTTGAAGTATTAGCCATTGAAGCTATTACTATCATTCAGGCGGTTGAATATCTTGGGTTCCAGGATAAGGTTTCATCCTCTACAAAAGAACTGTATGATGATATCAGAAAGATTATTCCTGCTTTCTCAGATGATATGGTAATGTATCCGTATCTGGAGGGAGTCAAGAAATACCTGAAGGGAATGTAACTATTGGCTGCCATGGATTGTCTTTTAAAGAAAGGCATACAACATCAACTTAAAAAAACTAAAAACGATATAAACACTAACGCATGAAATGTGCAATTATAACAGGAGGCTCCAGAGGAATCGGGAGGGCAATCTGTATAAAACTGGCTGAAGAGAAAAACTATCACATCCTTATCAACTACGCTTCAAACGAAACGGCAGCCAACGAAACTTTGGCTAAAGTGAAAGAATTGGGCGCTACCGGAGAAATTCTTAAATTTGATGTAGGAAATACCGAAGAAACACAAGCTGTTTTAACGGAATGGCAGGAGAAAAATCCTGACGCAGTGGTAGAAGTGATTGTCAATAATGCCGGAATCACAAGAGACGGTCTTTTTATGTGGATGCAGAAAGAAGACTGGAACAGTGTAATCAATACAAGTCTGGACGGATTTTTCAATGTGACCAATTTCTTTATACAAAAGCTGCTTCGTAACAAATACGGAAGAATCATCAATATGGTTTCTGTATCCGGAGTAAAAGGAACAGCCGGACAGACGAATTATTCTGCTGCAAAAGGGGCTTTGGTAGGTGCTACAAAAGCTCTTGCTCAGGAAGTTGCCAAAAGAAATGTTACCGTAAATGCCGTAGCTCCTGGTTTTATCAAAACAGATATGACTCAGGATTTTAATGAAGAAGAACTGAAAGCAATGATACCTGCCAACAGATTCGGGGAAGCAGAAGAAGTGGCAGATCTTGTAGCATTTTTAGCATCTAAAAAATCTTCTTACATTACAGGAGAAGTGATTAATATTAACGGAGGAATTTATTCATAACATGGAAAATAGGGTTGTAATTACCGGAATGGGAATTTATTCCTGCATCGGGACATCTTTAGAAGAGGTCAGAGAATCCCTATATCAAGGAAAATCTGGTATTGTTTTAGATCCGGACAGAAAAGAATTCGGTTTCAGGTCTGGCCTTACAGGAGTTGTTCCTAAACCTGATCTGAAAAACCTTTTAAACAGACGCCAGCGTATCAGTATGGGCGAAGAAAGCGAATATGCTTATCTGGCTACCATTGACGCTTTAAAACAGGCCAATCTGGATGAAGAATTCTTAGATTCTCATGAAGTGGGAATTTTATATGGCAACGACAGTGTTTCTCAGGCAGTCGTAGAATCTATCGACATTGCAAGAGAAAAGAAAGATACAACATTGATGGGATCGGGAGCGATCTTCAAATCAATGAACTCAACCGTAACGATGAACCTTTCTACCATTTTTAAACTGAAAGGAATCAATCTTACCATCAGTGCAGCCTGTGCAAGCGGTTCCCATTCTTTGGGATTGGCTTATATGATGATCAAAAATGGTTTTCAGGATATGATTATCTGTGGAGGAGCTCAGGAAACCAATAAATATTCCATGGCGAGTTTTGATGGATTGGGAGTGTTCTCAGCCAGAGAAGATCAGCCTACAAAAGCATCCAGACCTTTCGATGCAGAAAGAGACGGATTGATTCCCAGTGGTGGCGCAGCCAGCCTGATCGTTGAAAGCTTAGAATCTGCCAAAAGAAGAGGGGCTCCAATCATTGCAGAAATTATCGGGTATGGTTTTTCTTCAAACGGAGGTCATATTTCAACACCCAATGTGGATGGACCAGCTTTGGCAATGGACAGAGCCTTAAAACAGTCAGGATTAAAAGCTTCAGACATCGATTATATCAATGCTCATGCAACTTCTACTCCAATTGGTGATGCCAATGAAGCAAAAGCTATCTACGAAATTTTCGGGAGTGAAGTTCTGGTAAGTTCTACCAAATCTATGACCGGACACGAGTGCTGGATGGCAGGTGCAAGTGAAGTTATCTACTCTATTCTGATGATGCAGAACGATTTTGTTGCTCCAAATATCAATCTGGAAAACCCTGATAATGAAGCACAAAAGATAAATTTAGTCGCAAAAACAAAAAATCAAAAAATTGATGTATTTTTGTCGAATTCTTTTGGGTTTGGGGGAACCAATTCTGCACTAATAGTTAAAAAATTTGATTAAAAACATGGAAAGGGAAAAAATAGTTGCCATCGTTAATGATTTTCTGGTCAACGAATTTGAGGTTGACGGAGACGAAATCAGTAATGATGCCAACCTTAAAAATACACTGGGCTTAGACAGCTTAGATTATATCGACATGGTAGTAGTAATTGAATCTAATTTCGGGGTGAAATTAGGAGAAGCAGATTTCAAGAAAATGATAACATTTGACGATTTCTATACAACGATTGAACATAAGATTGCTGAAAAAAACGCCTAGTTATTAAGTAAATCTTTATTCTATAAAATGGGCCAATGTAATAATATCGCAGCGATCTGATAACAGACGCTTCAAAAAAGATATTGCTACATTGGTTCTCTGTTATATTAAATTCTATATATGAACAAGTGGAAAGGTAAATCTAAAGGAACAGTACTCGGATACAGAATATTCGTATGGTGTATTAGAAATATCGGAATCAGAAGTTCATATGGGGTGCTTTACTTTGTGGCAGCCTATTACTCATTATTCCAGAAGAAAAGCAACCAGTACATTCTTTATTACTTTCAGAAAAGACTCAACTACGGATACTGGAAATCCAAAGCCTCAATATTTAAAAGCTATTTTACTTTCGGGAAAGTTTTGATTGATAAAACGGCTATTTCTGCCGGGCTCAGAGAAAAATATACCTATGAGTTTGATGGCATTGAAAACCTCAGAAATCTTTTAGCCGCTAAAAAGGAGGGGTACTGATCAGTGCTCATATCGGTAATTTTGAAATTGCAGAACATTTTTTGCAGATATTGATTTTGACTGTCAGATCAATCTGGTCACTACGGATCAGGAAGTTACTGTGATTAAGGAATATCTGGAAAGCGTTGCTGTAAAAGAAAGTAATATCAAATTTATTTATGTTAAAGAAGATATGTCTCATATCTTTGAGATTAATCAGGCTTTGTCCAATAATGAACTGATCTGCTTTACAGGAGACCGTTATTTTGAAGGATCCAAATATCTGGAAGCTGAATTGCTGGGGAAGAGCGCAAAATTTCCGGCTGGTCCGTTTTTGATTGCTTCAAGATTGGGTGTTCCTGTAGTGTACGTTTATGTGATGAAAGAGAAAAATCTTCATTACCATCTGTATGCAAGAGTAGCTCAGAATATCAAAAACCGTGATTCTCAGGGACTTTTACAGTCTTATGTTGATAATCTTGAAACCATGGTGAAAAAATATCCGCTTCAATGGTTTAATTATTTTGATTTTTGGGATGATGTTGATTAATTTTTCTATTTTTATCCCATAAAAACGAATAAAAAACTAAAAACCATTAAGATTTACCGAAATTTAAGATCACTTACAAAATTTCTATGCTTACTTTACGAAAGTAATCTTTAAATATCTTAAATTCCCTGTTTCTTAATTATTAAAAGCACATTCTCCTTTGAAAAAAGAATACGACATACTTGTAATCGGCAGCGGATTGGGAGGTCTTGTTTCAGCTCTTATTTTGGCGAAAGAAGGTCTGAAAGTATGCGTTCTGGAGAAAAATAACCAATACGGTGGAAATCTGCAGACCTTTTCACGGGACAAACTTATCTTTGATACTGGTGTTCATTATCTCGGAGGTTTAAGCAAAGGCCAGAATCTGAACCAGTTCTTTTCTTATCTTGAAATCATAGATGATCTTGAGCTGCAGCTGATGGATGTAGACGGCTATGACAGAATCAGTTTCGGAGACGAGGAAATAGAATATCCACACGCACAAGGCTACAACAACTTTGTAGAACAGCTTTCCAAATACTTTCCGGAAGAAAAAGAAAACCTTGAAGACTACTGTGAAGAGATTCAGTATGTATGCAGCCAGTTTCCAAGATACCATGTGGTGGGAAAAGACAGCTACAACGAAGAAATTCTGCATCTTAACACCAAAAGATTCATAGAATCTGTTACTCATAACAAAAAACTTCAGTCGGTTTTACTGGGGTCCAATTTTTTATATGCCGGAGATTCTGAAAATGTTCCTTTTTATGTACATGCTTTAACGGTAAACTCTTATATCCAAAGTGCTTATAAATGCGTAAAAGGAGGAAGCCAGATTTCTAAACTTCTCATCAGAAAACTTCGTGAATATGGAGCTGAAGTACACAAGTACTCGGAAGTTTCTGATTTTGTTTTTAATGAAAATAATGTACTGGCTGCTGTAAGAACAAAAGCAGGAAAAGAATACGCTGCAAAACAATTTATTTCAAATATTGAGATCCGTTCCACCATTAAGCTGATAGGAGAGGAAAGACTGAAAAAGTCTTTTTTGAATAGGGTGTTAAGCTGGAAGCCGGTTTCATCATGTTTTAGTATTTATCTGGTTTTACAGCCTAAGAATCTTCCGAATTTCAATTACAACAGATACCACTATTCATCGGAAGAACAGGTCTGGAATGCATTCCGTTACAGCAAAGAATCATGGCCGGAAACGTATATGCTTTCTTCCACGCCCTCTAAGCATCATCCTGAATTCGCAGAAAGTCTTACCGCTATTTCTTATATGGATTTTGATGAGGTGAAAGAATGGGAAAATACTTTCAATACCGTAGCAGACGAACATGAAAGAGGAGCCGCTTATGAAAGATTTAAACTTGAAAAAACAGAAAAACTGCTGGATGCGCTGGAGAAGAAAATTCCTAATCTAAGGCATGCTATTAAAACGATATATACTTCTTCTCCCTTGTCTTACAGAGACTATATCGGGAATTTTGAAGGAAATATGTACGGATACATGAAAAGCTCGCAGAATCCACTTAAAACAATGGTTTCTCCCCGTACCAAAATTGATAATCTGTTTCTAACCGGGCAATCTGTTAATATGCATGGGATTTTAGGCGTTACTATCGGAGCTTTCAATACCTGTGCAGAGATTTTGGGAAAAGAAACGATAGACATGAGGCTTACACAAATGATTAATAAAAATTAAAGTGAAAAAAACGAATACCTTTCATTCAGCCTATAGAAGAGCTCTTTTTTATCTTACTTTTTGTCTTTTCTTCACTTCCTGCGGAATATCGAAGTCTATTAAACACATTCCCGATGTAAAACAATATTCTGTAGAGGTTCCGGTAGTAACCCGGATCAACGACAGTACTTTCAGTTACAATCAGAATTATCTTACCAAAAATAAACAACAGCTCTGGGAACTCTATATAAAAGGAAATCCTTTGCAGCTGGGATATAATAACGGGGCATTGACACAAAGTCTGATGCAGCAACAGGAAGGTGTTTTCTTTTCAAAAGTGGAAGGTTTTGTACCGTCAAAATTCAGACAAAGATTGTTGAGAGGTTTTTTAAAATGGTACAACAGAAAAATGTACCTCAATGTAAGAGAAGATTATCAGGCCGAATTGTATGGTTTGTCACAATATTCATCCAGTCAGTATGATTTTATTGCTCCTAACTATTTAAGAAACCTTTATCTGCACGGAGCTCACGATATCGGACATGCAATGCAGGATCTGGCTATGGTAGGCTGTACTTCTCTTGCGGTATGGAACGAAAATACCGAAGATGGTGACCTGTTAATCGGAAGAAATTTCGATTTTTATGTAGGAGATGATTTTGCAAAAATAAACTGGTAGAATTTGTTCAGCCGGAGGAAGGAATCCCTTACATGTCTGTGAGCTGGCCAGGAATGATCGGCGTAGTTTCCGGGATGAATAAAGAAGGAATTACGGTAACCATTAATGCAGGAAAGTCAAAGATTCCTCTAACGGCAAAGACTCCTATTTCTCTTGTAACAAGAGAAATTCTGCAATATGCTAAAAATATAGAAGAAGCGATTGCCATTGCTAAAAAAAGAGAAGTTTTCGTTTCAGAATCCATTCTTGTAGGAAGTGCTGCAGACAAAAATGCAGTCATTATTGAAGTTTCACCTAAAAATTTCGGAGTGTACAGGGTACAGAATACCAGCAGGGTTCTTTGCACCAACCATTTTCAATCCGAAGCCTATAAAAATGACAAAAGAAATCAGAAACAGATTGAAGAAAGTCATTCCGAATACCGTTATGAAAAATTGCAGGAACTTTTGCAGGAAGAAAAAAAGATAACTCCGGCAAAGATGGCTTTCATTTTAAGAAACCGATCCGGCTTAAAAGATGAAAGTATTGGTTATGGAAATGAGAAGGCGCTCAATCAGCTTCTGGCTCATCATGCTGTTATATTTTCACCTCAGAAAAAACTGGTTTGGGTGTCTTCCAATCCTTATCAGCTGGGAGAATTTGTATGTTATGATCTGAATGAAATTTTTCCGGAAAAATGTGGGACAAAGCCTTCAGGCAAAAACAGAATTGAATATTGCAAGAGATCCGTTTGCCGATTCTGAAGAATTTGAGCACTATGAGCAATCTAAAATGTTGGGCAAAGAAATCAATGAGGCTGCTGAAAATAAAGACATTTTATTGTCAGATGATCTTATTCCTTATTATCAGTCTATGAATCCTGAATTTTGGCAGGTCTATTATCAATCAGGAAAGTATTATTTTAGAAAAAAAGAATATTCAAAGGCAAAAGCTGAATTTGAAAAAGCTCTGACGAAAGAAATTACAACTGTTCCCGACAGAAAAAATGTAGAAAAAAGCCTGAAAAAGACCTTAAAGAAACTGAAATGATCCCTAAATATATAAAACTGCTATTCTGCATTCCTGTTGTCATTATTATCTGTTATTCAGTGTATTTGTGTACCGTTTACAGCTCAATACCAGATACTATCGTGATTCATGGTTATGGAAATATGAAAGACAATTATGGTAGCAAAATATTTCTTGTATTCCCTGTCATTATGAACTTGTTCATTCTTCTATTTATTTGGTTGATTATCCGAAGACCGGATAAAATAAAATTTACGTTTGAAATCAATGAGAACGAAAGAGAAAAAACCTACCATATCACACAGCTGGCTTTGGTAATTATTGCGATATTTGTAACCATAATGATGACTCCATTGTCATTTTCTGATGTGGTTTATAAATAACTGATTATATGAAAAAACTTTTAACCCTGTTTCTTGCCGTATACTCTCTGTTGTCATTTTCTCAGGACAGAAAAGAAATCGGTAATACTTTCATCAAAGCTTTATTAATAGATAAAAACATAGAAAAAGCACATTCTTATTTTGATTCATCGGTAGCGGGACAGATTCCTGTGGAACAACTTAAAGCCGTTACAGAACAGCTTCAGGGGCAAATAGGAGGATTAAAAAATATCCTGGAAGTGAACAACGAAGGAAATATCTATTATTACTATACAGAATTTGAAAAAACAAAACTCGATGTTCAGCTTACTTTTAGTGAGGGTAATAAATTGCTGGGTTTCTTTTTAGTTCCTCATAAAACATTTGAAAAACCAGATGAGAAAACCACTCTGAAAATAAAAAGTGATGCTATTGAATTGAAAGGAACATTACTGCTTCCTCCCTCTAACAATAAAAAGAAGCTGGTTATTTTTGTTCATGGTTCAGGAGCACATGATAGAGACGAAACTATTGGAGAAAACAAGCCGTTTAAAGATATTGCAGAATATCTTTTAAACAACGGAATTGCTTCTTACCGATATGACAAAAGAACTTATACCTATCCGGAGTCATTCAATGAAAAGTCTACGGTAGAAGAGGAAACCATCAATGATGCAGTAAATGCAGCCAATTATTTTAAGAATAATGCAGATTTTAAAGGATATCAGATTATCATTCTGGGACACAGTCAGGGAGCTTATCTGATGCCTGAAATTGCAAAAAAAGCTCAGGCTTCAAAGTATATTTTTATGGCTGGAAATGCAAGACCACTTCAAGATCTTTTGGTTGAACAATATGAATATCTTCACACTTTGGATCCCACAAAGGTTCCTGCCGAAGCTGTTGAGGAAATAAAAAAGCAGGTCGCATTTTTAAACTCATCCCAATTTAATTTGAGTTCACCGGCACAAGAACTTTCTTTGGGACAGCCTGCAGCATACTGGCAATATTTGAAAAATTACAATCAGCTTAATGAGGTGAAGAAAATCAAAGATCCTATGTTTTTTGCACAAGGGGGTAGAGATTATCAGGTGACTGAGAAAGATTTCAACCTTTGGAAAGAAACATTGAAAAATAATAAAACGGCTGTATTTAAATGGTATCCTTTGTTAAGTCATTTATTTATAGCTGGTTCTGGGAAACCTTCTCCAAAAGATTACGAGACAAAAGGAAAAGTTGACAAACAATTTTTAAAAGATCTTACACAATTTATTTTACAATAATTCTTAAACTTATTTTAAGAGGTTGATGTAAAATGAATGTATTTATTTAGTTTATTTGATTTTTTTGAATATATGTTGTAATTATTTGTAACATTTTAGATTATTTTCCTACTAACTATCAAATCTAACCTATTGATATTAGTTAAAAGTAATCTAAATGAAAAAAATTCGACTAAGTGTTAAGCTGTTGTTGTTTTGTTCTATTTTCAGCGTAAGTGCATTATCTGCGCAAAAATACGAACAGACAATTAAGGATTATGTTAATTCTGCTCAGGCATCATTTCAAGGAGTGAATCCTGAACTGAAAGCATTTAAAATCATTAATGTAGATCCTTCTAAGAGCTTAAATGGAGATGTTGTAGGGATACAACAAACGATTAATGGTATTCCGGTTTTTGGAAGTTCTGCCAACGTTTTAATCAGAGAGGGTAAAGTTTTAAACTTTGCGGATAGTTTTATTAAGAAATCCCCTTCTGCTATTAAAGGAAAGGAAAGTGGTAGAAAAGATGCCTTAGTGGCGAGTACAATTCAAAAACTGAATGGATTATCTTCCGTAAAGAATATTGACGGAAAAGAAACGCCAATTGTGGCTAATTCTGTTTATTTTGCAAAGGTGGAGAATTGATACTAGGGTATCAGTTCTATGTTGAAGAAAAAGGGACGGGTAATGTTTGGAACACTATCATAAGTACAGATGACGGCTCTATTTTGTATCAGGAAAATACAACTTTATCTTGTAGCTTCCATGATGAAGCTTTTGATCATCACTCTGAATCATTCGTACAGAATATTCCGGCCTCTTTACCTGCCAATATAGCTGCTGCAAACTTACAGACCCCTGCAAATTTTGTATTAGTACCTGATAATGCATCTTATAATGTATTTGCATTTCCAACAGAAGCACCTACATTTGGTGCAAGAACATTACTTACAAACCCATGGGATCTTACGGCATCTCCGGAAGGTTGGCATTCTGATGGGACTAATCATTATACGATAACAAGAGGTAATAATGCCTTCGCATATACTGACGAAAATAACACCAATTTACCACAATTCTCTCCTGACGGAGGAGCAAACAGAGCGTTTGATTTTCCTTTAGATATAACGGCTGCCCACACTACCTATACTTCAGCAGCAGTAACCAATTTATTCTACAACTCCAATAAAATGCACGATGTATTTTATAAGTTTGGATTTACGGAATCTGCAAGAAACTATCAGGTAAACAATTTTGGAAACGGAGGAGTAGGTAACGACCCTGTTCTTGCGGAATCAAGAGATGGCAGCGGTCTTAATAATGCCAACTTTAATCCTGGAGCTGATGGAACAAGCGGAAGAATGCAGATGTTTCTTTTTTCACCGAGTGGAAATGTAAGATATCTTTATTATAATTCACCATCTACTTATACCGCCAGAGCTCCGATAGCCACTACTGCGAATTTCGGACCTCAGATTATGGGAAATCCACCTGTAACAGGAGATCTTGCTCTTTCTACTCCAGCTGACGCATGTACTGCAGTTACAGCCGGAAGCCTTATCGGAAAAATTGCAGTAGTCAATGCTGCAGGATGTGGTTTTGCTGTAAAAACAAAGAACTTACAGACTGCAGGAGCAGTAGGGGTTATACAATATCACCCGTCAAGTAATACACCTATAGGGATGGGAGGAACAGATGCTACCATCACTATTCCTTCAATTATGGTAGGTATGACTGAAGGTCAGTTTTTAGTGAATGACCTAACTAACGGTATTGTAGGAAATGCAACAATAAAAACAGATGCAGTTTATAAAGATGCAAGTTTGGATAATGGAGTAATCAGCCACGAATATGGTCATGGTATCTCTAACCGTCTAACCGGAACAGGAAGTTCTTGTTTATCTTATATTTCATCTAATGAGCAGATGGGTGAAGGATGGTCAGACTTCTTCGCTTTGATGATGACAACCAGACCGGGAGATACTTCTACTATGGCTAGAGGTATGGGAACTTTTGCTTCAGGACAGGCTACAACCGGTGGAGGAATAAGACCTGCAAAATATTCACCTGATTTTGCGATCAATGATTATACTTATGGACGTACAAACGGAATGAAAATAAGTACAAGTATTCAGGGAATTCCTGTTACTGTACCGGACGTTCACAGTATCGGATTTATTTGGGGCTCAATGCTTTGGGATCTTAACTGGAAATATGTAGAAAAATATGGATACAACAGTAATGTTCTTGCAGATCCGAATAGTGGAAGCGCAAGAGTTTTACAGTTGGTAATGGATGCTCTTAAATTGCAGCCATGTAATCCTACATTTGCACAGGGTAGAGATGCCATTCTCGCTGCTGACCAGGCATCTACAGGAGGACAAAATAAATGTATGATCTGGAATACATTTGCTAAAAGAGGTTTAGGAGTAAATGCTTCTGCTGGAGCTCTTAACGGCTTGGAATTTGGTGCAAATCAGCCTTTAGCGGATATAAGTGATCAGGTAGAAGATTTTTCAGTTCCTGCAGAATGTTTATTGGCTGTAAAAGAAATCAACAACTCTAAAGGAATATCCATCTATCCAAATCCAGTAAGAAATGAATTCACGATAAAAACTCCATCCGATATGAAATTATCAGGAATTACAACGGTTTCTATTTATGATTTCACAGGAAAACTGATTTCACAGGAAAGCGTTAACCTTAATAAGCAAAATACAATCAGTGCTGAAAAGCTGATCAATGGAGCTTATATTGTAAAAGTCAATAATGATTCAATTGACTATTCTCAAAAGATTATTGTTTCCAAATAGGAATTATAATAACTAATTGTGATGAGCCTGGAACTTTGTTCCGGGCTTTTTTAATTGTTTTCCGGGCTTACTTTATTCAAAAATAAAAAAGCAGCCATACCTGCAACGGCAGAAAGTGTGGTACTTAAAATAAAACTGCCGATAATATATTGCAGAAGATTATTCTTAATCAGTTCAAAGTTTAAATCCTGACTTAAAATATCACTGTCACCACTTACAAATGGTGCTCCCAGAAACAGAGACGCTGCAATAATAAAAGGAATAAAAGGAGGAAGGCTCACATTGGAAGCTACAAATGCAAGTACTTTGTTGAGTTTGAACAATACAGATAAACTGATGACCAGAAGCGTCTGGAATCCCCAGAAAGGAGAAAGTCCTATAAAAACTCCCAGTGCTATAGAAAATGCTTTTGTACGGTTGCTTCCGTCACTTTCTAGGACATCTTCCTGGATGAACTTTTTAAAGCTTTTTTTTTGAAATTATTCAGGAAATTTCTCGGAATAATATAAAATAAAGTAATGGTTACCAGAATGGTATTCAGAATACTGATTCTTGTAAAGTCCTTGAAGGGCCTGAAATGCGAAACCCGCTCTGCCGGATCATACAAAACCTTGATCGGAACATTTTTTACCGGAACATGTCTCCATGCAGTTCTTACAATGATTTCGATCTCAAATTCAAACTTTGGGGTAAAATATTTCTTTGGAATTTTATGTAAAGGATAAAGTCTGTAACCGGATTGTGTGTCTTCCAGCTTGATCCCGGTTTCAAACCAAAACCAGAAATTAGAAAAACGGTTTCCGAAACTGCTTTTCTTAGGAATACCATCCTGAGACATATTTCTGTTTCCAATCAGAAGAACTTCTTCTTTTTCCTCAAGAAGAGCTTCTACAAATACAGGGATATCATCCGGATAATGCTGCCCATCCGAATCAATGGTAATGGCATGATCATATCCCGCTTTTTTTGCTTTTCTAAAGCCGATTTTAAGCCCGTTTCCTTTGCCTTTATTCTCCGGTAAGGAAATTACTGTAATCTGAGGATATTGAGATAGAATCTGTGGAGTAGAATCTGTGGAACCATCATTAACCACAATAATACTTTCGGTGTATTCGAGAACACCGTCAATAACCCTCTTCAGGGTTTTCTCATTGTTGTAGGTAGGTATTAAAACGCATATCTTCTTTTCAGAAATAACGTCTTGTACTTCAGCAAGGAACATTTTTTTATTTTAAAATGGCTCTTTCGGCCTCTGTAATGGTTTTAGACTGCATAGCAAACCTCTTGATATAGCCTTTTAAAGCTGTATTCTGTTTGCTGTAATTATTTAACAGGAAAGCTTTATCATCCTTCAAACTTCCACGGTATCCTACAATTTTTGGAATGTTTTCCTGAACGCTTAATCTGATCAGACGTAATTCTGCATTATTTGGATTACTTTTGATAACCGCTTCAAGACTTGTTGCTCCTGTTTTTACAAGAGCTTTTCTGTTGCTTTTGGCAATTTTGGCTTCCATAATCTTTGCTGCGGCCTTATATCCTACCGTTACTGCATCAGAACCGGATTGTTTGTCCGCTGTTTCAATGAAGTTTTGTGTATTACTATTAGATTCATTGGCTTTAGCATAGCTGTTTCTCAATGTTTCAAGATCAGACTGAAAGAAAAAAACAAATGCTGCAAAGAATGATAAGATTAGTTTCATGATGGTAATTTTTTATAGCTTACAGACAATTTCAATGCAATAGTCTCGCCAAAAGAAGTCGTGTTTTTTACTTTAACATCTTCTTCATTTTCAGCAATATCCAGTTGAAGTACCAGATCAGGTGTTTCAAAAGGATTGATAATCGCCATAAATTTTACATTCGAAGCTGTTTTCAGAAATAATTTTGAACCTGTAAATTCTTCAGTCAGTTCCTTAATAATCTGCATCATACAAACACCGGGAGTTACCGGATTTCCAGGAAAATGACCTTTGAAAATTTCATGGTCTTTATTAAGATGAATATGAGCAGTAAACTTTCCGTCTTCTGTCTTATCGTATGAGGTTAAAGTATAAAAATCTGTAAGAATGGTTTGCATGATCTTGTTTTTTAAGATTAAATGTACAATACACTTTGGGTTGAAACTATACTTGTATGCTGTACAGTTCTTATTCTGTTTCGGTTATCTGAAATAGTTTTATATTGATCTTAAAGTCTTTGTGCTGTAGATTTAAGCTATCTGCGAAGATAGGTCTTTTTGCATCAAAAGTGAAATCGATTTTTTCCTTGCCGTTTTTCGTATAGATAATTTGTTTCAGTAAATTATTTTCTTTGTTGAAAAACAGATAATAGCTTTTCTTTTCGATTTTTGAAAGATAGATGTTTGCATGATCATTTTCAAAGCTTTCATTGACCGGATATTTCCTTTTCAGAAGCTGCTGGAAGTCATTTTTCAGAAAGTTAATCACGATTTTTTTATCCAGGTCAGGAAGTACATAATTCAGTTTAAAATCATTGTCAGAAACCTCAAAATCAATCAGTTTATTTCCAAAATCTGAGGTTAAAGCGACGCGATGTGTCGTTTCATTCAGTTTTTTGATGATCAGAATTCCACTCACATGGTTTTTATAAATATCCATCTGGCATTTGTATACATAATCTTCGGTGGAAGAGAAGTATAAATTTTCTACCATCTTTTCAGAAGAAGAGACAGGCTTTGCTTCTGTTAACTGATACGACTTACAGGAAACAGTCAGGATCAGAATCAGGCTATAAAGAAAACTCTGACGCAGGAATGGAAGCATTGATCTTTGTATTTTTGAAAACAATATTCGTAGTATCCCCGGAAGCTTCAGTCATATTCACCTGGGAAACTGTCGACTGGTTCTTTGGGAAAAATAGTTCAATCTGCTTAATGTATTTCAACAGCTGCGATGTCTTAGGAATAAACTTCGCTACGTTGTAATTTCCGTTCTTAAAATAGGTCACAGTAAACTCCGGATCATTGAACATGGTTCCGTTTGAGCTTCCTACAATCAGTTTATTGATTTTTTCAAATGTTTTACTCTTGGCATCTACAGAAGATTTTTTCCCCTGATCATTGATGAAGATTTTATTGCTTTTAAAAACAATGCTGTATTGGTATGGCTTTGTGTATTTCCAGCTTAACATGTTGGGCGTCTGCAAAGACATTTTTCCATAAGTAACAATGCTTTTATCCAGGAAATCCATTTTTTTGGTCTGGGTAAAATCACTCTGTAAAGTCTTGATTTCTTTCGTATCTGAAGAAACCTTCGATACAAATGCTTTGGCTTCAGCTCCTGACATTGCGGTGTTTTGTGCAAAAAAGAACCCTGAAACCAGTAAGAATGCCCCGAAAGCAATATTTTTAATCATTTCTATTTGAATTTATCACTGTATTAACAGTAAAAGTTGAATATTTTTTGTCTTCCAAAAATACTAATAAATTGCTCAGTACCCGAAAGGTCTTTTCCGAAGTGTCATGAAGAAGGATAATACTTCCTTTTTTCAAGCCTTTGGTTACTCTGCTGTAGATTTTCTTCTCATCATCAATGATGGTATCCAATGATCGGACATTCCAACCGATGCTTATTTTATTTGTCTTTTTTATTGCTTTTGCAATATTGGGATTGGTCACTCCGAACGGAGGTCGGTAGAGATTAGTGTTGATATTTCCCACATTTTTCATGAGCTCATCACATTTTTCAATCTCCTCAATCATTTTTGAAGTCGATAAAAACCCTGTAGAATTGGAATGTGATAACGTATGATTTCCAATCGTATGACCTTCTGCAATAATTCTCTGAAACGTTTCAGGATATTTTTCAATCTGTTTTCCGATACAGAAAAAGGTGGCTTTTATCTGATGTTCTTTAAGCAGGTCTAAAAACTTTGGGGTAAATTCAGTAGGTCCGTCATCAAAAGTAAGAGCCACTTCTTTGAGTCTGGTCCTTTTATGAGTAATGCTGTTGACAAAATATCCCAGTTCAATATCAAATGAGCCCCAGACAACCACCACAGAAAAAGCAAAGAAACAAAACAGATACACCCAAATACTTCCGTGGAACGCATAAATAAAAGCGTTACAGAAAAGATAGAACAGGATGAAGGGATAATGTTTCATTGCTGATTATTTTATTGTTAAACTTCCTGGATTTATACCCATCTTGTCATTCTGAATGTAGCGGAGCGAAATGAAGAATCTATAATATAAAGCCGAGATTCTTCCTTCGTCAGAATGACAATAGCACTGCTATTATTACCTCTCGTAAATTAAGCATTTTCCAGTAATACCAAGCTGTGATCATTACCCGCCAGATGATTGTAAAGAAGGACATTCTTAACGCTCTCTTTTTTCTCAGAATTGATCATCATGATTTCCGGAATCTGCTGTTCCTTCAAGATATGAGAGGCTATAAAGGTTGAAAAACCACTTGCCGTATTGAATTCTCCACTCAAATGTTTGTAATACAGCTGTGCTGAATCCGGAAACAGATTCATGGCTTCTGTATAATACATATCTGATTGTGCATCTCCACTGAATCCTAAAATAATTGCATCAATATCATTATTTGAAAGATTGTTCTGAACTAAGAAATTCTGGATAAAATCCTTTACCTCATTCAATTCAACCTTATTGCTGATCTGGATATTTTTAAGCTTGGCGTAAGAGTTTTCAGTTCTATTTTTTCCTACTACAAAAAAGCTGGCACCTTCACCCCAGATCACTCCATTGGTCTTAGAATTCAAATAATCAGCAGGAAGATCTGCTTCTTTTTTTATTGTATTATTTAAGCAGTAAAGCTCCATTGTTCTGTCTGTCTGTTCATCTGTAGAACCTACCAGAACATTTTCTGCTTCTCCGTCATTGATCTGGAGCTGAGCATCCAGTAAGGAAAACTCCAGAGAAGAAGAAGTGTTTACATACGTGAAGTTATACGCATGGCATTGTAACCCCAGAGCAATTTGCCCTGCTACCGTATTGTGAGTAGATTGGATAAAAAAAGTAGGCGTAAGGAATTCTTCATGGTTGTCAATCACATTTTTCAGGAATTTTTCAGAATCCTGAGAGCAGCCCATTCCGGTTCCTACAATGATGGCATCCGGTTTTTCAATTCCAGCTTCTTTCAATGCGTAATGCGATGCTACAGAGCTCATTTTTACCGTTTTAGACATTCTTCTGATCATTGCAGGCGGAATGAACTCCTTGTAATTAGGTTCTATTGCCTTAATGATATTGGAAGAACTCTCAGAAGTAAGGTTCTGAAGAATATTTTCGTTTAAAGTGTCCTGAACTGAGATACAGGATGCACTGTTGATGTATACTGAACTCATGATTTTGAGAAAATTAAGGTTGAACAGTTTCCTCCAAATCCAAATGAGTTAGAAAGTACATGATTGATGTTTTTCTCTTTCAATTCGGTGACAGGAGTGAGATCAAACTCTTCCATTTTTGTTTTAAAATTCAGGTTCGGGAAGACCACGCTGTGTTGCATAGCTAAAATTGAAAATACAGCTTCAATTCCTGCAGCAGCGGCCAAAGTATGTCCTGTAAACGCTTTCGTAGAGCTGAATTCAGGAACTTTGTTTTCTCCGAAGATTCTAATCATAGCAATTCCCTCGGATAGATCGTTATTGGGAGTAGCCGTTCCGTGAACGTTGATATAATCTATACTTTCTTTTTCTAATCCGGAGATTTTAAGGGCTTGCTGCATCGCTAGAAATGCACCCTGTCCATTTTCTGAGGAAGCGGTCTGATGGTGTGCATCATTAGCATTTCCATATCCGGAAAGATAAGCAAGAACTTTTTTGTTTTCTTTTTTGACGATTTCTTCAGATTCAAGAACTAAGAAAGCGGCAGCTTCCCCAAGGTTAAGTCCCTTTCTGTTATTGTCAAAAGGAGTATTATAAGAATCCGTAAGAATCATCAGGGTATTGAAACCATTCAGCGTAAATTTTGAAAGAGAATCTGTTCCTCCTACAATAACACGGTCCAAAACTCCGTTTTTAATAAGTTTAGCCCCCATCATAATCGCGTTGGCTGCTGATGAACAGGCAGTACTGATAGTAGAAACCATCCCTTTTAATCCCAGATAATCGGCAATAGCCAATGAGGAATTTCCGGCATCATGAGCGTCAATATATTTTTGCTTTTCAGGAAAGTCTTCGTAAGAGTAGAAATACTTTTCAGTGATGTCCATTCCTCCCACGCTGGTAGAAGATATAAGCCCGGTTCTGCAGCTGTTGATATCTGAAATTCCGGCACTTTCTACAGCTTCTTTAGCAGCAACCATTCCCAATAAAGACGTTCTTGTGATATTATTGTCTTCATCAAGCTGAAGTTTTTCTGCAAGCGCTTCATTGGATAGTTTTATTTCACCTGTTTTAATGATTCCGGCATGACGGGTTTCAAACATTTTGATATCTGAAATTCCGTGTTTTCCGGATTGTAATGAAATAAAATTTTCCTCCACATTGTTTCCAATGGAGGAAATGATGCCCATTCCTGTTATGGCAATTTTTTGACTCATGGTATTCAATAATGTAACAATGTATCAATCTAACAATTTACCAATAATTGCTACATTGATACACTGTTAGATTGTTACATTAATTTATTTTGTTCTGTTGTCTTCGATGAATTTAGCCATCGTATCGATAGATTGGAAAATTTCTTTTCCTTTTTTGGGATCTGCTAATTTGATTCCATAGTCTTTATCAAGTAGAACGATCAGTTCCAAAGCGTCAATAGAATCTAATCCTAATCCACCTCCGAATAACGGATCAGTATCTTTAATTTCTTCTACAGATACATCTTCAAGGTTAAGAACATCAATAATTTTGTGTTTCAATTCTGTTTTTAAGTTTTCCATAATTAAGTAGGTTTATCAGTGCTTCAGCATATCATGAAGATCATTACATCATTACACTGTTATATTGTTACATTTTTATAAGGTGAGCAAATATACAAAAGCTTTGTAATTTTCCTGATACAATTCCACCCAGCCGCATAATACTTTGTCGGCCTTACCTGACTGTAAAATCTGTTCGGAATAGGCATTTAAAAATTCTTCATCAAAATCAGCCAGCACGAAAAAAGCATTTTCTGTCTGCATTTTGTGTTTAATGCTGATTTCTCCTACACAGATGTTGGGTAAAGTATAGACGAAAACGGCAGGACTTGGATAGAAGTTATCCTGATTGTTGATGCTTTCCTGATATTTGAAATCGGTATCCAGACTGGAAGACCTGTTAGCGAAAACAATAGCTGTTCTGCTGTGATCTTTATCTTTCAAAATGGTTTCGGCGGAAAGAAAAGCCAGTTTACTCAAATGATCCATTTTATGAAACTTTGGATAGGTGAGTTCTAAATTTTTATAAGCTTCTTTGGCAAATTCCTGAAAGGTTTCGCTTGGGCTTTCAAAAATAAGATTTCCATCAACGATTATTTTTGAATGTTCTATGGTACAGGTGTTTGTTTTCTTCATCACTTTCAGTTTAACATTTTTCCAGCACAACAGCCGCGTTACAACCTCCAAAGCCAGAAGCGGTCTTTAGAATGTATTTAATTTCTGCAGTTTTATTTTCTCTGATGATATTCAAAGGTTGGGTTACTCCTGTTTCCTCAAAATTCTTTGAAGGAAGCAGAGTACTGTGAAGAGCACTTTCCATAGCAACAATACTTTCCAGAAGTCCGGATGCACCAAGGCAATGGCCGTAATATCCTTTCATACTGTTGAGCGGAATATTCTGAAGATCCATTCTATTGAAGGCAATGGCTTCCATTTCGTCGTTATATAAAGTAGCCGTTCCGTGGGCAGAAATAAAATCGATTTGTTCCGGAGAAACCTTCGCTTCAGTCATTGCATTTTTGATACTGGCATATAAACCGTCACCTGTTCTTGAAGGACCGGAAATATGGTTGGCATCATTAACGGCAGAATCTCCAAGCACTTTAAAGCGGAATTTTTCGTTTTGTGAGATTCTTCCTTCGTCAGAATGACAACCAGTTACATAAACTGCTGCTGCTGCTTCTCCGATATTGATTCCGTCTCTGTTTTTATCATAAGGTTTGCAAGGCCCTGATCCTATCGCCTGAAATGAATTGAATCCTGAAATAACAAATTCAGAAAGTTCATCACCTGCAATCACAAAGGCATCTTTATACTTTCCTGCCTGAATCATGTTTTTGGCTACGGAAATAGCCATCACCCCTGAAACGCAGGCATTGGAAATGATGATTGGTTTTGTTTTAAATCCAAAAAAGGCAGCAATTTTTTCTGCTAATTTTGATAAATAAACGCCTTCCGGTAACTCAGACTGGTTTTTTAACAGGCTGATATTTCCTTTTGTTGTGGAAAGAATAAAAGCCGTGTCTTCTGATATAGAATGCTTCTCAACAAGAGGCTGTAAGCTTAAAAGAATCATCTTCTCCAGTCTTGTGAAATCAATTGTATGCTGAGCAAAGAATCTGTTGAATTCTTCATTCAGTTTGTCAGAATTAATCATAGAAGCATAAAAAGCATCCTGATTGTCTATGATTTTATGCAAAGCAACCCCTGAATGTCCTTCTAACAGAGCATTCCAGTTGGAATCAATAGTGAAACCCAACGGAGTTACACAATTGTAGTCTGTGATATAAATTTCCTTGCTCATGATAATCCCATTTTATCTTTCCAGTTTTGAAAAAACTCCGGATTGTACAGGCATAAACTTCCATTGCTATCAAGAAACACCTGAATCGTTTCCCCGGTGCATACCAATTGGTCTTCCTGATTGAAAAGCTCATATTTATAAATAAGCTTAGCAGAAACAGAATTGATAAATGTGGTTACAATTTTGAATGTTTCTCCATATTTTAAAGGAAGAAAATGCTCACAGGTACTTTTTACGATAGGCGTTACAAATCCTGCATTCTGAATATCAAGATAAGTAAGACCGTGCAGACGTCCGAAAGCTTCTCTTCCGTCTTCAAAATACACGATATAATGCCCATGCCAGACAATTCCCAGTGGGTCTGTTTCATTGAAGCGTACTCTTACTTCTTCAGTACAGGTTAATATGTTTTCTTTAGACTGCATTTTGTTTTCTTTCGTAAAATATAGAAATAGCTACGGTAGCAATATAGAAAAGAAAAAGGAAAACCAGTTCTTTGGCAATGCCACCAATTCCGCTGTTTCTTAAAATAATATCATAATAGGCATTCAATCCCCAGTTCATAGGAGAGAATTTCGCTACGGTCTGCATGAATTCCGGCATTAAAAATACAGGAACCCAGATTCCGCCAATAGCTGCCAGTACAACTACAGAGGTTGCTCCAAATGGGGCAGATTGTTCCTGTGTATCGGCTATAGTTCCCAATAAAACTCCAAATCCAATAGCTGCTAATCCTGCAAATAAGGTAACTGTCACAAGCTGGAACATTTTTCCGGATACATCAAAAGCGGGAAGATCCATATAAGGGAAAAGGTAAATTCCTACGGCAACCATCAGTAAAAACTGAATAAGGCAGATGATAAGATAGGTAAATGTTTTTCCTAAAATATGGACAAAATAAGGCGTAGGGCTTATTCTTGCTCTTACACTTGTTCCCTGGCTTTTTTCTTTTACCAGATTGATGGATAAAGGGACAACAATAAAGAAGATGGCAAAAAGAGTCCATGCAGGAACGTTGTGCTGAACGGAATTCGGCATTACGTCCATTTCTCCTTTCTTGGGAGTGATTTCTTTAAAGCTGATCAGGTTTTTATTTTCGTCGAGATTTTCCGTAGTTCCCAGCTGATCCTGGAATGCTTTGTAGATCTTTTTATTTTCAATCTCAAAAACCATTTTATTCACAGAATTCATCACAGAATTTTTGAATCCGGCATTGGTAGCAGGGTCAAAGTATAAGTGAATTTCTTTCGCTTTAGGAGCTGCTGTTTTTACTTTTGCAGAATCTCCTTCCAGTCCGAATGAACTTACAATGGTCTGAACTTTAGAATCAATATTGGAATTTAAATCTTTCGTTAAATTTTCCGGAATGACAATCGCCATCTGATAATCTCCAGAAAAGACAGCGTCCTGAGCCGATTTTTCATTGAAGTTGGTCAGCAGCTGGAATGTTTTACTGTTTTCCAGTTCTGCTTTTATATTTTTTGAAACTTCAGATTTATCCTGATCGATGAAAATAATTGGGATTTTTGAGCCTTCAAGGTTTTTAAAGGTAGAATCCTGAATAAGGGTAATCGTTACAATCAAAAGCAAAGGCATCACAAAGATGATGACAATTCCCCCGATATCTCTTTTCAGCAGAAGAATTTCCTTAATAAAACTTCTCCACAGTTTATACAACAACATCTCTTAATTCTTTTCCGGTTAATGAAATGAAAACATCTTCAAGGTTTTCGGCATTGGCAATCTGTGAAACAAGTTCTTCAGGCGTTCCTACAGCATGAATTTTTCCATGGTCGATGATGGCAATTTTTGTACAGAATTCTTCCGCTTCAGAAAGGTGATGGGAAGTATAAATAATGCAGGTTCCCTGTTTATTTAAATCCAGAAGATAATCAATAATTGCTTTTTTAGACTGAACATCCACCCCTACAGTCGGTTCATCCAGAAAGAGCACCTTAGGATTGTGAAGAGTGCCGGCGATGAGGTTGCAACGGCGTTTCATTCCTCCTGAAAACTGTCCTACCTGTTTGTTGGCGAATTTTGAAAGTCCCATGATTTCCAGAGATTCATCAATGGCTTTTTTAAGCTGATTGTGTTTCAAACCATACAGACTTCCGAAAAACATCAGATTTTCTTTAGCTGTAAGTGTAGGATATAAAGCATATTCCTGCGGAACAATCCCGATAATCTGTCTGATTTTAAAACCATCTTTCTGTGGAGACAAACCATTGATGGTAAACTGTCCTGACGTAGGTTTTATGAGTCCTGAAAGCATAGAAATCAAGGTTGTTTTTCCTGCTCCGTTAGGCCCGAGAATTCCGTAGATTTCATTTTTGCTGATGTTCAAAGAAATATCATTTACAGAAAACTCATCAGAATTTTTGTATTTCTTGTATAAGTTTTTGATCTCAATCATATGTTCTGCCATATCAGATCGCTTTTCTTAGTTTTTTATAGAAAGCCTCTTCCAGATCTGCAATGTGGAGCATCGTTTTTGAAAGTTCGTTATAGATATTGCTTTTTGAATTTCTGTTTTTATAAACACGGGCAATATCCACGGCAAAGTCTCTCCAAAGGTCACCAATAGAAGTGATTTCTTTTGACAATTCCTTCAGCTCATCATTTTTAAGAATAACAGCTGCTTCCTGAAGAAATGCTCCGTAAATAAATCGGAATCCTCCGCCTCCTGTTCCAATTTCTTCCTGCATTCTGATCAATTGGCCCAAATAATGGTTGGTGACTTTTGTGCCTTTCTTTTCTGCCCATTTCGGGATGCTTTTGGCTACCCATCTCATTGCTTTTACTCCAATAAGAGGCACAGGCGCCAGCATATTTTTGCAGGTATCCTTGATTCCTTTTTTGATGGCTTCTTCAAGATTCACATTCTCCGGAACATACACAGGGTAGTACATATGTCCTTTTGGAGGAAGTGCTCCTTTCGCATATCTTACTTTTTCCAGTTCAGCCTCGGAAAGAGAAGTGGTATAATCCATTACCGGATCACTGATCAGGAATTTTCCGTCTTCTTTTCCGTATACCACAAGGTTGTGGGCATTGAAGTGGAATTTATATTCTTCAGGGAAATAGGTAAGGTTGAAAACGCCCACCTGAAGTCCTGTAGGGATATTTTGTTCCAGATTTCTTTCAAGAGCTTTTTGAGCATCTTTAGGATTTGAGAATTTTTCTCTTTTGATTTTAATTCCTAATCTTTTGGCTGCTTTACTGAAAATAGCACCCGGCATCGGACGATAGCTGAAGCCCGGAGCAAAATTTACCTTTAAAAAAGGAAGATAGACAAAAAACAGTCCGGAACCGATCCCGAAGATCATGGGTTCGCTTAGTTTCAGGCCTTTATTAAGCAGTAGATTAGAAGCAACACCGTTTTCGCAATGTGCAGTCTGATGGTGTTCAAAGTTTAATTTCATTTGCTGATTATATCTTTTCATTGGTCAAATGGAAGGGGCATTGTTTCTTGCCCATTTCATTTATTTTCCGTTGAAGTTTTTTAATTCATCCACTGAAATACCGAATGCATCGGCATATTTTTTCAGTGCATTTTCGCTTAGTGTTTTAAATACTTTGGGTTTAAAATGTCTTTTTACCCTCCATTGCCACATTCCTACATAAGAAGCAAGGACTCCCAGATCCATTTTATTCAGTTCCATGTAATAAGCAATAGGGCTTGCTATATTGTTGGCTACATTTTGCTTTGCTTCCTCAATTCTCTCATAAATAAGTTCCATAGATTCATCCAGAGCAGCTTTCTTGGCATCCCAGCCTGTACTGTTTGCTGTCGTGTAGTTGTCGTTCTCATCCGTCACATACAGAACTTCAGTCATGTTGGCGGATTTCAGGTTACTTTCGTCTTGAGGCAGGTCTTGTTTTTTCATCTAAATAATGTTCATTTTTTTAGATTCCAGATGAAAAATTCTTCACCTGTTTTTGATTCTTTTAATCAGGTGGCTAAAATAGTGAAAATACATTATATGTAAATCATATTAAATCTGAGAGAGTTAGTGGAGTGAAATAGATGTAATATCTTCAATAAATCTCCAGCATCCTAATAAAACCAGATTATATTTTTCCCATTGAGAAGGAAAGCTTTAACTAATCATCTGTAAAATAATCTTAAAATATTCTTTTAAGATTTATTATTTCCACTTGTAACGGTTCTCTTGTAACAAGTGTCTGTATAAATAAGACTAATGTCTAGAAATTTGGATAGAAAAATAATTATTAAATAACAACTATGAAAAAGTTTTTTATTTCTGTTTCGCTTTTCTGTATGATCAGCGCAATGGCACAGAAATTCGAGACCCAAAAGCTGACAGATGCTCAAGGGTATTCTTATGAAGCTGTAAAGAATGATCAGGCCGGAGTGCGTGTGTATACACTGAAAAACGGATTAAAGGTGTATCTGGCAAAAAATGATGATGCCCCGAGAATTCAGACTTATATTCCGGTAAGAACAGGATCCAATAACGATCCAAGTGATAACACCGGATTAGCTCACTATCTGGAGCATATGGTTTTCAAGGGAACTTCACATCTGGGAACTCAGGACTGGGAAAAAGAAAAAGTTTTACTAAAGCAGATCTCTGATCTTTATGAGCAGCATAAAGCAGAAAAAGATCCTGAAAAAAAGAAAGAACTTTATAAAAAAATTGACGAAGTTTCTCAGGAAGCCTCTAAATATGCTATCGCTAATGAATATGATAAAGCCATTTCTTCATTAGGAGCTACAGGAACAAATGCTCATACCTCTCTGGATGAAACGGTTTATAAAAATAATATTCCTTCCAATGAATTAGAAAAATGGTTAAAAGTAGAAAAAGAGCGTTTTTCAGAATTGGTATTGCGTCTTTTCCATACAGAACTTGAAGCGGTATATGAGGAATACAACAGAGCTCAGGATAATGACAGCCGTCTTGTATTCTATTCATTAATGCAGGCTCTTTTCCCAAAACACCCGAACGGACAGCAAACTACAATTGGGACTTCAGAACATTTGAAGAGCCCTTCTATGGAAGCGATTCACAAATATTTTGATACGTATTATGTGCCTAATAACATGGCTGTAGTATTGGTTGGAGACCTGGATTATGACAAAACTATAAAATTAGTTGATCAGTATTTCGGAGCATTCAAATACAAAGAACTTCCAATGAAAAAGATGGTTACGGAAGAGCCGATGACCAGCATTGTGACAAGAACTGTAAAAAGCCCTACTACGCCAAGAATGACCATTGCATGGAGAACAGATTCTTATGGAACTCAGGAAGCAAGACTGGCAGACGTAGTATCTGAAATCTTAAGTAACAGAGGAGATGCAGGTTTAATTGACCTTAATATCAACCAAAAGCAAAAAACGCTTGGAGCAGGGGCTTATGAGTCACCTTACAAAATGTACGGGACGTTTGGACTGGTAGTAACTCCTAAAGAAGGCCAAAGCTTTGATGAAGCGAAAAAGCTCCTGATGGATCAGCTGGATCTTGTGAAAAAAGGACAGTTTCCGGACTGGATGTTGAAAGCCATCGTAAATGATAAAAAAGTTCAGCGTATGAAGAGTTGGGAAACAGCTGACGGATTAGCGACTGAATTGTATGATTCTTATATCAATGTAAGAACATGGGAGCAGGAGCTTGATGAAATCAATCAGTATGATAAGATTACGAAAGCTGACGTTGTGAAATTTGCCAACGATTTCTATAAAGACAATTATGTTGTTATTTATAAAGAAAAAGGTGTGAATGACAAGCTTGTACGTGTACAGAATCCAGGAATTACCCCTATTAAACTAAACAGAGAAGCTCAGTCTCCTTTCCTTAAGGATATTCTGAATACAAAAGTACCTGAAATCAAGCCTGAATTTATTGATTTTAAAACTGCTATTCAGACTTCAAAAATTAAAGATAAGACAGTAAGTTTCGTGAAGAACAAGTATAACGAGATCGCTCAGATCAGTTATGTTTTCCCTTTCGGAACAGATAATGATAAAGAACTTTCTATTGCAGGAACTCTTTTTGAATATCTTGGAACGGATAAATATACTCCGGAACAGCTGAAAGAAGAGTTTTATAAACTTGGAATCAGTTACAGTCTGCGAACTTCAAATGACCAGATGATCATTACATTAAGTGGTCTTGAAAGTAATATGAAGAAAGGGGCAGAGCTGATGAATCACTGGATGACGAATGTAAAAGCGGATAAAGCAATTTATGCTCAGACAGTAAAAACAATTCTTGAATCAAGAGCTGCAGGTAAGAAAGATAAAGTGAGAATTATGGCTGCTCTTTCCAACTATGCCAAATATGGTAAAAACTCAAGAATGACAGACATCGTTTCCAAAGAACGCCTTGAGAGCATTGACGCCGTAGAATTGATGAAGAAAGTGAAAACGCTGAACCAATACCCTTATCAGGTGCTTCTTTACGGACAGGATCAGAAAGGTATGGAAAAAGCTGTGAAGCCTTTTATCACCAATACAAGTCTTCAGCCGGCACAGGCAAAAGAATATGCTGAACAGGCTACACAAGGGAAAGTATATTTCACCAATTATGATATGGTGCAGATGGAAATGTCAAAAGTTGCAAAAGCCAATACCGTAAATCTTAGTAATTTTGGAAAAATAAATGTTTTCAACGAGTATTTCGGAAGAGGTTTATCTTCTATTGTTTTCCAGGAAATCAGAGAAAGTAAGTCATTAGCTTATACGGCTTATGTTTCTTATGCGAATGCTTCGGAAAAAGGGAAAGCAAACTATGTTACAAATTATATCGGAACACAGTCCAACAAACTTCCTTTAGCCGTAAATGCAATGAACGAGCTGATGGTATCTTTACCACAAATCCCTGCACAGTTTGAAAATGCAAGAGGTTCTGCATTGAAACAGATTGCGTCTAACAGAATCAACAGAACAAATATCTTCTTCAATCAGTTAGCATTGAAAAAACTAGGCGTTGATTATGATATCAGAAAAGATGTATATGCAGAAATTCAGGGGCTGACATTGCCGCAGCTTACAGGATTTTACAATACTGAGGTGAAACCTGTACAATACAATACAGCCATTATCGGTAAGAAAGAAAACCTGAATATGGAATCGATCAACAAAATGGGTGAGTTTCAGGAAGTATCTCTGGAAGAGATCTTCGGATACTAATCCTTTTGTTTAAAATAATGATAAAAGTGGGACAGAAATGTTCCGCTTTTTTGTTGTTTGAAACTGTTTCTCCCTGACCATCAGAGTTTCACGGATTTATAAAATGTTTCACGTGAAATAATTCATCTGATGATGAGGTTTTTAAGTCTGTAATGTATTGTTTATCAGTTGTTTTGAAGGATTGTGATGGATGTGTAAATAAACAAAAAACGGACGTTTTTATGTAAGGTTTTTTATAATCAATTCAATAGGAGCGGGCTTTAGCTAAAACATATTTTTTAAACACAAATAGCACAAATGGATTGCACAAATTTTCACAAATTCATTTAGTAAGGTTGAGAATAAAAAAGCTGTACGTTTTGTACAGCTTTTTATATTCTATGTTGCATTGATCTTTACGACTTTACTTCCTGAATGAACAGGTTAATTTCTGCTCTGATCAATAATTCATCATTATTAAATGTTTCACAGAAGATGTGGCATATATTTTCAAACTGTGAAATAAGAGATGCCTTGGAAATGATTTTGTCATTCACTTTTGGAAGAGCAAAAATCTCAATCTTCTTGATATTGGTAATGAATCCAATCACTTTAGTATCGGCTTCAGGATTTTCAAAGAAGCTTTGTCCAAGGATAGAAGAGCAGGTTTGGGCCAGGTTTTCTATTAATCCGGCTTCCGCGAACTCATTGTTGTGAACAAATATATTATCTTCTTTGATTTCAAAGGAAGTCACTACTTTTTCTTTGGTCAGTTCCAGAATATAGTCTGCCATCAACATCGGTTCACGATGCGGTAAAAAGTTGTGTATATTGATGATATTCTCTTCCTTTATTTCCATTTCCAGTTTATTTTACAGCGGTTTTCATTTGAGATTTTGCAATTACTTCACCGTTCAGCTTTGTAACAATATCTACCAGCGTAACTCCCATTACTTCATTAAGGATGGTAACCTCAGATTTCAGATGGTCTCCTACTTTAGGTAGTATTTCGGCTTCAAAAGATTTGATGGCTCCGATATATCCCGTAGGAGCATCTTTCCCCAACAGATAATATTTGTATCCTGTATGCAGAGCAACGCTCTGTGCCTGGTGCTCAATCAGACCTGAAGCTTGAAAAAAACCGTCCTGGATGAAAAGATTATCTTCTTTAATCTCAAAACCAGATAAAAGGTGATTCTCAGAATACTCTGATAATTCATGCACCATCACAAAAGGAAACCTTTGCGGGATAAGACTTTCTACAAAATCTTTATCGGATGTTGGCAGTCTGTGTTCCATTAGCAAACGGTTAATACAGCACATGAGTAAGCGAATCTTCCACTTTCAGGAACGCAAAGAAGTACTTTTTCTCCTTTTTTCAATGTTCCGGAGTTCATCAGCTCTTCAAGGGCGATAAATATAGATCCTGCGCCGATGTTTCCAACCTCAGAAAGGTTATAGAACCATTTTTCTGCAGGGAAGTCCATTCCTTTTTTAGCAAATTCTTCTTTCAGTCCGTCTTTAAAGTATCCTGAAGAAATATGTGCCAATACGTGATCTATTTTTTCAGGATCCAGATTATGTTTGTCAAAAGATGATCTTAAACTTTCTGCTCCTTTTACAAGAATATATTTATCAAGGATTTTAGTATCCTGCTTGATCGCAAAAATAGATTGCTTCAGCCATTCGTCAGAAGGGTAATCTGCCCATGATTTCAGGCTTCCATCTTCCTGCTTGTCACATCCGGCATACATACATGCCTCAATTTCGTGAGCATAAGAGTAGAAATCAATGAATTCCACCTTTAAAGAAATTCCGGTTTCTCTTGGTTTATTTTGCAGAAGGAAAGCTCCTGCGCCATCAGAAAGCATCCATCTCAGGAATTCTCTTTTGAAAGCAATGATAGGTCTTTCTTCCAGTAATTTTAAATTTTCAGCTTCATGGTTGAATTTGTCAGCAGTCATCCATGCAGACATTCTTTCAGAACCTGCACATACTGCGTTGTCCTGTACACCGGCTTTTACGGAAAGGAATCCATAGTTTAACGCATTCATTCCTGAATTGCAAAGCCCTGTTGAAGTATTAATTTCAATAGATTTTCCGATGTTCAGTTCACCATGTACCATAGAAGCGTGAGAAGGCTGGATCTGATCCGGTGAAGTAGTTCCTACCGATAATAATTTCATATCTTCCTTTTTGAAATTTTCGTCAAAAAGTCCTTCGATTGCTTTTGCAGTAAGCTGCGCATTAGAGTGGGTAGGGTTTCCTTCTTTGTCTAAAGCGTAGTATCTTGTCGTGATTTTATTATTTCTTAGGATAAGTGATTTTGCTTTAGATGGCGCATCATTGATAAGCCCAAGATAAGTCTCCATTTCATCATTCGCTACCGGCTCATTGGGTAAGTATTTTGATGCTTTTGTTATAAATACGTCGTACATTCTATTTTAAATTAATTCCTTGTAAATATCTTTTTTGTTTTTGTCTTTTAAACCAAAATATAGGGGTTGTAAGCAGGTGTAAAACCAAAACGACAGGTGAGATAATCCATATCGCTGCCATCAAATATACCTTAAAGAATTTTATCAGCAATGGACGTTTTTCTTTTTTCTTGATAATCAGGTTAGACCATACTGTGAAAATTTTGTTTCCCACCTTCTCTACGCGTACCAAAAATGCGCGGATTTCAATGGCTCCGTTTTTCACAAGATCTGGCTGCAAATGAGTAAGGTCATTATTCTTAAAATGTCTTTCAATAATCTCGCCATACTTTACCGATCCTGAAATTTCTTCGTCGGAAACCCCTGCAGCGGGAAGCATCCCTGATTTTTCTTTCTGGCCTGTTGTAAGCCATCTAAGAATTGTCAATACGCTGGTATAATTGTCGTGCCTGTCTACCAGAGCAATATTCCCTACAAGTTTAGCCTGTAAATCTCTTAAGTAAACCTTTAATTTTTCCTGGGAAAGCATCCACATATTTCTGGTTCCGGAGATGGTGACTACCGGAGTGTCTTTAAGAATGCGGCTTGCATACTCACTTTTTAAGAACGAAATAATAGGAATGGATGGTGTGAGATACCATACCTGATATCCAAAAAGAATAAGGTCATACTTTTTGTTCAGAATTTCTTCCGAAGGAGGAAGGATTTCTTTGGGAATCTGCAGATAAGATTCAGGAAAAGTATTGAAAAAACATCACCCGGCCATGGAAAAGGAAAATCTTCTTTAAGCTGAATGTTGTAATACGTAATATCATAAGCGTCCTTTTGGGCTTCAAAAGGTTTGGCTATGTTTCTCACAATATCTTCGAGTTGTCCGGTTTGTGAATAATATATTATAAGTATATTTTTCTTCATTAGTTTTCTTTAGCGTTTACAAAAATATGTTTTTCCTATTTATTATTTGGTTTTAAATACTTTTAATGATTCAGAACTAAATTCCAGTGCATAATTGTCACTTTTAAACGAAGTGTTTTTTGTATTCACAAAAATGATCTTTTCCGGCAGCTCCTGAATATCATCCATTGCAAAATTATTATCTGAGACCAGAAGCACATCAATCTTTTTATTTACTTCCGAAAGGTCTTTTATATACTGGATCTTTCTTCTTTTTGCCAGATAACTATGGGCTGCCGTTGCTCTTTTATCATCATTTTTTATCAGAGAAAAAACTCTTCTGCCGGCTTGGTATAAAGTCAGCAAAGCATCTTTCTGCCCAAAATCATTCGCTATATGAAGAATGTTGGCATCATTTGGTATGTGTTTATTAAGCTCGAAATATAATGATTTATTGGTATTAAAGTCTTCTTTTACTTCTTTTACCACTTCACTGTCTTTATACAGATAGCTCAGGAATAATTTCTTTTTAAAATAATTCTCATCCTCAATCTTTTCACGTAGTTTGGCAAACTCTTTTCTAAAATAGGCGTTAATTTTCTTTGTTCTTTCAGAATAGTTTTTACCAAAACTCGTATCATCTTTGCTGATTCTGTTGCCCACTTTTACCGTAATGCTTCCGTCATAGATAATAAAATCTCCTTTTGGTAATACTTCTGAGTTGCCGTGGATATAGAGTGGCAGAATATCCAGACCAAATTGTTCGGCAAGATAAAAGGCTCCTTTATGGAATCTTTTAACATCATTGGTGTAGGAGCGCTCTGCTTCGGGGAAAACCACAAGAGAATATCCCTGCGCAATTTTTTCCTTTAATTTGTCCATTCCATTTTCAATTCCCTGTGAAACCGGATAAAAGCCGAGAGCCTTTACCAGCTTTCCAAAAACTGGAGAATCATATACCCAGTCATTCACCAGATAAATAATTTTATGGGTAGCCATTGCAATAGCAAGCGTATCCAGAAAAGAGGTATGATTGGCAATAATGACAGCAGGTTTATTGAAATCTTCTGATGGATTTTTAATGACCTTCTTCTTTACAAAAGGATTAGAATAAAGCACAGAAGTTAAAAATTTAGCTAAAATAAGTTTGATAATATTCAGTGTTTTCCCTTGAGAATTTTTAACAAAGAAACTTCCAAATGCTGAAAATATAAGACCTCCCAGTCCGTAATACAAAAATGAGCAGATTGAAACGAAGAACACTCTTAAGGTAATTGGAGAAAGTCCTTTTTTTGCTCTGTTGGTAATCAGGAATCTGAACCAGAACGGATATAGAGTAGAAGTAATAATAATTACGGAGAACATTCCGATCAGGGCAACTAATGCTAAAGAGTGCAGTGCCGGATGCTTGGCAAAAATCAGCGATCCAATAGAAAGTATTGTGGTAAAAACCGCAAGTATAATGGATGTTCTATAAGTTGGTAATTCGTTTTTACCTGTGGTATGCTCTTTTTGCATGGCCTGTGTCAGGAAAATACTGAAGTCATCTCCCACTCCAAATACGAGGGTGCAAACCACAGTACTGAAAATATTTAATTCCAGTCCTAAGAAATAAAGAATTCCGGCTGTTACAACTCCCGTCAAAACAATTGGGAACATAGTAAGGATGGTTAATTCAAAATTTCTGAAGAATACAATAATCGTCAGAACAATCGCTAAAAGAGAGTAATTAATCAGCGTATTGAAATCTCTTTTCAGCAATCCCAGGAAGTTTTCATTCATTTGCTGGCGGTCAATAGCAATGGCATCATGTTTCTTCTCAATATCCTTGATGAAAGTGTCCCGTTTTTTTTCGTCTACTTTTACCACATTGGAAACCGTGTAGAACCCCTTTTCGTTGCTCATGAATTCTGAAATCTGAAGCGCTTTTACTCTTTGATAATCTTTCAGACTCAATGCAGAATAATTTTTCTGCAAAACTTCGTTAAATCCATCAAAAGCAGAGCTGTTGAACCCGAATTTGTTTCCATTGCTGATTAATTCAGATAGAGTCTGGTTTTTCTTAGAATCAGTCCAGAATCTGTTCCATTTCTCAATCTTTTTTTGCTGGTCTTTTTCCGAAAGAACAACGCTTCCGATGGAGTTGTAGCTTAATATTTTACCTTCTTTTTTCTCTTTTTCAAGAAAACTGCTCAATTCAGAATTTCTCGTTAAGGCTTCCTCTTCAGAATTTCCATAAGAAATGGTATAAATGGATTTTGAAGTAATGTCAGAAAGTTTCTGCAGTTTTGCTTCACTGATTTTCAGTTCTTTTGGAATGTAATTCAGGTCGCCGATATCTTCATTAAAACCTACATGTCTGAATCCGAACAGGCAGGCAAGAATGATAATGGAGCATCCAATGATTAGAGGTTTGTTTTTCTCGTACGGATAAGATCCGATTTTGTCAATAAAATTAGTGTTAAGGTGTTCTCCCTTTTCTTTAGGTTTATAGAGTTGAGGCACAATGATCAGTGCTGTGACGGAAGAAAGAATAACGGTAATAGCTGCAAAGAGGCCTAAGTCTTTTAATGCTTCAGACCGTACAAAAACCAGACATAAAAATGAAACAGCAGTTGTTGCGCTACTCAATATAATAGGCTGGGTGATCTCTTTGTAAAGCTCTTCAATATTATTGTTGTGTTTATAATGGGTGAGAATGTGGAGGGCATAATCAATGGTAATTCCAATCAAAATAGCACCTACACTTAATGAAATGGCAGAAATTTTATCTTTAATAAAATAAAGAACCAGTAAAGCCAGCAATACAGAAAATAATGTTGGTAAAAAGACAATAATAGGAGTGAAAACATTTCTGAAATAATAGATCAGAAGAACCAAAAGTACCGTCATGGAAATCACAACGGTATTCTGAATGTCTTTTTTAATCTGCTTCGCATTGGCAACAGCAATCACCGGAGAACCGAAATAACTGATTTCTGTTTTTCCCTTGAACTGTTTATTAATACCGTCTTTTATTGAGTTGAGCTGATCTACAAAAGTTTCATTAGCCTTCGTATCATTACTCTTGTTTTTAGGATCGATGAAAAGTAAGAGGTTCTTCCCGTCTTTGGTGACAATATAGCTGTCTTCCAATTTGAAATCTTTGCTGATGTTTAAAGCATTCAGTTTTTTGATTCCTAAAAAAGTAAGTCCTAAAGGATCTTTTTTAATGAATTCCTTTGTAACAAGGCTTGTGGGAGAAACCAAAGAGATGTAATTATCTTCTACCTGTTTGGCAATACTGTCTTTCTGAAGTTTGCGGTCAATTTCCTTGTAATCATTTTCATTCAGGAATAGAGGTAAGTTCTGGCTGACGAAATCAAATGTTTCAGAAATCTCATTATCATTCACTTTGCCCTGCACAGAACCGATATATTTTTGTAAAGGTTCTATCTTTTTCAAAAACGTATCTGCTGTTTCCGAAAGCTGAAAACTGTCTTCACTGGATTTATTTTCTATAATAACAATGATCTTATCCGAAAAATTGAGCTGCTTAAGAACCTTTGCTGTAAGATCAGATTTTTCATTTTTAGGAATGATCTGATTGATGTCTTCCTCGAAATTAATCTTTGAAGCAAAGAATAGGCACAAGACGGCAATTCCTAAGGCTGTAAATACAGATAGGATTTTATTTTTGGAAATCAGATAATATAAAAATATAAAAAAGCGATGCATTGCATTTAAATCAAGTCTGCAAATTTAAATTTTTAAGAATTAGATCAAAATAGTTCTATACAAGTTTTGACTGAAAATCAATAAAATATTCTAGGCAGAATAAAAAAATATTCTACTTTTGCAAAAGTTCCCTCTCGAAAAAATGTATTTTAATTCACAATTATTATTAAAAAAATAAGAATCTGTTTTAGATATGTTGAAAAAAAATGTTGAAAAAATAAACGGATTTCTATTTGTAATAGTACTTCCGCTTCTACTGTTTGCTATGTCTTACTATGGGTTTGAATCTTCCTATACAAGACTGAAAACATCAGAAAAAACTCCAGATTTTTTATTTTCCTCGGTATATGCTTACAGAGTAATTCCCAACTATCTGAGTGTACAGATGACAGATTTAATGTATAATCTGATCAATGGTCCTCTCTCTTCTTTTAAAGATTTTCTGTCAAAGAACGGGACACCTTTCTATCATGGGCTTTTCCTGATGAACAGTGTATTCTTTATTTTGTGTTCTTTCATTTTGAATGCTGTATTTAAGCTAAGATCAACAGGTCTTATTTTGAATCTTAATGCAAGGAGAATTATCCATCTTTTATCGGTTTTTTTTATAGTCATTACTCAATATGCACCCACAAATTGTGATACTATAGCACTCTTTTGCTATCTGTCTGGAGTGTTTTTAACCCTGAAATATTTAGATACAAGGAAAATAGTTTTCTTTTCTATTCTTATTGGTCTTATCGGTATTTCTACATTAGTAAGAGAAACAGCCTGTCTGAATATTGCCTTTTTTGCCGCCGTATTTTTCAATATTGATGATCTGAAAAAGGGAAATTATCAGATCATTTTAAAAATAATTCCCCTGATAATCGCTTTTCTTGTTCCATATCTGGGGTTGAGAGCTTTACTTGTTCAGGATGAGACTACTTTTGTAGAAGGTTTTTATATTAACAGAAATTTTTCAAGCCCTTTTAATCTTGCGGGATTGGTCTTTGCGATCATTGTGATTTACTTTATATATAAGCTTTATACGGAAGACGAAAACAGAAGAATTTTTGGAAAATATTTTTTCTTTTCAATCCCTTACCTTATTATGATTACTTTAGTGGGGCTTTTTTGGGAGGTGAGGCTTTTTCTGCCTTTAATTCTGACAGGAATTATCACAGCATATTATCAGTTTAAAAAAACATCAGAGATTTAAGCATGAGTTTACTACATCCATATTATATTATTGCAATCATCTATATGCTGTTCTTCAGTATTCAGGAAGTGTATGGAAAAAAGGTGGATAAAAAATGGTTTTGGTTCCTTGCTGTTTATTTTATTATCATTGTGGGACTTAGGGATGATGTAGGTCCTGACTACGGAAGTTACAAAGGGATTTATATATATTCTGATACCAAAAGCTACAGCAGTATCTTTATGAAGATGCTTCACATGAAAGGAGAAGAAAACCTGGATGTGGAGTGGCTGTATACGCTGATTAATAAAATTCTTCTCAACGTTTTCAATGCACCTTTTTATATGTTGACTCTGGTTATTGCTATTATTGCAATGATCTTTAAAGTAGAATATACAGAAGACAATACTTTTTATCCTTTTACTTTTACCCTTTTTATGTTTATTCCCAACTTCTTTATCGGAGAAAGTGGGCAGATAAGACAAAATCTGGGGACCTTTATCGTTTACTTTGCGATACGCTATATTAAAGAACGGAAATTCTGGCATTATTTATTCTTTATATTCATAGGGTCTGGTATACACAGTGTTTGTTATTTATTTCTTCCCATGTATTGGCTGGCCCGTGTTCCGTTGAATAAGACCATAATGCTTATTATGATTATAGGCTCAGTGTTTCTGTCTCCATTTGAGATATATAGGAGCTTTGGTAGCTTCCTGGATGGGATGGCTTCTGAGAATATGCTTGTGGAGGGATTCAATGGGTATATAGACGAAACAGTGCAGCGTCTGAATGGAGGCATAGGTATTCCGGAAGTAATGATGGCTATTCTGACTTTCTTTCTTTTTGCCTTTGACAATAAGATGAAAGAACTATATCCTTATTATGAATATCATAGGAACTATGCTGTATTTGGGGTTTGTCTGTATTTTATCTTTAGAAATAACCCCATTTTCTCATCGAGGCTTGCAGGGGCGTTCATTGGTTTTTCGTATATCATTATTCCAAATACCATGTATGTGGTGTCCTCGAGGACCAAGAATATAATCTATATATTTATTATTTCACTTGTCGTCTTCAATTTCGTTGTCTTCTCGATCTTTAATAATATCAAAGCGGGAAGATTCTCAATAGAACGTTATAAAAATCACATCCTTCCATAGTATTTTGGAAGTTAAAATATAAAGACAGTTTTTAGCTGTCTTTTTTTATGTCCATGCATAGTTTGTGTTTGTGCTGTTTATGGGATTTGTGTTTGAATTATTAATAACATAATTTGAATATTTTATTTTTATTTATAAAATAAATCTATTTTTATTGATGTGGGCTTAAAAATTGCATTCCGCTAATGATACTCAAATCCATAAGATATGAAAAGGTTAGTTGGAAAATTAGCGGTGACTTTCTGCCTGATATCATTGGCAACCTGTTCCAGAGGTAATATAAGAGAAAGTTTTCCCTCAGTAGATTATCATGTGTTGATTAGTAGAAGTCCGGATTCACTCGCTAAACCGATGCATCTATTGAGCACAATATGGATCCCGGATTGGAAAAAAGCACCTAATAGCTACATTTTTGATCCGGATCAGAATAGTGAGGGGTTATTAATTCCCGTAAAAAAAGCATATGTCATGTGGGAAGGAGGGGGATATCTGAACGGAAGTGGTATCCCGGCAGGAACAGTAACTGCAGATGTTTTATGGGAAGATGCCCATGGGCTCATAAAGTCCGGAGCAAACTATACTCTCGAAATGACAGGAACCGGTCAGGATGCTAAAATAAAAGTTCCTGTCAATAAAGCAAAAAAAGGAAATGCCGTTATTGCTTTTAAAGTAAACGGAGAAATCTACTGGAGCTGGCATATCTGGGTAACTGATGATCCTACGAACGGAACGTCCTATAAAAGTTTCAATAACGTTAAAAGGATGAAATCAGATGGAACAACAGAAGTGATTCCGGACATTGACTGGAAATGGATGGACAGGAATCTGGGAGCGCTTACAAAATCTATCACTGCATCAGAATGGAATCGAAATATAGGGCTTCTTTATCAGTGGGGAAGAAAAGATCCGATTCCACCCTTGGTTACTAGAGGAAATGATTTCTATGAAGCTTCAGGATCTATAGGAAGAGTAAGACATAGGAGGGACAAAAATATGACCAATGCCATAAGTATTGATGATCTCAGAAAATTCGTATTGCTTTCTGCAGCAGAAGTAACAAATAATATAAGACTTTCCGTAAAAAATCCCCTTAGCCTTATCTATGTCAATAAAGAAGATAATTCCGGTCAGGCTTATTACAATAATAATGTTAATCTGCCGGTCAACTGGTTTGGAAAATCTACAACTTTGCCGGATAACAGACTTTCAGAACTTAATCTTTGGTCTGATAACGCTCAGGGGAAAATAGAAACTGTTTACAATACTGATGATAAGGCGAAGCCGTATAGAGATAAATCTCCCTATGATCCCTGTCCCAACGGATGGAGGATACCCTCTATGCTGGTAGCGAATCTGGCTTCCGGCTCCTATGTGGATGATATCAGAATAGACTTTTCACCTTTCGGAGTGAAAACTAATATGGCGAAAAACGTCTTTGAAACCAATAAATATCATATTATAAAACCTACTGATGCCGGTCTTCCCGGTTTTATAACTGGATTTAAAGTGTATCCTAATATTGGTTTTGACCTCTCAACAGCAGGGGGAAATGATATGGGAATCTTTCCCGGAAACGGACAGCTTCTCAGAAGTGCTCATTTGGGGCAATATAGCGATCAGCATCATATAGCATTGTGGACATCTACTATGGCGCGGCTGTTCGATGCTTCTCCGGCTGTTACTGTGAGGGGACTTTCTATGATTCCTGATAAAACACAACTCGATATCCCGGATGCTAATTATCCCAATATTAAAGGACGTTACTATTACTTTCCTATGTCAGGAATGTATACCTCAGATGCAAACGGCTGCAGATGTATAAAAGATCCTTTATATCTTCTCAATGACTATGATTTTCCTACAGAATATCTTCCTGCTGTTATAGAATATAAAGAAGGAATTAACAATCCCAATACCTATCAGATCGTTAAAAGTGGAACAGCTAATGTTATTGATATTCCAGTAAACAAAGCATTTTCAGTACAAAGTCAATTATTGAACAATTCTGATATATTGAATCCTTCAAGTTTTAATAATTTAAAAGGAAATGTTCTCTGGACTACCAATACCAGTCTTATCAGTAAAATTTCAGTTATAAATCCATCACCCTCTTCGCTGCAGGGGATTACTGATTCCAGAATATCTTTAGAAATCGCTCCCAATCAAAGTGGAAATGCTGTAGTGACATTACATAACGGTAGTATATCAGCACCTGTATATTGGAGCTGGCATATCTGGGTTACAGATTCTCCTGTACAGTCTTATACTTATACTACAGAAGCTCCTGCAGCAGCGGCTAACTATATAAATTATGTTAATAAAGCAGATGTGATATTACAGACAACCTTTATGGATCGTAATCTTGGTGCTACAGATGTTTTTCCCAATGTTATAAACCCTCTTGCTCCTACGGCTGATGAGCTTTTAAAAATACGTGCGTCTACGGGATTGCATTATCAGTGGGGACGAAAAGATCCAATCCCTGTCTTCCAAAATGCAGATAATAGAAGTTTCTATACTATTTCTTTAGGAACAGCTGCTGCTAACGGATTAGTCTCATACACAACGCTTAGTTCTACTGATTATAATAATCTTTCGGGTAATTATATAGTTCCTTATAATACTTATGCAACTACATCAAATGTTCAGGTTACAGATAAACCGATAGAACGGATTTCCAAAATAATATCCTATTCTGTCCGAAATCCTCTGGTATATATGATTCCCAGTACTTTGGCTCCTTTTAACAGTACAACACCCAATTATACCAACGGAACAGATTGGTTGGCAACAGAGCCCAACTTGGCCCTTGACAGATGGGGAAGAGGAGGTAAGAAATCTCCTTTTGATCCCTGTCCGGAAGGCTGGAGAATTCCTGATCTGATGAATGTGGCTTTGGTTTCAGGAGCAGATTTTGGACAAACTCCCTGGTATAAAAAGGACAAAAATGTAGCTACATCATATAGTATTGTTACAGATTATCTAGGAACCAGAGTAAGAAACTCTACCAATGCTACGATAGGATATATATTTAATAATCCAGTTTATCCGATAGGGAACTATCCTGATTCAGGATCCAGGGGATTCCGTAGTGTGATCACAAATCAAACGGTGCAGGGGACGTTTAATGTCCTTAATTTTCAGTATCCGGCTATATGGACTGCTGCGTTAACCTCAAATTATATAGGAAGATCAGTGAATGTACTTTTTGATGCAGCTCCTACAACGAATAGAATAATGGTTTTTCATGATAATAACGATCCCTATTTTGGGGTGGGCTGTCGATGTGTGAAAATAAAGTATGATGCAAGTGGTAATGAAGAAGGTCCAGCCTCTAGAATTACCGTAGTACCTAATGATCCTACATTGAGCATTGCTAATATTGAGCTTAAGGTTGCAGATAATAAGATCACTTTATATCCAAGTCCGGTTTCCAATGTTCTGTATATCAAAGCTGCTGTGAATAAAGAATATAGTTTTCAGATTTTTAATGCTTTGGGACAACTCGTAAAATCCGGAAAATTCATAAATAATCAGACAGATCTGTCATCCTTAAATAGCGGGGTGTATGTAATAAGAATAAATAATTCGGAAGCAGTTGTTAAAATTATAAAACGATAATGCTTGAAAATGAAGGGGTAAGGGGTGTGATGAGGCTTTTTATTGTGTCTTTTTATGGTTGAACATATTTCCTGCATCTATTGCGGTTGATGAAAAATTCTATATCATTCAATGCTTGTCCATATATAATAGTCTAAAACATACAGTACAAAGGACTTGGTTATTCAAAAAATCTGTATTGAAAGAAGGTGTAAACCACTTGGATTGATAAATTAAACTCGTATAACAAAAAGTATATAATAAAAAAGCTTTACTTTTGCAAAAATTTTTAGTTAGAATGTCGAAAAATTTAGTAATCGTAGAGTCCCCGGCAAAAGCAAAAACTATTCAGAAATATTTAGGAAAGGATTTTGAAGTGAAATCCAGTTTCGGACATATCCGGGACCTTCCCAAAAAAGGAATGGGGATAGACCTTACTACATTCAGTCCTGATTACGAAGTTTCAGCAGACAAAAAGAAATTGGTGACCGAATTAAAGGCTGCTGTAAAGAAAGCCGATATGGTATGGCTCGCTTCCGATGAGGACCGCGAAGGAGAGGCTATTGCATGGCATCTTGCAGATGAACTAAAACTAAAGCCTGAAAACAGAAAAAGAATTGTTTTCCACGAGATTACCAAAAATGCCATTCTAAAAGCAATCGACAATCCAAGAGATATTGATCAGAATTTAGTGAATGCCCAGCAGGCAAGAAGAGTGCTGGACAGGATTGTAGGTTTTGAAATGTCACCCGTTTTATGGAAAAAAGTAAAACCGGGACTGTCTGCAGGTAGAGTACAGTCTGTAGCAGTGAGACTAATTGTTGAAAGAGAAAAAGAGATTCGTGAGTTTACACCAAAAGCTAGTTTTAAGCTTGACGGGATCTTTTCAAATAAAACAGAGCAGGAGATTGCTGCTAAACTGAAAAAAGACTTTGAAAAAGAAGAAGAAGCAGAAAAATTCCTGGAACAGGCTAAGACCGCAGAATTTAAAGTTCTGAATGTTGAAACCAAACCAGGTACACGTTCCGCTTCTGCTCCATTTACTACTTCCACATTACAGCAGGAGGCTTCCTCAAGACTTGGATATAATGTTACCAATACCATGCGTCTGGCACAAAGACTCTATGAAGAAGGGTACATTACCTATATGAGAACAGACTCCGTAAACCTTTCTCAGGAAGCTATTGAAGGAGCAAAAAAACAAATTATATCAGAATATGGAGCAGAATATTCTTCTCCAAGAAATTATACCACGAAATCTGCTTCAGCACAGGAAGCTCACGAAGCCATCCGTCCTACAGATTTTGGAGTAAAAAATGTAGCTGATGCACAATTAAACAGATTATATCAGTTAATCTATAGAAGAACGCTGGCTTCTCAGATGGCCAATGCCAAAATTGAAAAAACAGTAATTGAAATCGGGAATGCATCATTGCCACATCATTTTGAAGCACAGGGAGAAGTTATTATTTTCGACGGTTTCCTGAAAGCTTACGGTATTGTAAAAACTGAAGATGATGATGAAGAAAACAATGATAAACTATTACCGAAAGTAAGTGTAGGTGAGGTATTAAATTATAAAACCATTACTGCTACCGAAAAATTCACCAGACCAAGTGCAAGATATACTGAAGCAGGATTGGTGAGAAAACTTGAAGAATTAGGAATTGGTAGACCATCTACCTATGCTCCTACGATTCAGACTATCCAAAACAGAGAGTATGTAGATAAAAGAGAAATCGAACCGCATACCCGTGAGGTGATCAAAATGTCTTTAGTAAAAGATAAGATCAAAAAGGTCGTTCTTGAAGAAAAATTCGGTGGTGATAAAAATAAATTCATTCCTACAGACATCGGTGAAGTCGTAAATGACTTCTTAACGGATAACTTTAGAGAAATTCTGGACTATGGTTTCACCGCAAGAGTAGAAGAAAGTTTTGACGAAATTGCTAGCGGCGATCAGAAATGGAAAGAAATGATGACGAATTTCTACTCAAAATTCCATCCAAGAATTGAAGATGTAGAAGAAAATGCTGACCGTGCAACTGGAGACCGATTGTTAGGAGTAGACCCAAAAACAGGCAAAAATCTTCATGCGAGAATCGGAAGATTTGGAGCAATGATTCAGATTGGAGAAACGGATGATGAAGAAAAACCAATTTTCGCTTCACTAATGACAGGTCAGAATATAGCAACCATTACCTTTGAAGAAGCTTTGGAACTGTTCAAATTGCCATTTGATCTGAGTGAGGTGGACGGACAGCCTGTTTCTGTGGGAGTTGGAAGATTTGGCCCTTATGTAAAGTGGGGAGAAACTTATATCAGTATTCCTAAAGGGGAAGATCCGCTTTCTGTAGATCAGAAACGTGCTGAGGAAATCATCAATGAAAAGAAAGTGGCTGATGCTCCAATTGCTACGTATAAAGGAGAACCCGTAACCAAAGGAACAGGAAGATTTGGTCCGTTTATCAAATACAAAGCTATTTTTGTAAATGTTCCTAAGAAATACGACTTTGACAATCTTTCGCAAAGTGATATCAATGAACTGATCGATGCTAAGCTTGAAAAAGAAGCCAACCGATATATCCAGCAATGGGAAAAAGAAAAAATTTCTATTGAAAACGGAAGATGGGGACCTTTCATCAAGTTTGGAAAAGCCATGTTCAAAATTCCAAAGAAAGCAGATGATACCAAATACGAAGCAGATGAGTTGAAAGAACTTTCTTTAGATGAGGTTAAAAAATGGATTACAGATCAGGATCCGAAAGCCTTCGCAGAAAAGAAAAAACCAGCAGCCAAAAAAACAACAGCTGCCAAGAAAACTACAACAGCGAAAAAACCTGCGGCTAAGAAACCGGCAGCTAAGAAATAAATAGTTTTTAATACAATATGAAAAGCACAGATTTTAATCTGTGCTTTTTTCATGGATAATCAGTTGAAAAATATAAAACTGCATACGATCTTAGTAAAATAAATTTCCCTATTTAGAGAATTAACCTTGCGAATGGTGATGGTTACTAAGCTCTAAGTATAAATACGGAAATTGAAATTTCAGTACTAAGACTGTGATAAACAGTGTTTTAATTCTCTAGCTTTACACCGTAATATTACAAAAGGTGGAGCTCAGAAACCACTTTAAAAACGAGGCGGACTCTGAAAAGCCAAATGAGTAAGAAAACTAAACTATAAAATCATGGCAGAATTTAATTTTAGCGAAGAAGCTATCTCAAATGCATTAGAAGCAGCAAAAAGATCAAACGAAGACAGCCAGGCAAATCTTCGTTCATCAGGAAAAGATTCGGATCTAAGCCTTGCGAAAGCAAGCGCAGGTTATCTACTTGTAACAGCAGAGTGTATCTCTATTACCGTTGAAAACAACAAAGTTTGTATCAATTTACCATTAGGTATTGGGAAATATTGTTTCAGCATACCATTAAGTATTCCTAACGGAACAGCTGGTCAGGCTTGTTTGGCTATATGTACAACTTGGGGAATTCCAACAGGAGTTAGAGTTACTATTAGTATAGCTGGAATAACGATTATCAGCCAATCATTCGGAAAGTGCTAATTATTTAGTACACGAATTAGAATAAAAAGTCCGTCTCATATACTTTATGAGACGGATTTTTTATTCTAAAATTTAAAGTGAAACTTCACAGTTTTAAATTTTTACAAGATCATTGGATAAACCGCCAACAATTTGCTGAAGTCTTTTTTATGAACAAAATATACCACATTCTACTCAGTTCCCATGTTTTTTGTATGTTTGTTATATCAAGCAATTAATCAATTATTACATTTCAAATTAAAATATGGATTTCGAAGACTTTATCATTTCACCAAGAAATTTCAAAACAGAAAGCTGGCAGATAGGAAATCGGATTACAAAAGATATCAAAGAAGACAGTATTGTTCTTTTATTTGTATCAGATTACAGAGGTGCGGGCGGAGATGCAGAGGTACAGGACTTTACTGCAGTAAGAAATGAGTTTTATAAGCTTTCACAGATGGACTTCGAAATTCCTGTGGTGGATCTTGGAGATCTGGTCTCTGGGAAGTCTGTTCAGGATACCCATTATATTTTGCAGGAGGTTTTGTCGGCATGCCATTACAAAAGAGCCATTCCGGTGATTATCGGAGGGTCCAATGACTTTGCTTTTTCATTATTTTCTGCCCTGCATTTTCATCAGAAAAATATCAATTATACCCAGATCAGTAACATTATTTCCCTTCAGCAGGGGGAAGCGATCAATGAACATACTTTTTTAAGCAAGATTTTCGGAGCTAAGAATTTCTCCATTAAAAATTATCATCACTTAGGATATCAGAAACATTTGAATGAAATGGATTCCGTAAGACTGATCAAAGAAGTAGAGTTTGATATCATCCGTCTTGCTGAAATGATGAATTCTACAGAAAAAACAGAACCTTTCTTCAGAAAAGCTGAGCTGGTTACTGTAAACTGCGATGCCGTAGAAAGCTTCAGTGAGCCTTTTTCCATGAATCCGCAAGTGAATGGATTAAACAGAAGAGAGATCTGTGCTTATATGAAAGAAATCGGATTAAGTGAAAACCTGAAGTCTGTTGGGATTTTTAATTATAATATTTATTCAGAAAACCAATTGAACCATCAGCTTCTGGCCCAAATGCTATGGTATCTGATTGAAGGTATTAATATCCAGCATTCTCATCCTAAGGAAAGACATTATGAACTGTTCTATGTCTTAATAGATGACAGGCAATATGCATTCAAACGTGATACTTTCAGTAATTTGTGGTATTTTGGTGATGATGAAAATATAGAAAATTGCATTCCCTGCTCCAGAAAGGATTTTGATGAAGCCAAAAAGGGCTGGCTGAATGCAAGGCTGACGAAAATTTAATGTATGACAAATGTTCCCTCAAAAGTATCCATTATTGTTCCCGTTTATAATGTCGAAAATTATCTGACAAAATGCCTTGATTCTCTGGTGAAGCAGAGTCTTTCAGATATTGAAATTATTATAGTGAATGATGGAAGCAAAGATGATTCTGGAAAAATAATTCAAGAATTTGCACACCAATATCCTGAAAAGATAAAAGCTTTTACCAAAGAAAACGGAGGTCTAAGCGATGCCCGTAATTTTGGAATTGACAAAGCAACCGGCAATTATATTGGTTTTGTAGACAGTGATGACTACGTTACCGAAACCATGTTTGAAGAAATGTTCCATTTAGCAGAAAAACATCAGGCAAAAATGGTCATCTGTAATATTCAGAAAGTAGATGAAAAAGGAAAAATAGTCCAAAAATTGACTCAGCTTCCGAACATGGATGAGAAAATTGAGCTTGATAGACATTTTTCTATCTTTTCAGACATTAGTTATTTTGCATGTAATAAACTGTTCAAAAAAGAACTTTTTCATCAGAGAACATTCAAGAAAGGAGTGCATTTTGAGGATATCCAACTGATTCCTCAACTTTTGCTGGAATGTAGTGTGATAGCCCAGACTCAAAATTTCCATTATCAGTACCTTGAGCGTTCCGATTCTATTACAAAAACCCATACAGAAAAGGGATTAGACATGTTGAAAGCTGTGGCTGATGTAGAGAAGGTATTCAATGAATCCCAATATTCCCATAAAAAAGAAGAACTGAAAAACTTTCAGATTTTTGAAGGAATTTATTCGTTTTTGGCCTATCTGGCTTTTGTGAAAGAAGAGAAAAAATTCTATAATATGTCTGATCAATTAGTTCTGTTTATGAAGGAAAGACAAATAAAAATCCAAGATATATTGAAGTATAGTCGTTTCGGTAAGAATTATATTTTATCTTTGCCGTTGAAGAAAAAATTTTTTATCTCTTATTTTTTGCAGGACAGAAAAGATTGATAAGAAAATTGATTGAGTAAACACAAATGTAAAGTGCTGTTGTTTCGAGCAATAGGAAATGATGATAAGTTCTTTATAAGTTCTGCATTATTTTTTTTATTGAGGGAGTCAAGTGCTGAATAAGAAAATGAATGAAAAATTTTGAATTGTTCTTAAGCGGATCGGGAATACCTATTTTCTACATAAAAATAGGACTAGGCTTCATATTCTCTTTTTTAATAACCTTTTTCTCTATACCTACCATTGTCAAGATCTCAAGAAGAAAGAACCTGATGGATGAGCCTGGAATGAGAAGTTCGCATCTCAGAGAGATTCCCAATTTGGGCGGAATCGCCATCTTTTATTCAATCGGAATCTGTGCCTCTATTTTTGCGTATGAGCTTTTTGATCTCTATAAGTTTTTATTTGCCTCACTGATTATTCTTCTCTATGTAGGAGTAATGGATGATATTGTTGTGATGAGAGCTTACAAGAAATTGGTGGCCCAAATTATTGTTTCTGCGCTTATTGTTATTGGTTCAGATATCAGAATCAGAAGCTTATTCGGAATATTGGGAATTTATGAGCTTGAATATATTGTAAGTGTTCTGTTCAGTATTGTTACATTTATTATTCTGATTAATGCTTTCAATCTGATTGATGGGATTGATGGATTGGCAGGGGGCTATTCTGTCATTTGTAGTGCTTTGTTTGGAATCAGCTACTACCGTCTGGGAGAGTATAACTACCCATTGGTAGTATTGTCTGTTATTATTATCGGAACTGTATTGGCATTTTTGTATTATAATCTTTCTAATTACCGTACCCTTAAAATCTTTATGGGAGATACCGGCTCTATGCTGCTTGGCTTTTTACTGGCCTTTACTTCCATTTGTTTCATAGATATTTTTATTGATAAAAAACTGATAGATGTACCGAGATATCATCTTCAGTCTGCTCCGGTGGTAGCTGTCGCCATTTTGATTCTTCCGATCGTGGATACATTAAATGTAATCATAGTGAGGCTTTACAACAAAAAATCTCCTTTCGATGCAGATAAAAACCATATTCACCATAAACTATTAAAACTCAACCTTACCCATAGAAGATCTACTTTCTATATTATTCTTTACTATCTGATGATTGTAGGAGTAGCTTATTCGTTAAGACATATTGATGTAAATATGTTATTATTGGTGATTCTTTCATTGGGCTTTTTGGGAGCTTATCTGCCGGATTTGCTATATCGTTTAAGAAATAACAAAAATTAACAATTAAATATTACTTTTGTAAACAATATTATATATGATGAAGAACTTTAAATATTTATTTTTAATATTCCCTCTTTTAATTACCTCGTGTATTACCACAAAGGATGTAAGATATTTACAACCAAGTGAAAGTCTTGTGATTAACGAAGAAGGTCTTATTCCTTACAACATTCCCGTGTACAGGATTACCAAAAATGATATCCTTAATCTTAATATTGTGACAACTCCCAAAGGAGATGCAGCACAATTTTACTCTTCTTACAATACTTCAGGCGGAATTTCTGGTGGAGGTGTAACAAGTTCTGCAGCATCAGGAGGTGGTACTTTAGCAGGTGGTATTGGTGCTAATGCTGGAGTAAGCAGAGGAGGAAACATTAATTTTTATTTCAACGGATTGAAAGTTGATTCCAATGGGGATATCAATGTTTTCGGAATAGGATATGTAAAAGCGGAAGGAAGAACACTTGATGATATTACAAAAGAAATACAGGAAAAAGTAAATGAAAATTTCCAGGAAGGAAAATCTGAAGTACGTCTGAATACAGACGGAATTACTTATTATATCCTTGGAGACGTTGAAACTACAGGGCTTTCAGGTGAAAAAGTAGTTCATAAAAATACCCTTACCATTACGGAGGCACTAGCCATTAATGGAGGATTAAACAGAACAATTGACAAAAAAGAAATTGTTATCCACAGAAAACTTCCCGAAGGAATCAAAATTGCCAAAATAGATCTTACCCGTGAAGATCTTATGAATTCACCTTTCTATTATGTCCAGAACGGAGACGAAATCTATCTGAACACAAGAGCGAAAAGCTTAAATGGATTTGGAAAAGATCCTATCCAGACTTTAACAACAGGAGTTTCGGTAATTACTACTGCATTGTCTATTTATTTACTTCTAAAAAATCTTTAATCATGATTCCCGGAAAAGATACGCAAGCAGGAAAAAATGAGTCCCAGAAGGAAAAGTATGGATCGTTTGCACTATTTGATATAGAACATTTTTTAAGAAGAGTTCTTAAAAACTGGTATTGGTTTGTATTCATGCTGATTATTGGTTATGCTATTGCATGGGTTTACAGTAAATATTACGCACAAAATATTTATGCATCAGACCTGTCATTAAGTACCTCCAGTAAAGGCTCCGAATTTTTGCCCACTCAATCCAATCAGTCTATTAACTTCATTTGGGGAGATACAGGAAATCAGGATGGACTTTTTTTAAAGAAAATGCTCTTATCCAGATCTCATAACGAATTTTTGGTGAAAGAATTAGATCTTTTTGTAAACTATTCTACCAAAGGACTTATAAAATCTACTTATCTTGACAAAGATGATTCACCAGTATTTCTTCAGATTGATAAAAAACATCTTCAACAGATCAATTATCCCATTACGCTAATACCGAAAGGGAACGGAACTTATGAAGTAGCTTTGCCTGATGAAGGAGAAACTACAAGTTTATATAGCTATGAAGCAGAAGGTTTTCAAAGCATCAATGCTTACAACAGACCAGCTAATAAAATTATCAAAATCAATGAATGGTATACCTCTCCTAATCTGAGGTTTAGACTGCTTCAAAATCCAGTAGCGACTAAAATTGATCTGGATAATATCATTATAAAACTGAATACGATTAATCAGAGTGTAGATGAAATTGTTTCTACTACAGGAGTAGACTTTGATAAAGAAATCAGGTCTATTATGATTATTACTAAAAAAGGATATAACCTGAACAGTACAGTCAATTTCCTGAATAAATCTGTTGCAGAGCTTCAGAAAAAGAGACTTGCTGATAAAAACATTGTTAATAAGAATACAGATGCCTTTTTAAAAGATAATCTTGGAAGCATTCGTAAAAAGCTTGATTCAAGTGCAACGGTGCTTAACTACTTGAAAACCACAGAAAAGCTTTATAACATTAAAGACAGGGATGAGAAGTCTCTTGAAAAAATAAAAGAGCTTGAAGCTAAAAAAGCAGATATAGTAAGTAAAATCAACTCGCTGAACAATATCAAAAATACACTTCAGTCTCAGAATTTTGATAAAATGATTGCAACAAATGCTGCCGGTTTTGAAGATGGTGTCTTTTCTGCAACGGTTTCTGAGTTGAAAGCTTTATATGCAAAAAGAGTAGAAATGGCTAGTATTTATAAGCCGTCATCAGAACCAATGAGAGAAATCAACAGGCTTATTGATGAAGCAAGAATGGGGTCATCTAACAGTTTAAGAAACTATTACACCAGATATTACGAAGAAATCAACAAAATAGATCGTGAAATGGCAGGTGCCAATTCTGATTTAGCTACTTACCCTGAAAAAGAAAGAAAGTACATGGATGCAGAAAGAGGGTACAACATGATTGAAGCTACTTATAACAGCCTTTTAGCAAGACAGAATGATACCAAGATGAGAATGGCAACCAACCAGTCTGATATTACGGTAATTGACCCGGCTAAGAATTTAGGACAAAGACCAATTGGTCCAAATGTAAAGCTCGCAAAGACTGGAATTATTGCAGGAATGCTGTTGATTCCATTATTATTTATCCTGATTGGAGAAGTACTGGACAACAAGATCAGAAATATCAAAGAATTATTAAGCGCTACAAAAATTCCTCTTCTTGGAGTCATTGGGAACAATAGCAATGAAAATATGCTTACTGTTTTGGAACAGCCGAAATCATCCGTATCAGAGGCCTTCAGAGGGGTGAGAGCAAATATGAGATTTTTGATGGATAATGATGCTGAAAAAGGCAAAGTAATTCTCATCACATCATCCATCGGGGGGGAAGGAAAAACTTATGGTTCCATTAATTTGGCGTCTGTAATAGGATTAAGTGATAAAAAAACTATCTTATTAGGGATGGACCTTAGAAAACCAAAAATCTTTGGAGATTTCAAGATTGATAATAAATATGGTATTTCAAATTATCTGACAGGAGAAGTTGGTATTGATCAGATTATCAACAAAACAAAGATCCCGAATCTTGATGTTGCTACTTCAGGTCCTATCCCTCCGAATCCTTCTGAACTTTTGATGAGTGAGAGAAATATCAAATTTATAGAAGAATTGAAAGAAAAATATGATTTCATTATTATAGATTCCCCACCTGTAGGATTAGTTGCCGATTCATATGAACTTATGAAGCATTCTGATGCTAATATTTATGTTGTAAGGCATGAATATACAGAAAAGTACATGCTGAAAATGATTACGGAAAAGTATCATAATAACGAAATTGATAATTTAGGACTTGTTTATAATGACTATAACACAAAACAAGGGTATGGTTACGGTTATGGTTACGGCTATGGCTACGGTTATGGTTACGGATATTTTGATGAAGATAAAAATTATAAAGAGCCTTTATTAATCAGGATCAGAAATAAAGTACAGGTATTATTTAATAAAAAATAAAGCATTAAACCTCCATTTAATGGGGGTTTTTTCATATTTAGGGTATTTTCATTCTATGAAAAAAGAATATTTTTGCCACTTTACCGTTTACTTTATAACAAATTATGTTTTTTTGTTTATTTTTAACTAAACATTAAGATTATCATTAATATAAAAATGTTTTATATTTGCAAAAATTAAATTTTAAAATAACCATAAATCCATATTCTTTTATGAATAAAAAATTATTGTTTAGCTTCCTTGCCTTCCTTGGAATGGTAAGTGTTAAAGCACAAAGAAACGAATTGGGAGTTCGTCTAGGTATGAGTAACCTAGTGGGAGATGTAGGAAGGACAAATTATATTTTACAGAAGCCGTTGGATTTAAGCAGAGTGTCAGATTGGGGCATCCCATTTTATGGTGGTATATTATACAGATTTAATTTTAACCCGCATCAGACTGTTAGATTGGATTTAGGATACAACCAGGTGCAGTTTAGTGATAAAGCGGCTAAGGAAGATTATAGAAGAAATAGAAATTCATACGGAAAAAACAACGTATATGAAGCGAGTTTAATGTTTGAATATAACTTTTTCCCAGTAAATAATGAGCAGATCAGCATGCTGAGCCCTTACATCTTCGGAGGTATTGGTGCTTTGATGTTTGATGCTCCTAAAGCAACCCTTATGAATGATTTCAGAAGAGATGCAGATGGTGTAGCACAGGCTCCAATCAATGAATTGGATTTTGTAACGACTACAGATTATTCATTAGGAAAAAAAGTAACCATGCATATTCCTTTTGGGGTAGGTTTGAAGTATAAATTCAACCACTCATGGGCTATTTTTGCAGAAGCTACATTCAGATATACATTGACGGATCAGTTGGATCATAGTAAGATCCTTTCCGAAGATGTAAAAACTTCTTTTAATGCTGATATTCTGGACCCTGCTACAGGCGGTTCATTATTACAGTCAGGGAATTATTACGCGGTTTCTAAAGAAAGAGAAGCAGAGTTTATTAATAAGAGAAATATTGGAGATGGAAGATCTAAAGATTGGTTGAATACTTTCAGCTTAGGTCTTACCTATTCGTTCGGAAGACCTCCATGTTATTGTGAATAATATGTCGTTGATTAAAGATAAAATAAATTCTGAGAATTTACCAAAACACGTAGCCATCATTATGGATGGTAATGGAAGATGGGCAAAATCTCGTGGCGAAGAAAGAACTTTCGGTCACAAGAATGCCATTGATGCAGTAAGAAATGCTATTAATGCCTGTAATGAGATTAACATCCCTTACTTAACATTGTATACATTCTCTTCGGAAAATTGGAGCCGTCCAACTGAAGAAGTGAATACCCTTATGAATCTGTTAGTAGAGACCTTATTGCTTGAGGCAGAAGAGATCTTCAGCAAAGGATTAAGAATGCATGTGATAGGGAATCTTGAAAAACTGCCTTCTTTAGTAAGAGAGCAGCTGGAACGTGTGGTAGAACTTACAAAAGAAAACACAAAAGGAAACCTTGTATTGGCGATAAGCTATGGCTCACAAAATGAAATACTGGAAGCCGTTAAAAATATAAGTTCTGATGTAAAAGAAGGAAAAGTAGAAATAGAGAATATTAACGAAAGTTTATTTGAAAACTATCTTTACACAAAAGATTTTCCTCCTGTAGATTTACTGATCAGAACCAGCGGTGAAATTAGAATAAGCAACTTCCTGCTTTGGCAGATTGCTTATGCAGAATTACAGTTTCTAAATGTTCTATGGCCGGATTTTACCAAAGATATTTTCTTCCAATGTATTGTTGATTATCAAAATAAGGAAAGAAGATACGGTTTAACCGGGGAGCAAGTAAAAGGCCAATAAAATTTAAGAAAAGAAAGACTCGATAAAATGAAGTTTAGACTATTACCCATCATTATGTTTGCTGCTTCTGCACATTTTTATGGACAAGTAAATCCACAAGACAGCACAAAAGTAAATAATGCTGTACATACAGAAAATGAGGCAGGAACTTATACACTTAAAGACATCGTTGTAGATGGGGTAAAAAAATATACACCAGCTCAAATCTTAAGATTTACAGGTCTTACAAAAGGTGAAAGTGTGGACATTCCAGGACAGAAAATCAGCAATGCTGTAAAAAAACTTTGGGATACCCAATCTTTTTCTGAAGTGGAAGTTTATGTTCAAAGCATTGAAGGACAGACAATCGTTCTGAAATTTTATCTGCAGGATCTGAAAGAACTTGGAGAAGTAAAATTCGCAGGAAAAGGTATTGGTAAATCTAAAAGTGAAAAGCTGGCGAAGGATAATAACCTTAAGCCGGGAACTAAAATTACTCAAAACTTAGTTTCAAGCCTTAAGACTAATGTCCCTAAAGACTATATTAAAAAAGGTTTTGCAGATGCTAAAATTACGATTCAGGATAAAGTAAATGCAGGAGATCCTGCTTTAGTAGACTGGACAATTAATGTAGATAAAGGTAAGAGAATCAAAATTGATCACATTGAATTCGAAGGAAACCAAAGTGTAACCGATAGTAAGCTTAGAAATAAGGCTTTTAAAGAAACAAAGCAAAAGCGTTTTGGTATCGGGGGAATTTTGAAATCCTCAAAATTCATTGAAGATAAATATCAGGAAGATAAGCAAGGACTTATCAGCTATTATAACTCCCTTGGATATAGAGATGCAAAAATTGTTTCGGATTCAGTATGGAGAAACAAAAGAAATAACTACGAAATCAATGTAAAACTTAACGAGGGTAAGAAATATTACATCGGGGACGTTACGTTCACAGGAAATACCGTATACTCTACAGAATACTTACAGAGATTATTAGGATATAAGAAAGGAGATATTTACGATGCAGTAGGATTCAACAAAAAGGTTGGAGAAGACGGAGGTAAAGAAGATGATTCAGACATCAAATCTGTTTACATGAATAACGGTTACCTTTTCTCAAACGTAACTCCTGTTGAAAAATCAGTAACAGGAGATGCTGTAAACCTTGAAGTTAGAATTAATGAAGGAGAGCAGGCTACCTGGAACAAAGTAACATGGCAGGGGAACACTACAACCCATGACCATGTTATTCTTAGAGCCCTAAGAACAAAACCGGGAGAGTTGTTCAAGAAAACAGAAATTAAAAGAACCTATTTCGATTTAGCAGGGATGTCATTCTTTGACCCTCAGCAGATTGGACAGGATATTCAGCCAAACCAGCAGGATAATACCGTTGATATTAACTGGAAACTTGTGGAAAAAGGATCTTCTCAGGTACAGTTGCAGGCAGGTTACGGTGGTAACAGCTTCATCGGTACATTAGGATTAACTTTTAATAACTTCTCATTAAAGAATTTTCTGAAGTTTAAAGACTTCAAACCAGTACCTCAGGGAGATGGTCAAACCTTCTCTATTCAGGTTCAGGCAGGACAGTACTTCCAAAACTATGGAGTATCATTACAGAACCTTGGTTATTTGGTACCAAACCAACAGCCCTTTCTGTAAGTTTGAATAACTCCAGAGTAAGATATACAGATCAATATGGAGCAGCTCAGAAGCTTAATATCTTCTCCGCTTCAGTTGGTTTAAACAGACTATTAAACTGGCCGGATGATTACTTCTCACTTTATACTGGATTACAGTTCCAGAAGTATGACTTCAATAACTATCCATTCCAGTTTGGAGATACTACAGAAAATAATGGTACAGCCAATAACTTCAGTGTCAACCTTGGGTTAAGCAGAAACTCTGCAGGTATTGACCCGATTTTCCCAACACAAGGATCCAACATTGAACTTTCGGCAAAACTGACTCCTCCATACTCTTTGTTTAAAAAGAAAGATTACTCTACAATGTCAGCTATTGACAAGTATAAGTGGATGGAATTCTATAAAATTAAGTTTAAAGCAGACGTTTATAACGAAATCATTGGAAAACTTGTCCTAAGATCTTCTGCAGAAATGGGATTCATGGATGGATACAACAGCCAGTTAGGAGCTCCGCCATTTGAAAGATTCTATATGGGAGGTACAGGTCTTTTCGGAGGAAGATATGACGGTAGAGAACTAATTCCTTTAAGAGGGTATGAAAATGCTACTACAGAAGGAGGTCAGGCAGAAGATATCACTCAGAAAGGTGGGGGTACAATCTATAACAGATTTACTTTAGAACTAAGATACCCAATCTCAATGAGCCAGACTGCAAAAATCTATGCATTGACATTCGCTGAAGGAGGTAATGTATGGAACACATGGAGTTCTTACAGCCCATTCCAGCTGAAAAGATCAGTCGGGATCGGAGTAAGAGTTTATATGGGAGCATTTGGATTGATCGGATTTGACTTTGCACTAGGTCTTGATAAGACATTATCCGGTGATAAGTCAGGATGGAGAAACCACTTCTTGATGAACCAAACATTATAATTACAAATATGAAGCACTTTAAAATAACTTTCACATTCGCATTACTTTTGCTTTTTGGATTCAGCAATGCCCAGAAAATAGGAGTAGTGGATACTAATGAAATTTTAAATAAATTACCTCAGTATAAAGAAGCTGAAGCAAGATTGAATTCTCAGATTGATACCTGGGAGTCAGAACTTCAAAACCTTCAGTCTGAATATGAAAGAAAAAAAGCTGCCTTCGAAAGTGAAAAAGTATTATTGATAGGAGATCAACTTAAATTGAGAGAAAAAGAAGTTGTAGACCTTGATAAAAATATTAAAACAACTACAAGTTTACGTTTTGGAGCTAACGGTGAAATTACTAAACTGAGAACAAACCTTGTTTTACCTTTTCAAGATCAGATCTGGGGAGCTATCAAAACAATGTCTGAAAAAAACGGATTGGGCATAGTTCTTGATAAAAGCAATAACATTAGTGTTATTTTCCTTCAATCAAAATATGATTACACCGAAAAAGTTTTGTCTATTTTATTGAAAGGAACAGACAAGAAAGAAAAAACAACTAGCAAAGGCAAAAAATAAATTGTAAAATTAACTTTTGCTATATTTTAAAATCTAAAAACAAATTAAATTATTTATTTACCAGTTATGAAAAAATTAAGTGTATTATTTGCAGCAGTAATGATGGTTGTATCTGTAGGTATGGCAAAAGCTCAAAAAATTGCTACTTTAGATGTAATGGGTGTTCTTAACGCTATGCCGGAGAAAAAGAAAGCAGATGCTGATCTTAAAACATTCTTAGATACTAAACAAGCTGAGATTAAGAAAAAAGCTGACGCAGCTCAAACTAAATATCAGCAATATCAAACAGAAGCTCCGAAAAAAACAGCTGACGAAAACGCAGCAAGAGAAGCTGAAATGAAGAAATTAGCTGAAGAAATTCAGCAAATGCAGGACAAAGCTCAAAAAGATCTACAAGCTAAGCAAGATGTAGCTTTCGGACCAGTTGAGAAAAAACTGAACGATGCAGTAGAAAAAGTGGCTAAAGCTAACGGATATGACTATATTATGGATGCTAACTCAACTGCATTCCTTTATAAAGCAGGACCGGATGCTACTCCAGCTGTAAAGAAAGAACTAGGTGTTCAATAATTTCAGCAAATTAACAAAGATTTATAAAACTAACCACCTCTTTTAGAGGTGGTTTTTTTATTTTTGCGGAATGGAAAAGAAGTATCAACTACGGTAAAAGTTAGGTTTAGTGATTGCGATCCGATAGGGCATTTGAATAATGTAAAATATCTTGACTATATGTTCAACGCCAGAGAAGATCATGTAGAAACATTCTATGGATTTACTTATGAAGAATATACCAAGAAAACCGGCTGTACATGGATTGCCATTCAAAACGAAATAGCCTACATAAAAGAAGTAAGATACAATACTCAGGTAGTCATCAGCAGCAAAACCATTGATGTACAGGATAGAACTGCAAAAGTTGAAATCCTGATGAAAAGCTTAGATGAAAAAACGATTCATGCCGTACTTTGGGTAACTGTTATTTATTTCAATGTTAAAACAAGAAAATCTGAAGTTCACCCTGAGGATATCAAAGAAATTTTTGATAAGTTTTATGTAGATTTGATTCAAAAGGACTTTCAATCGAGAGTGAAATTTTTAAGAAGTCAAAATGCCAAGAACTCTTAAATAACAATTCTTATAACATTCCAAGTTTAAAAATTAATAATAAATAAATGAAAAAAATAGCAGTAATAGGAAGCAACGGACAATTGGGAAACTGCATTAGAAAAATAGCTCCCGACTTCGAACATCAATATGAGTTCTTATTTACAGACTCATCCACTTTAGATGTTACCAACGAAGACCAGGTGAACGATTTCTTTTATGATAACAAACCTGATTACTGCATCAATGCTTCAGCATACACCGCGGTAGATCTTGCAGAAACCGAAAAAGAAAAAGCCTTTGCAGTCAATGCAGACGGTGTAGCTAACCTTGCTCAGGCGTGTGCAGATTATAAATCTACGCTGATCCATGTTTCTACAGATTACGTTTTTGACGGAACAACCAACCTTCCGTATTCTGAAGATGACTTCACCAATCCAATAGGAATATATGGAGAATCAAAAAGAAAAGGAGAAGAACTGGCATTGGAAATTAATTCCAAAACAATAATCCTGAGAACCTCATGGTTGTATTCTGAGTTTAATAAAAACTTTGTGAAAACTATGCTGAATCTGTTCTCTCAGAAAAAAGAATTAGGAATTGTTGCTGATCAGTTTGGACAGCCAACCAATGCAAACGATCTTGCAGAAGCTATCATGGACATTATTGAAACTCCAAAGAAAACCTACGGAGTTTTTCATTTCTCAAACTATCCGGAAACAACCTGGTTTGAGTTTGCGAAAAAAATTGCTGAATTTTCAAAATCTCCGGTAAAACTAAATCCGTTAACAACCGAACAGTATCCAACTCCGGCTAAAAGACCTGTAAGAAGTACAATGTCTTTGGATAAAATAGAAGAAACTTATAAAATAGAACCCAAACATTGGGAAAATAGCCTGGAAGAATGTGTTGATATACTTTCACAACAATAATATATATGAAGAATATTGCAATCATCTTTTCTGTATTGTGTATGCAGCTATGGAATGCACAGAATGTTTATCTGACGAAAGTTGAAAAAACAAACGATAACACAGATAAATTCTTTTATAAAAAAGAAGAAACCATTGCAGATGCCGTTTATCTGGGAGAAGTAGAAGTTCAAGGGTTTTCAAAAGATGACGCACTTACCTTTTCCTTAGTATATAAAAAAGCAAAAGAGATTGGGGCCAATACATTTCAGTTAAAACCTTTCGAAAATGTAGATGGAACACCTCAGGCATTTAATGCTTCTAATTATAAAGTAGCCTTATATTATACACCTAAAGAAAAATTATCCGTTCAACACGGAGAGATGTATATATTTGCATCCTCTGAAAAAGATCAGAAAATAAGTATCAATCGTAAAGACTATATCATTTCTCCCAGATCATTTTTAAAGTTAAAGGTCATTCCGGGCGAAATCTATACTGTTTCAACCAAGAAACTTTTAGGATCTACAGTAAAAATTCAACCAAAGGCTACCGATGATAATGTTTATTTTCAGATTTCATCCTTAAAAGTGAAGCCAGATAACTTAGGAGTAGGAGGTTTAAACCTTAAATCAGGAGATATTATTGGTCTTGAAAAGTCATACGCCGAATTTTTAAGCGTTATATACAAAGAAAGTAAACCCTAGAAAATGGCTTTCAGAAGTATATTTCTGATTTTGCTTTATATAAATCTGAAATAAGAATTTTTTGTTTAAAATTTTTCTCCTTGCTATCCAGCGATTTAGGGTTTAATATTACAAAATAGTAACATTTATGTTAAATAAAGTTGTTTTGCTTAGTAATAAGTTGTTATCTTTGCCCCACTGAAAAACGAGAGCTATTCAGTAGCGCAGAAGGGCCTTTAG
>NZ_QICI01000095.1 GCF_004119445.1 Chryseobacterium sp. CH21 | reverse complement strand
TTTCTTTTTCGGTGTTGCCATAATTAAAATTACTCTTTTTATGAAAACACTCCTTAAATTTCTAATATCAAATGTCCACTTTTTGCTGACGATTTACATACTTGGGAAACAGGCTGGTGTTCGGCTGGAATACATCAGACAGGGAGTGACAATACCTGTACAGTAGGTGGTGCACCTGCTCCAATGATATTATCCATAGAAGAAACCTGCTCACAAACAGGTGGAGGTAGCACTGGTGGGGGAACAGGTGACGGAGGACTGGGACAGATCGGAACAGGCGGAGTTATTGATTTAGGAGGATATTATAATACGCTTCCGTTTGTTTCTTTAGGGTATCAGTATTATCAAACCGAAGACCCGATGGATCCCAATTATGTTCATTACACCAATGTAGCTAATTACTTTATATCATTAGGAAATACCTTAAACCAATTGAGAGCAACTAATCCCGATTTATTTTACTATACTTTTTTCTATTTTAAAGATAAAGGGATTACTATAAAAAGTAAATCTTTTATCACAGAACGTCTAATAGGATTAAATGAATGGTATGTAAAAGCCAATAGCAATCCTGAAGCTTCTGAAATGAATAATCAATACTTTTTGAACTGGGCTTTTGAGTATTTGGTATTAAATCCTACTGTTAAATGGCAGGATTTTTATAATGAGTATTTGGCGACACCATGTGATAAAATAAAAGCTCAAAGAAACAATGTTGATTTTTATGCTAAAATGAATGTGTTAGAATCTAATACAGGATTAAAAATGGAAACAGGATATGTACAGAGAAATAATAATGATTATGAATATAAAGATAATGCCTCAGCTACAGAAACCAGTAATTCTTTAGGACTTCCTAATTCTGAACTTGCTGAAAATAAAAATATTAAAGGTTATATGCATACTCATGTGGATGATTTTACTTATTTTGATACATCAGAAGGAGCAGATGCCACAAGATATGGTATAAAAATATTTTCTCCTGCTGATATAAGTTATTTTATGGATATGATAAAAAATGCAAAAGATGCGAACAGACCGTTTGGAGACATCTACGCAGTAATGGTTTCAAGTTCTGTAACTTATCAAATCCGTTTTACTGGAAATCAATACCAGACTAAAACTTTTACTATGGCTCAAGTTGAGGCTTTAAAAAAGTCTTATTTTGAATTTATGAAAAGTAGAATAGGCAAACAGAAACAACTAGAGTTAGGTTTTCTTCAATTCATAAACGACAAAATGAATTTAAAAGGAGTAAGTTTGTATAGAATGAATGCAGACGGAACAAATACAGAAATAAACCTCAATACTGACAAAACAGATACAACAGAAACAAATTGTTAAAACTAAAAATTATATTATGAAATATTTAATATCCGCTTTAATCTTTTTTACTATTTCATGTCATGCTCAAATTATCTCATTAGAAGAAGCTGCACAATGTCTAACAAATCCTAATTGTCCAAACTATAATTATGAAAAAGATATTAATAATTCTTTGAATAAATATGTTAGTAATTGGAAAGGTACTTATAATGGTAAAACGTATGAAATTCAGCTCAAAAAAGGGATATATGAAGACATAGGAATAAGAAGAGATAAATTAATTGGGAGAATGAAAGTAATTGATTCTAACGGAAATATAGTTTATAATTCTTTTAACGAAATCAATGATGCAACGATTAAATTTAACGGCGTGGGATTTCAAAAAGATTTAAAAGCATACATGATGTATTTTATTGGCAACAGTGAGTTTGCATGTGGTGAAGAAGGTATTGTTTATTTAAGAATTAAGCCAGAAACACCAAATAAAATGAGTATACTTATGTTACAAGATGCCGATATAACTTGGGGAGAATGTCCCACTACCTATCAACCCACTATACCTTATAAAAAATCAATATCTTTAATAAGACAATAGATTAAAAGATTTAAACCCTTATGAAAAATAATTGGCTCTATCATAATATCAAGAGAAAGCCATTCATTTTAAATAATTAACCTTGATCAAAAATGGTCAAGGTTATTTTTTAACTCCTATTCTCATTTTTTTGAAACTAATGCATTATAAAGCTTATGAACTATTCCTTAAAATAATCAAATTAAAATGCACGGTTGGGAAAATGTTGGGAAAAATTCAAAAATAAAAACCGTAACACTTTGAAAAATTAAGTATTACGGTTTTATATTGTGGTCCCACCTGGGCTCGAACCAGGGACCACCTGATTATGAGTCAGGTGCTCTAACCAACTGAGCTATAGGACCTCAAAACTTGGTTAAATTTTGTGTTTGCAAAAATAGTAAAATTTCTTTCACTACAAAATTTTTTATCGCTTTTCTTGGCAAAGTTCTACCAGCACGCCGTTTGTAGACCTTGGATGAAGGAATACAACTAATTTGTTATCAGCACCTTCTTTCGGTTCTTCAGAGATAAACTGAAATCCTTCTTTTTTTAATCTTTCTACTTCTTCCAGGATATTTTCAACTCCAAATGCCAGATGATGGATGCCTTCTCCCTTTTTATCAATAAATTTTGAGATTGGACTTTCAGGATTACTGGCTTCTAAAAGCTCAATTTTACTCTCACCTGTTTCATAAAAAGAAGTTACAACACCTTCTCTTTCCACAGTTTCTTTTTTATAGGATTCTTTTCCTAATAATTTGGCAAAAAGTTCATCAGAAACCCCTAAAGACTTTACAGCAATACCAATATGTTCTAGCTTCATAAATACTATATAGATATAATTAAATCGTAAATTTGATACTACAGTTGAATTTCAAAGTATCAATTCAAACAAAAGTACTAAATTTGCAGAAATTATGGAAAGTAACAGACAAAGAAAAGTAGCACAGATCATTCAGGAAGACTTCGCAGAGCTTTTCCGCAAACAGGCTTCAGAAAGCAAACAGAGCATATTAGTATCTGTTTCAGATGTAAAAGTAACTGCTGACTTAGGAATTGCTAAGATTTATTTAAGCATTTTCCCGCAGGAATTCCGCACCGCTGTGATGAAGGAGATTGAAGAAAACAAACCTCAATACAGAAACTTCATTGGCCAGAAAATGGCAAAACAGGTACGTATTATTCCACAACTTAACTTTTACCTGGATACCGCTCTTGATGATGTTGAAAAACTGGAAAGAGAATTAAGAGGCGAAGGTGACAATCCTGTTTTATAGATCTTGAAGAATATTGCATTTTACATAGCATCCAGATACCTTTTGGCTAAAAAAGGCAGTACTGCTGTCACGTTCATTACGTGGCTGTCTGTAGGTGCCATGACGGTTGCTGTGGCTGCAATGTTCGTCATTATTTCTGTTTTTTCAGGACTTGAAGACCTGAACAAAGACCTTATTTCTAACCTTCATTCAGACCTTACTTTAAAAAGTGTTTCCGGAAAAACTATTAAAAATCTGGATAACGTTAATAAAGTTCTGGGCAGCAATAAAGAAATCAGCAGCTTTTCCCGTGTTATTGAAGAAAAAGTATACATCAGCTTTAATGGGAAAGGTGATATTGCTTATTTAAGAGGTGTTGATTCCGCTTACATCAAGGTAAACCCAATCAATAAAGAAGTGTTCTACGGAACCTATCCAAGTTTTAAATATTCTAATGAAGTATTGATGGAAAACAGTCTGGACAACAGACTTTCTATTCCTGTTGATTCTTCCAATCATTATGCAACGGTATTCATGCCGAAACCAGGAACAGGGATCATCAATAAAGAGGAAGATATTTATAATAAAAAAGATATTTTAGTAACAGGTGTTTTCCCCGGAAAAGATCAATTGGACAGTTATATCATTTCTCCTATTGAACTTACAGAGGAATTACTTAGTCTGCCCAAAAAATCAGCTTACCAGATTGTTATTAAATTAAAAAATCCAGAGAATGCAGATGCTGTAAAGCAAAGTCTGCTTTCTTCTCTTGGAAAAAGCATAGAGATCAAAACTAAGGAAGAAGAAAATGCTGCTTTCTGGAAAATGATCAATACAGAAAAACTATTCATCTATCTGATTTTTGCGTTGGTAATCTTCATTACAACCTTTAATCTAGCCGGAGCCATCATTATTCTTCAGCTTGATAAAAAAGAACAGGCAAAATCTTTGATATCTCTCGGCTTTCCTTTAAGCCATTTAAGAATGACCTATTTCTACACCGGATTATTAATTGTTGTTTCCGGAGTAATCACAGGATTGATTCTTGGAACAGCACTTTGCTATTTCCAGCTTTATACTGAATTCTTCAGAGCTAATGAAGTTCTTCCTTTCCCGGTAAAAATTGTAGGAAAAAATTACTTTATCGTAGCACTTACTGCTTCACTATTCGGATTCACCATTTCATGGTTCTTTTCAAAAATCAGTAAAGAATATATTGCTAAAAACTAATATATTAAGTTTATATATTACATTAAATTAATATACTCCGTTTTCATTTTTTTGTACCTTTACGCCCCAATTTTAAAGAAATGAAACGAATTTTATCTTTTTTTCTGTTAAGCTTTATATTTATAAATGCCCTCGCTCAAATTCCGGCAGGGTACTATAATAATGCGGCAGGTCTAAGCGGTGCTAATCTTAAAACAGCCCTTAAGACAATCATTACCACGGGACATGCCACCAACATCACTTATAATGATGTATGGAGTGCTTATCAAACTACTGACCGTGATTATGATTATGATAACGACGGTACCATTCTGGATATTTACTCAGAAACACCTGTAGGGCCGGATCAATATAATTTCATTTATGGACCTACGGATCAGTGTGGATCCAGTGGTTACTCTAGTGAAGGCGACTGCTACAACAGAGAACACGTTGTTCCTCAAAGTTTATTCAATGAGGCTTTACCTATGAGATCAGACGTTCACTTTATAAGAGCCACTGACGGAAAGGTAAATAACGAAAGAGGTAATCTACCTTTTGGAAAAGTAGGTACTTATAATTATCTCTCTCAAAATGGTTCCAAAAGAGGAAATTCTGTATCTCCGGGATATTCAGGAGTAGTATTTGAACCTATTGATGAGTTTAAAGGAGATATCGCGAGAATGATTTTCTATTTTGTAACAAGATACGAAAGCCAACTTTCCGGATTCTCTACCGGTAATATGCTTGCTCAAAACACATATCCAAGTCTTCAGGATTGGGAATTGAACCAGCTTTTACTATGGAATACGCAAGATCCCGTATCTGCTTCCGAAATCAGAAGAAACAATGCTACTTATGCATTTCAGGGGAACAGAAATCCATATATAGATCATCCTGAATATGCCAATATGGTTTGGGGAACTCCTGTAGTGGATACACAAGCACCAACAGTTCCTACGAATTTAATTGCCAACAATCCAACTTCCAATTCAATTGCGGTAAGCTGGACACCTTCAACGGATAACATAGGAGTAACTTCATATGAAGTTTATGCTAATGGGGCTCTAAAAGCTACGGTTTCCGGAACAACAACTTCTACGGTAGTGTCTGGATTATCTCCATTAACTCAGTATACATTCTATGTTATTGCTAAAGATGCTGCCGGAAATGCTTCCACACAAAGTAATAATGCTGTAGAAACTACTCTTGACGGACCTGCAGGAGGCGGAAGCTGTGGAACTGAAGATTTCAGTACAATGCTGGACGGATCTTTTCAGTCAACGTCGTATTCTACAAGAACATGGACAAATAATAATATAACATGGACATCGACTTTAACAAGAACAGATCAAACTATCAATGGTAAAGCTGCTTGTACTCAAAAAGGTACTTTAACAAGTTCTCTGATTAGTGGAGGGGTTCAGACCTTAACGTTAACGACTCAGCTTAAGTTTAGCGGTAACAGTGGTAACTTAAATGTATTAGTGAATGATGTTCAGGTAGGAACAATCCCTTACAGTGCTACAGCAAACACCACTACAATTAATGTAGGGGTAACCGGAAATGCTGTTATTAAAATTGTAAATCCAAACAATGACAGAGTTGCTATGGATGACCTTAGCTGGACATGTGCTACCTCATTAGCCACAGTGGAAACTAAAAAAGACAAATCAGAATTCATCATCTACCCTAACCCGGTAAGAAACAATGAAATGTTTGTAAAAGGAGAAAACCTTAGCAAGGTTTCAAAAGCTGACATCTATGATCTTTCCGGAAAATTGATTGAAACGATTGTCAATCCTTTCAGACATTCTAATAAGATCAATCTTAAAGGGCTTGTAAAAGGAACTTATATCCTGAAAACAGACACTTCTTCTGCGAAATTTATTGTAGATTAATTATTAAAAAATATTTCAAATCAAAGGCCGGATTTATCCGGTCTTTTTTTTATTTTTGATGTATGGATTCCAATAAAAAATTAGGATTGATAGGACGAAATATTTCTTATTCTTTTTCTAAAAAATTCTTCGAAAATAAGTTTCAAAAGCTCATGCTGAAAAACTTCTCCTACGATATTTTTGACCTGAAAGAAATCAATGAAGTAGAAAACCTTTTTTCTTCTCCTGAACTTTTAGGATTCAATGTTACCATTCCTTACAAAGAGAAAATAATTGATTATCTTGATGAATTAAGCGATGAAGCAGAGAAAATAGGTGCTGTGAATTGCGTCCTTATCCAGGATGGCAAAAAAACAGGCTATAATACCGATGCTTTCGGATTTGAAAAGACGTTGCTTTTACATAGAAAACCTATACAAAACAAGGCTATTATTCTGGGAAATGGTGGTGCTGCAAAAGCAGTTAAATATGTTTTGGATAAACACAATATTCCTTCCGTAACTGTTTCAAGAAGTACAGAAATCAATTTTGAAAACCTTAGTAAAGAAACGGTTGAAGAGTACAAAATAATCATTCAATGTACACCAGTAGGCACTTTCCCTAATGTGAAAGACTGTCTGGGTTTCCCTTTTGACGGACTTTCTTCTGAACATCTGGTTATTGATCTGATTTACAATCCCAATTACACCCAATTCATCATCAATGCCTCTGAAAAAGGAGCAAAAACAGTCAATGGATACTATATGCTTGAACAGCAAGCAGAAAAAGCTTGGGAAATTTGGAATTTTCAAAAAAAATAACATAAATTAGTACTTTAATTGGCCTTAAAGCTATATATAAAGGATATTAACGCCACTCACATAAAAGATTTGCTATGACTACAGAAAACAATCTTTCTGAAAACGAAGAAAAGAAAATTCCTAACGAAGTATCTCAGGACCCATCAGAAAACGCAGTTTCTCATGATGCAAACCAACATGAAGAGGATACAGAACACCTGGAAGAACATGAAGAGGAAGAAGTTTCCCTTGCGGATGCGTTGAAGGAAATGGAAAAAATCATCAACACTCCCAATGCCGGTGAAAACTTCAAAAGATTCAACCAGCTGAAAGAGAAGGCAAGTCATTACATCCATGATGAAGTGGAGGATAAAAAACATGAATATGTTGAAGGAGGAAACCCTGTTGAAAGCTTCAGCTATGAGCATCCTTCTCAAGCTAAATATTCTGCTTTGGTCAATATTTTCAGGGAAAAGCATGACGACTTCCAGAAAGGACAGGAAGAAGAGCAAAAGAAAAACCTTGAGCACCGTCAGAGCATTATTGAAAGACTTAAAAATCTATATACAAGTTCCGAACCGGGTATCAATCTTTTTAAATCCATCCGTGAAATTAAAGAAGAATGGTCAAAAGCCGGACAGGTTGCCAAATCTGAATTCAAAATTCTTAACAATAACTATTTCCACCACCTGAATCAATTTTATCAGATGCTGGATCTGAATAAAGAATTTCTGGAGCAGGAATACAGCCACAACCTTGAAAAAAGAGAACACATCATTGCCCGTGCTAAAGAACTGGAAAACGAACCAGTGATTCAGAAGGCTTTAAACGAGCTTCAATACCTTCATAAACTTTGGAAAGAAGAAGCTGAGCCCGTGGCAGAAGAATTCCGTGAGAAAACATGGGAGGAATTTAAAGAGATTTCAAACAAAATTCACGAAAGAAAATCTGAACTTTCCGCATCTATTGAAAAAGAACAGGGTGTAAATCTTGAAAAGAAAAACGAGATCATTGCTGAAATCAAGAAACTTTCTGAGCCATCCGAAACTCCTAATCACAACTACTGGCAAAATGCCATCAAAAGAGTTGAAGATCTGCGTTCTGAATTCCTAAAAACCGGAAGTGTACCAAGAAAATTATCCAACCAAAACTGGAATGATTTCAAAACAACCCTGAGAGGTTTCAATACAACGAAAAACAACTATTACAAATCGTTGAAAGGATCTCAGCAGGCCAATCTTGAAGAAAAATTAAAACTGATCCAGACTGCACAGGATAATATGAACAACGAAGAATGGGATATTGCCGTTCCATTATTCAAAAAACTACAAGAAGACTGGAAAAAGATCGGACATGTTCCAAAGAGCATGACTAATAAAATCTGGGATGAATTCCGTGATGCATGTAATGCATTCTTCAACAACTACAGAGAAAAAAGCAATACATCTACCGATAACTGGAAGGAGAATTATAAAAACAAAAAAGCGCTTCTTGACGAGTTGAAAGAAGTTTCTAATGAAGAAGGCAGTATCGAAAAAATTGAACAGATTAAAACTTCATGGAATAATATCGGTAAAGTTCCGAGAGATAAAATTTCAATCAACTCTGAATTCAATAAGACTTTAAGAGAGAAATTAAAAATAAACAAAATCAATGAACTTGAACTGAAAGAAGAAGGCCTGACTGAAAACCAGCTTACTGACAAAGCAAGAAAGATTAAAAATCAAATCTCTGATCTTGAAGCAGAAATCGTAAAACTGGAAAACAACCTTTCTTTCTTCAACAAACCATCAAGAGAAAACCCTCTTTTAAGAGATACTTACAATACGATTGATGAGAAAAAAGCTCATCTGGAAACATTGAAACAAAATCTCCACACTATCATCAGCGGAGACTAATACATAACAAAATAAATAAAGGCGGAGCAAAGCAATTTGTCTTCGCTTTTTCTTTTTATATACTATGAACAACGACGAACTTTATATCAAAAGATGTATCGGACTGGCTCAAAAGGCCCTTGGCCATACCTATCCCAACCCTCTTGTAGGAAGTGTGATTGTACACAATGGCAAAATCATTGGTGAAGGATACCATCATAAAGCAGGAGAAAATCATGCAGAGATCAATGCTATCAATTCCGTCAAGAATAAAGATCTTATTCCAGAAGCAACAATTTATGTATCTCTGGAACCATGTGCACACTATGGGAAAACTCCGCCATGTGCTTTAAAGATTAAAGAACTTGGATTTAAAAAAGTGGTTATCGGCGCTATGGATTCCCATGATAAAGTGAATGGTAAAGGAAAAAAAATTATTCAGGATGCAGGGATTGAAGCCATTTCAGGAATTCTTGAAAAAGAATGTATTGAACTGAATAAAAGATTTTTCACCTATCATGAAAAGAAAAGACCTTATATTATTTTAAAATGGGCAGAATCCGGTGATGGTTTTCTGGATAAGGATTTTAAACCAACCGCTGTTTCCAATACATTGGTGAATCAGTTTGTTCATCAGTTAAGAGCTGACGAGCATGCTATTTTAGTAGGAACACAAACCGCTTTACATGACAACCCAAGTCTTACGGTAAGAAATGCTGAAGGAGTAAACCCTGTCAGAATTCTGATTGATTTTGATTTAAAAGTTCCTTCTGATTTCAATATTTATAATCCTGAGGCAAAAACTTTAGTTTTAAATTCTGTAAAGGAAGGTACCGAAGGACATATTCAATTCATTAAAATCGATAAAAATAATTTCCTGCCTGAACTTATGGAAGCATTGTACAAGGAACAGATACAGTCTGTCATTATTGAAGGCGGCCGTTTTACCCTTCAGCAGTTTATCAATGCTGAACTTTGGGATGAAGCAATGATCATTAAAAATGAAAATTTGAAACTGGAAAACGGAACAAAATCCCCGGAATTTAACCATACAGCAACTAAAACCGAAATATTCAGAGATAATACGGTTTCATTTTTTAAAGCAAAATAAAACCATTTTATCACTGTCAAATGAAATATTTTATTTACATTAGTTTTACTAAAAAAATTAATACTATGAAAAATGTAAAGAAAGTTTCAAGACAGAAATTGAAAACAGTTCAGGGAGGTATTGCCCCTCAATGCTGTTCTTACTATCCACCTTCACTACAAAAGTGCTGTGCAACTCCTTCAAGTATGAGCTGCCCACCACCTTGGGTAGAAGGAACATTCCCATGTTAATATTATCAATCCAACAAAAAAATATTATCATGAAAAATTTGAAAAAAGTATCCAGAACCAATATGAAAACCATTAAAGGAGGTGTTTTTGTAACCTGTACGCTGCCTAATGGCGAGCCTACTAGATGTAGAGATAGATGCCCTCAGGATTTCTGCGGTCCAACAAGCTATATGTGCCTGATCCCAATGGATCTGTGCGGAGATGTAATGTAAGAGATTAATTTTACATTCAAAAAATTAAGATAAGCCGTCAAAATTTGACGGCTTAATTTATGATTATGATGCAGAATCCTAAAGCATTTAATATTTTTGCAAAACAAAGCAGGAACTCCAATGACGTTTGAATACAAAACCATAGAAAAACCTATAGAAAATACTCTTTTAAAAGAAAAAGGAAGCAAGTTTATCGGATTTGCTTACCCGGTTACCACTGAAAAAGAATTGAAGAGTGTACTGGAGAAAGTGAGAGAAGAACATCCAAAGGCTACCCACCACTGCTATGCCTTCAGAATGGGGTTAAATGGTGAAAACTATCGTGCCAACGATGATGGTGAACCTTCCGGAAGTGCTGGGCTACCTATTTATAATCAACTGCTGGCTAATGAAATCACCAATATTCTTGTTATTGTTGTCCGTTATTATGGAGGAACCAAACTGGGCGTTTCAGGATTAGTAAAAGCTTATAAAGAATCTGCCAAAATTACCCTGGAAGAAGCCAATATCATTACAAGAGAACTGGAAACTGAAGTTGAGATCCAGTTTAATTTCAATCAGCAGAACATCATTTTCACCTTGCTATCAAAATTTGATGCTAAAGTTGTGAATTTCGATGCTAATGAAAACTGCATTCTTACCGCATCTTTGAAGCTGGCACAAAAAGAAAGCATCTCAGAAAAGCTTTCCGAGATGCAATATGTTTCATTTGAATTTAATGATTAATCCCTTCTTCCACTAAGCAGCAAAGAAGCCCAGTAAAGAAGCTGTGCCAGAGAACCTAAAGCTGCAACAACATACGTTCTTGCTGCCCACTTCAAACTATCCTGTACTCCAACAAATTCTTCTGCAGTTACAGTTCCGGTATCTTTAAGCCATTTCATAGCTCGGTTACTTGCATCATATTCTACTGGAAGCGTTACAAAAGCAAAAAGTGTTGTCATTGCGAACATGGCTACCCCAATAGCAAGAACCGTAGTATTCCCATTCGGATTCTCAATTGATCTTGATGCAGCCATTACCGCAATACCCGCAATAAGAACAAACTGCATCAGATTAGAACTTATATTGACAATAGGAACTAATTTTGAACGTAAATTCAACATAGAATATCCTACCGCATGTTGTACTGCATGCCCACATTCGTGAGCGGCTACTGCTGCCGCTGCCGCATTTCTCTGCATATAAACTCCTTCAGAAAGATTAACTGTTTTATCTGCCGGATTATAGTGGTCCGTCAACTGCCCGGGAACTGAAATTACCTGAACATCATTGATCCCGTTATCTCTCAACATCTTTTCCGCTACTTCTTTCCCCGAAAGTCCATTTCGAAGGTGTACATTGGAATAATATTCAAATTTAGATTTCAACCTGGAAGAAACCCACCAGCTGACCAGCATTGAAATACCAATAATGATATAATAACCCATCATTTTGTATAAATTTTGTGTTTACTTTTCATCCATAATGATGTAAAAACTGTGCCAAAGTATAAGATAATATTATTTATATTTGTCCTTTAATTCCTCTCAAAAAACATGTCTACAATTTCAATTATTGAAGTAAAAACTGCGGGTCAGCTCAAGCAATTCGTAAAGTTTCCGATGGATTTGTACAAAAACAATCCTTACTATGTTCCGTCCTTTATCAATGACGAAATCAACATTTGGAATGCTGATGAAAATCCGGCACTTCAATATTCGGAAGCGAAACAATATCTAGCGTATAAGAATGATAAAATTGTGGGAAGAATTGCAGTTCTCATCAACCACAAAGAAGAGAGAGAGTTAGGAATCAAAAAAGTACGTTTTGGATGGATCGATTTTATTGATGATGCTGAAGTTTCGAAAGCACTTATTCAAAAAGTAATTGATTATGCCCAAGAAAAAAATATTGATAAAATTGAAGGCCCCATGGGCTTCACCAATCTTGATAAAGCAGGAATGCTTGTAAAAGGCTTTGATCAGCTGGCAACAATGATTGGCATTTACAACCATGAATATTATCCTCAGCACCTTGAAAAATTGGGTTTAACCAAAGAAAAAGAATGGGTAGAGTTTGAAATCATATTCCCGGAAACCTTACCTGAGAAAATCCATAAATTCAATCAGCTTATTTCTGAAAAGTATAAGCTGAAAGTTTTAAAATTCAAAACAAAAGAAGAGATTATTCAATATGTGGATCCCATGTTTGATCTTCTGGACGAGACCTACAAACATCTTTCCACCTACACTCCTATTTCGGACGAGCAGCGTAAAACATACAAAGAGAAATATTTCAAACTTATTGATAAAGACTTTATCGTTTGTATTGCAGATGAAAACAACCATCTGGTTTCTTTTGCCATTACGATGCCTTCTTATTCTAAAGCTTTGCAAAAATCCGGAGGAAAATTGTTCCCATTCGGCTGGTGGCATTTTCTACAGGCTGGAAAGAAAAACGACAGAGCCAATTTCTACCTGATCGGAATCCATCCTGATTATCAGAGAAGAGGAGTTACCTCTATTATTTTCAAAGAAATCTGGGACATATTCAGAAAAAAAGGGGTAAAATTCCTGGAAACAAATCCGGAACTGGAAGAAAACAAAAGTATTCAATTGCTGTGGCAGGATTACAATCCTGTAAATCATAAAAGAAGAAGAACCTATTCCATGGAAGTGAACAGGTAATATTGCATTTACACAATCTAAAAGCAATACCACATCTTTAACCTTTGAACATTAAATTCTGAATACTGAAGTTTATGAAACCACAACTCATCATATTTGCTGTTTTAATTGCTGGATTTATCAGCTATAATCTCTTTTTCCAATCACACGATGACCGAACAAACACGGTGATTAATATTGCTTTTGCCAGCATTCTGTTTGGGTACATCTCATTTATGGCTTATACCCTTTTGAAAAAAATGAAGAAATAGTGAAGAAATACCCCATTCATTTCTCATTTTATACCAAAAAGCTCCCTTATTAAAGAAATTCTAAACATCCGAAAAGAACTTCATGAGACATTTTCCTGTATACTCACTACAAAAAATGGAAAAAAATAAGGTAAAAAAATAATGGCAAAAAGCTAATTTTTATTGATTCTAAATTACCGATTTAGCCCATTTTCATCCGACTTTTAAGCTGATAAATTTCATGCTTTCTTGTTTATTCGCTAAATTTGCAAATTGAGATAATAATGCAAAAATGAATTTACCTGAAAGTTATATTCCAATCCTTATCCAGGCTGGTGTAGCAGTAGGATTTGTAGCTGTTTCTTTGCTTGGGGCACATTTCTTGGGTCCACAGCAGAAAAAAGGAGACTCTGTAAAAAACCAAAGCTGGGAATGTGGAGTTCCTGTAGAAGGAAATGCGAGAACACCGTTTTCTATCAAGTACTTCCTGACTGCGGTATTGTTTGTCCTATTCGATATTGAAATCGTATTCTTTTATCCTTACGCTGTAAACTTCAGAGAATTTGGTATGGAAGGATTCCTTGCTGTATTGACGTTCGTTGCGATATTCTTCGTAGCGTTTTTCTATGTCTGGAAACGCGGTGCGCTGGATTGGGATAAATAAATTTTAACATTAAAAGATTGAACAGTTTAATCGTTAAAATGACCAATGATTGAATTTGAATGCTTTAGTCTTTACATATTTAACAAAAGAAAATGTCAGATAAAAAACCAGTAATAAGAACAGATGCACCTGCTCCCGAAGGCTATGAAGGAGAAGGGTTTTTCGCAACAAAACTGAGCAGTGTAATCGGGATGGCAAGAAAGTTTTCACTTTGGCCGTTACCCTTTGCAACCTCTTGTTGTGGTATTGAGTTTATGGCTACCCTGAACCCAACTTATGATGCTTCAAGATTTGGTATGGAAAGAAACTCTTTCTCTCCAAGACAGGCAGATATGCTGATGGTTTGCGGAACTATATCAAAGAAATTGGGACCTGTCCTGAAAGAAGTGTACACTCAGATGGCTGAGCCGAAATGGGTGGTAGCAGTTGGAGCTTGTGCTTCCAGCGGTGGTATTTTCGATACGTATTCTGTACTTCAGGGAATTGATAAAATTATTCCGGTAGACGTATATGTTCCCGGATGTCCTCCAAGACCTGAACAGATCATTGAAGGTGTAATGCAGGTACAGGCTCTCGCAGAAAGCGAAAGCATCAGAAGAAGAGACATGCCTGAATATCAAAAATTATTAGATTCTTACAACATAAGCAACTAAACGGAAATGACAAACGAATTTGTATTAGAAGCCATCACAAGAGAATTTCCGGAATCTGTCATTTCAAGCTCAGAACCTTATGGAATGCTGACGATTGAAGTGAAGAAAGATGATATTAAGAAAATCATTCACTATCTGAAAGATTCATCACTGGAATTTAACTTCCTTACGGATATCTGTGGTATTCATTATCCTGAATTCCCTGAAAAGGAAATTGGTGTTGTCTACCATTGCATAATATGATGGCCAATTTCAGATTACGTCTGAAAATCTTTATGTCCAGAGAAAATATTGAAGTAGACTCTCTTGTGGAGCTATATGCAGGAGCTAACTGGATGGAAAGAGAAACGTATGATTTCTATGGGATTAAATTTAAAGGACACCCGGATCTGAGACCTATTTTGAATATGGAAGACCTGGGATACCACCCAATGTTGAAGGAATATCGCCTTGAAGACGGTACAAGAACCGACAAGAACGATAGCATGTTCGGAAGATAAAAAAGCGAATGGCCAATGGCAGCTAGCCAATAGCCAGAAGCAAATAGCTAAAAGCAATCATTATGAAAGATAACTCATTATCTAATATACTAAACCAGTACGAAAGTAAGGAACAGATTGATGGACAATTATATACCCTGAATCTAGGACCTACCCACCCTGCTACTCACGGGATTTTCCAGAATATCTTAACGATGGACGGAGAAAGAATCCTTCATGCAGAGCAAACTGTAGGATATATCCACAGAGCATTTGAGAAAATTTCTGAAAGAAGAAACTATTCTCAGATCACTACTCTTACTGACCGTATGAACTATTGTTCTGCACCCATCAATAACTTAGGTTGGCACATGACAGTAGAAAAACTGATTGGCGTAAAAGTTCCAAAACGTGTAGACTATATGCGTGTGATCTTGATGGAACTTGCAAGAATCGGTGACCACCTGATCTGTAACGGGGTAACCGGAATGGACTCAGGAGCGATTACAGGTCTTACTTATATGTTCATCGAAAGAGAACGTATTTATGATATGTATGAGCAGATTTGCGGAGCCAGAATGACCACCAATATGGGAAGAATCGGAGGATTTGAAAGAGATTTCACCCCTAAGTTTCATGAGTTATTAAAAGACTTCCTGAAAACTTTCCCACCAAGATTCAAAGAATTCTGTACCTTATTAGAAAGAAACAGAATTTTCATGGACAGAACCATCGGTACAGGAGCTATTTCTGCCGAAAGAGCATTAAGCTACGGTTTCACAGGTCCCAACTTACGTGCAGCAGGTGTAGATTATGATGTAAGAGTTGCACAGCCTTATTCCTCATACGAAGATTTCGACTTCATTATTCCTGTAGGAACTTCAGGAGATACTTACGACCGTTTCATGGTTCGTCAACAGGAAATCTGGGAATCAATTAAAATTATCAAACAAGCATACGAAAACCTTCCGGAAGGACCATTCCACGCGGATGTTCCTGATTTCTATCTTCCTGAAAAGGCAGATGTTTATCAGAAAATGGAAGCATTGATCTACCATTTCAAAATCGTAATGGGAGAAACTGATGTACCGAAAGGAGAAGTTTATCATGCTGTAGAAGGTGGAAACGGAGAATTAGGTTTCTATCTTGTGAGTGACGGAGGAAGAAGCCCTTACAGACTTCACTTCAGAAGACCATGCTTCATCTACTATCAGGCATATCCTGAAATGATTACAGGTTCTGTAATTTCAGATGCCATTGTAACGATGTGTAGTATGAATATTATTGCGGGAGAATTAGACGCATAATTATAAGATAAAAGAGGAAAGATAAAAGACTTCTTTCTTCATATTTAAATATAAATTGAATTTAGAACACGAATTTCAGAGTCTATTCTCTCTTTTTCTATGTTCTTTAATCTTAGATAAAAAATGAGCGAAACAATAGCTTTTAAACCGGAAAGTTTAGCACAGGTACACAAAATTATCGCAAGATATCCTGAAGGAAGACAGAAATCTGCTCTTCTTCCTGTACTTCACCTGGCACAGAAAGAATTCGGAGGATGGTTAGATGTTCCTGTGATGGATTATGTTGCCGGACTATTAAGTATCCAGCCGATCGAAGTATATGAAGTGGCTACTTTCTATACCATGTTTAATATGAAGCCGGTAGGTAAATATGTATTGGAAGTTTGCAGAACAGGACCTTGTATGGTTTGTGGAAGCGAAAAAATTCTGGATCATATCAGAACCAAACTGAACATTAAAGACGGAGAAACTACTGAAGACGGTATGTTTACATTAAAGCCAGCTGAATGTCTTGGAGCATGCGGATATGCACCAATGCTGCAGCTTGGAAAATTCTTTCATGAAAATTTAACGATAGAAAAAGTAGATGAAATCCTTGATCTTTGCAGACAGGGACAAGTTGCTTTAGACTAATAGAAATTTTAAATTCTAAATTTTAGATTTTAAATTATTCACTTAACGTTTAATCATAATTAATGCAAGAAGCCAAAAGCCTATTGCAATAAGCAAATAACAATGAGTAAAAAACTTTTACTTAAAGACGCACATATAGAAGGTATTCGCTACTTTGAAACGTACCGCAAACAGGGAGGTTACACAGCTGCTGAAAAAGCCTTGAAGATGACTCCTGACGAAATCCTTGAAGAAGTAAAAGCTTCAGGACTGAGAGGTCGTGGTGGAGCTGGATTCCCAACAGGAATGAAATGGAGCTTTTTGGCAAAGCCGGAAGGCGTTCCAAGACACCTTGTTGTGAATGCAGATGAATCTGAGCCCGGAACATTCAAGGACAGATATCTGATGGAGTTCCTTCCTCATTTATTGATCGAGGGAATGCTAATTTCTTCTTACTGTTTAGGTTCCAATACTTCTTATATCTACATCCGTGGAGAATATTCATGGATTCCGGATATCCTTGAGGAAGCGATTGAAGAAGCCAAAGCAGCAGGATTTTTAGGTAAAAATATTTTAGGAACTGGTTTCGATCTTGAAATCTATGTACAGAGAGGTGGTGGAGCATACATCTGCGGTGAAGAAACTGCATTGCTTGAATCCCTTGAAGGAAAAAGAGGTAACCCAAGATTAAAACCGCCATTCCCGGCTGTAAAAGGTCTATGGGAAAGACCAACGGTGGTAAACAACGTTGAATCTATCGCAGCAATTGTTCCAATCATTGATATTACAGGTGCTGAATATGCTAAAATAGGTGTTGGAAGATCTACAGGAACGAAATTGATTTCTGCTTGTGGAAACATCAACAAACCTGGGGTATACGAAATCGATATGACCATCACTGTAGAAGAATTCATCTATTCTGATGAATATTGCGGTGGTATTAAAGATGGTAAAAAATTAAAGGCTTGTATTCCTGGAGGAAGTTCTGTTCCGATTGTTCCTGCAAATCTATTGCTGAGAACTGTGAACGGAGAGCCAAGATATATGAACTATGAATCATTGGCAGATGGTGGTTTTGCTACCGGAACGATGATGGGTTCAGGAGGTTTCATCGTTTTGGATGAAGACCAGTGTATTGTAGATCATACCATGACTTTGGCAAGATTCTACAACCACGAAAGCTGTGGACAATGTACTCCTTGCCGTGAAGGAACGGGATGGATGTATAAGATTTTAAAGAAAATCGAGAAAGGAGAAGGAAAAATGGAAGATATCGATCTACTTTGGGATATCCAGAGAAAAATCGAAGGAAACACAATCTGTCCATTGGGTGATGCAGCAGCTTGGCCGGTTGCAGCAGCAATCCGTCACTTCAGAGATGAATTCGAGTGGCACATCAAAAACCCAGAATTGTCTCAGACACAAAATTATGGATTGGCACATTATGCAGATCCTATCCCGGCTGTTGAAAAGAATGCATAGGTAAGATGAAAAAAATATTGGTTGTCGGCTTAATGATGTCGAATTTTGTATTTGCACAGAATAAGAAAACAGATACTGCAAATTATAATAGATCCGTTGAAGAAGATTTATCATATGTAGCGAGTGAGAAACAGCAGATTAAAGCTGAAAGAAAAGAAAAGCCTTTACCATTAAGCAAGAAAGGTCAGATCTTCGTATTTTATGGATGGAACAGAGCGGCTTATAGCAATTCTGATATCCATTTTACCGGAAACGGATACGATTTTCAACTGAATAATGTAAAGGCACAGGACAGACCTACAAAATTCGGAATTGTCTATTTTGATCCAAGCTGGTTTACTGTAACACAGTATAATTTCAGAATAGGATATTTCATTAAAGACAATTTAGCATTGGTACTTGGGATAGACCATATGAAATATGTAATGGATCAGAACCAGACTGTAGGTTTCAAAGGTCATATTTCAGATCCTGAATATGCAGCGATGGTCCAAAACGGGCAGGTGAATCTTGCAGATGAGAAGTTCCTTACTTTCGAACATACAGACGGACTTAATTATGAAAACTTAGGTCTTGAGAAATACAAAAATCTTGTTCATAAGAAAAATATAGATTTAGTATGGTCTTATGGAGCCGGAATCGGATTTATGTTTCCGAAAAGTAATGTAAAACTTTTTGGTAATGAAAGAAGTGACCGTTTTCACGTTGCAGGGATGGGAACCGATATCAGATCCAGTCTTAACCTTGTATTCTGGAAAAACTGGATGTTGAGATTAGAAGGAAAAGCAGGATATATCAATATGTGGGATATCAAAACCACATTGAATAATAAACCGGACAAAGCACGTCAGGATTTTGTTTTCGGACAAGTTCTGGGAGGAATTGGATATACATTTAATACTAAGAAATATAAATAACAAAGCCTATTGCTTAATGCATAAAGCTTAAAGCATACAATATGAGCGAAGAAGTTAAAAAATTCACAATAACTATAGACGGACAGACTACCGAAGTTCTGCCTGGAACTTCTATTTTGGAAGCTGCTAGACAAATCGGTGGAAAATCTGTACCTCCTGCGATGTGCTACTACAGCAAATTAGAAACCAGTGGAGGTAGATGTAGAACTTGTCTGGTAGAAGTTTCTAAAGGATCTGAAGTAGATCCACGCCCTATGCCAAAATTAGTAGCAAGCTGCAGAACTAATGTAATGGACGGTATGGAGGTAAAAAACCTTACTTCTGAGAAAGCGCAGGAAGGAAGAAAAGCGGTTACCGAATTCTTATTGGTGAATCACCCGCTAGACTGCCCTGTATGTGATCAGGCAGGAGAATGTCATCTTCAAGACTTAGGGTATGAGCATGGTGTAGACAGCACAAGAACAGAATTCGAAAGAAATACTTACGAAGCTGATGATCTTGGACCGAACATCAAATTAAATATGAACCGTTGTATTCTTTGCGCAAGATGCGTACTGACAGCTAACCAGCTTACAGAAACAAGAGAACACGGTATCCTTTTCAGAGGAGATCACGCAGAAATTTCAACCTATTTAAATAAAGCTTTAGACAATGACTTCATCGGAAACGTTATCGACGTTTGTCCTGTAGGAGCATTAACAGACAGAACGGCTCGTTTTGCAAGCAGAGTATGGTTTACAAAACCTATGAACGCTTCTTGTAAATGTGATAAGTGTTCAGGAAAAGCTTTAGTATGGATGAAGGGTGACGAGATTGTAAGAGTAACTGCAAGAAAAGACCAGTGGGGTGAAGTAGAAGAATTCATCTGCGATACCTGCCGTTTCGAAAGAAAAGCATTATCAGACTGGAACATCGAAGGTCCTAGACATATCGACAGACATTCTGTAATTTCATTGAACCACTACGAAAAACCTAAGGATGAGCTAAGAGTTTTAGACAATCCGATGGCTAAAGAAATCAGTGAAAAAGACGAAAAATAGAATAGTTGGAAGTTAGGAAGCTGGAAGCTGGGAGTTTATTTAATAAATACCCTAAATTTCAGTTTTAATTTTAGCTGTTTTAATAATATATAAAAATTTGGTAATGTGATGAAGAGTTGATGCCACGACGTGATAAACTTCCAGCTTCCAGCTCCCATCTTCAAACATTTAAAATAAAAAATGGATTTACTTACATTTAAACTTATACTTGTACTAGCACTTTTCCTGCTATCACTTACGATTGCAGCCTACTCTACCTGGGCAGAAAGAAAAGTTGCCTCTATCATGCAGGATAGAATTGGCCCCAACAGAGCAGGACCTTTCGGATTGCTGCAGCCTCTTGCTGACGGTGGAAAGTTTTTCTTTAAAGAAGACTTCACCCCTGCCAATGCAGAAAGATTCCTTTTCGTATTAGGGCCAGCTTTGGTAATGTTTATTTCATTGATTACAGGAGCTGTTATTCCTTGGGGTAAAAGTTTAAATATAGCAGGTACTTCTTTTGATCTTCAGGTGGCAAACATTGACGTGGGTGTACTTTTCATCATCGGTATGGCTTCCATCGGGGTTTACGGAATTATGATCGGAGGTTGGGCTTCGAACAATAAATATTCATTATTAGGTGCTATCCGTGCTTCTTCTCAGATGATTTCTTATGAATTGGCAATGGGATTAGCACTTCTTTCTATCATTATGATGTCAGGAAGTTTGGATTTAAAAGAAATTACTGAAAGCCAGACTACCGGAAAATTATGGGGTGTTATTCCTTGGGTTTCAGGATTGAACTGGAACATTTTCTACCAGCCGATTGCATTTCTTGTTTTCTTTGTAGCTGCTTTGGCAGAAACCAACAGACACCCGTTCGATTTACCAGAGTGTGAATCCGAATTGGTAACAGGATACTCTACAGAATACTCTTCCATGAAGTTAGGATTATATATGTTCGGAGAATATGTGAACATGTTTATTTCCAATGCTTTCATGGTCGTTCTTTTCTTCGGAGGGTATAATTATCCTGGTATTGAATGGGTAACGCAGAGCTGGGGTGAAAACACTGCGGGAATTTTAAGTATCGTAGCGTTCCTTACAAAAACAGTAATCGGAATTCTGATCTTTATGTGGATCAGATGGACCCTTCCAAGATTCAGATATGACCAGTTAATGCACTTAGGATGGAAAACATTAATCCCAATGGCATTGGTAAACCTATTAATTACAGGAGCTGTAATTTTAGCGTTTGGAAATTAAATTATCTAAACCTAACAGGTTGTAAAAACCTGTTAGGTTTGTGTAAATATTGAATATTAAAAATTAAGATAACAGACAAGATTAGTCTAAAATCTGGTGTCTAACATCTAATATCTATAATTAAATGAAACTTACAAACAGATCAAAAGTTGTTTCCAATAAAGAAATGACCCTTGCTGAAAAAATCTACCTTCCTGCCATCTTTACAGGGATGGGGATTACATTTAAGCATGCTGTAAGAACCGTGATAAAGGGTGCTCCCGCAGTATATTCGTATCCGGAAGTACAGAAACCAAGAACCACCATCTGGAGAGGCCAGCACGTTTTGAAAAGAGACGAAGAAGGCAGAGAAAGATGTACAGCTTGTGGACTTTGTGCGGTAGCTTGTCCTGCAGAAGCCATTACGATGACTGCTGCTGAAAGAACTAAAGAGGAAAAAGGTCTTTACAGAGAAGAAAAGTACGCTTCAGTATATGAAATCAATATGCTAAGATGTATTTTCTGCGGTATGTGTGAAGAAGCTTGTCCTAAATCTGCCATCTATCTTACAGACAGATTGGTAGACGTAGAAACCAACAGAGGTTCTTTCATTTACGGAAAAGATAAACTAGTTGAAAAATAAATGAAAGGATTGATATCACGACAAGACAATCCGAGAAACAAAAAAATGCGGTAAAATAATGGATCAGTTTTTATTTTTCTTGGTGGCGTTTTTAGCAGTGGCAAGTGCTGTATATTTTGTATTTGCAAGAAATCCTTTATATGCTATTTTGTCATTGATTGTTACGATGTTTTCAATTGCCGGAATGTACATTCTTCTCAATGCACAGTTCCTTGCAATTATCCAGATCATAGTGTACGCAGGTGCCATCATGGTACTTTTCCTTTATATCTTAATGATGCTTAACCTTAATAAAGGAGACGAAAGTAAGAAGAACAATACTTTAAAGTTTGTTGGAGTTTTTACGGCAGGTATTCTTTTAGTAGGAGTATTAGGGGTTTTCAGAGGAATAAAAGATAACCACATTGTTGTTGAAAATGTAGACAGAGGAGTGGGTCTTACGAAAAATCTGGGTAGACTTTTGTTTAATGAATATGTTTTACCGTTTGAGCTTGCTTCCATCCTAATTTTGGCAGGTATTGTGGGCGCGGTATTAATCGGTAAAAAAGATTTATAAAATTATGGGAGAAGTAAATACATTTATACAAAGCGTCCCTTTGGAATACTTCATCATTCTTTCCTCAGTATTGTTCTGCTTGGGAGTAATGGGAGTATTGCTTAGAAAAAATGCTATTGTGATTCTGGGCTGTGTAGAGCTTATGCTGAATTCTGTAAACCTTTTATTGGCAGCTTTTTCAGCATATAAAGGCAACGGCGACGGACAACTTTTAGTTTTCTTCATTATGGTGGTAGCAGCTGCGGAAGTAGCGGTAGGTCTGGCAATTATTGCTATGCTATATAGAAATACCCGTTCTGTAGATGTGAGTATATTTAATAAATTAAGAGGATAAGAATGGAGAATCTAGTATATGCAATAGTACTTTTACCACTTTTAGGGTTTCTTATTAACGGGCTGTTCGGGAAAAATCTTCCAAAAATATTCGTAGGATCTTTGGCTACTGCAGCCGTATTCGGATCTTTCTGTATTGCGGTAAGTCTTTTCATGAATTTCAATTCTGAAAGCCAGCCTGTTATTGTAAAAGCTTTTGAATGGTTTAGAGTCAATGGTGTTCAAATCAACTTTGGATTCCAGATTGATCAGCTTTCATTAATGATGGTAATGATCATTACGGGTATCGGTTCACTGATCCACTTATACTCTATCGGATATATGAGTCATGATAAAGGATTCTACAAGTTTTTTACTTATCTGAATCTTTTCATCTTCTCCATGTTACTTTTAGTAATGGGAAGCAACTACCTTATCCTGTTCATCGGATGGGAAGGTGTAGGTCTTTGTTCTTACCTGTTAATCGGATTCTGGTATACCAACGAAGAATACGGTAAAGCAGCAAGAAAAGCTTTCATCATGAACAGAATTGGTGACCTTGCGTTATTGATCGGTATTTTCATGATTGCTTCTCAAACCAATGCTGTAGATTATCTTTCTGTAGCAGAAAACGCTTCAAAATTTGAATTAGACGGAACAGTGATTATCTTTATTACAGCGAGTTTATTCATCGGTGCTACCGGTAAATCTGCTCAGGTTCCATTATATACATGGTTACCGGATGCGATGGCCGGGCCTACTCCTGTATCAGCGTTGATCCATGCGGCAACAATGGTAACGGCAGGTATCTATTTGGTAGTAAGATCCAATTTCTTATTTACTTTAGCACCTACAGTACAGGGAGGAATTTTATTCATCGGATTCTTAACGGCTGCTTTGGCAGGATTCTATGCACTACGTCAGAATGACATCAAAAAAGTACTGGCATACTCTACAGTTTCACAACTTGGGTTTATGTTCATCGCTTTAGGTCTTGGAGCATACACAACAGCAATGTTCCACGTAATGACACACGCATTCTTTAAAGCGTTATTATTCTTGGGTGCAGGTTCTGTAATCCACGCAATGAGCAACGAACAGGATATGCGTTTCATGGGAGGTCTTAAAAAATATATTCCTCTTACCCATGCTACATTCCTTATCGGAACATTAGCCATCTCAGGTTTCCCTTTATTATCAGGGATGATCTCTAAAGACGAAATTTTAGTAGCAGCTTTCGCTAAAAACCCTATCTATTGGGTAATCTTATTTGTTTTAGCAGCAATGACTGCAACTTATATGTTCAGACTGTATTATCTGACATTCCATGGAGAATTCAGAGGTACTGAAGATCAGAAACACCACTTGCATGAAAGCCCGTCTAATATGACAATACCATTGATCGTATTGGCTATTCTTTCTGTAATCGGAGGTTTTATCAACCTGCCTCACTTCATCGGTCACGGACACTATGCAAAACTGATGGAATGGTTAAAGCCAGTTCTTACGGAACAAAGCTACAGCCAGATGGAAGCTACTCTTTCAGGAGTACCTTTCAATACTGAAATGATCTTATTAGCAGCAACAATCCTGATGTTCTTCTCTGTTTGGTTTATCGTAAGAAACACCTACGTGAAAAAGAAAAAAATGGCTGTTGCAGAAGAAAGCTATACCGGATGGGAGAAACTTTCTGCTAAGAAATTATACGTTGACGAACTTTACAACGCATTGATTGTAAAAACTGTTGAAGGATTAGGACGCGGAGGAAAAATGTTTGATAAGGGTATCTTAGACCGTTTTGTAAACTTTGTAGGTGATGGTGCTGAAGACAGCGGAAAAGCTATGAAGCGTGTACAGAACGGAAATGTAGAGACATATATCCTTATCATGTCTTTAGCTGTGGGAATTATATTAATTGTTAACTTTTTATTACAATAATAATGTCTTGTTTGTTATTAACATTATTACTATTACCTCTAGTAGGTTCGGGATTAGTTTTTGCCTGGAAGAATAATTCCAGCAAATATTTGGCGCTTGGAATTGCATTGGTACAGATGCTCCTTACCTTCTACATGCTTTCGGATTTCAATTTTGGACCGACAGTAGACAGTAAGCTTCAGTACGAAATCACTTACCCTTGGTCTCAATTCATTAAAAGTTCTCTTCATTTCGGTGTTGACGGAATGAGCATGCTTCTTTTAGTATTGACCAATATTCTGGCTCCAATCATTATTTTATCATCTTTCAACGAAAATGTAAACTACAGAAATACATTCTACGGACTGATTCTGTTGATGCAGTTTGGTCTTGTAGGAGTGTTCACTTCTTTAGACGGATTGTTATTCTACATTTTCTGGGAAGTAACTTTGATTCCAATTTGGTTCATTGCCGGACTTTGGGGACAAGAGAATAAAAGGTTCGAATTCACTACGAAATTCTTCGTATATACATTCGTTGGGTCTTTATTTATGTTAGCCGGATTGATCTATGTGTACAACCACTCTGCATCATTCGCTTTAACAGATTTATATAATGCTCAGCTGAATGAAGTACAGCAGACTGTGGTATTCTGGTTTATTTTCTTTGCTTTTGCAGTGAAATTACCGGTATTCCCTTTCCATACATGGCAGCCTGACACGTATACCTACTCTCCTACTCAGGGATCCATGTTGTTATCAGGGATCATGCTTAAGATGGCAGTATATGGGGTAATGCGTTATTTACTTCCAATTACTCCCCTTCCGATAGCTGGAATTTCCGGACAGATTGTGATTATTCTTGCCATCGTAGGAATTGTTCACGGTGCTTTGATCGCTATTATCCAAACGGATATGAAGAGAATCATTGCCTATTCATCTTTCTCTCACGTAGGATTGATGGTAGCAGGGATCTTCGCTTCTGCAGTGGTTACTTTAAGAGGAACCTTCAATGTAGAAGGAGCTGAAGGAGCTTTAGTACAGACTTTTGCACACGGTATCAACGTAGTAGGTTTATTCTACTGTTGTGATATTTTATATAAGAGATTCAAATCAAGAGACATCAGACAAATGGGTGGTTTAGCTAAAGTAGCGCCTAAGTTTGCGGTGTTGTTCCTGATCATTATATTAGGTTCAATGGGAGTTCCATTAACGAATGGATTCATCGGGGAATTTATCTTGTTGAAATCAGTATATGATTTTAACGGAACAGCAGCAGTAATTGCTGGTCTTACGGTAATTCTTTGTGCTGTGTATTTATTGAGATTCTACGGAAAAGCAATGTTTGGAGAAGGAGATGAAGCCGTTTTAAGTACAGCAAAAGATTTATCAGGAGTAGAATTTTCTGTATTGGCAAGTTTAGCGGTTTTTGTGATTTTACTAGGTATTTTCCCACAACCGGTAATCGACATGGTGAGTAGTTCGGTGAAGTTTATCTACCAATCAATGGTAAGTTAATTTGATATTTTAAGAAATGAGTGTTTTAATTATTGTTTTCCTAACGGCAGTTATTGCGTTATTTTCAGGAGTTTTTGAACAAGGAAAATTCGCAAGATACATTGGGATTTTGGGATTAATCATTGCATTGTATGTAAGTTTTATGCCGGAATGTTCGTTCTTCGACCATTATAAGCATATGTACGAGTACAGTGACAATACCGCATTATTCACTAAAATATCAATCGTAACAACTTTATTGTTATTCTTCCTGGGAGGTTTTGCGTTCAGCAATCACAGAAGCCACCAGTCAGAATTATATGCATTGATGCTATTTGCATTATGTGGAGGGATCATCCTTTTCGGATATCAGAACTTAGTGACGATGTTCTTGGGAGTTGAAATCCTTTCTATTCCATTATATGTAATGGCTGGAGCTAATAAAACTGATCTTAGATCCAACGAAGCTTCTATTAAATATTTCCTGATGGGTGCTTTTGCAACAGGCTTCTTACTGTTCGGTATTGCGTTCATCTATGGAAGTGCGGGAAGTTTTGATCTTTATAAGATTCATGATTTTGGAGTAGCCAATTCAGGGAATGTAATGTTCATCTTAGGAGTATTACTGATTCTTTGTGCATTGGCCTTCAAAGTAGCTTTAGCACCTTTCCACATGTGGAGCCCTGATGTATACGCAGGTTCTCCATCATTAATCACAGCTTTCATGGCGAGTGTAGTAAAGATCTCAGGATTCTTTGCCCTATTCAGATTGATGACGCTTGGTTTCACTGGGGTAACTCACGAGTGGATCAATGTTTTAGGAGTATTCTTAATCATTACTTTACTTTTGGCAAACGTTATGGGTCTTGCTCAGACGAATGCAAAAAGAATGTTGGCATACTCTTCAGTTTCTCACGCAGGATATATCGGATTGGTATTCTTCGGAATGACAAGCCTTTCTACTTATAACCTGGCGTTCTATCTATTTGCTTATTCTTTATCTACAGTAGGAGTTTTCATGTGTCTGATCTGGGTAGAGAAATTAAAGAGAGAAACTTCTTTCGGAGCCTTCAAAGGATTGGCGAAAACGGAACCTTTATTAGCAACAGTGGCAACAATCTCTATGCTTTCAATGGCTGGAGTTCCGCTAACGGCTGGTTTCATGGGGAAATTTGCTTTATTCTCCCAGGCAATGAACGGTGCTGCTTTCTTAGTATTGGTAGCTGTACTAGGTTCTGCCCTATCTATTGCTTACTATTTAAGACTGATTATCGCGATGTTCTTCTTTAAAGAATCAACATTCAAATCGTCAGAAAAAGTAACCCTTACTTACAACATCGTTGCAGTAATTGTTATTGCTTTGATCATCATCCTTGGAGTTTTCCCGGATTTCTTTGCAAAAATGTTCGGATTGTAAAATCCAAACAACACAATATTAAAAGCACAACTTTTCAGTTGTGCTTTTTTATTACCCGTACTTTTCATACTGAAGTAAAACAAAAGCCTATATTTGAAAAAACAAAACCGGGAAGCTCAGCATCTATTTTAATGACTTTCATTTGTAAGCCCTACACCACTTTTAAATATGAAAAATCTTTTTCTCATTATATTTTCCTCATTAATTACGATTAGTTGTCATTCTCAAAACCCTAAAGATTATAATTTCGGATTTGAATCAAAAACAGGGAAAAACGAATTACCCGACGGTTGGTTCAGTTGGGGAAATAATGTTGTGAAAACAGAATCCGCTCTGTTTCATTCCGGGAAAAAATCTGTTTTCATTCAATCTGAATGGGCAAATAATACAGGAGGTATGGCCTATATTTTCATCAATAATTATAAAGAAAAGGAAATAAAGCTGGAAGGTTATATCAAAACTGAAAAAGTGGAAAACATAGCCGGTTTGTTTATAACTTTTGGAGATCAGCAGGAAATACAACTCAACGCAAAAAATGTAAAAACAGAAACTATTCAGGGAACAAGAGACTGGAAAAAATATATCATCACTATTGCAATACCTAAAGACACTGACAAAATTATGATCGGAGGCTTTCTTAAAGGAAAAGGGAAAGCATGGTTCGATGATTTTAAAGTTTATATTGATGGAAAAAATATGGAGGAAATCTCTCTGACCAGTCAGGATCTATATCAATCTGCAGATGAATATTTTCTCGATTCTCAATTCAGAACAGACAGTCTCAGCACACAACAAATTAATAATCTCTACCAGCTTGGAAAATCTGGGGATATTTAAAATATCAAAGCTCGGAAGTTTCCAAAGGAAATGCCAACTGGGATTATGAACTTTTTCGTTTTCTCCCCAATATCAATTCTAAAAATTTTGATGCTTTATTATACAGTTGGAGCAGATCTTTCGGTGCAGGAATCCACGAAGACATCAAAGAAAACTATTATATTGATTTCGATCCGGAAGAAGGAACTCCATCATTTAAAAATGAAGAAATTTATCCGCGTATGCAATGGAATGATGACGGAATGAAACTTCTCGCCTTATTCCGATACTGGAATATGATCAACTATTTTTTTCCATACAAAGACATCATTGGAAAAAACTGGGATGGTGTTTTGAAGGAATATATTCCCAAAATAGTTCGTACCAAAGATGATCTGGGTTATAAACTTGCGATGATGGAGCTCGTCAAAGAAATCAATGATTCTCATGCTGCCCTATCAGATTTTGGAAATATCACAGAGGAATTCTTCGGACTTAGTACACCTCCGATAGCTACCCGTTTTATTGATGACCAGCTGGCTATTACATTTGTTGGTAATCAGATATCAGCATCCGGTGCGGAGGTTGGAGATGTTATCACAGAAATTGATCATAAAAAAGTCAGTGAACTTATAAATGATAAGGCAAAATATACTATTTCATCCAATAGAGCAACCCTTCTCCGGGATATAAGCTTTAGTATTTTGAGAACTAATGAAGATTTTATGATACTTACCCTTAAAAAGAGTAATGGAAAAGCCGTTACAGTTTCTTTAAAAACAGTTCCTTATGAAACCTTTATGGAAGAAAAAAACATTCCCATTTCTAAAGAATTCGGTCAGAACATCGGTTATATTTATCCTGCGGTTATCACGAAAGATGAGATCAAAACGGTCATGAAAAAATTCACGAATAAAAAAGGAATTATCATTGACCTCCGATGTTATCCTAAAGAATTTTCTGCCGAAGTTATTTCTAAATATTTTTTCCCTGATACCAGAGAGTTTGTTCAGTTTAAAGCTACATCATTGCAGCATCCCGGAAAATTTGAGGTGAAAGCCCCTCAAAAAATTGGAAAGATAAACAGCAATTATTACAAAGGTAAAGTAGCTATTTTAGTGGATGAAACTACGCAAAGTGCTTCAGAATTCCTTACAATGGCATTGCGCACCGCTCCCAAATCTGCTGTGGTAGGATCTCAAACAGCGGGGGCAGACGGAGATCTTTGCAAAATGTCTCTTCCTGGCGGAATAACCACAGCCATAAGTGGATCAGGAATATATTACCCGAATGGTAAAGGCACTCAAAGAACAGGTATTACAATTGATATTCTGGCGAAACCTACATTACAGTCTGTACGAAATGGTGAAGACCCTTTGATCCAAAAAGCAATAGAATTTATTAATCAATAACCCGCCAATCTGTCTTTCTAAAAAACAGCAATGAATTATAAAATACATTGTAGAATTTCCTCTAATAACCTGTAAATTATGTATAATAAAATAAAAATTTCAGACAGGCAATATTCTGCTTTTTTCATAACTTTACTTTAAATTTTTCAGCTCTTGGCTAATCTCTATAAAAAAGACTCTCCCTTTCAGGTTTATATATCATTCAAAAAATATTTGGATGTTCTGGAACATATCCGCTATAATGACAGACTGGAATACAGGGTCAATTATGCTGAGTCTTTATTAGAAAGTACCAGAAATTTTAAAGACCTTAGAGAAGGATTTCAGGACACAACCCTTCTTGAAAAACATGAAGACCTCATCAGACTGCTTCTTGCTGATCTTTTTCCAACAGGGCTTACCAGAAATGAAATAAAGGCTGCAAGTATTCCTCTTTCAAACATTACCTTCAATTATACCGAAAGATTTAAAGATATTCTGAAAGATGCAGGAAAAGACTTTGAAATAGAACTCAGGAATATTTCAGATAATGAATTTTATGTATTCTGCTGCTGTCTGATACTTCAGAGCTACTTCAAAAAAGATATTAAAAGTACGATCCCGTTCTATTATGACATTCCCAATAAGCAGGGAATCATGAAACATTATAAAATTACAGTCAATTCAGATTTTACAGAAATTACTCCTACAGAAGATGCCAAAATTCCATCTGATGATTTTCTGGATATGCTTCTGGAAAACCTGGATGACTTTAAACTCTGGAAGAAATATTTCCCATCTCAATCTTGGATATTGAAAGGATTTACCATTATTTCACTGGTAGACTGTACCTCTGAAGTTGCCCTTTCTGATCTGAAATCAAGCATGATTGAAATTGATCCGGAAAATATGAATCCCAACGAAAATCTGACGGAAATTTTCAAATCCTACTTTGATGTTCCGGAACTCAGTTTTGGGCTGATGACTTTCAACAAAAAGGAACAGAAGCTGGATAAACTGCCGATTTATGAGAGTCTCCTTACCAATCATATTCTGGATTTCTGGATCAATGCATTTGACGAAGATACCCGTAAGAGTACTTTTAATAATTTAAATCATAATTCAAAGCCTGTAGTTGTCTCCAATGTAAACAACCTGGACGAGAATGTCAAGCTGCTTCCTTCCTTTAGCATTTTAAAGGATAACAATGTCAATAGTTTCATGGTAATTCCTATCATGAAAGATGGTGAGCTCCTTGCCATCATGGAATTTACGTCTCCTATTGCCGGAAGCTTCAATGGTTTAAAGCTTAAAAAACTGGAGTTTTTCACGGATATGGTTCTTTTCTCTCTGAACAGGTTCTATTTTGAAAAAAACTATCAGATAGAAGCCATTATTCAACGTGAATACACTACTATCCACGACAGTGTGGTATGGAAATTCAGAAATGAGGCTGAAAAATATTTTACAGCATCACTTGGAAGGAAAATATATACTTTAAAGCAAATTGCATTCAAAAATCTTACTCCTCTGTTTGGAGTTTCAGATATCCGTTCATCATCGGAAAAACGATATAATCTGATGCTGCAGGATCTTAATCAGCAGATTGAATGGCTGAATGAGATTTTTACACTCACGAATTCTGATTCTGAAAAATTTCTATTGGCACTGGATGTTTTTGAAAATGAGCTGAACAATGAAATCAAAGCTGATACTGAACAGCGTTTTCAAAGACTATTAAGAGACGAAATTCATCCTTTTTTACAGGGAAAACTGGAAATAAAAACAGCAAGAGAAATAAAGGCAAAAATCAAAGATTATTTTTCACACATCTTTGCCCCTACCGACTTGTTTTACCATCACAGAAAAAACCTTGATGATTCTATTACACTGGTCAATCGAAAACTGGCAGATATGCTGGATGAAAGCCAGATAAAAGCACAGGAAATTTTCCCACATTATTATGAAAGATTTAAATCTGATGGTGTGGAACATAACCTGTACATTGGCCCAAGCATCGCTCCTGAACTTCACTATACCTCAAAAGTTGTTCACAAACTGAGATACTGGCAGCTTAAAACCATCTGTAAAATGGAACTTGAATTTCAGTCGTTCAAAAAATATCTTCCTGTACAGCTGGATATTGCGTCACTCATCTTTGTCTACAATGAAAAAATAGACATCCGTTTCAGAATGGATGAAAAACGCTTTGATGTAGACGGAGCTTACAATTCTTATTACGAAATTATCAAAAAGCGTCTGGATAAAGCGCATGTCAAAGATTCTTCAGAACGCATCACTGCACCCGGAAAAATCACCATCGTCTATTTCGGAATGGAAAATCAAAAGGAATATCTGGACTACATTTCAAAACTTCAGAAAAAAGGAGTTCTACAAAATGATATAGAATTCTTAAAGGTAGAAGATCTTCAGGGAATTACAGGATTGCTGGCGCTGAGGGTTTCTTTTACACTTCCTGAGAAATAGAAAATCCTAATCCACAAAATAAGTATCCGGCTTCTTCAATTCACCTTGCGGAATTCCTGCCTGCTCAAAAATAGAAAATTCAATCGTTCGGCAGATGCTGTTCAGGGCAAGGTCGTTTTCTTCCTCACCAAAAGGTTCTCCAATCTCCTGAATAATGGCATCAAGAGCAATAAAAGTATAGCTGATCAGCAGAACAATTAAAGGCATCATCCACCCCAAGGTATCTACCAATCCGAAAGGAAGCCAGAAACAATACAGATATACAGTACGATGCAGAAGAACGCTGTAAGCAAAAGGTAATGGAGTATTATAAATTCTCTCGCAGCCACCGGAAATATTAGAAAACTGATTCAGTTGATGATCCATAGAAGTCATCACAATGGTGTCAATATTTCCTTTTTTATTCTGTTCATTAAGCCAATCGGCGATAAACCCAAGAATAATATTGGGAATGAATTTTTTATGCTTCACCTGTTCCAATTGTTCAGGAGAAAGCAGCCGCTCAAGATGTTCTGTCCCCGTTTTATCTCTCAGCTGAAAGTTTAAAGCCCAGCCAAACGCAGAGATCAGTTTGATAATTTTTTGTTTTTCTTCCTGAGCATCGGGAGAAAAATCGTTCACTAATGATAAGATTTGTCTCGTCAATGATCTGGTTTCAATAACAAGCAATCCCCAAAGCTTCCGTCCTTCCCAAAAACGGTCGTAGCTTGCAGAATTACAGAAACCCATAAATATGGCCAATGCTAATCCTATCAATGTAAAAATCGTAGGATTAAGATGCACTTTATAATCAAAGATTCTCCCTTTGAAAATATAGATAGCCAAAGAAAACAGCGTAATGATAGAGAGCTGAACAACAATTTTCTTTAATACAGATCCTCTCCATATAAATAACATTTTCAGCCAATTTGTTCGCTGTCTGACTATCATTTGCGTGTATTTTTAATTAAAGACTAAGAAATGCCGCTCCGAAAGACAGAACAGAAATAATAATCCCTGCCATAAAAATCTTATAGGTAATGGACAAAAGTTTGTATTTTCTGTTAAGAACTTTCCCTAGATAATACAGATCTTTTACCATAGAATCATAAATATAATCTCTGTCTTTAATCAGATCTTTCATCGCATTATGATAGTCATCAAACAACATCTGCTGGAAATTTCCAAAGAAAAGAAGGTTTACTTTTCTGTTCACAATATCCTGAGATGTGAATGTTGTCTTTGTTACATTAGGTTTTGTGGATAAAATCGCAAATATGATCGTCAATACACTTGATAACAATAATATAAAACTTGGAAGAATCAGGTGAGAATTCTTAGGAGCATCCAGCTTAGGAACCAAAACGGAAAGACAAACCGAGATAATAATTGCATTTACAGATAAAAGAATATTGGCCTTGCTGTCCGCAATATCACTTAGTCTGGTATGATTATTAAGTGTTACTCTGAATAAAGTATCTACACTTCTGTCTGATTTTTCTTTTTCCTTTTTACCTTCCGAACTCTCCTTTTTGTTCTCTTTTTTCTCTTCTTCTTTTTCCAGCTTCTTTTCGATCTTTTTAATGTTTTTCTTTTTTAGAGGCTCCCAGTTTTCTTTAGCATAATCGGTATAAAAAGTATGCTTATTTTTCAGCATATCGAGATTTCCGGCATTCCATTCTTCATTGGAAAAACATCTTACATTGGTTAGTTCCCATTCTTTTCTCAAAGCATCGGAAATATCACTGTAATCATGACCTGCAAAATGACTGAAATCAGCATCTTTTACAATTTTCTCCAGTAAATTCTGAGGTTCATAGTGTATTTTAGTAGCCAGAATCAGCTTTTCAACATCTGCAATATAGTTTTCCGGATAATTTTCCTGGTGTAAAAAAGCCTTCATCACCTCCACACTCCTTTCCTCATGGTTCAAAGCACATTCTATATATCCCGTATCATGAAACCATAATGCTACGAGTACTTTCTCCTGATCCTCTTCAGAAACAGGAGTATTTTTCATGATTTCCTCAGCCTTATTGACTGTATAGGCAGTATGGATAAAATTATGATAAAAATATACTGAAGATAACTTATCTTTGAATAAGATTTCAACATAATTTTTAGCTTTTTGTAAAATGCTCATCCCTGAAATTTTGTTAATGTAAATTTATGAATTTATCCTTTAAAACTCATCTAAAAAATACTTCTATTGTTCTTCGAACAGTAATGTCCGCTGGAGTCCTTTATTCATGTGCTACCTATAACGTGCAAAAGGGCAAAAACTTATATGAAGTAAAAGATTCCGAAATAAAATCTGACCATGATTTTAAACTCTTTCTGATTGGAGATGCAGGAAACTCAGATGAACCTCAGGCACAAAAAACACTGAATTTACTGAAAAGTAAGCTGGATTCTGCCGACAGTAACTCTATGCTGATATTTTTGGGCGACAATATCTACCCGAATGGGATGCCTAAAGAAACAGATAAAGAGTATGCCCTGGCAAAACAAAAACTGGAAAACCAGCTTGCCATAACGAAGAATTTTAAGGGGAAAACATTGGTCATTCCCGGAAATCACGACTGGTATAATGGGATTGATGGATTGAATACCCAGGAAGGTCTGGTAAAAAAATATCTTGATGATAAAAAAGCTTTTCTTCCTAAAAACGGATGCCCTATTGATGATATCAACGTTTCTAAAGATATCAAACTCATTGCTGTAGATTCGGAATGGGTAATTGCCAACTGGGATAATTATCCCGGAATCAACAAAAATTGTAACATCAAAACCCGTGAAGACTTTTTCACCGAGTTTAAAGATCTTATTATTAAAAACCAGGGCAAAAAAATCATTGTTGCCTTACACCACCCTATTATCAGCAGTGGTACTCATGCAGGTTTTAATTCTGCAAGATCACACCTTTATCCATTCAAAAGTAAGGTTCCTGTTCCTGTAGTGGCAAGTGTAGTCAATATTTTAAGAAGTTCTTCCGGAGCAAGTCCTGAAGATATCAATAACCAGCATTATGCAGATCTGGCCAACAGACTGAAAAGTATTGTTCAGGATAAAGAAAATATTATTTTTGTTTCCGGACATGACCATAACCTGCAATATCACGAAGACGGAAATCTAAGACAGATCATCAGTGGTGCAGGTTCTAAAACAGATCCATCTACCATTGTGGAGAAAACTGATTTTTCTTACGGAGGCAGCGGTTTTGCGGTTTTAAATTTCAGAAAAGATGAAAGTACTGATGTTGAATATTTTTCTACAAAAGATGCCCAGCTTCAAAAACTGACTCATATTTCCGTTATTTCCAAGCCGGATGTATTCATCAATAATTTTCCGAATTCTTTTCCGGCAACATTCTCTTCCACCATCTATCCGGTACAGCTTACCGAGAAAAGAAAATTTTACAGATGGCTTTGGGGAGACCATTACAGAAGATATTACGGAATCCCGATTGAAGCTCCAACTGCCAATCTTTCAGAATTGAATGGCGGATATATTCCTTTCAGAGAAGGCGGAGGAAACCAGTCTAACAGCTTACGACTGAAATCTACGGACGGGCAGGAATTTGTGATGCGTGGCGTGAAAAAAAGCGCGATTCGTTTTCTTAATAATATGGCTTTTCAAAAAAGTACATTGGGAGAAGAACTTGCTGATACTTTCCCTGAAAAATTCCTGTTGGATTTTTATACCACCAATCATCCATTTACTCCGTTTACCATCGGAAATATGTCGGAAAAGCTTAATATTTTCCACAGCAATCCAAAATTGTATTATATTCCTAAACAGCATGCATTGGGAAGATACAACGAAGATTACGGGGATGAGATGTATATGATTGAAGAACGTTTTTCTTCAGATCCGAAAACTCTGGCATACCTTGACCATGCAAAAGATATTGTTTCAACAGATGATGTATTAAAGAACCTCAGCAAAAGCAATAAATATTCTGTTGACAGAGAATCCTACATCAGAGCAAGATTATTTGATATGCTGATCGGTGACTGGGACAGACACTCGGACCAGTGGAAATGGGCAGAATATGAAGTAGGTGACAAAGTAGTCTACAAACCTATTCCTAAAGACAGAGATCAGGCATTCAGCAAATATGACGGCGCAGCATTTAAACTGATTATGAATGTTCCTGCAATCCGCCATATGAAAACCTTTACAGAAGATATCAGCAGTGTCAAGTGGCTTGCTATGGAGCCTTATCCGATGGATCTCGTTTTCTTAAAAGGTGCAGATCAGAACGAATGGGAAATGCAGGCAAAATATATTCAGGAACATCTGACAGATGCGGATATTGATGATGCCTTTCATAATCTTCCAAAAGAAGTACAGGACGACACTATTGCCGAAATCCAGAGAAAACTGAAAACAAGAAAAACAAAACTTGTGAGCTACGCCAGCCAGTATTATGATGTATTACAGAAAAAAGTACCTCTGGCAGGAACCGTACATCCTGATAAATTTGTTATTACAAAAAACGGACATTCCGTACTTGTACAGCAATATTATCTGGGTAAGAATAAAGATCAAAACGAGCTGGTTTTTGAAAAGACTTATCATGATTCGAAAACAAAAGAATTATGGATCTACGGACTTGAAGATGACGATACTTATGTAGTAACAGGAAGCGGAAATCCTAAAATGAATATCAGACTGATTGGCGGCTATAACCATGATACCTATAACGTTGCAGATGGAAGGAAAGTAAAGATTTATGATTTTAAATCTCAGAAAAACACGTATAATGACGGTAATGCAACGAAGAATATTACGGATGATTATGATATCAACAGCTATAATTATAAGCATCCTAAATATAATTCTGTAGCAGGATATCCTAACCTGGATTACAACCCGGATGATGGTGTTATTGTAGGAGTTTTAGCTAATTATACGGTGAACAATTTTATCCGCGACCCATTTACTCAAAGACATAGTTTAAAAGCTAATTTTTATACAGCAACTGCAGGATTTAGCCTTACATACAAAGGTGTATTTAAAAAGGCAATTTCAGGTTGGGATATCAACCTTGATGCATTTTATACCACTCCAAGATTCTCCCAAAATTTCTTCGGGCTTTCTAACGAAAGTGATTATGACAAGAAAAATACGGAAAGAGAATACAACAGAGCCAGAATTTCCAAATTCAACTTTGCCCCTTCCATCTCGCAGAAGAGCTGGATGAATCTGAGCCATCAGTTTCAATTAACTTTTGAAGATAATAAAGTACAGAGAAAAGCTGACCGCTTCATCAATCAGTCTCCGGATGTAAGACCGGGTGTATTCAACAGTCAGCAGTTTGTGGGTGCCAATTATACATTTGGTTATAAAAATGCTGATAATGTTGCCTTCCCTACTCTTGGACTTGAATTTATGCTGAATGCAGACTGGAAAGCAACGCTTTCTGACTTTAATAAAAACTTTGTAACCGTAAAAGGAAAACTGGCCGTTGACCACAGAATTGATAAGAGAGGGAAATTTGTATTTGCCAATTCCAGTAATGTGATGTGGATCAATAACAATAATTTTGAATTCTATCAGGCGGCAGCCATTGGAGGTAACAACGGAATGAGAGCTTTCAGAAACGAAAGATTCGCCGGAAGATCGTATTTTACCAATAACTCGGAAATCAGATGGGATTTTGGAAGAGTAAGAAACAATATTGCTCCCGCCAATATGGGAATCCTTATCGGGTACGATATCGGCCGTGTATGGAACGACAGTGAAAATTCCAGAAAATGGCATCAATCTGCCGGAGCAGGTGTATGGTTAAGTATTGTAGAAATGATGTCTGCTAGGCTAAACTATTTCTATGGTTCTGATGGCGGAAGACTTTCTGCAGGAATAGGGATGAAATTTTAAATGATATTTTTATAAAAATTAAATCAAATTTTCGAAACCGAAAACAAATCAATAAAATACTGATTATCAATACATTAAACTAATTAAAAGTAAAATATTCAAAATATTATCAATTTTAATTGAATTTAATAATTCTAATTTTCAAATAGCATTTTTCATCAATAAAACAAATATGGTTTTTAATTAAAAGCCATATTTTCAGCTACATAAGTCAAAACTACGCATAGCTTTATATGTTTATTGATTCTTTAAAAAAAAGACATTTTAAAAACATTTTATATTTGTCTAAACTAAAAAATCAACAATTGAATGAAAAAAAGCTACTATACATGGCATTATTCGTCATGTCCTTATCTCTAAATGCACAAATAGGGATTAAAACAGCAACACCCCAAAATACCTTACATGTCAACGGTTCACTTCAGGTAGTAAAGGATCTGAATGTAGGCGGAGATGACAGAACCAAAGGAAACTCAGGAAATAAAGGTGAGGTACTAATGTCAAATGGCGAGGGAAATGCTCCTGTTTGGAAGACTATTGAATCTGAAAACTTTTTAAAAGTTGTTTATGTAGGAAATAAAACGAACATAAGCCCCGCCAGCGGAAGTTATACCGGAACCCATTCTACTCCTGTTAATACCCATGAAAGTTATTCACAGACTTATGTTTTTAATGTAAGTAATAAGATTGATACGGCTTATTTAACGTATAACTCTACAACCGGACTTTTTACCGTAGTAAAACCAGGGTTTTATAATATTGTCCCTTATGCAACTTATGACCTGAATCTGAATCCTTCTGGGCAGACTGCAGGAACAGCCAATTCTTATATCCAGAAAGTTTCTCCTACGCTCACAACGCTTGCCGGCATCTCCACAGGACACGGAGAGCGCACTACAGGGCTGAATCATAATCTTTCCTCCATTAACTTTTTTGATACAGGAGAAACCTTCAGAATACGCTGCAGGTATACACAGGATTTCAGATTGTCAAGTGGTAACATTCATATATCTTACCTTACTCCGTAACCGATACAAACATCAATCACTTTAATACTTTCATATATTCAAAAACCCCACAGATTTATGCTGTGGGGTTTTAATTTTATTGAAATATATCCTTTAAAAGTTTAAAAGGTAAACGTATACACATTTCCACCTTCATCTTTACCCTTCTCATCAGCGATCATTAATGTCTTATCGTCAAGGAAAACAATAGCTTCCTTCTGAGAATTATGGTGTAAAGGAATTTTCTGGATTTTTGCAGTGCTAAAATTATCTGCAGTAAACCCGGTAAGAACATGTACATTTTTATGTGTCAGCAATACAATTTTATCTTTTGTACTGTTGATGGTTGCAGAAGTAATTGCCGCATCATTATAACCTCCTTCAAGTTTTAATGTTCCTATCAATTTTGCTTCAAAATTACCTTCTTTATTAGGCACCTGGAATATCAGGAAAGTTCCGTCAAAACCCTTGCTTCTGTTTTTCGTGAATAAGTAGAAATTCCCGTTCATTTCTACAAAAGCTTCACAATCATACAGCAGATTTGATTTTTTAGGTGGAAATTCAGTCTGTCCCTGATAATGGAATTTTGTAGTCTGAACCACTTTCGTCGTTATTTGAGTGATATCTTTCAGATCTGTTTTTAAGATCGCCAGATCCTGTCTGTCATTATCATTATTCCCAAAATCTCCGATATAAATGTTTCCCTGAGTATCTGAAATGATATCTTCCCAGTCGGTATTCTCAGTATTTTCTACGGGTACTTTTGCTACCAGATCTCCTTTATTATCTACGCCGTATATTGCATTTTTATTTCCTCTGTCTTCTATTGCCCAGATTGTTTTCTTATCCTTTGATAAAGTAATTCCGGAAACTTCCTTCAACTTTTTAGGTAGGGTAAATTGAACCTTCAATTCATCTTCGTTAGTGGGAGAATTCTGAGCTTTTGGATTGCAACTCAATAAAAGCAAAGCGGGTAAAATAAGAAAGCGTAACATATTTATTTTTTATTTTTTTAACTGAATATAAGAAGCATTAATTGTTCCAATCGGTAACTATGAAAGTTTTTTTGCCTGTTCCCAGAGAACATCCATTTCTTCAAGAGACATATCTGCTAATTTCAGATCCTGCTCCTCGGCAAGTCCTTCCATTTTTTGAAATCTCGAAATAAACTTCAGGTTGGTTCTTTCTAAAGCAGAATCCGGATTGATCCCCGAAATCCTTGCATAATTGATCAGAGAGAAAAATACATCACCCAATTCCTGTTCTTTTTTATCAAGATCAGTCTCGGCATGAAACTCCTGAATTTCTTCATCTACTTTTTTCCATGCATCTTCAGCATCATGAAATTCAAAACCAATTCCTTTTACCTTATCCTGAATTCTGTAGGCTTTTACCAAACTCGGCAGACTTTTCGGTACTCCGCCTAAAATGGATTTATTGCCTTCTTTTAATTTTAATTTCTCCCAGTTCTGTTTCACCTCTTCCTCATCTTTTACTTCAACATCTCCATAAATATGAGGATGACGGAAGATCAGCTTTTCATTCAGGGAATTGATAACATCTGCAATATCAAAACTTTCTTTTTCCGAACCAATCTTAGCATAAAAAACCAAATGAAGCAGAACATCGCCCAATTCCTTTTTTATTTCTTGCAAATCGTTCTGCAAAATAGCATCTGAAAGTTCATAGGTTTCTTCAAGGGTAAGATGACGAAGGGATTCTAACGTTTGTTTCTGATCCCACGGACATTTTTCACGCAAATCATCCATAATATCCAGCAATCTGCCAAAGGCCTCCAGTTTCTCCTGTTTCGTATTCATAAGTAATGGGAAATTCAATCTTATACAAATGTAAGGGTTATTCGGACATCATTACAAACGTTGGAAGTAAAAGTTGCGGAGTGCAGAATCCGGAAAGATTCGATATGTAAACCTAACAGGTTTTCGAAACCTGTTAGGTTTGGAATATTAGCAAGCAATTATCTTTTGTCTGAAAAAACAAAAAACCTTGTCCGGAAATTCCAGACAAGGCTTTGTATTTTTAATTCAAAAATGAATTATCCTTGTTTTCTGTGTGTACTCTTTGGAGCTGATTTTGCAGCTGAAGTAGCTTTTACTTTTGGAGCAGCTGGTTTCTCCGCCTTTGGAGCTTTCTTAGCTTCTTTTTCAATGCTTACTTCTTCTGTTGCAGGCTCTCCGTCTAAAGTTTCAGGCTCTGCTTTTACAAAGCTATCCGGAGTGATATATCCTGCTTTATGTAGGATGTTGTACCACTGCGCTAGTTTCTTGATGTCAGAAGAATATACTCTTTCTGTATCATAATTAGGAAGAGAAGCTAACATGAAGTCTTTCAAATCTGCATCAGAAGATTTGTGAGAAATAGTTTCCTTATAATCATTGTTTTTAGCAATATTTTCAAATACTTCAAACAAAGGAACTTCTTTCTCAAATGTAAACATAGCAATATTGTCTAGTAAGCTTACCTGGCTTGAGTTTCCAATGCTTACTTTTTTCTTGTTGGTAACATCTTCAATGATGAATCCGTTTCTTAATTGAGAAACTAATTTGAAAAGTCCTGGTTTTCCAGAAATTGAAATTATTTTTTCTAACAGCATAATTTTATTTTTTGTAAATTCTGCAATCAGCACTAGCTTTTTGCTTTATATTATTCGTTTTAATCCTTGTTTAAATTACTTTGGAAATCTCATTTTGTAACCGATGTTTACGTCACCCTGAGAGATTTTTGTCAGTTTACCCTTCACCAGTTTCTTTTTCAATGCACTCAGGTGGTCAGTAAATAAAACCCCTTCAATGTGGTCATATTCATGCTGAATTACGCGGGCTCTAATATCGGAAAAAGTTTCTGTATGTTTCACAAAATTTTCGTCATAATATTCAATAACGATAGTCCCCTTTCTTTTCACGTCTTCTCTTACATCCGGAATAGAAAGACAACCTTCATTGAACTTCCATTCTTCACCGGATTCTTCAAGAATCTGAGCGTTGATGAAGACTTTTTTAAACTCTGCCAACTCATCTTTAATATCTTCATAATCCTCATCTTCTGCAAGAGGCGTCACATCTATTACAAACAGACGGATATCCAAACCAATCTGAGGCGCTGCAAGACCTATGCCATTTGCGCTGTACATCGTTTCGAACATATTGTCTATCAATTCCTGTAATTCGGGATAATCTTTGTCTATATCTTTTCCCACTTTTCTCAAAACAGGATCCCCAAAAGCTCTTATCGGTAATATCATCTTAATCTTTGTTCTAAAAAATTCTGCAATATGATGGTTGCACTTACTTTATCTATTAATCCTTTTTCCTGCCTCTTTTTCTTATTTTTTCCACTTTGGGAAATAAAGAATGAAGCCATTTTGGAAGTAAATCTTTCGTCCAAACGGTGAACCGCAATATCCGAAAATTCTTTTTTAAATTCTTCTATGAATTTTAAAATATCCGTTTCCACTTCCGAAACGTTTCCTTTCAAATCTATGGGAAGTCCAATTACTACTTCATCTACCTTGTTTTCGCTGAAATATTTTTTCAAAAAACCCATTAAAGAACGGTTCTCTACAGTGTCCAGCCCACTGGCTATGATCTGCATATCGTCAGTTGCAGCGATACCACAACGAGCTTTTCCGTAGTCTATTGCAAGGATTTGTCCCATAAGTCTGCAAATTTAGTAAAATTTACTGATTTTATTCATAACGCAGTTTTTTTATATAAATCATGTTTTATTCCATTATTTTTTTTATAATTTTAATCTTCCAAAAAACAATTATATGAAGAAACTCATCCTCGTAAGACATGCGAAAAGCGACTGGCCGGAGGAAACGGAGGACTTTGACAGACCTTTGGCAGACAAGGGTTTGGAGGATGCTATGCACATGTCCAGATTCCTGAAAAACAATAATATTTCCATTGATCATTTTGTGTCCAGCCCCGCAGTACGCGCGCTCAATACCTGTAAAATTTTTAATCAGGCTTATCAACTCAACTGTTCCACTGATGAAAAATTGTATAATCCCTCGGAAAGAAGTTTTGAATCTGTAATCTATGACCTGGATGACAACCTTAATTCGGTTGCTTTCTTCTCCCATAACAATGGAATTTCCAATTTTGCCAATTCCATTTCTGAAGATATTTTCCATTTTCCTACCTGCGGAGTGGCCGGTTTTGAAGTAGACTGTGAATCATGGTCCGAATTCGACGGAGCGAAAAAGAAACTGTTGTTCTTTTATGAGCCGGGGAAAATATAACTTTAGTCCCTTATTTTTTTATGTCACAATATTAATCCTTCTTTTCTCATGTCAGAAACAGAAGAAAACTTTCTATGAGTCTATTGCTTTAAATGATATAAAGCTTTCTTCACCAAAACCCGGAAGCTGGCGGTATAATCACAATGAACATTTCCAAACGTTTGAAGATTTTCAAAAATTAAAAAAGATAAAACCAGAATCTGGAAAAAATATCATTTACCTTCAACCTATCGGAACGTTTAATGAATTTCAGAAAAAAGAAATAGCCCTCACAAAGGAATATTTAAAAATATATTTCCAGCTGGAGACTAAAATACTTCCTGCTATACCCAATACCATCTTCCCTGAAAAAGTGAAAAGAATTTCAAAGGAAGGACAAGAACAAATTCTGGCAGGATATGTACTGGACAGCATTCTGATCAAAAGAAAGCCTAAAGATGCTGTAGTACTTATGGGAATTACAGAGAAAGATCTTTTCCCAAAACCGGAATGGAACTACATTTTCGGACTCGCTTCCTATGAAGATGGCGTAGGAGTAACTTCGATGTACAGATTTGCAAACGGTCACTTAACCGATTCAAATTTCAATGAGAGTCTTTTAAGATTAATAAAAATAAGTTCCCACGAAATTGGTCATATGTTCGGAATCAGCCACTGCCTGAATGCCAACTGTGTAATGAATGGAACCAATTCATTATCAGAAACTGATTATCACCTGGCCAGAGCCTGTTCACTTTGTCAAAGAAAACTGAATTCAAGCATCCATTATAACAATAAGAAAAGACTTCTTGAGCTAAAAAATTTCTTTGAAAAACAACATCTTAATACAGAGCTTACTTTAGCAAATCAGGATCTTTCTCTTTTAAGATAATACATTTTATTTTTTAAGTTTTGCTAAATCCAAATTGATCACAACCACTATTGAAGGACGGCTAAGGCCGGATTCTGCTAAATCTTGCAATTATTTTCCAACATATAAATGTAAGCTATTTTGTTTATGACTTTTGTCACATTCCTATAAATTTTGTTTTTATTAATATACTTTTGTTTTAAAATTTAATTATTCTAAATAAAAATAAATGAAAAAACAACTTTATTTCTTCGTGTTTATCATCTTTTTAACAGGAGCCAGATTATATGCACAAGCTACTGCAAATGTATTTATTAGTAATCTGAACACCCCCAATCCTATGATTATTGACGGCAATACCATGTATATCGGACTGTATTCAGAGGATAAAGTCATCAAAATCAATATAAATGATCCCGCTTCTCCCCCGGTTGATGTTGTTACAGGTGTCAATCGTCCTTATGGACTTGCTTTGAGAAACAATGTCCTGTATGTTTCAGAGTTTGGGGGAGATCAGATTTCTAAGGTTGACCTTACTTCTAGCAATCCAAGCCGTGAAGTTGTATTAACAGGTATCAGCAGTCCTCTTGGATTGGAATTCGTAGGAAATGATCTGTATATGGCACTTGAGGGTGACAATAAGATCGCAAAGATAGATGTAAGTCAAAACCCGCCTCAACTGATTGATGTAACATCTGCACAATCTCCGTTTGAAATTGAGATTATTGATAAGATTATTTATTTTACAGAAAGATTTGAAGGAAGGGTTTCAAAATTTGACATGAACAGCTCCAGTTCGCCTGAGATTATAGCGCAGGGGCTAAACTATCCGTCTGGTCTTGCTTCTTATGGACAGGAATTATTTATTTGTGAGGCAGGAGCAGCTAAGGTTTCTAAACTTAATTACGCTTCAGCCAATCCTGTCATATCAGACGGGCTTATTTCCAGTGGATTTCAATATCCTTCCGGACTGGCTGTAAATGGTAATACGATATATGTAACAGATTTTTTTGCAGGTTCTATATTAAATGCGGATTTGGCAGCCCTTTCAGTTTCAGATCAGAAAAACCATAAAAATACCACCGCTATTTATCCTATTCCTGCAAAAGATATATTAAATGTACGAAATGCTCCCACAAAAGAATATAAAATCTTCGGAATAAAAGGAAATCTTGTTCTTTCCGGAAGATTGGAACGGGAATCTATTAATGTAAGCAATCTGGTAAAAGGAGCTTATATCATTCAGATCGGGGATGTTATTAGGAAATTTATTAAAGAATAAAAAAAGCTAAAGCTAAGATTAAAATATTGATTCAAAAGGAGGATTCCAGTATGTACCGGAATCCTCTTTTATGTTTTGGCTAAACCTTTTAAATGAATTCAAGAAGAAAAGGCTCTCTCTTGTGCTTGCAAAGTCAAATATGACGAAAGCCCCTTCCTATAGAATATTTTTTGTGATTCCTCGTTTTATTTCTTTTTCAAATCCAGATCATCAAAATCAAAACTGAAATCTGTCACATCAGAGATTGCCTTCAATTTTGCAGATTCTGCTTTTCCGTTCTCGTCATAGCTGAAAATAATATAGGCATCAGCATCATAGCTTCTGTCGTCCCATTTAATGATAAATGAGTTGTTAGAATATGGAAGCAGTTCCCCTTTTAATCTCGGAGAGTTTTTACATGAAATTCTGTAGGTATTTCCCTGCTGAGCAATTTCTACATCACCAAACCAAACATCATTGTATGTTCCTGTAAACTGCTCTGCTTTAGGCTGAAGGGATTTTTCTTTTTTGAAGGCTTCAAATTTTGCAAAAGCATCTTTCTTCTGTTTGTCAAATTCAGCTTCCATTTTAGACATTCTGTCACCGTATGTTTTCAGCCAGTTTCTGTCTGCAACCCCAAGATAAGAATCTTTAACGGTATTCGTAATGGTGTTGAAAGCTGCACCTGACTGTTGGTTTGTTAAAACTATAATTCCCAGTTTCATATCCGGAATTAAAGTAAACTGTGTAACCGTTCCAATCAAACCACCGGTATGTTGTACTTGTTTATGTCCTTTAACATCACTTAGGAACCACCCTAACCCATATCCGTAAAAACTTGTGTCATATGGATTTTTCGCCGCTACTCTGTCTGGAATCTGCAGACTCCAAAGCTGTTGAACATTCTTGTCAGAAACCAACTTTTTTCCATCTTTTGTGGTGAAGTTATTCAACAGACATTCTGCCCAGGTAGTCATATCTTTGATATTACTCATAATTCCTCCTGCTGCATTTCCTGTCTCATTCCAATCATGAGGAACAGCAATAGCTTTTCCATCTACCGGAGCATGTGCATCAATTTTATTGGCTGTAGCTTTTGCTCTGTTGTAGCTTCCGAAACTTGAAGTCATTCCTACAGGTTTCATGATTCTCTGTTCAATAAATTCAGCCCAGCTTAATCCGGAAACTCTGTGAATCACTTCTCCTGCAACAATAAACATGATGTTGTTATAATCCAATTTTGTTCTGAAAGGGTTTTCCGGCTTCAGATATCTTACATTGTGAACGATATCATTAACCGTTAAGCTTCCTCCTTCCGGAAAAACATAAGATCTCCCTGTCCAAGTCCTAATCCGGCTCTGTGGGTAATAAGATCTTTGATTGTTACATTTTGAGAAACGTAAGGATCATACATTTGGAACTCAGGAATATATTTTGAAACTTTATCATCCCAATTCAGCTTTCCTTCGTCTGCTAAGATGGCTAACGCTGTACAGGTAAACCCCTTAGAATTGGAAGCAATCCCAACCAACGTATTGTCATCCATAGGCTGTTTAGTGGTAAGAGAACGTACTCCAAAACCTTTGGAATAGATCATTTTCCCATCTTTTACAATTCCTACGGACATTCCAGGCACGTCAAAGGTTTTCAGGGTATTTTGGATCAGTTCATCCAGCTTTTTTTCTTCAACCTGCGCATTGGTCAATCCTACGGTCAAAAGAAAAATGAAAAAGAAAGTTTCTGTTTCATTGTTTATTTTAATTTTCCCAAATTTACTAAATATTAAGCGATGCTAATTTTAGCAGTATTAAAACTTTACAATAAATCAGTTGTATTCATGAAAAAGCCTATTTGTATCTGTATTTTCTCTTTTTTCGCGATCATTGGTATTAAAGCCCAGGACAAAACTGCCAATCCTTTTCTTTTACAAACCTGGAATCTCAGTAAAATGGATACTTATATTTATACTTATGAGAAACAAGATGGTTTTGAGGCAAGAAGAGAAGGAATCAGATTCCAGAAAAACGGAAAAATTACAGGAAATCTAATAAAATCGACCTTAAGATATGATACCTTGGAAGAACCTGTTACTAAAAGAAATGAAAAACCAGACCGTTATATCGGGAGCTGGAAAAAAGCTTCAGATTCTACACTGACTATAATATTTCCTTACAATACCAATATGACCGGTACTTTTGTTATTTCAAAACTTACAGATAATCAGTTGAAATTAAAAAAGGTTTTCAGTGCTGATATTGAAAAGAAACTTGATTCTATCAGAAAAACAAGAAATATTACGGATTAAGTCCTCGTATGAATTGAGGAAAGCTTCTTTATATTTGCAATCTTAAAAAAATAGTAATAATGACAATAAACAGATTATTGGCTTTCTTCTTACTGATGATAAGCTGTAATTTATATTTCTCTCAGGATGTAACCATCAAAGACGATAAAGTGTTGGTGGATGGAAAACAGATCCTGAAAGCTGAAAAAATCAACGTAGCACAGTATTCATTTTTCTCGATGAAAGATGATCAAGAGATCCTTCTTTACCGATATATGGATAATGAAACACCAAGATATGTAAGTGATGATTACTTCATACTTAATTTTCTCACAGAAAAAACAAGAGTAGAATCTACTGATCTTGGTAAAATCTCCAATTTCATGAATTCAAAAAAAGGAATGGAAAAGCTGGTAAAATGGTTACTGAAAGAAAGAGTACTCAATCATGATGGCGAGCTAAATCCTGAGCGTGTAGCGGTATTCAAAGATAAATACCACGAAAATATTACTGAAAGAACCCTTAGATAATGACCAAAGTTCTTCTTCTTTCCGACTCTCACTCTTATATTGATGACAGAATTCTGGAATATGCTTCTCAGGCCGATGAAGTGTGGCATTGTGGAGATTTCGGAAGTCTGGATGTGATTGAACAGCTGGAAAAAATAAAACCTTTAAAAGGCGTTTACGGAAACATTGATAATGCTAAAATTCAATCCGAATTTCCGGAAGTAAACCGTTTCTTCTGTGAAAAGCTGGAAGTCTTGATGATCCACATCGGAGGGTATCCCGGAAAATATACTCCACTCACGAAGAAAGAAATCTCAAAGAAAGCTCCGAAATTGTTTATTTCAGGGCATTCTCATATTTTGAAAGCGATGTATGATGAGAAAAACAGCCTTCTTCATCTGAATCCTGGTGCTTGCGGCAAACAGGGGTGGCATAAAGTGAGAACCATGATGCGCTTTGTGGTAGATGGTGAGGAAATCAAAGATCTGGAAGTGATTGAACTGGGACCGAGGGTTTGATGAGTGAGAGGGTTGGAAAGTTTTAGGATTGGAGAGTGTGAACGTTTGAGAATAAGAGAGTTTGTTTTCTATACCTTTTACTTTTTACCTTTGCACCAATAATGGGTTCAGACAATTCTTAAAAAAATATGAAGATCGGTGATAAGGTTTCGGTAGTAGATGAAGATTTAAGCGGAGTAATTACTTCCGTGAAGGGAAATATTGTCGTTTTTAAAGATGAATATGGCTTCACCCATCAATATCCAAAAGAAAAACTGGTTCCTAAAGATGCTGATCTTTATGAAAATATCCGAGTGGTAAGAAAACCAGAACCTAAAAAAATCATTTCTAAGAAGCATCAGAAAAATCATTTGGTTTTAGACTTGCATTTTCATAATTTGGTAAAGAATCCTAATGACTATGACAGCTTTGAAAGATTGTTTATTCAAAAGGAAAAATTAATTGAAGTGATTGAATTTTGCAGAAAAAACAACCTAAAGAGACTGGAAATTGTTCACGGCATTGGTGACGGGACTTTGCAGAGGATGGTTCGGGACGTTTTGGAAAGCCAGGTCAATATTGATTTTTATAATAAGGAAATACTTCACCATCAATCGGGTGCGGTAATGGTAGAATTTCACTAAATTTGCAGGAATTGAAATATGAACGTACTTAATTTACTTTTTACCAAAGACGGATTAATCTATCAGATTGTTAAGAACAAAAACATTCTGGAGGAAAAGTCTTATTTCGTGACTGAAGAGACGCCAGCCAATCTTATTGAGCAGCAGCTGGATGAAGTTCTTATTAAGCAGCGCTATGAAGAGATCCAGGTGATTTCCGCATTTAATCATTTTACCCTGATGCCGGAAGGTTTTTCTGAGCATGAGACAGGATTTGATCTGATCGCCTTCAACGCTCCCGCCGACAGAGAACGTGAAGAGCTTATGCTTTCTATTAATAAAAAATTCAATATTCAGTTTTATTATACTTTTCCTAAAAACTATTACAAGAAAATAAAAGAGCTGGCAATTCCGGTTCATTTTAATTTTTCAGGAGAAAAGTTTTTAAGTTCGATCAATAATAAAACCACTAAAGAAATTCACATCAATTTGTATCATAACCAGTGTGAGTTTTTTGCGATTGACAATAAAAAAATCATTCTTTATAATAATCTGGATGTCAATTCTGAAGTAGATTTTCTTTATTTCATCATGTTTACATTGAGCAAAATAGGTTTCGGAATCAATGAAACTACTTTTTATGCTTATGGAGAAACTACGGAAAATGAAACATTCATCTCCGAACTTCAGAAATTTGTTAAAAACTTAAAAATTGTTTTTGACAATATTCCAAACAAGAATTTTATACTTAACTAGGTTTCAGGCCGCAGAAATTAGAGATTAGTTCCTAGAAACAGTCACCTGCTACCTATAATCTACCACCTAAACCCTAACAAAAAATATGTTCAGAATCATATCAGGCAAATGGAAAGCCAAAAAAATTGCCGCTCCTAAAAACTTTGATGTAAGACCTACCACCGATTTTGCGAAGGAGGCTTTATTCAGCATTCTGGAAAATAAATATGACATGCAGTCCATCTCCGTGCTTGATCTTTTTGCCGGAATTGGCTCTATTACCCTTGAATTTGCTTCCAGAGGATGCCAGAATATTACTTCTGTGGAGATGAACCCAAAACATACCGCATTTATCAACTCTACAGCAGCTGAACTTGACATGGCACTTCAGATCAATATGCAGAGAGGTGATGTATTCGACTGGCTTAAAAAATTCAGAAATAAAAAATCTTTTGAGATTGTTTTCTCTGATGCACCTTTTGAAATGGAAGAGAAAAAATACCACGAACTGATCTCTTTGGTTTTAAACAATAAATACCTGAAAGAAAACGGAGTTCTTATTGTAGAGCACCAAAGCCGCATGAAGTTTGACCATCCCAACTTAATAGATACCCGAAAATACGGAAACGTAAGTTTTAGTTTTTTTGAACCGAATAAAGAAGATAATCAGGAACTTTAATTCCTGATTATTTTTTTGAGATAACCGGAGCGGCTTCACCCCATTTTGTTATCGCTTCCAGAACAGGCAATAGCGTTTTTCCAAAGTCTGTTAATTCATATTCTACCACTAAAGGAGGTTTTTCTGTAAAAACTTTTCTTTCTACAATTCCGTCTTCTTCCAATTGTTTTAGCTGTAAACTCAATGTTCTTTCCGTAATGGTAGGAATTGATTTTCTTATCTCATTATATCGCTTTGCACCGCCAATAAGATGGTGTAAAATTACTGCTTTCCATTTCCCACCTATAAATTTCATAGTGACACTGGTACAGCAGGGATAGGATTTATTATCTATGGTATACATTTTTTATACTATCATTTTTTACCGTTATTGCAAAGTTAAGAAACTTAAATTAATTTTGTAACTATAAAAATGATAGTATAAAATTATGAACTTCTTAGACAAAATGAAAAACAGGTATACTGTAAAAAAGTATAACCCGCAGGTAAAAATCAGTGAAGAACAAATTACAACGCTTCAGGAGATTTTAAATTTAAGCCCTTCATCCATTAACAGCCAGCCATGGAACTTTGTTTTTGTAAATGATCCGGAACTGAAAAAGCAATTGGGTGACAAGTCTTATTTTAATAAAGAAAAAGTGTTGGATAGCAGCCATATCATTGTCTTTCAGGTGATCAAAAACGTAGAAAACTTTGAAAAGCAAATTGAAGAAAACCTTCCGGAGGGTTCTGTTAATTATTACCGGACTATGGTAAAACCTAAGGGAGAAGAGGCTATCAAATCATGGCTTGGGCATCAGGTTTATTTATCTTTAGGAGTGCTTTTATCTGCATGTGCAGCGATGGGAATAGATTCTACACCAATGGAAGGCATTGAGCCGGATCAGTATGACGATATTCTGAAAAATGAAAATTACGAGACGCTATTTGCTGTAGCCATCGGGGAAAGAGATGAAGCTGATACCAACCAGCCAAAGTTTAATCCAAAGAAAAGGCTGAATGCTGAAAAAGTAATTGTGGAAGCGTAATTTCAAACACGAATTTCACAAATTATTTCACAAAGAACACAAATAAAAAAGTCTGCTATTTAGAGCAGACTTTTTATCTATAATACTTTCAATTCTAAATCAATTGTTTTTCCAAAGAATTTCTTAGAGATTTTCTCAAAGTTCTTGGTAATATCCGAAAGATAGAAATGATAATTCGGTTTTGAATTATGATCATTCAAGAGATTATACTTATCCAGAATAATCTTAAGATGATTGGCTACAATGTTCGGAGAGTCTATCACACGAACTCTGTTTCCGTAATACTGTTTGATTTCATCTATTAAAAGAGGATAATGGGTACAGCCCAAAATCAACGTTTCAATATTTTTTAACTTGTTATTGCTTAAATAATTATAAATAATAGCGTGCGTGATCGGATGATTTTTAAACCCTTCTTCAATGGCAGGAACCAATAGTGGTGTAGCCAGTTCATCCACTTTGATCCATTTATTATGCTTTCTAATGCTCTTCTTATACAACCCCGAATTTACAGTGGCTTTGGTAGCAATTACTCCTACATTATTGTGGATTTCATAAGATACTTTTTCAGCAACAGGATTAATAACGTCTATGACCGGAACTTTTCCTGCAACGGACTTCATCACTTCATTCAATGCGTTAGCGGTTGCCGTATTACAGGCAATTACAATCGCTTTGCAGTTCTGCTCCAGCAGAAAATTAGTAATCTTTGTAGAATATTCAATAATAGCATCTTTAGACTTTTCCCCGTAAGGAAGGTGCTTTGTATCTCCAAAATAGATCAGATCTTCGTTAGGAAGAAGTCTTTTGATTTCTTTGGCAACGGTAAGACCTCCTACCCCGCTGTCGAAAATTCCGATAGGCTGGCTTGGTGAAAGATGTGAATAATCTTGTTTTTTAGTTTTCAAATGAGTTGAAATTTTATACAAAAATAGTGAATTTTATGGCATACTGTATACATACAGACATTATACAATAAACAAATCTGAAGCAATTCCATCTGCCATAAACCAATGTTTTTCAGGGATTTTTAAATGATCATTCTCAATAGTTAAAATACCTTCTTCAATTTTGGATTTTATTTCTCTTTGAAAATGCTCTAACATCCTCTCTGAAAATTTATTATTTAAGCTTTCCAGATCTACCCCCCAGATGGTACGCAAACCAATCATAATCATCTCATTAAACTGATCTTCTTTGGAAAGGATTTCCTCTTCCTTAGCCAAAAGTTTATCATTCAGTTTTTTAATGTATTGCTGATTATTGGCTACATTCCAGCTTCTGACATCAAATCCGTTATAAGAATGTGCTGAAGGGCCTATACCAAGATATTCATTGTATTTCCAGTAAGCAGAATTGTGTCGTGAGTAGAAACCGGGTTTTGCAAAATTGGAGACTTCATAATGCTCAAAACCATTGTCTTTTAAAAAATCAGACAAGTAATAGAATTCTTTGTTTTGTTCTTCTTCTTTGGGACTTTTTACTTTTCCTTTTGATATCCAGTTTTCCAAAGCTGTTTTGGGCTCTACCGTCAATGCATAAGATGAAATATGTGGAACTTCCAGAGCGATGGTTTTATTCAGGTTTTCTTTCCAGATCTCAAGATTGGAAGTGGGTGAACCGTAAATCAGATCAATACTCAGGTTTTCAAAACCAAAATCCTGAGCACGTTTGATAGAACTTTCTGCTTCGGAAGCACTGTGAGCCCTGTTCATGAGTTTTAAATCTTCTTCAAAAAAACTTTGAGTACCAATAGATAATCTGTTTACCGGAGTTCCAGCCAGTTGTTTTAGGAAACTTTTATCCAGATCATCCGGATTAGCTTCCAGAGTGACTTCTATATCTTTTTCAAAACTGAAATATTTTAATACTTCATCTATCACGGAACTGATTTCATCTACAGAAAGAATAGAGGGTGTTCCGCCTCCAAAATACAGCGATTTCAGGTTTTTGTTCTGCAATTCATCTTTTCTCAGCTGTATTTCAGCTTTCATAGCACGGAGCATTTCATCCTTGAAATTCAGGGATGTTGAAAAATGAAAGTTACAATAACTGCATTTTTGTTTACAGAACGGAATGTGAATATATATCATAAAAAAAGCTCTGAAAAATTTCAGAGCTCAAATTTATTTAAATTAAATTAATTAGTATCTAAATCCTCTAGCATTAATGAAGTTGTCAAAGTTATACCCCAGACCAATCATGAAGCTGTTTCCACCATAGCTCTGGATATCAGATATTCCAAGGTTATAAGTAGCTCCGATCATGAATTTGTTGAATCTTACTTTTACAATTGGAGAGATGCTCAGGTTTTGGTTATCAAATCTGTTCTGAACCGTTCTGTAGCTTACCCCGAAAGAGAATGCGTTGATATCATTAGAGAAAGTCGCCATTAAGTTCCAGTCGATCATTCTCGTTGAGTTTGTATTAAGGTTAATCAATGCTGATGGTGCAATAGTAATATTGTCAGCAATGTTCCAGTTATATCCTAAGTTTAAGAAGAATTTAATTGGAGAAGGCTCGTAGTTGTTTACGATAGAGGCATCATTACTTAATGCGATATCATTCACGGAAACACCCCCGAATAGACCTCTGTAGGTAGCAGCCAAACCGAAATTGGCATACACCATGAAGATGTTACTTTCCTCACCTCTTAATAACGGGTCACCTCCTTCTTCAGTATTAATTTTAGAATAATCAAAGTTCATGTTATAGAAGTTAACACTAGTACCGAAAGAGAACTGGTCTTTTCTGTCTCCTTCACTACTTAGAGGAATAAAATATGAAGCACCAGCTGTAATTCCCCCTGCAGAAATAGGCCCGTTGCTATCTCTAAACACGGAAATACCAGCACCTACTCTATCAAAGATATTCGCGTTAATCCCGATTGACTGTACATTCGGAGAATTGTTGAACTTTGAAAATTGTTGTTGATAATTGGCGTTGAGCTGTACGTAATCTGTTTTTCCGTATTGAGCTGGGTTGAACAGGAACTCACCATCCAAAAGATATTGCTGATAGTATGGTAGTGATTCTTGTGCTTTGTATGCATTTGACAAAAGAGCTAAACATACGATAGCATATAGTTTTCTCATAACAAATCTTGATTTCAATTCAACAAATATAAAAAAATTCTCAATATATTTTTAGTTTTCTAAATAATTTCTCCATTTTTTTACAGCATCCGCCATATCTTTGGGCATTGGGCTCTCAAAATATAATTCCTTTTTAGTCGTCGGGTGTATAAATCCGAGGGTATGAGCATGAAGTGCGTGTCTTGGCAAAATCTCGAAAACATTTTTTATAAATTGTTTGTATTTCGGAAGATTTACGCCTCTTAAAGGTGTATGACCTTCATATCTTTCATCATTAAACAAAGTATGTCCAATGTGTCTGAAATGCGCCCTGATCTGATGCGTTCTTCCGGTCTCAAGTTTACATTCTACCCAGGTCATGTACTTGAATCTCTCAAGAACTTTATAATGCGTCACAGCGTGTTTCCCCTGGCTTCCGTCTTCATAAACGGACATCTGCATTCTGTTTTTAGGATGTCTTCCGATATGACCTCTTATAGTACCCTCATCATCCTGCATATTTCCCCATACAAAAGCCCAATACAGCCTTTTTGTAGTACGGTTAAAGAATTGTTTTGCAAGGAAGCTCAATGCATATTCATTCTTAGCGATTACCAGCAGTCCTGATGTATCTTTATCAATCCTGTGAACAAGTCCTACTCTGTCAAGATCAGATTTTTCGCCATTCTTTTCAAAATGGAAAGCCAGTGCATTCACCAATGTTCCGTCCCAGTTTCCAAATCCAGGGTGCACTACCATTCCTGCTTCTTTATCTACGACTACAAGATCATCATCTTCATAAATGATGTTTACAGGAATATCCTGAGGAATAATGACGTTCTCTCTTGGAGGATGGGTAAGCAATACAGAAATCTGATCTCCCGGTTTTACACGATAATTCTGTTTCACCGCAGTTCCGTTCACAATAACGTTTCCGGCTCTGCAGGTTTGTGAAATCTTATTTCTTGAAGAATTCTGCCTGTATATCAAAAGGAACTTATCAATTCTTAATGGTTCCTGTTTGTTGTCTACAGTGATATTAAGATGTTCATATAATCCTTTATTTTCCTCGTCAATATCGATGTTTTCAATACTGTTGGAATCTAATAATTCTTCATCTAAAAAATCTTCGTTATCTTCTGACATTGTTTTATTTTTTTACACAAAAGGCTTCAACATTTTATAGTTGAAGCCTGTATTTTTGATATTAATCTGATCTTATTCTACAACGACCTTCTTAGCTTTCGGCTTTTGAGCAGGCTGTTGTGTCGTTGTTGAAGCTGCCGGTTTGGCTGTACTTCCTGTAGCAGGAGTATTGGTAGAAGTTTTAGGCTTCTCTGTACTTTGGCCTGCAGGTTTTGAAGTTGTAGTCTGAGGTTTTGGAGTCTCAGTTTTCGGAACTTCAGGTTTTGGAGTTTCTCTTCGGGGTGCAGGAGCTGGTACTGGCGGCGCTTCATAGTTTGGTTCACTGTGTACTTCTTCATATCGTACAGGAGGAAGTGAAGTATCCACTTTCATTCTGTAGATAGAATTCAGCTGTTCTACTTTCGCTCTCAGTTCTGCGGGAGTTTTCTTACTTGCCCAAAGGTCAATCTGCATTCCCTGATCACGAACATCTCCTGAGGCAGGATCCTGATAGTAAATAATATCAGATTCATCCTTACTTCCGTCTTCATGCTCTACCAAACCTACTTCAAACATACTTTTGGTAATTACGGCTCTCGCCTCTTTTACCGTAAGTCCTACTACATTAGGAATCGTAATATTTCTCATAGGTCCGGAACCTACTACTACGTCAATAATAGAGAATCTAGGTAAACGGGTGCCTGGGTTTACTGCATTTCCTTTATATAATATTCTTAAAAGAGCATCTTTCTGAATACTTGGTTCATAGATGGTATCTCCGATTTTAAGACCTACCTGATCCAATCTCTGGAAGGCAAGTCCTGAATATTTATTAATAACATTCGGCACAGCAATAGGAGCCCATGTTCTTGGGTTTACTTTAAGGGTTACCGTTCTTCCGTCCTTTACACGTGAACCTGGGGCAGGATATACCATTAACACCTGGAAAGGTCTGTATTTCGGATCGTAATTGGCGCTGTCTACTTCATATTCAAGCCCTGTATCATCTAATATTTTTACGGCATCATGTACCGATTTATTTACAATATTGGGAACAGGAATTTCCTGACCGTGATTAGTATGGTACTCCAACCAGCGAAACGTAAGCCACACCAGCCCTACGAAAATACCGATGGCTACTACTAAATTCAGTAAAACTTTCCAATTGAAAAGTGATTTAAGCATACTTAAAAATACTATAATTATAACCGCAAATATAGCTAATAATTTTAGAATGGACTTTTTATTTAACACAATTCATTTTTGATTTTAAAATTTGCGGATTTCCCATATTGCATTGCATAAAATGATTAAATTTGCCTTAATTGATACTATATGGTTATGAACAAAAAAAGTGTTGCCGTAGTAATGGGAGGCTATTCTGATGAATATGTCGTTTCTTTAAAAAGCGGACAATTGATTTATGATTCTTTAGACAGAAATCTCTATGACGTATATAAAGTAGTAGTCCTTAAAGATGAATGGTATTTTTTAGGTGAAAATGATCAAAAATATGCCATCAACAGAGGAGATTTTTCTGTGACTTTAGATAATGGAGAAACCTTAAAATTTGATGCATGTTTCAATATCATCCATGGAACTCCGGGAGAAAATGGAATTCTTCAGGCTTACTGGAATGCCATTGGCCAAAAATATACAGGTTGTGATTTTTACCAGAGTGCCCTTACTTTCAATAAAAAAGATACGCTTGCCGTATTATCAAAATATGGAATTCCTTCGGCAAAAAGCATTTATTTAAGAAAAGGGGAAGATATCAATGTAGATGAGATTGTATCTGAGCTTAATCTTCCTTTGTTTGTAAAGCCCAACCAATCCGGATCGTCTTTGGGAATTTCCAAAGTAAAAGAAAAGTCTGAACTGATTGCCGCTACCGAAATTGCCTTCAAAGAGGATGATGAAATCCTGATTGAAAGTTTCCTGGACGGTATGGAAGTTTCCGTAGGTGTTATAGATTTTAAAGGTGAAACTATTGTTTTAGGAATTACAGAAATTGTTCCTACTAATGAGTTCTTCGATTATGAAGCCAAATATGAAGGCGCTTCTGAAGAAATTACCCCGGCAAGAATTGACGAAGAAACTACAAAAAGAGTGGAAGAAATCGCCAAAAGAGCTTACAATTCATTAGGAATGAGTGGTTTTTCAAGAAGTGAATTTATTCTGATGAACGGAATCCCTTATATGCTTGAAATGAATACCAATCCTGGATTCTCTCCTGCAAGTATTCTTCCTCAACAGGCAAAACATTATGGAATTTCCATCATGGACCTTTGCGGAAATGAAGTAGAAAAAGCCCTTAATAAATAAAATAGAAGTTAGAAATTTAGAGGTTAGAAGTTAGATATACATTATGCTCATAGCTTTTAACAGATAATTTACCATTCAACATCATAACTCGTACAACATGAAAATTGCTGTTTTCCCGGGGTCTTTTGACCCGATTACACTAGGACATTACGACATTATAGAAAGAGCGGCACCGCTGTTTGATAAATTAATTATTGCAATAGGGCAGAATTCTCAAAAGAAATATATGTTTCCTCTTGAAAAAAGAATGGAATTCATTCAAAATTCAGTGGCAGAATTCCCCAATGTAGAAGTTGACTCATTCGAAGGTCTAACGGTAGATTACTGTTTTGAAAAAAATGCTCAGTACATCATCAGAGGATTGAGAAACCCCGCCGATTTTGAATTTGAAAAAGCGATTGCTCATACCAACAGAACGTTAGCCCACAAAAAGCTGGAGACTGTATTTTTACTGACTTCTTCAGGAAAATCTTTCATCAGCAGCAGCATTGTAAGGGAAGTTATTACCCACGGCGGCGAATATGAGCTGATGGTTCCGGATTCGGTGAGAGTGGAGAAATAAACAAAACCATATTTGATAAGCGATAAATGATAATTGATATAATGGCCAAGAATTTGCTTAAGCAAAAAATCATTCATCAATTATCATTACCATTATAATATTTATGCACGAACAGTTCAACTTTGCGATAGAAGTCCTTGGGACCATTGCCTTTTCCATGTCAGGAAGTTTTGCAGCAATGCAGAAACGGCTTGATCCGTTCGGAGTACTTATTATTGCATTTGTAACTTCTGTAGGAGGAGGAACTGTGAGAGATCTTTTGCTGGACATTCCTGTATTCTGGATGCATGATATTCTGATGTGTGCCCTGATTCTGGTAACCAGTATTTTTTCCATGGTATTCAAATCTCTTGAGAAAAACTTTAAGGTAACCTTATTTATCTTCGACAGCTTTGGACTTGGGTTATTTACCATTATCGGTGTTCAGAAAGGTTTAAATGCAGGAATTCACCCTATGATCTGTATCGCATTGGGTACTATTACGGGCTGTTTTGGGGGAATTATCCGGGATATCTTACTCAACAGAATTCCGCTGATTTTCAGGAAAGAAATTTATGCTACTGCCTGTATATTGGGTGGTTCAGCATTTTTATTGATGACCAGATATACTACGTTTTCTTATACTTTTATACAAATCTTCACTATTTTACTAATTGTAGCTATCCGAACATTCGCTGTAAAATACCACTGGCAAATGCCTAAATTTTATGGTTATGACCATAATAATTCGGAAATGTAATTTAAAAGTCATTACTGCCCGATAAAAAGTTTAAATATATTGCTAACAGTAGATTCCAACGGGATCAAATCCAGCTCCAATGGGAGCTAGCTGTTAATAGAATATATTTGTTTTAAAATTATAGCTCCGGAGGAGCGATCTGTTAATTATTCTTTAATTTAATCGCACAACAATGTTTAAAAGTATTTATTTGCTCAAAAGAAACTTTTAATTCCAATAATAAAAAAATAAAAAGTCCTGAAAAATTCAGGACTTTTATATTATATATTAGTTTAACTAGAAGAATTTTCCTCTGTTTCTCATATTTGGGTTATGCATATGCTTCTGCATGGTTGGCATCTTCAACTGATCTTTCATCATTTTGATCTGATCCGTCATCATTCCTGCACTGTCCAGTCTTTTTGCTTCTTCAAGCAATTTCTGTCCTTCCTGTTTTCTTCCTTTAGAAATAGCTGCTGCAGCAAGATTCAAAGTAGCCATCGCTCTGTCATGTTTCATATTCAAACCGTACTCTAAAGCCTTCTTCATGAAAGGTTCTACTTTAGCAGGGTGATCCTGAGCTTGTGTCAATCCTGATAAATAGTGAAAATAACCGTATTGAGTCTTATGAAGCTGTCCTTTGTAGTCTGTAATTTTTGATAACCATTCTCCCGCTTTTTCCATATTCTGCTTTCTCAATTGCCAGAAGGCCAAGAGGATATATTCATTTTTAAAGAATAGTAAGATTGGGAATGCAGCTAAAAGAAAAACAACAATTCCCCATCCAAGATTTCTTGTAAAAATCATCAATCCAAGTCCCGCCAGGATAAGAAGTGCCGCTACTGCAATTTTTATGTATTTATTCATTATTAAATTTTAAAAGTGCAAAGATAATAAATTTAGAGCTTAAAGTTCAAAAAGTCAATTGTGAATGGTCAATTCGCTGCACTTGTTAATTTTTATACCTGTGAGAAATTCACGATTCACTTTGCGAAGCAAAAAATCACTATTGACAGTTATTCTTCTTTTCTAATTCTTTCAAACGTCTGAAAACAGAAATCATATTCATTTTTTTCGTCTTTTTTATGAAAGATTTCGTTTGTTTTTTTCCAGATTTTCTCATTTATTTTAGGAAAGAATGTATCTGCTTTAAGATCTGCTTTCACCAAAGTAACTTCAAGTCTGTCTACAAGATCCATAGTCTGTTCATAGATATTTCCGCCACCGATAACGAAAACGTCTTCATCAATCTTCTTAGCAAATTTCAATGCTTCATTGATACTTCCTACAATAAGGATTCCCTCCTCAAACCAGTCTTTCTTTCTTGACACAACAATATTGGTACGGTTCGGAAGAGGCTTTCCAATACTTTCGTAGGTTTTTCTTCCCATAATAATCGGATGTCCTGAAGTAATATCTTTAAAATGTTTCAAATCTTTGGGAAGATGCCAAAGCAACTGGTTTTCAAAACCAATTTCATTTTTCTCTCCCATTGCCACCACTATTGTTGTCATTCAAATAATTTTTTACAAAATTAGCACATAATTTGTATATTTGGTTAGCACAAAAAATTTAAAAAAAATAAACTATGAAAAATAAAGGATGTTTGGGTGCCGGAACTATTGGTATTGCCCTCCTTATCATTGTGGCTATTCTATTCTTTTGGGGAAAAAGCGGATATAACAGCTTTGTAGAAAAAGAACAGACTGTGAATGCAAAATGGTCCAATGTAGAGACTGTATATCAGAAAAGAGCGAATCTTATTCCGAATCTGGAAAGAACCGTAAAATCGTACTCAAAATTTGAACAGGAAACTTTAACGAAAGTTGTAGAAGCACGTTCTAAAGCTACTTCTATCAACATCGATCCTACGAATATGACTGAAGCAGATATTGCTAAATTCCAGGCAGCACAGGGTGAACTATCCGGAGCATTGAGCAGATTGATGGCTGTAGTAGAATCTTATCCTAATTTGAAGGCAGACCAGCAGTACATCAACTTCCAGAGAGAATACACTGCTATTGAAAACAGTATCAGAACTGAAACTGTTTATTATAACGATGCTGCAAAGGATTACAACACTTCTATCAAGACTTTCCCGAATAATATTCTGGCGAATTTCACCAACTTTAAAGAGAAACCTTATTTCAAAGCTGAAGCAGGTGCTGAAAAAGCCCCTGAAGCATTCAAATAATAATGGGTAATTTCCTAACAAATCAACAGATCGCTTCCCTTGTGGAAGCGATTCAATCTGCGGAAGATCATTCTACGGGAGAGATCAGAGTGCATATTGATTCCAATACGGAAACCCGTGATGCTAAAACGGCATTTGATGTTTTCAAAAAATTGAATATGGATAAAACGGCTCAAAGAAATGCTGTGCTTTTCCATGTCAATTTCGAACAGAAATACCTTACCATTATTGGTGATATCGGAATTCATGAAAAGGTAAGACAGTCTTACTGGGATCATCTCCACGATTATATAACGGCAGAATTTGCCAAAGGAAATTATTATCAGGCGCTGAAAAGTGCCATCCTGGAAACAGGTCTTGAACTCAAAAAACATTTTCCTGTAGAAGGAGAAAATCCAAACCAACTTCCAAATGAAATTACGTTCTCTTAAAATAGTATTTTCATTTTTACTACTCTGCTTTTACACATTTGTATCAGCACAATACACCATTCCCGAAAAACCAGCAGTTCTTTACCCTGTTTTTGATGAAGCCGGATTGCTTTCCCAACAGGAAAAAGATGCACTTAATAATAAGCTGATCAAGTTTGCAGATTCTACCTCAACAGAAATTGAAGTAGTAATCATCCGCTCCACCAAAGGAGAAGATGTGAACTTTCTGGCAACCATGTTTGGTGAGAAATGGAAAATCGGAAAAAAAGGGGTAGATAACGGAGTTGTTTTCCTGATTGCCACAGAAGACAGAACCATGTCTATCCAGCAGGGACGTGCCGTAGAACAATATCTTACCGCTTCAGTAGCAGGACAGATCTTGGATTATATTGTCACTCCAAATTTCAAAAAAGGACTTTGGTATGACGGGATCAACGGTGGAACCTCAGCGATTATGGAGGCTGTTCAGGGGAAATTCAAGCCTGCAGAAACAACAGCTCCTTCCGGTAATGGAAGCGCTTTTAAAGTACTCATCATTGCTTTTATTATTTTCATCATCATTGCTATCCTATTTGGCAACAGAGGTGGTGGACGTGGCGGAAATAATGACGATGACGATGATGTGATCATCACCAGAAAAGGACGCAGAAATTACCCTGGTGGTTTCTTCCCATTCCCTGGCAGCTTCGGAGGAGGTGGCTTTGGTGGTGGAAGTTCCGGCGGCGGTGGCGGCGGATTCGGAGGCTTTGGCGGTGGCGGAAGTTTTGGAGGCGGTGGTGCATCCGGAGGCTGGTAAAATGAATAAGTCATTTTAAAATTGATATAGAAATCAGATCATCATGATCTGATTTTTTATTTAAAAATCTAAAATAACCTCAATTCTTTAACTTTTCTTAATCTTAAATTGATATTTAGATATTAAAAAATTAATAAAACCTCATAAAAACCACCTTTTATTCAATATTTTTTTCTTATATTTACTGAAAACAGGATTATGAAGAAGACGCTGGTAGTATTTGCACACCCTTATCTGGAGCACTCCAATTCGAATGTAGAGCTCATCAATTTCTACGTTCGCCACCAGCATTATACCCTAAGAGATCTTTACGAAGAATATCCTGACTTTCACATTGCAGCTTTCCGGGAAAGAAAACGCCTTAAAAATTACGAACGTTTTGTTTTTCAGTTTCCACTGATTTGGTTTGGGATGCCACCCCTTCTCAGATTATGGATTGATGAAGTTTTCGACAGAGACTGGCTTAAAGAGGATGAACATAATCCTCTGGAAGGAAAAGAGGTCTATATTCTAGTAACCACGGGGGGGAAAGAAAGGTCTTTCAGCAAAACCGGCACTTATCAATATACCATAGATGAACTCATCAGCGGGCTTATTGTTTCATTAAAAGTCTTTAAAGCGGATATTAAGCATATCAAAATCGTATACGAGGCCAACAAATTGTCTAAAAAAGAAATTATTTTACATAAAAAGGAATTTACAGAACTACTCAATCAATAACATATGGAATCCAGCTTAGCGATGAACACATTAATTTTCCTGGGTGTAGCCATTATCATGGTTCCATTGGCAAGGAAATTTGGTTTGAGTTCTGTTATTGGTTATATTTTAGGAGGAATCATCATAGGTCCTTATGTCCTTAAACTTACAGGAAACAATGTCAATGATATTATGCACGCCAGTGAGTTTGGAGTCATCATGCTATTATTTTTGGTAGGCCTGGAACTGGAGCCCCGGAAATTCTGGGAAATGCGGAAAAAGATAATGGGCTTAGGCCTTTCTCAAATGGCGCTCACCATTCTATTGCTTTTCTTAGTATTTACAAGCGTAGGCTGGAGAGTAGACAAAGCGATTGCCATTGCCATGTGTTTTGCTTTATCTTCCACCGCCATTGTTCTGCAGACTTTACAGGAAAAAAACAATTTCAAAACTACAGCCGGAGAAGCTTCATTCTCTACCTTGTTGTTTCAGGACATCTCTGTAATTCCTATTTTGGCAATACTTCCTATAATAGCTAATTATAAAGCCAAGCATCACGATAATGAAATTCAGATTCTGATTCAGAAGCTCCCGGAATGGCTTCAGGCCGGAACGGTAATTTTCGGAGTAGTGCTGCTTATTTTATTGGGCAGATATGTCTTTGTTCCTTTCCTACGTTATGTTTCAAAATCAGGAATGACAGAACTGTTGACCGCTTCTTCCCTATTCCTCGTTATTGGGGTCTCGGAGCTTATGGTGGTGATTGGACTTTCTCCGGCATTAGGAGCTTTCCTTGCAGGCGTAATGCTTGCCAACAGTGAATTCCGTCATGAGTTGGAAGCTCAGATTGATCCTTTCAAAGGATTATTACTGGCTGTTTTCTTCGTGAGCGTGGGATCAACAATCAATTTTAATATTATTCAGAAAGATCCTTTATTTATCTTCAGTACTGTTTTTGCGGTGCTGGCTGTAAAATTTATTGTCTTATATGCCATTGGAAAGTTTTTCAGGATAGATACTCCTCAAAGTCTTTTTTATGCATTTGCCCTATCTCAGGTGGGAGAATTTGCATTTGTGCTGCTCAATTATGCATCAGATCTATATCTTTTAGGTCCTGAAATGAATGCACAAATGATGGCTGTCACAGCAATTACGATGTGTATCACTCCTATTCTTCTGATCATCAATGACAGGTTTATTACCCCGAAATTCATTAAAGAAATTCCTGAAGAAGAGCATGATTATAATATTCTTGACAGCAATGTTACTCAAAAGAAAATCATCATTGTAGGTTTTGGGCACTTTGGAAGCACCGTAGGACGTCTTTTAAAAGCCAATAAAATATCAGCTACCGTTTTGGATCGTGATTCTGACCGTGTGAAACTGCTCAGAAGCTATGGTTTTAAGGTATATTACGGTGATGCTACCAGAATTCCTATTTTAAGAGCTGCCGGAATTGAAGATGCTGAAATTTTAGTTTTGTGTCTGGATAATCCGGATGATAATAAATTCATTGCAGAATTAGTCCGTGAACATTATCCTAGTGTAAAAATTTTCGTAAGAGCGAAAAACAGACTTGATGCTTATGACTATCTTAATAACGGAGTCAATCACATTTACCGTGAAACATTAGGAACAGCGGTGGATATGGCCGTTGACGTACTTCATGAAACAGGAATGAGAAAATATGCAGCAAGGCGTATGGGGCAAAGGTTTATGGCCATTGACAAAGCCTCTATCCGAAAGCTTGCAAAAATGAGAGAAAATAATGATGATATTACCCTCTTTACCACAAAAGAAATCCTCCAGCGAGAGGAGGAATTATTGGCATACGACAATCTTAATTTTGATAATAAAAATTGGGAAGGTTCCTCATCCACCGATGAAGAAGATGAGGAAGAATCCCAGGATTAGTTTATTGGATGTTTACGCTTCCGCCACTGCTTTCTTCTTTACTTACATTTTTAAGCTCTCCTTTTTTCGAGATATCCACACTTCCTCCAGATGAGGCTCCTGCGTTGACACTGGAAACAGCACTTATATGAATACTTGCTCCACTGGAAGCATCTGCTTCTACATTATCAGCGATTACTCCTTTAGCTGAAACACTGCTGCCGGAAGATGCACTCACATCTACCTTTTTTGCTTTTCCGGAAATATCAATAGTAGATCCTGATGAAGATTCAATACCAAGATTTACTGCCCATATTTTACCATCGAAACTGCTGCTGCTGCTAATATTGATATCCATATCATTAGCTTCCAGATCTCCGGAAATGCTTCCTGCACTTGAGGCTTCGATATCTGTTTTCTCCTGAGTAAATTTATCTTTTATAATAATTCTAGCTGCTGAATCGGCTTGAAGTTTATTAAAGTCCTTGGTATAAATTTTTGCTGTCACTTTGCTGATGTTCATTACTCGGATTCCCGGCTTATAATGAATATGCAGTTTTCCACCGTCATTATCTACAAGAATTTCATTGATGATACTCTGAGGAGCTGAGATTTCTACTTTTTCTGTTTCAGATTTTATAATCTCTGCCTCTATCGCCTGTGAAACCTGAATTTCATCAAAATCTCCGTTAAATTCTTTATGTTGTATAGGGCCGCTTTCTTTGCTTACTACTTTCTCTACCCAATTGCTTTTGTCACCCTCTCTATCTCTGTTTCTGTTCTCATGTTTATCATTACATGAGGCTAATGCCGCTAAGGCCGAAAAAATAAATAAAGTCCTTGTTTTCATGCTTATTCCTTTTGTTGATTATTTTATTTGATTTCTTTAATTAAATGACAACTAATTTATAAAAAATATTACATTACATTTAAAAATACTGCAATGGGCTGCAATACAGATTTTTCAATAAATCTTTTAATAATTCAAAAGACTCTATTCTTTCATTTTAAAACATTCATAAAACCGCTTCAATAAATACCTCTGTCAAACTATATTCCATGAGACAAGTTTTTAATATCTTTATGCTTTACTAACAACTATATTTATGAAGAATATTTCATCGGTATTATTAATCTCTGCCTTGGCGTTCAATCAATCTTGTACTACAATGAAACAGACTGATATCAAACAGGAGCTTCCTGCTCCTGACCCCTCTTTATCTTCAAATCCTTTTATGAAGAAAAGCAAGCTTCAGTACGAAGCTCCGGAATTTGACAAAATCAAAAACGAACATTTCAAACCTGCTTTTGAGTATGGTTTAAAGCAGCATGAAGCTGAAATTATAAAAATTGCCAACAATCCGGCCGCCCCTACTTTTGAAAATACAATCGTTGCATTGGAAAAAAGTGGTGAAGTATTGAGAAGAGCCCAAATTGTATTCTCTAATCTTACAAGCGCAAATACCAATCCTACGTTGCAGGCTTTGGATGAAGAATATGCTCCTATTTTTGCGGCACATTCTGATAAGCTGTACCTGAATGAAAATCTTTATAAAAGAATACAAGCCATCAAAGAAGACGGTCTTGATTCTGAAAGTAAAAGACTTGTACAGTATTATAAGCAGAACTTTGAAATTGCAGGAGCCAATCTTTCTGCGGCTGATAAAGAAAAATTAAAGCAACTTAATCAGGAACTGGCTTCCCTTTCTACACAATATTCCAATAAACTGTTAGAAGCAAGAAAGCAGGGAGGTGTATTTTTCTCTGATGCTAAAGAACTGGACGGACTTTCTGCTGATGAAATTGCTGCCGCAGCATCTGATGCTAAAACTGCAGGACAGCCAGGAAAATATCTTCTGGCTTTACAAAACACGACACAACAACCCCTTCTTCAAAATTTAAAAAACAGAGCGACCAGAGAAAAGCTATTCAAAGCTTCATGGACAAGAGCTGAAAAAGGAGATACCAACGATACAAGATCAACGATCGAGCAACTGGCTAAATTAAGATTAAAAAAAGCTCAGATTTTAGGTAAGAAAAACTTTGCTGAATGGAAACTTCAGGATCAAATGGCCAAAACACCTGAAGCAGCGACTAAACTGATGAATCAGATTGCTACTCCTGCCGTGGAAACCGCAAGACGTGAAGCAAAAGATATCCAGGATCTTATTGATCAGCAGAATGGAGGTTTCAAGGTAGAACCTTGGGACTGGAATTTTTATGCTGAGCAGGTAAGAAAAGCCAAGTTTGATCTTGACGAGAGCCAGATAAAACCTTATTTCGAAATCACAACGGTATTAGAAAAAGGAGTTTTCTTTGCCGCTGAAAAATTCTACGGACTGACTTTTAAAAAGAGAACAGATCTTCCTGTGTACCACCCGGATGTAGTAACCTATGAGGTTTTCGATCATGATGGAAAATCTATCGCCATCTACTATCTGGATTTCTATACAAGAGATTCTAAAAACGGAGGAGCATGGATGAGTAATTTTGTTGAGCAATCATACTTATTGGGAACAAAACCTGTCATTGTTAACTGTTATAATTATCAGAAACCGGCTCCAGGGAAACCTTCATTAATCAGCTATGATGATGTTTCAACCATCTTCCATGAATTTGGCCACTCTATTCACGGGATGTTTGCCAGCCAAAAATATCCTTCTCTTTCAGGAACGAATGTACCGAGAGACTTCGTAGAGTTCCCGTCTCAGATTAACGAGCACTGGGCTTTAGATCCAGTTGTTCTGAAAAATTATGCTGTACACTATGAAACAAAACAGCCTATTCCACAGGCTTTAGTAGATAAAATCAAAAAAGCATCTACATTCAATCAGGGATACATGACAACCGAATTGGTTTCTGCTGCCGAACTGGATATGGATTGGCATACAGTGAGCAACGACAGCCAGTTTATTCCTGTTCTGGATTTTGAAAAGCAATCTTTAGCGAGCCATGGATTTAATTTGGTAACCGTTCCGCCAAGATATCACACTCCTTATTTTGCTCACATCTGGGGAGGCGGATATTCTGCAGGATACTATGCTTATCTATGGTCTGAAACATTGGATAACGATGCATGGGAATGGATCAGTAAGAATGGTGGCTTGACCAGAGAAAATGGTGACCGTTTCAGAAAATATATTCTTTCCGTAGGAAATTCTGTAGACCTGAACCAGGCATTCAGAGACTTTACAGGACATGATCCTGATATCAAACCTTTATTAAGAAACAGAGGTTTTATTAAATAAATCAATGGGAAGCATTCTTTAATTAGAGTGCTTCTTTTTTATGGAGTAAAGCCCGTTTCTAATGAGATTCATTATTTTTGCAGTTCAACATTTAAAATACAATATATGGACTGTCCGTGCTGTTCAGGAAAATCCTACGAAGAATGCTGCAAGCCCTATCATACAGGAGAAAAACATGCTCCTACTGCTGAAGCCCTGATGCGTTCAAGATTCTCCGCTTTTGCCATTCCGAATGGCGAATATCTGATGGAGACTACCCTTCCGGGAAAAAGAAAATACCACAATAAGAGAGATCTTCAGGAATGGGGAGAAATCAATGAATGGACAAAACTGGAGATTATCCGGACTCCAGCTTTAAATCATGTAGAGTTTAAAGCTTATTATACAGACCAGGATGGTCATCCGCAGGTTCATCATGAGTTTTCTGTTTTCCAGAAAATGCATGAACGTTGGTATTATGTTTCGGGGGAGTTTTTGGATTAGTAAGCGGATTGAGAGAATATAAGACAGAATAATGCTTTGCGTATAGAACCACCCCGTCAAAAATTCTTTGAATTTTTGCCACCCCTCCACTAGAGGGGAATGCCAAGCATTCAATCACTATTGTAACCTTATCAATAAAAATGAGCCACAGAATTATCTGTGGCTCATTTTTTATCTCTAAAAAATATCCGAAAAACCGGACATTTTTTTATTTTTTAGTGAGCTTCGTTTCCGTCAATTCCGTGAGCATGTCCATGTGACAATTCCTCTTCTGTTGCCGGACGGGTATTTAAAACTTCAACCTGGAAGTCTAATACTTTACCTGCCATTGGGTGGTTAAGGTCTGCTACGACAACTTCCGGAGTAACTTCTACTACAAAAGCCTGAAAATTGTTTCCTTGATTATCAGACAAAGGTAAAATAGCTCCTACTGGAGGAAGCCCTGATTCTTTAAACATTTCCACTGGTAATTGTGCGATAGCATCTGGTTGTCTCTCACCGTAAGCTTCTTCAGGCTGAATTGTAAAAGCAGCTTTATCTCCAGCTTTTAAACCTAGGATATTTTCTTCAAACTTAGGAATCATCATTCCCATACCATACAAAAATGTAAGTGGATTTTCTGAAGTTGTTTCTTCTACAAGAATCTTACTTCCATCTGGTTCAATAGTGTGAAGTATATACTTTACAGCTACAACGTGATTGTTTTCGATTGTCATATTTTTTCTTTTTGTCGTGATTTTGTTTCACGATTAATGTTACAAATATACTATTTTTTGAAATGATTCAATGAGCTTGGAAGCTGGGGACGGAATAAGGAAGCTATGAAAGGCATAAAGAAAAACAGATCTTCTTTTTACTTTATATTAAACTCCATTATAAGTTCAGGAATTTCCATCCTTTATTTTTTTCTACCCTCTTCTCTTTTTTTCTGTCTCAGCATAAAGAGATAGAGACTTTCTACTTTTGTTCTTGCCCAAGGTGTTTTCCTTAAAAACTTGAGCGAAGAATTGATACTTGGATTATCTGTAAAACATTTTATATTGATCTGTTCGCCAAGCCTTTCGAAGCCTTCGTAGTATTCTACAAGTTCTTCAAGGATAGCATCCAGCCTTTTTCCGTGTAGGGGATCTTTGGACTGTTGTTCCATCTTTTTTTACAAAATTAATTTATTATTAGTTTATACGGAAATCCACCACACTTCTTCTCTTTTTGTTTCTTATTTTTGAAGAAGCTATTTCTTACCAATAAAAATATGAGCAAAAACAACGACGCGAACAGGAAAAAAAATAAAAAGCAGATTGATCAGAAAAAACGTAAGATACAGAATGCAGAAGCAGAAAGGAAAACACGTTTAAAACAAATTCTGAAAGATTTCAAAGCAAAAGAATCTGATGATCAACTATAAAAATTGTTCTTTACTCAAAGAAACAGCTAGATGTAAAACAACAAATAATTTTCAAATTTAAATTATGAAAATCCTCCACACTGCCGACTGGCATTTGGGTAAACGCCTCGACCGCTTTTCAAGACTTGAAGAGCAGGTTCTGGTTATGAATGAAATTGTTCAGATTGCCGATGAACAAAGCGTTGATTTAGTTGTAATTGCCGGTGATCTTTTTGATAATTTCAATCCAAGTGTAGAGGCTGCTGAGCTTTTCTATAAAACTTTAAAACGTTTATCATTAAATGGAAAACGTCCTGTAATTGCTATTTCCGGCAATCATGATTCTCCCAGCTTAATCAATGCCCCTGATCCTCTGGCAAGAGAATGTGGAATTATCTTAATAGGCCATCCTAAAGCAGAGATCATTCCTTTTGGTACAGAATATTTCAACATTATCAATTCAAAAGAAGGTTTCATAGAACTTAAAATTGATGGGATCAACTTTCCTGTAAGAATTCTTCACACGCCTTTCGCGAATGAGATCCGGCTAAAGGAATATTTTGGAGAAAATAAAGAGGAAGAAATCAACAAAGTTCTTTCACAGACATGGAAAAACCTTGCAGATCAGTTTTGTGATGATTCCGGAGTGAATCTTCTGACGGCTCATTTGTATATGAATAAAAGAGGTGCTGAAATTTTGGAGGAACCCGAAGGTGAAAAACCCATTAAAATAGGGAATGCAGATCTTATTTTTTCTGACAGTATTCCTGAGCAGATTCAGTATACTGCATTGGGTCACCTTCATGCTTTTCAGAATATCGGAACGAAGGAAAAACCTGTTATTTATTCATCTTCTCCCCTATGCTACAGTTTCAGTGAAGCTGGGCAGACAAAATATGTTTCCATTATTGATGCAGAACCAGGAAAAGCGGTTTCTTATGAAAAAAAAATACTGACCAGTGGAAGAACTTTAGTCAGAAAAACATTTACCTCCATTGATGATGCCGTTCAATGGCTGAGTGAAAATCCCAATACATTTATTGAGCTTACATTGGAAAGTGAAACATTTTTAACCGCTGATGAAAGAAGGGTAATTTATCAGGCTCACAACGGAATTGTTCATCTTATACCCAAAGTCAGAAACCTGGAATTGGCAGAAGATCAAACCTATGAAATCAATTTGAGTCAGGATATTGATATTTTATTTAAAGATTATTTTAAATCGAAAAACGGCGGGCAGGAAGCCAATGAAGAACTGATGAATTTGTTTAACGAAATTTTAAATGCATAAGCCATGATCCCTGTTCAATTAACTATCGAAGGGCTTTATTCCTATCAGGAACGCCAGACGATTGACTTCCGAAATCTTACAGAAGCTGGTCTTTTCGGAATTTTTGGAGCCGTGGGTTCTGGAAAATCATCAGTTCTTGAAGCGATTTCGTTTGCTTTATATGGCGAAACGGAACGTCTGAACATGCGTGATAAAAGGGCTTACAATATGATGAACTTAAAATCAAACAGTTCTTATATAGAGTTTGATTTTGTGAATTATGAGAATAAATTGTTCCGCGCCACCCGTGATTTTAAGCGAAATTCCAAAAAATTCGAAGAGGTAAAGCCGAATGCAGTTACTTTTTATGAGCATATCAATGGTAAATGGGTTCCTCTTGATCATTCCAATGCAGAATCTATTATCGGGTTAAGCTATTCCAACTTCAAAAGAACCATCATTATTCCGCAGGGACAGTTCAAAGAATTCCTTGAATTGGGTGCTGCAGAAAGAACGAATATGATGAAGGAGATCTTTAATCTTCAAAAATTTGACCTTCAAAACAATGTTTCTGCACTCAATGTAAAAAACAGATCTGAACTTGATCAGCTGGAGGGGCAGTTGAAAGGATTTGAAGAAATCAATGAAGAGAAGATCAGTATTCAGAAGGAAGAGCTGACGGAGGAACAGAAACTCCTTGCTGAATCCAATGAAAAACTGGAAAAAATTTCCCAGACGTATCAACAGCTGAAAAACTTAAAAAGTGACTTTGACAGTTTACAGCAGAATAAAGAAAAATTCAGCAAACTTTCCGAAGAAAAACCTCAAATGGATGCTCTGGAAGCACAAGCGGAATTATACGACCGTATTTTCAGACTCTTTAATCCATTAATTGTTGAGAAAAATAAGCTTTCAAAAGAGATTTCGGACAAGCAAAATGAAAAGGAACAACAGATCAAAAGCCAGCAGGAAACTGAAAAAGCTTTTAATCTTATAAAAGAACAGCTCACAGCTCTTGAGCCACAGTTTAAAGCTTTGGAGCAATCCAGAATTCAGGAAAATGACTTGAACCTCATTATTCAGATCATGAAATTTTCTGAAGAAATTAAAGTTTTGAATGAAAGAACTCAGAAAGGTTCCGAAAAAGTAAAAGAAGTAAACCTTCATAAAGAGAAGATTCAAAAGACCATTGATGAACTTTCTGCACAGACCAAAAGTTTAAAGGAACAAAAACTTGATTCTTCTCTACTTTCTGAAGTGAGTAACTGGTTTATTCAACAAAAAAATTTAAAAAAATTACTTCAGGAACAAACCGAAAAGATTGAAAAACATCAAAAGCAGATTGTAGAAATTGCAAGAGAATTAAAACCTTTTAATTATACCGAGAATTATAAAGAGGATTTCAAAAGCAGGAAAGAAACTTTAGAAACTCAGAAAAAGAAATTTTCCCAGAAACTGGATCATCTTAAAATTCAAAAAGAACTCTCCCGTTTCGCCAGTGAGCTTCATGACGGTGAAAACTGCCCTCTTTGCGGTTCTAAAGAGCATCCGCATATTGTGGAATTTTATGATGTGAATACTGAACTACAAGAAATTCAGGAGAAAATAACATCCGCGGAACAGGAAATCGTTGGTCTTCAAAAGCAGGAGGCTGAGATTGATAAAATTCTGGATCGTAAAAAAATCTTCGAAGAACAGCTTCTTTCGGAACAAAAAACAGTTCTTCAGATTCAAAAAGATATTGAAAATCATATCCTGAACTTCACATGGAAAAGCTTTTCTCCTGATCAGGAAGAGGAATTCGAAAAAAAACGCTCGGAGTCTTTTACGCTGGAAAAAAAGATTGAAGAAACGGAGCGGAATATTACTTTGGAAAGGGAAAATCTGGACAGAGAATCTAAAACGCTGGAAAAATACAGGAGTGCTTTGGAAGCTTTCCGTCTGGAAGAAGTTTCAAAACAAGAACAGATTAATATCAGCCGTTCGGGTCTTAGAATTCTGGACTGGAATCAGTATTCTCAAAAAGAAAAAACTGAAGTTGAAGAAGCTTATCAAAAGTTGGTACAATCCAACAAAGAAACCGAAGAAAATTATCAAAAAGCATTAGAGCAGGAAAAAATCCTTTCCCCGAAATTAGCGGAGCAAAAAGCGATTGTCAGCCAGTCTGAGAAACAGATTGCCGCACTTGAAAAGGAGATTTCCGCTAATGAAGATGCAATTGTCAATGCTCTGGCAGATCAAAATTTTTCAGAATTTAAAGAAATTGAAGATATTTTACTTCAGGAAATCAATATTGAATTGGTGAGAACCAAGGTTCAGCATTTCAAAGTAGAATTTGAAGCTTTAAATAAATTCATTGCAGAGCTGGAATTGAAACTTAAAGGATTGTCATTCGACAATGAACAATTTTCTCTGACCGAAAAGCAATTCAATGAGGCACAAATTAAACACAAACAGATCAGTGATTCTGTAGTTACAAAAACTGCTGAAATAGATCGGTTGGAAAAGGAGTTTGTGAAAAAAGAAACTCTTTTAAAAGAACTGGCAAAGCTTCAGAAGCGTTCGGAAAATTTAAAAATCATGATGAACCTGTTTAAAGGAGCGGGTTTTGTACAATATGTCTCGTCTATTTATCTGAGACAGCTTTGTGATCATGCCAATGTACGTTTTCACCGCATGACAAGAAATCAGCTGAGTCTTCAGCTTAATGAAAATAACGATTTTGAAATCATTGATTACCTCAACGAAGGGAAAAGCAGAAGTGTAAAAACGCTTTCCGGTGGACAGGCATTTCAGGTATCGTTGAGTCTGGCACTGGCACTGGCAGAAAGTGTTCAGGCCAATGCACAGGCAGATAAAAATTTCTTCTTTATTGATGAAGGTTTCGGAACTCAGGATACGGAATCTGTGAATATTGTATTTGAAACCCTCACCAATCTGATGAAAGAAAACAGGATTGTGGGAATCATTTCGCACGTTGAAGAACTGAAAGAGAAAATTCCTACGGCACTCAATATTATTAAAGATGAGGAAAGAGGAAGCCTGATCGAGATTGTGTAAGCAATTTTCAACAGCAAACATCTTTCAGTGAAAGTACACTTAAGCTCTGAATATTTTTTGATTTTCTGCTTAAGTGTACTTTTTTATGACTCATTTCATTACATTTGAATGAAAAAGAATCTTAATTCATGTCTCCAGTGTGAAAAAAATCGGGCAACATATCATCCTTATTCTGCTACTCTTAACAATTCCGGTTGTTTCTTCTCCGGATTTTGACGGAACTTTGTCTGTTTTTAAGGTTTCCCCATTTCAGAGAGAGTTTATCCGTTTCGTACTGGTGGTTATCTTTTTTTACTTTAATCTGAATTTTTTTCTGCCCAGATTCTACAGCCAAAAGAAATACTTGTTGTTTATAGTTTGTATTCTGATCTGTTTCGGAATTATGGTATTTGTACCCAATTATCTTACAGCTGAAAACAATATTTCTGCCCAGCATTTCCCGACTCAGATGCGGCCTCCTCCTGGAAGCCCCAACGGAAATATACCTCCCCCGCCTATGGATGGAAGATTTTCTCCAGAAAACTTTCAGCATGGTAATAATACTTCTTACGGCCAGATGATCTTTTCATCACTTCTTCCTTTTCTCTTTTCTTTTTTATCCTCTCTTTTTATTTTTAAAAATATCGAGAAAAAGGAGTTGGAACGTTCTAAAGCCAAGGCAGAATTATTGAGCTTAAAATATCAGCTGCAACCCCATTTTCTGTTCAATATTCTCAATTCCATTTACTCACTGGCTTTATTCAAATCTGATGATGCTCCCAACAGTATTCTGAAACTCTCCAATGTGATGCGCTACGTAGTCCAGGAAAGCAGTAAAGATCTGGTAAAGCTCAGTAAAGAAATTGAATATGTAAAAGATTATATAGCCCTGCAACTGATCAGAACAGACAACAGTCTGGATTTTTCCTATACAGAAACCGGAGAGGCAAAGGATTTGCAAATAGCTCCTTTTATTTTGGTAAATTTTATTGAAAATGCCTTCAAATATGGTTTTAATGCAGAAGAAAACTCTAAAATAGCGATCAACATCATGATTGAGGAAGAGCAGTTTCATTTTAATGTTTTTAATAATATTGTGAACCGAAATATTACGGATGAGGAAAGCTTGAAAGTAGGATTAAAAAACACTCTTGAACATTTACAACAAGCTTATCCCGGACAACATTCACTGAATATGACTAATAACGGAAAGACTTTTGAAGTTGATTTAAAAATTAATTTACTATAAACGTATGATAAAAGCCATCGCTCTTGACGATGAAATTCTCGCCTTGAAAATCATTGAGAATTATGCCGGAAAAATTGAAAACCTCTTTCTTGAAAAGGTCTTCAATACTCAAAGTGATGCCCAAAAATATCTTAATAAATTTCCTGTAGACCTCATCTTTCTGGACATAGAAATGCCTTCCAAAAACGGAATGGATTTTTATAAAAATATTTCTCAGAATACCAAAGTAATTTTCACCACAGCCTATTCGGAATATGCGGTAGATGCTTTCAGTATCAATGCCGTTGATTATCTGCTAAAGCCATTTTCTTTTGAAAGATTCAAAGCAGCTGTAGAGAAGGTGAAAATCAATAGTGATGCTGATGAAATAAAATACCTTTCCATACGTGCCGATTACAAACTTCATAAGATCAACTTCAACGATATTCTTCTGATTGAAGGGCTGGATGATTATATCCAGATCCATGTGAACGATCATTCAACCATCACGGCACGTTCTTCCATGAAAAACATTCTGGAAAAGCTCTCTGAAAAAGATTTTGTAAGAGTGCATCGCTCTTATATCGTTCCCATCCAAAACATTAAAACCATTGTCAACCGTAATATTCACATCGGAGAATTCATCATTCCAATTGGAGAAACTTATAAAGATCTTGTGATGAAGATTGTGAATAAGGGATAAATTCTGATGGAAGCGGGAGGATGGAAGATGGAAGTTTTGAATGCCTTTAAAACATAGTATAATACCTCCAGCTTCCTTCTCCAAACTTCCATCAAAACTCTTAATAATTCTTAAAAAACACTCATTTACCGACACATTTTATTCGTTTACCTCATAAATTTTCCTACAGCGTTTTTTGAAAATACTTTTGAAATATGAAAAGGCTGGAAACTGAAAGTTAAGTTCCGGATGTTTTTAACTTCCTTCTCCCATCTTCATACTTCCAGCCCAATGTATAATCTTAAAACCCTGTATTATGAAAACAATGAATAGAAAAGGCTTTCTGAAAAGTCTTGGATTAGCAGGGGTAACTGCCGTTGCCGCTCCTCTTTTAATCCATTGCGGAAGTGACGATGACATTATAGACTCATCTTCTACTACCTCTACAGGATCTGGTTCCACAGGATGTTCTGTTACCAATACAGAAACCGAAGGACCTTTTCCTACAAAATCTCCATCTACGTTGGTTCAAAGTAATATTGTAAGCGACAGAACGGGAGTTCCTTTTACCATTACGATCACCGTACAGAATGTGAATACAAGCTGTGCTATTTTACAAGGTGCTTTTGTAGATATATGGCATTGTGATAAAGATGGAAATTACTCTGAATATGGCGGAACGGGAATGCAGTCTGCCAACTACACTACCGTACATTTTCTAAGAGGCAGACAGACTACGGATGCTAATGGCCAGGTAAAATTCACTTCCATTTTTCCGGGTTGGTACAATGGAAGAGCCACTCACATTCATGTTCATATTTATAATTCTGCAGGACAGTCTTTATTGGTGACTCAGATTGCCTTTCCTGAAGGAAGTGACAGCGCAGTGGTACAGGTAGGAGCAAGTACCGGATACAAAGGAATGAGCGGTTACACCTACAATGCCAATGATAATGTATTCAGTGACGGAACCTCTAATGAAATGTCTGCCATTTCAGGAAGTGTAAGCGGTGGGTTTGCACTCACTCATACGATAAAAGTATCAGCATAAATTCTGAAAAGTTCCTTAAATATTATTTATTATCACATTTCCACAAAGCACAGGTCTGATATAGATATGAATTATTTGCTACTCATCCTCAAAAGCAATGTATGGATCTGTGTCTCGTGGAAATATTAAATCGTAGCCCTATGTTAGTTCAAGCCCCATCAAAAATTTTAAAAAATGATTTCAGAATCTGGCAGGAAAATGAAAAAAGTACCGTTACAGAGATCCTGAAAAGTGAAGAAAGAACTCAAACTTTGTATAGTGTAAAAGAGGTTGTTTCGGATATCGAAGGAGAGCTGAGACTCCAGTTTGATGAGGAAAGAACCCTTTTGATACTCCCTTTATATGGAGAAATTATCATCACAGATTTCTATGAAACAATTTCAGCAGGAATGTCCCTTACGCTGAATACTGAGGCTGGGAAAGACATTGTCATCAAAAATATGGTGTATCACGACCAGACAGATTTTTTAATTTTTGAGTTTAAAAAAGAAGAAAACATTCAGAACTATGCGAAGAATGAACTGGATTTTACTTTGAAAAACAATGCTTTTAAAATCTCAAAAACATTAGAACAGCCCAATTTCATAGGACTTTATAATGGCCGTGCAGAGGGATATTATGCATTGAAGGATTCAAATAAGTCTATCTTCGGAATGGTTATCAACGGTGCCTTTGAGTTTCAAAACAGACTGATGGAAAACCGGGATGCCCTTCTCCTTTGGGAAATTGAAGAACTGGAATTTGAAGCTTTGAGTGAAAATGCCTTGATTCTTTTTATGGAAGTGTAAAATGATAAAATACCTGAAATGATGAAAAAAATAAAACTCGCTTTCCGTATTGTGATTGATCAAAGTTCTGAAATGATTTGGGATCGATACGTATTTGATGATACTTATTTTGAATATAAAATTCAGCATCAGGCTTTTGATGAGAAAGAAAATCCTGTAAAGAATTATTGGGAACTCCTTCAGAAAAATCCGAATGCCCAGAAAATTCCTTTTTTATTAAGCAGTGCTGTCAGCAATTATGTTTCTCAATTAGGCGGAATGATCAGAAGTATACCGGATGTTTTGGGAAATACTTATTTTCCGTTTGAAAATTTTAAACTGGACCTTATTTCTTCTCATCTTGAAGATCCTTCAAAACATAAAATAGGGCTTACTTTTTTCTCTCCTGAGCTTTTACTGATTGATATTATTGACAATAAATACCTTCTCAGCAAAGAAACAGATCTGGAAAATGGTTGGGAAACATTCATGCTCCCATTCCATCCGCAGGTCGCAATAGCCTATTATCAGGAAATATAATTTTTGTGATTTCTATAGAAAGAGGCTGTCTCGAAAGTCACACAATTTGGCTTTTGTCATTCTGAACGAAATGAAATGTAGTGAAGAATCTCATGTATTTGGTTATCTATGAGATTCTTCCTTCGTCAGAATGACACTTCTGAGACAGTCTCTTTTATTTTATAAGTCTTTAATGACAGGTTTTACTTCTTTCCCGAATAATTCAATAGACTTCATCATCACATCATGAGCAGGATCTCCCACATCCATGTGTCCGATAAATCTGGTAATCCCGAAAATCTCCTTCATATAAGCAATTTTATCTGCTACTTCTGCCGGACTTCCGATAAATAATGCTCCATCTTTGCTTCTTCCACCGTCATACTGCGCTTTTGTGTAAGGCGCCCATCCTCTGGAAGACCCAATTCTGTCCATCTGAGATTTATAGTTATGGAAATATCCATCCACCACTTTCTGATCATCACTCACAAATGTATGGGAATGAACCGCAATCTGCATCTTCGAAACATCATGTCCCGCTTTTTGGTATTCCTGTTTGTAGAATTCGATCAGATTTCTAAACTGAATTGGCATTCCTCCAATGATAGCCACCACTAAAGGCATTCCAAGCTGTGCTGCACTTAGAACAGACTGAGGAGTTCCTCCAACGGCTCTCCAGATTGAAAGTTTTCCATCATTTTTTGCTCTTGGATATACCGTTTGATTCTGCATCGGAGCACGAAGTTTTCCTGACCAGCTAACGTTTTCTTCAGAATTGATTTTCAATAATAATTCTAGTTTTTCGTCAAATAACTGTTCATAATCATTCAATGAATAACCATACAACGGAAATGACTCTATGAAACTTCCACGTCCTACGAATATCTCTGCTCTTCCATCTGAAATAAGATCCAGTGTTGAAAAATCTTCATATACTTTTACCGGCTCCGAAGAACTTAAAACAGTAACTCCACTGGCCAGTTTGATATTTTTGTAATACTCGCGGCCGTGCCAAAACGATCTCCGGTGAGGAAACCGCATAATCCGGACGGTGATGTTCTCCCATTGCGAAAACATCAATTCCCACCTCATCCATAAATTTTACCTGATCCAGAATTTCGCGGATCTTAATTCCTGCATCTCTATATTTTCCGGTAGACTGGTCTAAAGCCAAATCTCCGAACATTCCTATTCCTAATTCCATATTGTTGATTTTAGTGATACAAAAATACCACTCTGAAATATCAAAAACATTGATGTTTGTTAAGATCGGAAGGGCTGTTGAATACTGATGATTTTTTTGTTGGAAAACGCAAAGATTTCTATGTTAATACACAAGAGAAATTTGAATTTTTTATTGACACAAATTCTTCTTTTTGTAAAAATGGCTGTTTTCTATTGATGACAGCCATTATTCTGTGTACTAATTTATTTCTTACCGCATTCAGGACACTCATTTTATTTTTTCCTTCACTTACTTTTCTTAGGAAATAAGTTTTTAATTCCTTATCTGATCTTATACTTGCCATTGCTGACATATG
>NZ_QICI01000074.1 GCF_004119445.1 Chryseobacterium sp. CH21 | reverse complement strand
CATAACCCTAATCTTGCTGGTGAACGGTCTTCAGCATCGCTTGCCTCACCTTTAAAATTTTTAAACCTTGTCCCAAAAGCATTTGAAGTTGATGGAAAATCAATATTCTGCAATATGTATGGTTTGAGTGCAGATCAGGCAGTGAACTCCAGTCTTCTTGGGAAAGATGTAGTGAATTATGAATACATAACCCTAATCTTGCTGGTGAACGGTCTTCAGCATCGCTTGCCTCACCTTTAAAATTTTTAAACCTTGTCCCAAAAGCATTTGAAGTTGATGGAAAA
>NZ_QICI01000083.1 GCF_004119445.1 Chryseobacterium sp. CH21 | reverse complement strand
TTTCCCAAAATAAACTTTTCTGTGATAAGGAGTCCAGAAATGGGGTAAAGTTCCCAATATAACCTTTGGGAGAGGTATATGCATGGCCAAACCCTTCCAGTACTACAAAAACAAGGTTAGGCGTTTCAGCAGATCCCGTAAGTGATGGCAGCGCTCCAAATGTTCTTCCTGCCGAACTCAAATTATTTTCCCAAAATAAACTTTTCTGTGATAAGGAGTCCAGAAATGGGGTAAAGTTCCCAATATAACCTTTGGGAGAGGTATATGCATGGCCAAACCCTTCCA
>NZ_QICI01000073.1 GCF_004119445.1 Chryseobacterium sp. CH21 | reverse complement strand
TAATTAAATAAATAGTTTAATTTTAAATAGAAACACCCCCGAAAATTTTCCGGGGTGTTTTTTTATACGTTTTTGGCTAATTCTATCTTATAATTAACGGTTAAAGTCCGTTCCTATTGATAAAATTAAAGTCCTACTACAAAACCAATATTCGGGATCAGACCGCTTGTAAACACACTGGAATTCTGCTTCCAAAGTACATTATACATCAATCCTAACTGCATAAAGGAATTATTCCCGATTCTCTGCATATAACCTCCTCCAAGATATAGTGCATTTTCTTCTGTATTGTATTTATAATCGTAGTATTTGTCTTTATAATTGATAAAGAAATGCTGATAATTGGCTCCTACATAAAATGATCTGGCAAAATAATAGTTCACAAATGGTCCAACTCCAAACATGGTAGATTTATAAGAATTGGAAGTCTGCCATGATACACTTCCTATAGCTCCAGCTTCAAGATCCTCTGTAAGACTGTAACCTACTCTTGGTGAAGCCTGCAAATTAAATGAACTATTGCTCCCGAATCCTAATCCGATACCACCTCCAAACGTCCATCTATTGTTTTCCTGTGCCTGTGTACCTATTGAAACCTGGGAAAAAAGTGATCCTGAGCTTATCAGCATCACAGAAATAATAAACTTTTTCATATGTTCTATTTATTGTTTTAAAATTATACACTCATCTGTTTCCATCTTCAGAGAGAGTGATAAAAATGTGATTGGTTATTCTATCGTTTTTATCAATGTTTAAAATTATGGTTTTTTTACGACTTTATTAATCGTATTTTTGCCGCATCAAACTAAGAACTCCCGTTAAGAGTTTCGTAAAATTGAAATACAATGAAAGTAGTAGTAGGCCTCTCCGGAGGTGTAGATTCTAGTGTTACAGCTTATTTGCTGCAGCAGCAAGGCCATGAAGTAGTGGCTTTATTCATGAGAAACTGGAACGATGCTTCCGTAACATTAGAAGATGAATGTCCCTGGATTGAGGACAGTAATGATGCCCTTATGGTGGCACAAAAGCTTGGAATTCCTTTCCAGGTGATAGACATGAGTGAACTTTACAAAGAACGTATCGTTGATTATATGTTTGATGAATATCAAAAAGGAAGAACTCCCAACCCTGATGTTTTGTGTAACAGAGAAGTAAAATTCGATGTGTTTATGAAGACCGCAATGTCTTTAGGAGCAGATAAGGTTGCTACAGGACATTATGCAAGGGTAAATTCTACTTTTGATGAAAACGGGAAAGAAATTTTCCATCTTCTGGCCGGGAAAGACAACAATAAAGATCAGTCTTATTTCCTTTGCCAGCTGAGCCAGGACCAGCTTTCTAAAGCTCTATTCCCCATCGGAGAACTTACAAAACCTCAGGTAAGAGAAATTGCGAAAGAAATCGGATTGGTAACGGCGGATAAAAAAGATTCTCAGGGATTATGTTTTATCGGAAAAGTAAGCCTTCCACAGTTTTTACAGCAGCAATTAAAACCTAATGAAGGAGAAATTGTAGAAATTTTCAAAGATTCACCTTTATTTTCAGAAGAAAAACCTGAGTTTTCATCCAAGGAAGAAGAACTTGAGTTTTTATCAAGAAAAATCAATTATAAAAAAGCTGACGGAAAAGTAATCGGGAAACATCAGGGAGCCCAGTTTTTCACCATCGGACAAAGCAGAGGACTTGGTATAGGCGGTCATAAAGAAAGCTGCTTTATTGTCTCAAGAGACATGGAAAACAATATCATTTTTGTGGGCGAAGGAAGCCATTTCCCTGGACTTCACAAAAAAGCCCTGAAAATTGATAACGCTGAGCTTCACTGGGTACGTGAGGATATGAAACTTCAGAATGGAGAATCCATGGAAGTATTGGCCAGATTCAGATACAGACAATCTTTGCAGAAAGCGACGCTATTTCAGTTTGAAAATGCTTTGTATGTTGAATTTGATGAACTTCAGTCGGCGATTGCAGAAGGACAGTTTGCGTCATGGTATATTGATGATGAATTGATTGGCAGCGGTGTGATTTCGTAATTATTTTTTGGGGCCGGGATGCGAGGTATTCTATTCTGGTGATTAAAATATATTGAGATCATTTTAAAAAAAAAATTTTTGAAATTTTTCTGTAACGTTTTTTAAGTTATCATACTTACTGAGTAAATAACAATAAAAAATACTACTATGAAAACATCTACAAAAAACCAGTATGCTTACGTAAACAATATTCTGATTGCTATTGTATCTGCCATTTTCGGTTATAATCTTTATCAGGCTATTGTTCATCCGGAAAATTCCAATATTGCGATCAGCCTTATTTTAGTGGTTCTGACTTCCGTTATGGTTAGAAAATATGGTTATCAGCCCGTCAACGAAAAAAGAAAGATATTTGATATCAACAAGACATTATAAAGCCCGGAACATTTTGTTTCGGGTTTGTTTTTTATACAGGTTTATGAATTCATCTTTTTATTAATATGATTCAACATAAATGCCAATATAACAATAATTTCTATTATTAAAATCATGAGTAAAAACCCGATCGGTTTTCCTAATATGATTCCTCTTATCAGTTTGATAACCCCCAATAAGAAAATAGATCCTGCAAAATAAAGTGTCGTTCTTGAAATGGTTTCTTTCAAAGAATTTAAAATAAAAACTGAAACGTAGAATCCGAAAATCAGGATAAAATAGAACTTCAGAAAATCTGGTCCTTTAAGAATAATCGGATTAAATGTCTGGTTTTCTGCCATAAGCCACGCAAAGCTTATCACAACCGGAACCGAATGAATGATTACTTTCTTCATAATGATTAGTTTTTGTTATCCACCACAGCCTCCGCATCCGCCACAACCACCTCCGCAACCTCCGCCTCCACTGCAGCTTGAGCCTCCACAGCTTCCTCCTCCGTCATTATTCTGCTTATCTTTTCTGTTAGGATCTGTGACTTCATTATCTCCAACTATTGAGGCAATGGCCCCCAGTATAAAAATAATTGCAAATACTACTCCTGTAACCAGCAATCCTGTAAAATCTCCTCCTTCCGTACATGAGAATAAAAAGAGTAAAATAAGAATTGGAGAAAAAAAAACCATTTTTCTCAACCAGGTTTGTATTGTAGATTTTTTCCTGAACTCTTTCCAGATGTCTTCAGGTGCTTCCTGCTGAAAGACTTTTTGATAACTTAATAAAGTATCTTCAAACCAGTTATAATGTTTCTCTCTCTCCCTGGCTCCTCCTTTAGATGGATGATGATGAAGTGGTCTTTTTAAAATATGAGGACAAAATTCTTCCCAGTAGTTCTGAGTGTAAATAAGGTGCATATGCCATACCTTATCTACGATTTTGCTGGGAGATGCTCCATTGGGGAGAATACAGCAGAGATAGACAAACTTTTTGTATTCTTCGATTGCTTTTTTTGCGAAATCAAGACTCCAGCATTCTTCTTTTGCCAGTTTCTTTGAAAAGGGAAAATCAACTCCTTGTGCATCGAGAGAAAACTCCTGTATTCGCTTCCAAAGGGATTCGTCTTTTAATACCATTTTTGTTTCCATTGTTTTGATTTTTGTTTTTCTATTCAAATATCAATGGATTTTAAAATATAAAAGTCTCCTAAAAATCTTTTTTGGTTTGATAAAAATCTTAAATTAGTCTTATAAATAAACACCATGAAAAAGGAAGATATTCTGCATCTTGAGAAGCTGATGAACTTCTTAAGCCGGCAATTTTTAAAGAAAAACCATTGGGAAGATGTAACCAAAACCGAATGGTCTTATATAAGTGCTGAACTGAATGATCTGATTATCAATGACCATTCGGAGAAAGAGATCAAAAAAGAACCTGACCTTCTTGGAAACAATTATCTCTACGAACACTTGATTATCAATAAGCTAAAGAAATTCAAACAGAATGAAAATGCTGTTCTGAGCAGACCTAATCTCGCCAAGCTGAGTATGATTGTCAAAGTTTTGGGGTATTCAAATTATATAGATTTTATTAATTCCAATACAGAATCATTCAACTTTAATGATCTTAGGATTGATATGAATAATGTAAGCCAGAATACACCTCTTTTAGACCGTTTGGTGGGTTGTTGGTATTCTTATAACAGAAATCTGCCTGACAATCCTTTGATGGCAAAAGAAGAACGGATATGGCGTTCTGCTATGGAAATTTATAAATCTGAAACTACAGGAGAATATTTTATTGAAAGAAGCGGCGGCGATCATCATAAGTATTTTGGGAAGGTAACTGCCTATTCAGATTATGTTTTTATTATCATGAACAGCAATACATTTATCCGACAGAGACACTTTATTTCAAGAATAAAAGATATTAAAGAAAAACTTAAGAATCCCGACTATAAACTACTAGAAATCCATTTTATAAGCACTTGTATCAGCTTCAATCAGGAACCGATTGCTTTGTTTGAAATTTTCAGAAAAGCGGACAGGAAAAACTTTATTTCAGATTCTATCAGCTTCCCGATTGACAGTGACGAAATTCCTGAGTCTGTCATTAAACAACTTGAAGACACTGAATCTAACAGAATTGATTACAGATAGTTACATTATTGAAAAATAGTAATCCTATTTTAAGTCATGGGAAGAACTGATTATTTCTTTGAAAATTGTTGTAACGTATTTTGAATTGTCATACTTACTGGATAAACAACAATAAAAAATATCATTATGAAAACAACAATTAACAATCAATATGCATCATCCAGTAACGCTCTCATCTTTTTTGTATCAATGCTTGTAGGCTATAATATCTACCAGGAAGTCTTTCATCCTGAAAAAGCAGATCTGATTTTGTGTGTGATTATGGTTGCTCTCACAGCTATCTCTATTCAGAAATACGGAGAGAAAACGAAAGAAAAAGGATAAACATCATCATCAATTTATATATTACTGCCCCGGAATAAAATTATTCCGGGGCTTATTGTTCTTCTCTTATGCCTAGAATATATTTAAACTCTAAAAATCAACCCATTACCATAATATTTATCTAACTTGATGGTTATAAATATGAACCTTCAACCTTCTTGCTATGGAATATTATGAATTATATGAAGTTTTGAAAAATCATTTTGATTCCGGAAAAGACAGGGCTGAACTTAAGGAGCTGAATGTAACCATTGAATCAATTCCTTTTGAATCTAAAGTTTGTGACTTGCTTTACGGTTCAGAAAATCAACATTGCAGCAAACATAATCAAACACTTGAAATCAACAAAAACGGTTATGTCTTTTACAACCAGCCCGCTGTAGACATCAAGGATTTTGATATTGAATGCAACAAAAGGTTTGAATACCATATTCTGAAACGGGCTGATAGAGAAGAAGCAAAAGGAGCTGTATTCTTCTTTCATGGGCTTAATGAAAAGAAATGGGATAAATATCTTCCGTGGGCTTATGAACTGGCTCAAAGAACAGAAAAAGCCATTATTTTGTTCCCTATTGCATTTCATATGGACCGTGCGGAACCTATCTGGAGTGATCGTCATCACATGATGGAAGTTGTCAGTTTCAGAAAGAAAAAATATCCGGAAAACATGAATTATTCCTACGTGAATGCTGCTATAAGTTCAAGGTTGGAAGCGCATCCTCAAAGAATTTTCTGGTCCGGGCTGCAGACCTATTCTGATATTACTGAAGTGGTAAAAGATATTAAAATCGGTAAAATCAAGAGTATTTCCAGAGAGGCTGATCTGGATTTATTCGGGTATTCTATAGGATCTTTTCTTGCAATGATTATCAAAATGGCAGATCCTCACCATTATTTTAGCCAGTCAAAAGTTTTTTGTTTTTGTGGGGGAATGACCATCGATAGGATGTTTCCGATTTCCAAATACATCATGGATACTCAGGCAACGGTCAAAATGCAGTCTGTTTTTACAGAATTACTCAGCTCTGACTTCAAATCAGATAAGAGGTTAAAGCATTATCAAAACGAAAACTTACATCCTCAGGAAAGCTGGTTCAAAAAGATGCTCCGTTACAATTATTTTCAAAAAGAAAGGGAAGAAAGAATTAAGGAAATTCAGTCTCAGATAAAGGCTTATGTCCTGGAAAAAGATAGTGTTGCCCCTCCAATAGAAGCATTAAATACATTACAGGGTGGTTACAGGAATATCAATGTGGATATTGAAATCAAAGATTTTACGTTTGAATATTCCCACATGGTTCCTTTTCCGCTTACTCATAAGCATAAGAATGAGGTTACGGAAGCTTTTAACCATTTTGTACAATCTGCCAGTGACTTTTATAACACCTGATCATGTTCAGGTATAAAAAAGAGAAAGGAATAGCTTAAAAATCAATAATATAAGATCCATGGTGTTCGTTTTTGGGTTATGAGGAAGTGCATTCTTCCCTATTGATCAACTGACCAGCCAGTCTTTGAAATCCTTCACACGATCTCTGCTTACCGTAATTTCCTCTTCCGGTTGAAATTCCAGCTCCACTTTATAGTAAGGAGAAGTGTGGATATTTTTGATATAATCTGAACTTATGATAAACTGTCTGTTCACACGGAAAAACTTTTTCTCATCAAGAACTTCTTCCAGCTCGTCAAGGGTAAAATCTGACGGATAGGTACGGTCTTCCGTCTGAAGATAAACGATTTTATTTTCACTGAAAAAACAGCTTATCTCATGAGTCTGTATAATTTTAAGGTTATACCCTATTTTAACCAAAACTCTGGAAAGCGTAGATTTTTCTTTTCTGATCAGCTGTTTGATATCCTGAGAACCATTGGTGTCATTGGCAGGGATGAATGACTTGAATTTCTCCACAGCACCCTGCAGGTCTTCATCAAGAATGGGCTTTAGAAGATAATCAATGCTATTCAGTTTAAATGCTTTCAAAGTATACTGATCAAAGGCTGTCGTATAGATAATAAAACCTTTTGTAGGTACTTTCTCAAAAATATCAAAAGACAATCCGTCACCTAAAACTATATCCGAAAAGATCAGCTGTGGGTGTTCATTTTCAGAAAACCAGGCCACGCCTTCTTCTACAGATTCTATTTTAGCAACTACTTCTATTTCAGGGAAATTACTCAGCATTCTTTCTAATTTCCTTGAAGCAGGTTTTTCATCTTCTATAATGATAGTTTTGATCATTGAGCTTAAATTTTGGTTTTAGATTTTGGAAATAAATTTATATAAAAACAGACAGATTTTAATAGTCTATTCTTTTTTTCTCTTTGTTAAGCTCTTTTTCAATCATATTTCTTTCCCATTCGGAATCAAAAAGAAATAGTTTTGCGGCTTTTACAAAAATGATAAATACCCAGATTCCAAGAATGGTATATCTGTCAAACAAATGAAAATTAATCACCTTTTCTCCAAAAATATCATCTGGAATGAGAAGAACGGCAAAAATGGCAAATATAAAAAGGCTTTTATAAAATTTTCTGATACTGTTTGTTCTTGCAGAAGCTGTTTCGTAATCCATGGTCGTATATGTTTTCTGTTATGATTATTGTTTAAAAAGTTTTTATTTTCGGTTTTTCTTCCTTCTCCATCAGTTCTTTTATTTTTCTTTCTTCCCAGCTTTTTCCAATTCCAAATACACTTATTGCATGGAATGTAATTCCTATTCCCCATCCCAGTGCAGGCCATAAAAACCATAAATATCCTGGGGCAGTCACAAGGTTAAGTATTGCTAAAAAGGGAATTACTACACAATATGAAGTAAGGTTTCCATAAAACTCTTTTAATTCTTTTACTCTTCTTGAAGCTTTTCTGTAAGCAATCGTCTCTTTATTTGGTAAAATTTCCATAATGTTTTGTTTTAAAAGGTTGATTTGTTTTTTTCTTGAATCAAAGGTAAGTCAGGAAAAGACCTTCAATCAATTTTATATTACCGAATGGTAGATTATGCTATCCGAACCGTAAAAACCTGGTTTTAATAGATAAATGGGATCAGTTTCTTGGTGCTTTTTCTGTATTCAATATATTCATCACCGAACTGTTCTACCAATGCTTGCTCTTCAACCTTAATCCTGTAAGCAAACGCTAAAAATGGAGGTACAAAAGCAAAAATTAGTGATAGCCAGTTGTTCAAATATAAACCAAGCCCAAGAGACGTTAAAAGAGAGAAAGCGTAGGAAGGATGTCTCAGGTACTTATAAAATCCTTCTTTTTTAATTTTATGATCCTGTCTGATGGTGACATCTACTGTAAAATATTTCCCCAATGATCTGATGATCACATATCTTACAATAATTCCAATAAGAATCAGAAACTCTCCTACATAAAGAATCCAGTTGCTTTCAACAATCGGAAAATGAGTATTATAAGACATGAAGATTGAGCTTACGATAGAAAAAGGAATAGCCAACCACAGGAGGTTAAGAGTAGATCTATCTTTATTCTTCTGATCTTCTTTTCCAGATTTCAGTATATTCTTGTAAAGGAATTCCGTGATAAACCAGGCTGCCATTGAAATGTAAAACACAGTTGATAAAATGTTCATTTTCAATAATTTTTAGGGTTAAAGGTGTTTTAAAAAAATATTTTCCTTCTAATGCTTTTCCTGTTTATCCATCAGTTCTTTAATCTTATTATCTTCCCATTTTCTGATAAAGTTAATACGAGGCAGAAAAACGGTAACAGCGTGTGCTGCAAGCCCTATTCCCCAGAAAGTAGCTGTAAAAAAATTTTTAAACTGAAAATAGCTTTCTCCAGGTTTCAGATGCATGCAATTGTATACAACAATCATTGCATTCACGGCAACGTAAGCAAATAAATGACCGTAAAAACCGCGTAATCTGTCTACCTGCCTTCTGGCGCGTTGGTATTCAATATCGTTTTCGTCAAACCTTTCCATGTTTCTATTTTTTTTGTTTGTTCATAATTTCACGAATCTTCTTTTCCTGCCATGATTCTCCCACTCCAAACACCTGAAAGGCGTGAGAAGCAACCCCAATTCCCCATCCCAGCACAGGAAACCAAAACCACTGATTTCTGCTACTTGTATAGAGATTGATAAAAATTAAAAAGGAGCATACGGTACAGTAAGAGATCAGATTCATATAAAAGCTTTTTATTTCTTTTACTCTTTTTTGGGCACGTTTGTAAGCAGCTGTTTCATCTTCAGGTTTTGCACTGGAAATATGTGGCTTAGCCAAAAGCATCGGGAGTTTTACTTTAAAATGATCTTCAGATTTTTCTATGAATACATTTCGTTCAGTAAGTAGCGAATAACGCTGCACAATATTGGCAAGCCCAATCCCTGAACTTTCTTTGATCTGCTCTCTTACCTGAAGGTTATTTTCAATACAGAGGGTATTTCCGTCTGAAAAAATTCTGATGATCAAAGGTTTTGATGATGTTGCAAAATTGTGTTTGATACAATTCTCCAGCAGCAGCTGCAAAGCCAGCGGAACTACATATTTCTGATGGTCTTCTTTACCAACATCAAAAGTAAAATCTACACTGTCTTCAAACCTTGTTTTTAAAAGGTCGCAGTAGGTTTTGGCAAATTCTATTTCATCTTCTACCGTTACAAGCTCTTTATCTTTCTGTTCAAGTACATACCGGTAAATCTTTGACATTGAAGCCGTAAACTTTTGAGCCTGTTGTGGATTTTCATCAATCAGGGAGCTTAAGACATTCAATGAATTGAAGAGGAAATGCGGATCCAGCTGATTTTTTAAACTTTCAAACTGGGCATTTGCAGACTTGGCAATAAGCTTCTGTTCCACCACTTCTTTTCTGGAAGTCTTCTTCAGCTCTTCCATGAAACTTCTGGCATGAAGAAAAGCGGATATCAACAAAGCGATATTGATGGTAAACCAATTGAGGAAATTATATTTTCCCAGAAAAAATTCTTCTGTAGTAGCTGCTTTTTGAATGACTACAAAGTTGATGTAATTACAAAAATAGACCAATACAAAATTGGTAATAATAATTGAAATAATACTTATAACAGCTCTTTTGGTGGTAGCTTCAGACCAAGGGATTTTTTTATTCAGAAAGCTGTTCAGCATTCCGTTTCCTCCCCCCAGCACAAAGGAATAAATAAAAGAGATGAGTATGGTATATAAAAAGTTCTCAAGATTCTTTTCTTCTGTAAAGACAAAAAAGAAAAACATGGAGACTGTAAGTGATACCCAGAATAATATGATAAAGTTTTTCCGTTTCATGATCTATTTTCTTGACTCAAAATTAGTTTTTATTAAAGGTATCAAAAATTAATTCTTACCGAAAGGCTATTTTTCCTCCCTGAACAGTATAAAAAAACCTTCACGAATGAAGGTTAATTTTAAGTAAAGTATTAATAATCTATTTCGCTTTCTCAGTTGGTAAGCTTAGGAAATAATCAGCTTCTCCTCTACCCCAGTTAGGATCCAAAGCCGTTTTTGGTTTGTATGCCTTAAATTTTGCCTGAGCATCTTTAAACATTTCCAGCCCTTTTGTTTTACTTCCTCCATACTGCTCAGGAGTAAAATATACATCTTCTGCCTTAATAAGGGCAATTCTTGGGTTGGCTGGATCAAGTTTTTCCGCAGCATTCATTTCTTCGGCAGCTCTTGCACCATCTGTCATATAACGTTGTGCAGGATTTACCATCATTCTCAGAGAGTAAGACATTTTCCTCAACAGGTGTATTTCTGCATTATCTGCTCCGGCCAGGTTCTGAGCCATGGAAAGGTGTTTTTCAGCCTGATCTGCAATACCATCCAGTTCCTGCATTTTTCCGTCTCTCATCTGGGTTCTTCCTTTCTGGATATAAGAAAATGCAGCATAGTACGCCGGAAGCCATTTTGTACTCTCTTTACTTCCTATTCTCTGGAAATCATTGGCCAGCGTCTGGAAATCTTCTGATGTTTTACAGGTTTCTATTCTGGCAATTTTTTCAGTCATTATTTTGTCGTAATCTGCCTGTGCAAAAGCAGTTAAGCTTACAAAAGCTAAAGCAAAGCTTAAAATGTATTTTTTCATGAAGTCAAATTTTAAAAGTTAGTTATGTTTGGTTGTTCTAAGATATGTTTTTTATAAATTATTATTGATAGCATCATCGGTTTTGTCTACTCCGAAACTTATAAATGCTCCTATGAAGACAAAAGTATTGACTGGAGGAACGATTGCGGAACTTCTGGAACCATCTGCTGAGAAATTATAGCCATATACATTTTTTGATCCTAAAATATTACTGATACTCAATACCAATACAGGGAAAGCTTTTGCATTTTTTTTGCCGATGTTGGGTAAATAGTTAAGACTGAAATTCAAAGCATTGTAATCTTTTAATCTTCCTTCATTTCGGGTATAATTAATGGCTTTTCCATTCTCTAATGTAGAGGCAATATCATAATAAGGACGTCCTTTTGCGTAAGTATAAGATAAGTTTACACCCAGTTTCCATTCCGGAATAAATCTTTTTGCCACCGCTGAAAGTGTATGTTCAGCAGCAAAACTAGGCTGCAGACTTACAGGATAATTAAGGAAATCTCTTTTCGAATCAAGATATGAATAGCTAATCCAATAATCGATATTTTCAAATGTCTTTTTATTATCTCTCCAGAAAAATTCCACTCCTTTTGCATATCCGTATCCATTATTGTTTAAAGCCATCTGGGTTTGTTGATTTTGCTCCTTATCCGGGGTAATATTAAATGTCTTGATCAGTTGGTCATATTTTTTGTAAAATGCTTCAAAACGTAAAGTTCTCCCCTCTGAAGCTCTCTGAACCTGAAAAATATAATGCTGGGATTTCTGGAAACCAAGATTTGCAGGTCCATTGATGTATTTACTTTCCGGATTTTGATAAAAAAGACCATAAGCCAGGGAAGTTGTCCAATCCTTTGCAAGACGGTAGGCAATGGCAAAACGAGGCGCAATATTATTCTTTCCTAAAAAAGAAGAATGCTCTGTCCTTACTCCTATTTTTGCTGACAATGCATTGCTGAATCCAAGATCAGTTTCTACGAAAGCAGAAGAAATTAAGTCTTTATAATCTTTCTGTATTGCTTCAAAATTCAGGTTTTCATCGGTATTATTCAATTCAATTCCTCCTCTCACAGCACTGATTCTGTTGATTTTTCTTTCAAGAACAGCTTTGAAATTCAGATAATTTCCATCAGTCAGCAGCTGGCTTCTATTGGATTCAATATCATTGGTTTCTGTAGAGAAATGAAGATCTGATCTGTTATATGAGTAAGAACCACCTACATTTAAAAGGTATTTTCCAAATTTCTGTCTAAAAGACAGGTTATGAAAAGTATTTTTACCATTCAGCTTTACCAGACTGAAATCATATCCAGGTTCAAGACTTTCTGACTTTACTCCCATTTTATTGGAATTGAACATCCCGTAATATTTGAAAAACCCTCCTGATTTTGTTTTAAATCTGAAATTCAGATCTCCGTTAAGTCCCTGTGGTGCTTCTACAAAATTGGTATTAAAATTAATGACTTTCTGCATCAGGCTTAAAAGAGAATATCCTGCTGTAGCTCCGTAGGAATAGTTTTTATTGTCTCCCAACTTCTGAAATCCGGCATTCACAAAAATAGGTGATATTCCTACGCTGTACGAACTTTCATCCGGTAGATCAACACTTTCCAGCATTAGTGCTCCTGAAAGAGCCTGCCCATACAATGCAGAATAGCCGCCACTTGAGAAGATATTTCCTTTAAAAAGAGAAGTATTGAACTGGTCTCTCCCCGCAATTCCAGGAACAGAATTAGAAAAATAATTGTTGATAAGGCTTCCATCCATAAAAATCTTGGATTCCGTTCCGGTACCTCCACGGATGAATAGTCCTTCTGTCCCTCCTACTTTCTGTACTCCCGGAAGATAGGTCAACGCCGAAGAGATTTGTCCGTCTGCCCCTGCTGTGGTGTAAATATCAATGGGGCTTAGTAATGCAGTTGCTCTTTTCTTATCACTGGCTTCAATAGATCCTGCAGAAACTACTACTGCATCAATCTCACTGATCTGTTCTTTAAGATCTACATTCAAAGAAATATCTTGATTTTCAATATAAACCGCCCTTTCAATATTTTCATATTTTGGATGGGTAAAGGTTATGACGTGGGTTCCTTTTTCCGAAGTTTCAAATGTGAAATTACCCTGAGCATCTGTTGTAGCTCCATCATAGGTATCTTTTAGGGTAACGTTGACTTCTGCTACCCCTTTATTTTTAAAGGATACTTTTCCTGATATTTTCACCTGAGCATATCCCATGATGGAAGTGAGAAGAAGAATCAGAAAGAGGATGTTTTGTCCTTGTGTTTTCATTTTTATTGTTTTCTGGGTCAAAAATAGTACGAGAAATGCCTTTCTGTAAAAAATTTATTACTGAAAGGCATTCTTTTGCTCCCGAATGGTAATTAATGAATCGGGATACAAAAATCCACAATCATTTTTCCTTCCGGATGCTCTTTAAAATTAGTGTGATAGATTTCAAAAGGAAAGGTTCTTCTTATGGAATAATTATTTTCATTCATCCACAAAAACAAAGAAACCCAGCATTTTTCAAAGTCGTTTAAGGTAACTTCTCCCGTACCTACGATAAATTTTCCGGCTTCAATAGTTTCTGCAAATACTTCACCTTCCTGATGGGCCAGTTTTTCATCCAAAAGCATACACGCATGAATCCTTACTTTATCAAGAGGTGTTATTTTGCAGCTGTCATGATAAACAGAGATCATTTTGACATTATCCCGCGGAAAAAGGCCCTTTCTGCTGGCCCAGTCTATTAAAATATTAAAAGAGGGCTCCACATTGGCAATTCCAAGACTCATTACTGCTGCCAGATTCAGTTCCGGCATTTCTTTTACTTCGATTTTTAAATTCATATTGGTCCAGTTTAATAGGTTTTCAATGTTGCAAATGTATTGGCTGAAAACTGTATCAATTTGTCCGTTCTTGCTTTGTGTTTGTAAAATCTTGTGAAATATTTCCGGAGCAGATCTGCGGAATTCTGTGGGAGGTACCCCGTAATATTTTTTAAATGTTTTGCTGAAAACAGAATGGTTTGAAAATCCGAGATTCCAATAAATATCTTTGATCTCCATGTGTTTATGCAGCGCCAGATGAAGTGCGCTTTTCTCTATTTTCTTTCTGATAATATAGTTTTGAAGAGTTTCCCCTGTAATCTGTTTAAATATTCGGTGAAAATGAAACGGAGAATAAGCACTTACCTCTGAAACTTTTTCCAGAGAAAGATCTGCATCAATATGGTTATCAATATATTGAATTGTCTTTACAATTCGTTTTTTATACTCTTCCAATTCAAAGTTGTTAATTCACAAAGATATTTTTCCGGAACCAAATTCTGTTGTTTATTATTGCTATTATTGGAAATTCATTATACTTCAACACATTTTAAAGCTGGAATCGAATCTTTAATATTCTGATGTGAAGAAGCAATATAGCTATGATAGGCTTCATGAATAAAAATCTCTTTCGTAAAAAATCTTTCTCCTTCAATGACACACTCATCTTTTATTATTTCAAAAGAATCTAAAGGAAGCATCATTCCCGCTCCGTGGGCCTTTATGATGGCTTCTTTTCTTGTCCAATAGGTAAAAAAACTCTTTATTTTATCTTCAGACTCATGGATTTCCTGAAACTCACTAGTTGTCATCTGAAATGTAAAATCCAGATAACTGACTTTAGGATCATTGAATTCTACATCTATTCCCAAGGGATATTCTGCAATGGCACAGACCACAAGATCTTTAGAATGCGATATATTAAAATGAAGATCATAACCTTTTAAATAAGGTTTTTTGTTAGGTAGAATTCCTATTTCTGCCTCAGAGATGTTATAATAATTCTTTAAACCATACTGTAAAAGAACTTTCCCCAGCAAAGAAAGCTGAGCATCCTGCCATCTCCTGTATCTCTGAATATCCTGTTTGACTTCCTGAGAAAACATAGGCAGATATCTATCCAGGATAGACTGGTGCTTTTCTTCATGGATGAATGTATACAGAATAATCATTTTTTTCTTGGAGATATGCCTGATTTATAAATTGCTTTCTAACCACTAAAATAAGCTTTTTTTTGCCTCTTTTTAAAGGAGTTAGTCTACATTCCAAAGTTTCAAAATTTAAGGTTAAAAGAAGCCTGATTAAGTTGATCAATCAAAGCAACTTTTCAAAAAAGACCAAGATCATAAAGCGCTTTGGAAAATCTTTTTTAAATTTATCGTAAAATCACTATAAATCATTTAAAAAATGAAAGTACCAACATTAGCATTATTGGCTGGATTTGCATTTTTAGCCGTTTCATGCGGAACCACAAAAATGTACTCTGTAAATGCCAAAAGCGGAACACAGACAGGAGGAACTGCGAAGTTTACTCAAAACGGAAATGAAGTAACCATGAAGCTGGATATTACCAATCTTACTCCTGGAATACATGCAGTACACATTCATGAAAAAGGCGACTGCTCTGCAGCAGACGGAACTTCTACGGGAGGTCACTGGAATCCTTCGAAGAATGATCACGGTAAATGGGGTGCTGAACATTTCCATATGGGAGATATAGGAAACCTGGTTGCGGACCAGAGCGGAACTGCAACATTGACTTTCAAGACAGACAAGTGGTGTCTGGGCTGTACAGATGAGTCTAAAAACATCATCGGAAAAGGTCTTATTGTGCACGCTGCAGCAGATGATTTCCATACCCAGCCTACAGGAAATGCAGGCGGAAGAGTGGGTTGTGTAGAAATTAAGTAATCCTTTTTACTCAATAAAAAAAACCGCTAATTTTCATTAGCGGTTTTGTTATGTTTAGGATTTAGCTCCCATATCTGATACAATATTCATTGCTTCCTGCAGGTAAAGATCTTTTTTCAGATTCTTGATCCACATTTCAGATTTTTTCTTGAAAGCTTCATCTTTTTTCGCTCTCTCAATCTCACTTGGATACATCATGAACTGAAGTCCGTTCTCAAATTTAGTCAAAGCCTTGAACTTTTCAATTTGAGATTTTCTGTTCTTCATCAGCTCATTAAACTTGGTTATATTCAACGTGATATTTTCTTCTTTATCCAGTTTTTCTCTCCATTGAGCAGATTCTAGTAATAACTGATAATTGCTGTTTTTAGCCATTCTGTCTGCACTTGCTTTCTCAAGAGCCTGAATATTGAAATAGTTCAGTTTCTGGAATTTTGTAGGTGGAATTTTATCCCAAGCTAAAGCATAATCATCATATCGCTCTCCTACTTCAGCATAAGTAAAAAAGTCCTTCATCTGAATGTCAGAAACGATTCCTTTTCTCTGAGTAGATTCTCCAGTGATTCTGTAGAACTTTTGAATTGTCAGTTTTAGAGATCCGAAATCATCTTCCGTGTTCAGGAATCTGTTTAAGTCTACAAAAGTCTGAACAGTTCCTTTTCCGAAAGATTGTGGAGACCCGATGATCATTGCTCTTCCATTGTCCTGCATTACTCCTGCAAGGATTTCTGAAGCTGAAGCTGAAAGTTCATTTTGCATGATAACCAATGGACCTGTCCACATCGGAGTTTCATTTTTATTCTTAAGCGTTTGTATTTTGCCGTTTCCGTCTTTCACCTGAACGTAAGGACCAGCTTCCATGAAAAGACCCATAATGTCCCCTACTTCAGTTAATGAACCTCCTCCATTATTTCTAAGGTCAAGAATAATTCCTTGAATATTTTGTTCCTTAAGCTTAATGATTTCATTCTTAATATCATCAGAAGCATTTCTTCCTTTAGCATTTTCGAAATCAGCATTAAAACTTGGAAGGTTGATAAAGCCGTATTTCTTGCCATTTGGAGTGTTTACGACAATACTTCTTGCGAAAGTATCTTCAATAGCAACTTCTTCACGGATCATGGTAACATCTTTGATGGTACCGTCTTTTTTCTGAACCGTAAGTGTTACCGGTGTTCCTTTCTCTCCTCTGATAAGTCTTACCGCTTCATCAGAAAGCATTCCTACCACATTTACAGGATCTTCTTTCGGTTTAGATCTCACTTTCAGGATTTTATCTCCTTCTGAAAGCTGCTTTGATTTCCATGCAGGTGCTCCAATGGTAAGAGCTCCCAGGTAAAGGTTTCCTTTTTTCTCCTGAATCAAAGCCCCGATACCAATTACTTTTCCTGTAAACTGAGTATCAAAATCTTCTTTATCTTTTGGAGAATAATAATTGGTGTGCGGATCGAATACTTCTGTATAAGCATTCATATATACTGTAAACCAATCCATTTTCTTTCTCTTTTTGAATCTGGTAAAGGTATCTTTTACAAGATCTTTTACTTCATCAGTCGCTTTTTTGATCTTTTCATCCTGAGTAAGCGGTTTAAATTTGATGGTGTCTTTCAGTTTATATTTCTGAACAGAGTCTTTCTTTTCTTTTTGAGCTTCTTCTTTGCTGTTCATCGATTCAACTTCCTGAAGGATATTGTATTTGATGAATTTTTTCCACTCGTTATACTGTTCCTGTTTGTTGGCAGGTACTTTTTTAAGTTTTGGTTCTAAAGTAAGCGTTTCATCTTCCTGAAGATTGATGGGCTTGTTGAAGATATCCTGTGTAATTTTATCAATCTCATCCACTCTTTGATATAGCCTGTCAATCGTAAGCTTATAGAATGTAAGATCTCCTTGTCCGATATAGTCATCAAGCTTTGTTTCGTGCTTGTTGAATTCATCCATATCAGATTGCAGGAAATATCTTTTTGCAGGATCTACCAATTCGAAATAATGCTTATAAACGTCCTTCGAATAGGCATCATTGATAGTCTTTGGGCTATAATGCAGATAAGAAAGTGTGTTTTTTACGCTCACCATGATCGTCTGCATCTTTTCGTCATCATTCTTTGGCGAGTTGAAACAAAACATCAGACTGGTTAATGGAATAAGAAGTAAAAATTTATTCAGTTTGAAATTTTTCCACATAAACTGTCTTTATTTATTAATTTTTAAATAAGTATGGTAATTAGTAGCAGTAAGCTTGGTACTGTTACAAATGATCAAATTTAATACCTTATTTACAAATATCGACAGTTTTGATCATTTTTATTTAAAGAGATTGGCAAATAATCAAGACAATATGAGCCATTTCCTATTATCAGCCAGTTTCGTTATAAAATGATACAGACCAATCCTTTTTTCAGGCATATCAAAATTTTTATTTTTTAATCAAAAAACAGAAAACACATACCACAAAAACCATTTTTTAGCCATAAAGGCATAAAATATGCAGAGAATTAACCATACAAATTCAAAATATTAAGTCATGAAAAGTTTACTATGGTTAGTCGCAGTCATCTGCATTGTTGTTTGGCTATTGGGAATGTTAGGAGTCGTTCCTGGAATAAGCACAGGTTATTTAATTCATATTTTACTGGTCATTGCCATTATTGTTATTCTTTATAATATCATTTCCGGCAGAAAACCTCTCGAATAATTTATTATTTTGTTAAACATTTAAATGAAGATCTTCTTATCAGGTGCTCTTCTTCTGGAAAAGCACCTGTAAAGGTCTGGTCAGGTTCAATGTATTAATTTTTCTTCATCTCAGTTTCATTTTCTGTATTTTAAATCTTCTCTACTCTTCCTTTCAACCTTGTTTTGATGTTAAAATTCTGGGATTACAATTCCTGATTTACAATCATCAATAACAAATCCGGTATTTTATTGCGTCTTATTTTTAACTACATTTGATGTGTTGAAAATCTTTTTGTTCAATTCTTACAATGAACAAACTCACTCTATTTAAATAAAAAATAAAGATAATTTATGGAAAGACCACTTATTCTGGTGACTAATGATGATGGAATTACCGCTCCTGGTATCAGAAATCTTATCAATTTTATGAACGAAATCGGAGAAGTAGTTGTTGTAGCGCCAAACTCTCCTCAAAGTGGAAAAGGCCACGCTATTACCATCAATTCTACGCTAAGTTACGAAGAAGTTACTTTGGATGGTCCGCAGACTGATTTCTCATGCAGCGGAACTCCTGTAGACTGCGTAAAAATGGCTCTTGACAAAATTCTTACAAGAAGACCAGACATTGTAGTTTCAGGAATCAATCACGGGGCGAATTCTTCCATCAATGTAATCTATTCCGGGACTATGTCTGCTGCTGTAGAAGCTGGTGTAGAAGGAATTCCTGCGATTGGATTCTCATTACTTGATTTCAGCTGGGAAGCAGATTTTACTCAGGCTAAAGAATTTATTCAGAATATTGTAAGAAAAACACTGGAAAACCCAATGCCTAAAGGAGTTGTACTAAACGTTAATATTCCTAAACTTCCGACTGAGGAAATAAAAGGAGTAAAGGTTTGTAAGCAGGCTAATGCAAAATGGGAAGAAAGCTTTGATGAAAGAATCAATCCACACGGTAAAAAATATTACTGGCTGACTGGTTATTTTAACAATATGGATGATTCTGAAGATGCCGATGAAACAGCATTGGCAAACGGATATATTTCAATTGTTCCTGTAAAATTTGACCTTACAGCCTATGAATATATGAAGACATTGGAAGAAGTGATGACTTTTGATAATGTAAAAGAGACGAAATAATTCTTTCAACATCAAAGGTTTCCATTCTAAATACAGCAGGATATGAAACCTTATAAATAATTAAAATACGACTTTTTAGTCGTATTTTTTTATTCCTTTTATAGTAAAATCCATCCCGTGAGAAATCGCCTTGTTCAAGATTATTTACTACCTTTATTCTGACAAATAATTACAAAATGCGTATAGAATATGACATAAAACTGGGCTTTAAGGATGTAATGTTCCGCCCTAAACGTTCTACTTTAAAATCCCGTGCAGAAGTTGATTTACAAAGAGAATTTACCTTTAAGCATACCCAAAAAAAATGGACAGGAGTTCCCGTAATTGCAGCCAATATGGATACGGTAGGAACTTTTGAAATGGCTGTAGAGCTTGCCAAAGAAAAGATTATTACAGCAGTTCACAAGCATTATACTCCTGAAGAATGGAGCCAGTTTCTAGACAGCCAGCCGGAAAGCATTCATCAATACATTGCTTTAAGCACGGGAACAGGAAAAGCCGATGAAGAAAAAATAAAACAAATCCTCGAAAAGCACCCAAAAATTGAGTTTCTCTGTATAGATGTAGCCAATGGTTATTCTGAGCATTTCGTTGAATTTGTGAAGAAAGCAAGGGCCAATTTTCCTGATAAAATTATTATCGCTGGAAATGTGGTTACCGGGGAAATGGTAGAAGAACTTCTTTTGGTAGGTGCAGATATTATAAAAGTAGGTATCGGTCCTGGATCTGTTTGTACAACAAGAGTAAAAACAGGGGTAGGATATCCGCAGCTTTCTGCTATTATTGAGTGCGCAGATGCTGCTCATGGCCTTGGAGGGCATATTATTGCCGACGGGGGTTGTAAAGTACCCGGAGACGTTGCAAAAGCCTTCGGAGGCGGTGCAGATTTCGTGATGCTGGGAGGAATGTTTGCCGGTCACGACGAAAGCGGTGGCGAAATGATTGAAGAAAATGGTAAAAAATACCGCCTGTTCTATGGAATGAGCTCCAAAACAGCAATGGATAAACATTCCGGAGGTGTGGCAGAATATCGTGCTTCGGAAGGAAAAACAGTGAAGACTGCTTATAAAGGTCCTGTTTCAGAGACAGTAAAGGATATTTTAGGTGGAGTAAGGTCTACCTGCACTTATGTAGGAGCTTCAACGCTTAAAGAACTTTCCAAGAGAACTACTTTTATAAGGGTTCAGGAACAAGAAAATCAGGTTTTTAAGGACTAGAAATTAGAAACAAAAAAGGCTTTAGATAATAATTCTAAAGCCTTTTATTTGTTCTTTGTCCTGATATATTTTTTATTAAAATACTTTTGAAGCTGATCGTTTATAAAAGTTTCTTTTTCATTTACAGAGGCCATTTCAGCAAAATACAGAACTCTGGGAACCTCTTTTATTCTATCCACTACAACAGAATCTTTAGAAGAATTTCTAATGGTTTCTACTCTTCCATTCATCTCTTTTTCATATTCTTTAAGATCTGTCTTCACAAGTTCCATTATTATATTTTCTCCATTAAAATCAATATTGAAATAGGCATATTTTTCAGGGAAAATTTTCAGTTCGGGAAGGAAAATAATGAAAAGAGAAGCCCACCACCATTTTTTAATTTTTTCAAATTTAAAAAATAATAAAAGGGAAAAGGTGGTTAAAAAATAGAAGATAATACTTTCAAACTGTCTTGCAACAGAATTGAGAATATAGCTTGTAAATACTAAAGGAAGTAGAGAAACTGACCAAAATAAAAGAGCTTTTTTGAATGTTATTTTCCTACTTATGCCTTTAAGTTCTACTTCAAAGATTGTGATAAATAATGGTATTACTAAAAGAACTTTGACTGCAACATATATTGTATTAGCTCCATAAAGGGTAATTCTTTTCAGCCATTTTATGATCCCCATTTCTGTCTTCCCCATCCTATTGAAATTTCCTGGTGCGAGAAAGCTTATCAATAAAAAAGAACTTCCTATCATTAATAAAATCAGACTTTTCTTATTGCGATTCTGATAATAAGATACCAACAGAAGTCCCTCAACAATCAATGCAAGAATTTCATTAGACCCCATCAAAATGATGATCAGCAAAATGGAAAGAAAAAACCATATTCCCTGTCCTGTATCTTTATTTTTTTTGAGAAAATAAAGTAAAATGCCTGCTAAAATTACGGGAACGAAATAAACATTAGACCCTGTAATCCAAAAGTAGTGCTCAGGCAGACTTACCAGAAGTACTGTATAAAAGAAAAACAGAAAAAAACCCTTTTTTAGAGATTTTTTCAGAGAATAGCTGAAATATTCTTTAAAATTTAATGATGAAACTCCAATAAAGGATAGCATCAAAAAAACAGGATATACCTTCGGAAGAATATTACTTTTATCATAAAAGACAGGATTAAACATATTGATAGAATATCCAAAATACCTCCCTCCCCAAGTTGTATAAGTTTCTATAAAACTTTGCTGTAGTCCTATTTTTCTGGTTGTATGAGACCAAAAATAATCATCGGTCTGATATACATTAAAGAAACTAATGTAAGCCAGACCGATGCCTATTATAATCGACAAGAATAATACTATATTCTGTACTTTTTTCATTTTCTAAGTTAACATTCCACCGTCAACGTTCAATGTTTGCCCGGTAATGTATGCTGACATTTCGCTTCCTAAGAATACGCAAGCATTGGCGATATCTGCAGGCTGTCCTCCTCTCTTCATTGGAATTTCTTCTCTCCATCCTTGAACGGTTTTCTCATCCAGAACAGCAGTCATTTCAGTTTCAATAAATCCAGGAGCAATAGCATTACATCTGATATTTCTTGATCCAAGTTCCAATGCAACAGATTTTGTAAATCCGATTACTCCAGCTTTAGAAGCTGCATAATTAGCTTGCCCCGCATTACCTTTTACCCCTACTACAGAAGTCATATTGATGATAGATCCTGATCTTGCCTTCATCATCGGCTTGATTACTGCTTTTGTAAGGTTAAAAACTGAGTCTAAGTTTACTTTGATTACCTTATCCCAATCGTCTTTAGACATTCTCAATAACAGGTTATCTTTTGTAATCCCTGCATTGTTGATCAGAATATCAATCTGTCCGAATTCTGCCATTACATCTTCCACCAATTTCTGAGCAGCATCGTAATCTGATGCGTCAGACTGATATCCCTTAATTTGGGTTACAGAACTTAAAGCTGCTTCTAATTCTTTTGCTTTGTCTACAGAACCAGCGTAGGTAAATGCCACTTTTGCCCCTTGCTGAGCAAACATTTCAGCGATACCTTTACCGATTCCTCTTGTAGCTCCGGTAATTAATGCTACTTTTCCTTCTAATATTTTCATATCTATTGATAATTATTTTCTTTTATAACTCATTCAGCTTGTGACAGCTGCCTCTTATTGCTTCTACAATTCCTCTCCGGAATTAAACGGTTTGCAAAGATATTATAAAATGTTATTCAACCCATTTAAATTGTTAAAATACTGGATTTTTTTGATAATTATTTAGATTTTTATTAAAGCTGAACAGCGTTATTTTTAAATCTGGTGAAATAAATAAAGTCCGTTTTTTTGCTTTTATCCAGCTTCAGTACTTCTTTCTGCCAGAAATATTTATCATAAATTATTTCCTTTAAAGGCTCATTCTGAAAGTTGGAAACCCCGAATTTACCTTCTTTTTTTACCACAATTTCGTTCTCAGCATTCCCGAATGTTATAATATCTTCATAAACAAACGGTACAATTTCTGTTCCTTTTCCATCCAGGATACCATATAAATTACCCGTATTTCTGCAGACCAAAGGTTTGGAATACTGATTTAAAGGATTAAAATAGTCCACATCCTCATTTTTTATCTGACTGATATTTTTCAACTCAGATATAGAATGGTCAGCCACGGAAAACCTGTAGTAACGATCCTGTTTTCCGATGATAAGATTTTCCGGATAAAACCCGAAAATATGAACTCCCTCTCCTACAATGTTCTTAAGATTTTGATCCAAAAATTGCTCCTCATTTCCTTTTTTAAGATAGATAAAATCTTTGCCGGAAATGGTAAAACTTTTGATAAAATCATATACCTGCGGAAGAATGATATTCCCCTCAAGATCTATAATCCCTGACTTTTTTATCTTATCATCATAAACGCTGAAGAAATTATTCAATAATGGATTTAAGTATTTAAATGCCTGTGCATACAGCTTGCCGTCTTTTTTGTTGAAAACCGTTGTCTTTCCTTTTTTGGTGAGATAGATGTATTCTTTTTTACCAAAATATTCAGGAGTTGCATCGTTAAAGATCTCTTCTGCAATGGTATTTCCATCAGCATCTATCAAGCCATATTTTCCTGTAGCCTTATTTTGAGTAATCAGATAAGGATAAGCATTGATATCTACCACTTGTTTTGAAAATTTGTGCAATGTCTGACCACTATTTCCAATGATTTCATATTCATTGTCTTCATTAATGATCAGTGCTTTATCATCTTCGAAGCTATAATCTTCTTTAAATTCCCGGGGGCTGAGCTGTTTTCCATGAAGGTCAAAGAGAATCCATTTTTTATCTTTTAAAACAAATAACCTGTTCTTCCCGGAAAAACGAATTTTTTCTGCATAAGGAATGATTTCCGTTCCGTTAAAATCATACACAGCTTCTTTATTCTGTTTTGTAGAAATGATGCATTCTTCACTCCACCAGGGTGTATTAAATTCATGATCATCCAAAGGAATAATTTCTTTCCCTTTTTCATCTATAACAGCAGATTTTCTACTGTTTCCTTCTTCAGAATAAAGAATAAACCTGTTTTTAAAAACGTGTAAAATACCTCCTTTGTATGGAGATTCAAAGGTAATGGTACCTAAAGAATCTACAATTCCAGGCTTCTTATAGCCAGCATCATAGAATGTTCCATATCCCTCAGAATAGGAACTTACCTCCTTCGTTGTCTTTTTAGACAGGATCACTTTCATATATTGGTTAGTCTGTGCTGTACAGACTACAGAACACAATACAAAAACTAATTTCTTCAAGGAAAATTAAATAGAATTGTTGACAATAAGAACGATCTCTCCTTTTAAAGTTTTACTCTTGGAAAATTCAATTAATTCATTGATTGTTCCTCGTTTAGTTTCTTCAAATTTTTTAGAGATCTCACGGCTTAAGCTTACTTTGGTTTCTTCACCGAAGAATTCTTTAATCTGCTCAAGTGTAGTATTGATTTTATGAGGACTTTCATACAGAACTATGGTCTTTTTTTCTTCAGCCAGCTGCTTCAGTTTTGTTTGTCTTCCTTTCTTTTGTGGTAAAAAACCAGCAAATAAAAATTCGTTATTGGGAAGTCCGGAAACCACTAATGCAGGAATCAGGGCTGTTGCTCCAGGAAGGCAGATCATATCAATATTATTGTCTGCTCCTGCTTTTGCCAGTAAATATCCTGGATCCGAAATACCGGGTGTTCCGGCATCGGTAATAATGGCGATACTCTGCCCGGTTTTAAGGTCTGCAATCACTTTCTCCGTCGCCTGATGCTCATTGTGTAAATGATAAGATTTCAAAGGCTTGGAGATCTCAAAATGTTTTAAAAGTATTCCGGAAGTCCGGGTATCTTCACACAAAATATAATCTACTTCTTTCAGGACATTTACCGCCCTGAATGTCATATCTTCCAGGTTCCCAACGGGTGTGGGAACAAAATATAGGATTCCGCTCAAAATTATAAGAATTTATTTTCCACCAATATCCAAAGTCTCTGTGCATATTCATCCACCTTATTCCATTTTCTGTCGTAATAAAGATCGCTAAGATATTCTTTGGCTTCTTCCAGAGTTTTGAATTGGTTCAGCTGATATATGGTGTCATTCAGGTCAGACTGGCTTCCTTCGAACAGCATTTTTGAGAAAGCAATTCTGTCATTCAGATCCAGCTTAAACTCTGGCTTCTGCTTGTCTGCTTCCATAAATTGGGTAGGAATATTAGATTTCAGAATACTTCCTGTATCTTCTTTCACTACCGCCGGTTCTTTTTCTTTAGGAAATTCTGTTTCCAGATGATCGTCATCAAAAAGTGACTGAACGGCTTTCAATCCTTTGATGTTGGCTAATTTTATTTTTTTCTCCTGATGGTATTCTTCTAAATTTTCAAAGCTCTCATCAGAAGGATGTTTATCTGTTTCTTCGGGAACAGGTCTGTCAATTTCAACAATTTTTCTTCTGTCATAGACTTCAGCAAGAATGCTTTCTTCCACTGTTTCTTCTTCTTCTTCTTCTTCGGAATGGTCATTTTTTATCTCACTCAGAATATTTTCTACATTAGAAGTTTCTGTCGCCATTTCTCCTTGTTCTATGGAGATATTGGAAGCTACAAACTGTTCTTCGTTTTCTTCAATCAATATTTCATCATCAAGAGTTTCTGCATCAAAAATACTTGGAATAGTTTCTGTTACGGGAACTTTAGCATCATTTACAACAGCAAAATCGGTATCTTTTTTGGATTCCTGCTCAAGGCTTTCCTCTTCCTCTTCTTCGATCTCATTCAGCTGGTTATTGAAAATGACCTCTTCCTCTGTTACTTCATTATGAAACAGGTCTTCATTGAGATCTTCATCCGAATCCGGTGTAGAATCTGCTAGAATTTTATCCTCATCTACAAAACTCAGAACTGCCCTCTGTTCTTCCGAAATTTCATTTTCGTCAATTTCGTTCAGCTGATTATTGAAAACAGCTTCTTCTTCAAGAATTTCATCATCTGGAGTCTGTTCCTGGATATTCTCTTCTTGGTTTTCTTCTACAAAACTTACAATACTTTCATGAAATTCGTTTTCTACAATATCATTCAACTGGTTGTTGAAAACAGTTTCTTCTTCAGATCCGTCCGTGAAAAATTCATTTTCATCAATTTCGTTCAGCTCATTATTAAAAATAGCTTCCTCTTCTGTCACTTCATTTCCTTTATCATGATGATCTGTTTCTCCAGAGACAAAAGAGAGGTGCTGATGATCCTGATTTTGTCCCGAATCATCTGCAACGAAATATTCAATATTTTTTTCCAGCAGTTTCAAAAAAGAAATCCTGTTAGCAAGCTCATCTACAAGATCTTGCTTGGAAAGTAATTCGTCTATATTGCTTATTTTGTCCAGATTATCAATGATATTCTTGGATTCAAAAAAAATCTTTTCCTTTAAATCTTGGATATTCTGCATAATAAGATTCTTATTAAAATTGCTTACTTTTGATGTTAAAAATATACGGCTAATTTAACAAATGTTTTTAGAAAATACAATTAATCATTCCAAACAAAGTGGTTGGATGGAAGTAATTTGTGGCTCTATGTTTTCGGGAAAAACCGAGGAACTGATCCGCAGATTGCGAAGAGCGGAAATGGCAGGACAGAATGTGGAAATTTTTAAACCAAAAATGGATATACGATATTCTGAAGAGGATGTAGTGTCTCATAATCAGAATAAAATCCGTAGTACAGCAGTGGAAAATCCTAATGAAATTCTTCTGTTGGCTTCCAATTGTGATGTAGTAGCCATTGATGAAGCTCAGTTTTTCGACGAAAGTATTGTGGATGTTGCCAACCAGCTTGCCAATAGTGGTATCCGGGTGGTCATTGCCGGGCTGGATATGGACTTTTTGGGGCGTCCGTTCGGGCCAATGCCTAATCTGATGGCTACGGCAGAGTATGTGACAAAAGTGCATGCTATTTGCAAAAGAACAGGTAATCTTGCCAACTATTCTATGAGAACTTCACAGGGAGATAATCTGGTAGAATTGGGAGAAACTGAAAGTTATGAAGCAGTAAGCCGCCGTGTTTTTATTGACGAAGTTCTTTCAAAAAGAAAATAAAAGGGTAAATGGAAAACAGGAAAATTCTAAAAAACTGTTATCCAAACTCCATAGGATATATTCACTTAATAGAAAATGAAAAGCGAAAGCGCTCTATTGTAAAATCTGAAAAAAGAATCAGTTTAAAATAAATGATTTTTTACTTTTTGCAGTTTTCGCACAAAATAAAGCAGAAAGGGTACCAATGAACTATACAGTACAACACATTGCAGAGATCACCAATGCACAGATTATTGGAGACGGAAATTTATTGATCAAAAATATAGCTTATGACAGCAGGATTATTTATTCTACCAAGAATACTGCCTTTATAGCGATCAATACTCAGAAAAATTCCGGTGAAAAATTTATAGAATCTGCAATAGACAGAGGTATCCATATCATTATTTCTGAACATCATTATCCGGATTTTGAAAATATAACCTGGATCATCGTTGAAAATTCCGTAGAGTTTCTTCAAAAATTAGCCAAGTATCATTTCGAAAATTCTCACTTACAATCTATCGGAATTACGGGAAGTAATGGCAAAACTATTTTAAAAGAATGGTTGTATCAATGTTTATGGAATGAATTTCCTACGGTAAAAAGTCCTAAAAGTTTTAATTCTCAGATCGGTCTTCCGCTCTCTCTTCTTCAGATCAACAGCTCATATCAGCTGGGCATTTTTGAAGTGGGAATTTCAAAACCGCATGAAATGGAAAAGCTTGAAAATATTTTCCATCCTCAGATCGGATTATTGACTCATATCGGAACAGCGCATGCTGCCAACTTTTCTTCCGAAGAAGAACTGATTGATGAGAAAATCATACTTTTTAAAAATTCTGAAGTGATCATTTATAATGGTGACCATTCTTTGGTGGACCAAAAAATAAAAAAATCTTTTTCTGATAAAAAATTAATTTCTTACGGCTTTAAAAAAGAGAACCATGTTTTCATCAAAAACAATATTTCCAAAGATGAGAACATCACTGTTGAATATTTTGGCGAAGAAATCAGTTTTCCGGTTCATCAGAGAGACGAAGCGACATTAACCAATGCTATGGCGCTTATCTCTGTCCTTAAGGAGCTGAATATCGAAAATAAAAAGATCATTGAAAAAATCAACCTTTTAAAGGCCGTTGAAATGAGGCTTGAAGCAATTGAAGGAATTAAAGGCAATATTATCATCAATGATTCTTTTAATCTTGACCTCGATTCTTTGAAGACTGCACTTCAGTTTTTGAATGAATATAATAAATCTAAAAAATCTTTGGTCTTAACAGATATTGTAGGAGTGAATTCTAATGCCAAAGAATTGTACGAAGAAGTTTCTGAACTGGTGAATGAACAGCATTTTGATTCTGTCTTCTTAATCGGTGATGAAATTTCAAATTTCAGTGAATTATTTAAAGCTAAAACTTATACTTTTATTGACACGAAAGAGTTAATTGAAAGTAAGTATCTTACTGAATTAGAAAATCAGATTATACTGCTGAAAGGAGCCAGAAAATTTGAGATCGAAAGACTTAAAGATATTCTTGAATTAAGAAAGCATGATACGGTATTAGAAGTAAATCTTAATGCAATACTTCATAATATCAATTATCATAAATCTCTTCTGAAACCTGGAACTAAAATGATGGCTATGGTAAAAGCTAATGCTTATGGCCTGGGAAGTTATGAAGTATCCGAGTTTCTACAGCATCATCATATAGATTATCTGGGCGTAGCTTATGTAGATGAAGGAGTTGAGCTAAGAAAAAAAGGAATTACAACACCTATTATCGTGATGAATCCTGAACAGCACAGCTATCAGACCATTATAGAATACAACCTTGAGCCTGAAATTTACAGTTTCAGAGTCCTGGAATTATTCTATGAAGCTGTTCAGAGATCAGGATATGACAAAAAATATCCTATTCACATCAAACTGGAAACAGGAATGCACCGTCTTGGTTTCAAGGATTTTGAGCTGGACCAGTTAAGCGAAACTTTAAGCCAGAAAAATGTGAAGGTGCAAAGTCTCTTCAGTCATTTATCTTCTTCCGACATGCCTGAAGAAAAAGAATTCACCCTGAAACAACTGGAGGTCTTCGACAGAAATTCCAGTTACCTTATTGAAAAATTAGGCTATACTCCTATCCGGCATATTCTGAATTCTGCAGGAATAACTAGCTATAAAGATTATCAGCATGATATGGTAAGAATTGGTATCGGTATGCTGGGAGAATCGGCAGATCCTGAAATTCAGAAGCAATTAAGATCTGTTGTAAGCTTTAAAACCGTAATTTCACAGATATCAACCGTTGAAAATGGTGAATCAGTAGGCTACAGCAGAAGATATAAAGCTGATCATCCTACAAGAATTGCAACAATTCCTGTGGGATATGCAGACGGAATTCCAAGACTGATCGGAAATCAGGTAGGAAATGTTGGAGTAAATAAAACACTGGCACCTATCGTAGGAAATATCTGTATGGATATGATGATGATCAATGTAGACCATATCCCGAATGTAAAAGAAGGCGATACGGTAAATGTTTTCAATGCCCAACCAAGCTTAAAAGAATTCGCAGGATACTGCAAAACGATAACCTATGAAGTATTAACCTCCATTTCGCCCCGGGTGAAACGGATTTATATAAAAGATTAATTATGAGAAAACTCCTGATTCTGCTTTTCATATTCCCACTATTATTGATCCATTCTCAGGTAAAAAAAGATTTGGTGATTCCCAAAAACCCAAAGATAGGACTGTCACTTGCTGGTGGTGGAGCCAAGGGGTTTTCACATGTCGGAGTTCTTAAAGTTTTGGATTCATTGGGAGTGAAAGTGGACTATATCTCCGGAACAAGTATGGGAGCTATCGTGGGCGGATTATATGCCGCCGGATATTCCGGGAAAGAGATTGAGAAAATAGTCATGGATACGGATTTCTATTCTCTGATTATGGATCCAAAGTCAAGGCAGGAAGCCAGCTTCTTCAATAAATCCGTAGACAAATACCTTTTATCCATTCCTCTTAAAAATGGAAAGATCACACTTCCCTCCTCTATCAGTACTGGACAGAGAAATGTTTATCTTCTGAAAGAACTTTTCAAAAACGTTTCCAATATTGAGGACTTTTCCAAAATGCCAATCCCCTTCCTATGTGTTGCTACCAATCTCGAAAGCGGGAATATGCAAATTTTTGAAAAAGGAGATCTGGTACAGTCTATCATGGCGAGTTCCGCATTTCCTTCTTTAATGGATCCAGTAAAAATTGGAGACAGTATTTATATTGATGGAGCCATGACGGTAAACTATCCTTCAAAGCCTTTAAAGGACAAAGGAATTGATATCGTTATCGGTGTGGATCTTAATCAGGATCTATCAAAAAGAGAAGATTTAAACAATATTATATCCATCCTGAATCAGGTCATTGATTTTGGAATAAAGAAAGATACCAGAAAGCAGTATAAATATACAGACATCAATATAAAACCTAATCTCAAAGGAATGTCTGCTACAAGCTACGATGATAAAAAGAAAATTCTTGACAGTGGTTATGTGGAAGGATTAAAATATACCCAGGTATTAGATCAGCTCCCAAAACGTCCGTTTGACCGCCTAAGACAGCGTGTAAATCCTATTTATTCTAATGTATATAAAATAGACAGTATTTCTATTGAAGGAAGTAAAATCTTCGGAAAAAACTATACCCTGGGAAAAATGGGGCTACGCCTACCCTCTTTACAGACTTACGGAAGCATCAATAAAATGATTGATAAATTGGTTGCAACCAATAACTATAAATTTATTAATTATGATATCGTTCAGGAGAATGATGCCAACTATCTGAAGCTTTACGTTACAGAAGATGATACCCGTCATTTTTTAAAATTCGGTTTGCATTATGATGAAGTTTTCAAAACAGGGCTTCTTTTAAATTACTCCGCAAAGAGACTTTTATTTAAAAATTCAAACCTTTCCCTGGATGTTGTTGTGGGAGACCGCCTGAGATATTATCTGAACTATTTTATAGACAACGGATATATCCCCGGATTTGGCCTCTATTCATCAGGAATGAGCTTTGATATAAAGAATGTAGATAATTATGCAGTAGACCGCTGGGAATGGCTCAGAAATGAAGCCTACATACAGTCTGTTTGGAAAGATAAATTTGCCATTGGCGGTGGTATCAGCCATGACTATTTTAAAGCAGAAAACAGCAATGGTGACAACAGACACTACAGTCGTTTTTTAAACCCTTATATCTTTATTAAAACCGATACACAGGATGATAAGGAATTCCCTACAAAAGGGGTTTATTTTGCTGCAGAAGGAAAAGTAGTGGATCTTTTAAAGTCTGAAGTAGACAAAAGAATCATTCAGATCAAAGCAGATCTTAGACTTAATATTCCTCTTGGCAAACAATTCAGTTATCGCTTGAATTTATTTGGAGGGCTTACCATTGGCGAAAACCTTCCAGCCTATTACCAATTCAGATTAGGTGGAATTTTTGAACAAAATCTGATTAATTTCAAAAGCTTCGGAGGATTTTATTTTGCCCAGCTTTATACAAATAATGTGATATTGGCATCTAACGATATCCAGTTTAAATTTAACAAAAACTATTTTATCAGTGGAAATTTCAGCTTTGCTAACTTATCAAACGATATTAAGTTTGAAGATGCAGTTAAAGTAAATTATAGCTCATTGGGAATAACGGCAGGTTACAAATCTCCTTTCGGGCAGATAAAAGTAAACTTCAGCCACTCACTTAAAAATAACCAAAAAGGTATATTCAGTGTTATTTTGGGACACTGGTTTTAAAAAAATGATACAGTTCTTTTACGAAAGCTTACCAGAATCGGTAAGTACAGATTACAAAAAATGGCTGGAAGATCTTATTCTTTCAGAAGGAAAAAAACTAGGAGAAATCAATTACATTTTCTGTGATGATGAATATCTTCTTAAAATCAATCAGGATTATTTGCAGCATGATTATTATACAGATATTATCACTTTTGATTATGTAAAAGGCAAGACAATAAGCGCTGAGATTTTTGTATCTTTGCAGCGCATTTCTGATAACGCCTCTACCCTTTCCCGAGATTATGAAGAAGAATTAAGAAGGGTTTTAGCCCATGGTATTTTGCACCTTGCAGGCTATAAAGACAAGACGGAAGAGGAAGAAAAAGAGATGCGGAGAATGGAAGATTTGTACTTAGACAAATACAGGAATTTTAAATTTTAAATTGAACAATCACTTAAAGTCCTATACCTAAAGTACTCTATTCTAGTAACAATATAAGTTTATCTAGAGTGCATTCTTCAAAAATGTTTCACGTGAAACATTGGTTATAAAGATAAGGTTTAAAGCTTAAAACAAGCGAGATAAAAATGATTTCAGAAATATATGATGTAATAGTAGTAGGTGCAGGACACGCAGGTTGTGAAGCCGCAGCCGCAGCCGCCAACCTAGGTTCAAAAACCCTACTTGTTACAATGAATATGCAGACCATCGGACAGATGAGTTGCAACCCCGCAATGGGCGGAATCGCAAAAGGACAGATCGTAAGAGAGATTGATGCAATGGGAGGATATTCCGGAATTGTGGCAGACAAATCTGCAATCCAATTCAAAATGCTAAATCTTTCAAAAGGTCCTGCGATGTGGTCTCCGAGAACCCAAAATGATAGAATGCTTTTTGCCGAAGAATGGCGCTTAGCATTAGAAAATACTCCCAATCTTGATTTCTTTCAGGATATGGTGAAACAACTGATTATTGAAAACAATAAAGTAGCAGGAGTTGTTACTTCTTTAGGAATTGAAATTAAAGCAAAATCTGTAGTTCTTACTAATGGTACTTTTCTTAACGGATTAATTCACGTTGGAGACAAACAATTAGGTGGAGGAAGAATGGGTGAACCAAGAGCATTTGGAATTACAGAACAATTGGTCACTTTAGGTTTCGAAGCAGGAAGAATGAAAACAGGCACTCCACCAAGAGTAGACGGAAGAAGTTTGGATTATTCAAAAATGGAAGAACAGAAAGGAGATGAAAATCCTCAAAAGTTCAGCTATCTTGATACCCCAAAACTAACAAAACAATTAAGCTGCCATATTGTGTATACCAACGAAACGGTACACGATATTTTAAGAGAAGGTTTTGACAGAAGTCCAATGTTCAATGGAACAATTCAAAGCTTAGGTCCAAGATACTGCCCAAGTATTGAAGATAAAATTAATCGTTTTGCAGAAAGAAACAGACACCAGCTTTTCGTAGAACCGGAAGGATGGAAAACTGTAGAAATATATGTCAACGGATTCAGTTCTTCACTTCCCGAGGATGTACAGATTAAAGCAATGAAACATATTCCGGGATTTGAAAATGTAAAAGTTTTCCGTCCGGGTTATGCTATTGAATATGACTACTTCCCTCCTACCCAACTGAAACATACTCTGGAAACCAAATTAATTGACAATTTATATTTTGCAGGCCAGATCAATGGAACAACCGGATATGAAGAAGCAGCAGGACAAGGATTAATTGCCGGTATCAATGCACATAACAAAGTTCACGATAAAGGAGATTTTATCTTAAACAGAGATGAAGCTTATATTGGAGTATTGATTGATGACCTGATCACAAAAGGAACTGAAGAACCTTACAGAATGTTTACTTCACGTGCAGAATACAGACTTCTTTTAAGACAGGATAATGCAGATATCAGACTTACCGAAAAAGCATTCCAGTTAGGATTAGCAAAAGAAGACAGATTAAGACGAGTTGAAACCAAAATATCTGAAAGTCAATCACTTGAAGAGTTTCTTCGCGAAACTTCTTTAAAACCAGGCGTTATTAATCCTATTCTTGAATCTATTGAGAGCAACCCTGTAGATCAGGCATACAGAGCAGCTCAGTTTCTTACCAGACCCAATATAACGTTAGAAAAGCTTGATGAAATTGATTCTATTAAAGAAGTTTCTTCTCAATATAGTGACGAGGTAAGAGAACAGGCAGAAATCAATATAAAATATAGAGGATATATTGAGAAAGAAAAAGAAAACGTAGCGAAGCTGAACCGTCTGGAAAACATCAAAATTCCGGAAGACTTTGATTATACGAAGCTAAGCAGCCTTTCTGCAGAAGCAAAGCAGAAGATGTCTAACGTACGTCCGAAGACCATTGCACAAGCAGGAAGAATAAGCGGGGTTTCTCCAGCTGATATTAACGTTTTACTGGTTTATTTAGGACGTTAAAAAAAATGTTTCACGTGAAACATTAAAATAATAAAACTAAATTAAGGTATTTATGAGGCTCAATCAACCTCTGAATATCTTAATTTTTTTACAAGATAAAAAGATAGCGATTTCAATGAAAATAAAAGATCATTTTCTTTCACAAGAAATATTTGAGATTAAAGAAACAGATACAAAAGGAGTCTTTAAGACCTCCCCTATCCCATCCAATATTTCCAGATATTATGAAAGTGAAGATTACATTTCTCATCACCAGGATTCCGGAAGTCTGAAAGAAAAACTATATAAATTTCTTCAGTCTTTTAATCTGCAGTACAAAAAAATATACTGGTAGACAGAATAAAAAAAGGATCAAAAGTTCTTGATTACGGATGTGGTGCCGGAGAGTTTGTAAAATATATAGAAAATGATTTTGAAACATTCGGTTTTGAACCAGATTCAGACGCAAGAAAAGCAGCACAGAGCAAAATAACAAAAGCTTCCATTTTAGACAATATCAATAAAATTGAGAAAAATAGTTTGGACGCTATTACTCTATGGCATGTTTTTGAACATATCGAAAATCAGGATGAGATGCTTAATATTTTTCACGGGAAATTAAAGGAAAAAGGAATTCTTGTAATCGCAGTTCCTAATCCTACTTCTTATGATGCCAAACATTATAAAGAATATTGGGCAGCCTATGATGTACCAAGACACATCTACCATTTCTCTAAAAATGGAATGGAAAATCTAATTTCTAAAAATACAGATTGGAAAATGAGAAAGATCAAGCCTTTGGTGCTTGACTCATATTACATCTCCATGCTGAGCGAAAAATACAAAAAATCACCGCTATTTTGGGCAAAAGCAGTCATCTACGGAACAATTTCTAACGTAAAGGCGTTATTTTCTAATGAATTTTCAAGTTTGATATATATTATCGAAAAAAGATAGAAAGTCGATTTTTAAGCTATTTATGAAGGTCAATTTTCAACGTTTTTAGCTTAAATTATAAAAAACTCAGAAGAAATCCTGAGTTTTCTTTTTTATATCAAACCTAATTTTTGTACCTCATATAATATTTATAAATTCCGGAGAAAATATTTTCGTTTAAATATTTTCCATCTTAAATTTAAGAAACATCTCCCCTACTCCATTTTACAAACTGAACAAATTGAATATTTTCAAAACTCTTCTCTTAAAGTTCTACTTAAACTTAAAAATATCAGTTTCTATATCTCCTCAACCAGTATGAATAAAAAAAACATTAAAAATTGATTTCAGAAAGCAAATTCTTTCACAAATAAGTATAATTTCAATTCAAAATAAAGAGAGATATAAATACTTGGAAAAATACAGAAAGTCGATTTTTAAGCTATTTATGAAGGTCTGTTTTTAGCACTTTTATAGAAAAAGATAAAATTTAGTTGATCAGGAATCATGCATCCCTTCATATCAAAAAATTTAAATTGTCAGTCTACTTGAAAATAATTTGAGTGGAACTAAGTGAATGAAAAAAGTAAGACTCTCCTACTCCATCTTCTCATTTTTATAAAAAACTTGAAATACCTTTAAAATATAATTTTCAAAATAATTTGATCGATTTTTTAAATACCAGAGAATTTGACAACAAATGAAAATTTGTGAAAAGAAAAAATTCAAATGCTGATCTAAAAATTAGTATGTCATTTAAAAATTCAAATTGGAGAAATTAGAAAAACCCCAAATAATTATAAGCATCAATCAATTCTAAAGTTTGAGCGGAAAATATACAAAAAAACAAAATTTACTTCAAAAATTCATAACTTATTCATTCTATGCAATTTAATGAGTAAACCTAACAAAAACAAAAAATAAATTAATAGTTTAATTACTGATATTCAATAAAATACAGAGACTTCACAAATTTGTGAAATAAAATAAATATTACAGGCCATTCTTTAAATAGGAAAATAGTTATCAAATCTCTCCTTCAAAAAATAAAATACAAAACTTAAGTCTAAAGATTGTGCCTTGAAAAAATATTGAAAATGTGAATAGATAAAAAATAGGATCAGAGAAAAACACTTTAATTCATATAGAATATTTTGCCTGAATCAGTTCAAATAAAAACAGTGATTTTCTATAAAACATACCCTAAAATCATTTGGAAAAAGATCATGAGAACTCATGAGAATTTCAAAATTTAATGGCTAAAAATAGAGTCAATTTTATTAAGAATTATCGATTAAAACCGAAAATAAAATCTTAAAAAATATAGGAATTTAAGGATAGAATGTAAGATACGATCTATTGGAAAACCTAAGTATCTGAAAGAGAAATTACCAAAACACACATAACTATAAGTTATATCTAAATTTCTTTGAAGATGCTGATCAGTACAGGGTTTTCTTACAATTTAAAAAAGAAAAAAAGCTTGCTAATATAATTAGCAAGCTTTATAATATTTATTTTTATTCTTTATTAATTGTTGATTGCAGCTACTCCTGGTAACTCAAGTCCTTCAAGACTTTCAAGCATTGCTCCGCCACCGGTAGACACATAACTTACCTGATCAGCATATCCGAATTGCTTAACAAAAGCAACACTATCTCCTCCTCCTACTAAAGAGAAAGCACCTAATCTTGTCGCTTCAGCAATACTCTCGCCCAATGCAATAGTTCCACCAGCAAAGTTTGACATTTCAAAAACTCCAATTGGCCCATTCCAAAGAATTGTTCTTGAGTTTAACAATACATCATTGAACTGATCTCTTGATTTGTGACCTGCATCAAGTCCCATCCATCCTTCAGGGATTGCATAGATATCAACTTCTTTTCTCTCTACATCATTACTAAAGCTTTCAGCGATGATTGCATCAGATGGAAGATATACTTTTACTTTATGTTCTTTTGCTTTTCCTAAAATCTCAAGAGCTAAAGGAATCTTGTCTTCTTCTACTAAAGAATTACCAATTTTCCCTCCAAGAGCTTTAATAAAGGTAAATGCCATACCTCCTCCAATGATCAGATTATCTACTGCAGGAAGAATATTTTCTATAATGGTAATTTTAGTTGAAACTTTAGACCCTCCCAGAATAGCTGTAACAGGTCTTTCACCACTCTTTAATACTTTATCAATCGCCTGAAGCTCTTTAGCCATCAGTAAACCGAAATATTTAGTTGATGGAAAATATTGAGCAATGACTGCTGTGGAAGCATGAGCTCTGTGTGCAGTTCCAAATGCATCGTTTACATAAGCATCTCCAAGCTTGGAAAGTTTCTCAGCGAATGCAGCATCTCCTTTTTCTTCTTCATTATGAAAACGTACATTTTCCAATAATAAGATTTCTCCTGGTTTCAGATCAGCAGCTGCCTGTTCAGCTTTCTCACCAATACACTCATCCACAAACTTCACTTCACGTCCTAAAACAGAAGAAACTTCACCAAGAATATGTTGAAGAGAAAATTCATCTTTCACTTCTCCCTTAGGCCTTCCAAGGTGCGTAATTAAGATGACAGAACCACCATCATTAAGGATCTTTTCCACTGTTGGTTTCACAGCAACAATTCTTGTATTGTCTGTCACCTTCAGCTGATCGTCCTGAGGAACATTGAAGTCCACCCTTACCAGAGCTTTTTTGTCTTTAAAATTGAAATCATTGATTGTTTTCATACGTAGATTTATTTTTTTCAAAGTTTCATGAAGTCTTTTTTGCCAGAGCTCAGTTTGCATTTCCGCAAATCCAGCAGAGACAAATTCATGAAACTCATTGAATTTTCGTTTCACAAATGTAAGGTTTTAAACTTTTTCAACAGTTTGATTAAAATAAAAGTTTTCAAAAACTTTCCCCGAACCCAATCACCCACTAATTAACAATTTTTTCTCTTTTAAAAAAAAGAATAATGTAGTTGTTGTTGAGTGTTGTTAGTTTCGGGGATAAGTTTTAAGCTAATAATTGATAACATTCAACTTTTACTAAACTCATATTTAATTCACAATATAAATCATTGTAAACCCGCTATTTCACATACTTATTAACAAATGTTGGTAAGTTTAAAAGGAAACCATTATTAGTAATTTTATTATGGAAAAAGCTGGGGATAGCTGATGAAAACATCTGGAAAGTTGTGGTAAAAAATTGCGGAAAGAATTTCTATTACGAAATAAATTGATCTTTAAAAATAGAAAGTTGATAAAAGTTTTCCACACTTATTAACATACCTTTTCACAATTAACTCAGGGTTTACTAACACGAATTGTTATTATTCTTACCTTTGTAAGGAAATAGAATCTAATAAAGCTTAATAAGAGTATTATGAAAAGAAAAATTGCTATCGCAGCGGACCATGCAGGCTATGAATATAAGGAGATTGTTAAGAACTACCTTTCAGAACGTTTTGAAGTTCAGGATTTTGGCACGTTTTCCACAAACAGTGTGGATTATCCGGACTTTGTACACCCTGCTGCAACCTCTGTGGAAAACGGAGAAAATGAGCTGGGAATTCTGATCTGCGGAAGCGGAAACGGGGTTCAGATCACTGCGAACAAACACCAGAAAATAAGATGTGCTTTATGCTGGATGCCGGAGATTGCAACCCTGGCAAGACAGCATAATGATGCCAATATGATTTCAATGCCGGCAAGATTTATATCAAAAGAACTGGCGATTGAAATTGTAGATAAATTTCTTTCAACAGACTTTGAAGGTGGAAGACACCAGAACAGGGTTGATAAAATTGTAGTTTGCTAAATATAATAAGGCTTGTAAATCATATTACAAGCCTTATTTATTTTTTATTCGTACATTTGCAGTGTCCAATAGAAATTACACTCTATTATTCTCTAAAGCCTTTCTTATATTTGAAATATATTTAATAGAAGGTTTTTCTCTTTTCTTCTCGAGAATTGTATTAAATTTATACAAAACTAAAGCTCCCGTTCTAAGTAAACTGAAAGATAATTTCTGATGATGTACGGAAAGAATCTAATGATGAAATTGAATAACCTATATAAAGGAATGAATGGGGAAAGATTTAGAAAAAGGTTTTATTTGAAATAAGACCAAATTAATTAAAAAGAAAATTAACATGCCAAAAAAAAGAAAATATATAAGTCATAAAAATGATTTAAAAATGATGGAGATCGGAAGATTGATCCTCCGTTTTATGAATGCAAATTCATCTAAAATTTATAATTATAAGCAGATCGCTGACGGAATAGATTACAAAAATCCAAGACAAAGGGAACTTGTGATCCAGGCATTGCACAAACTTCAGGGATCTGAAAAGATCAAAGAAGTAGAAAAAGGAAAATATATCGTGAACCTGAAAATTGCAGGAACGCTTACCGGAATTATTGATTTCAACCAAAGCGGAAATGCTTACGTTAAAGTGGAAGGATTGGAAGATGATGTCTTCGTTCACGCCAAAAATGTGAAGGATGCCCTGCAAGGAGATAAGGTTCTTATTATAACTTATCATTATAAAGGAAAGAAATTAGAAGGCTCTGTTCTGGAGGTTTTAGAACGTAGCAGAACTGAATTTGTAGGAACCTTTCAGAAGGTTACTCATAAGGAATTTGGGTTTGTGGTTTGTGATAAAAAATCAATCAACACAGATATCTTTATTCCGAAAGGAAAATTCAGTACAGCGGAAGATGGAGATAAGGTCATTGTAAAAATGACAGAATGGAAACCGGGAGATAAAAATCCGGAAGGAGAAATCATTCAGGTATTGGGTGCACCAGGAGAACATGAAACGGAAATCCACTCTATCCTTGCGGAATATGGTCTGCCTTATGAATTTCCATCAGAAGTAGAAGCTGATGCAGATAAAATAGACAGAAGTATTACGGATGAAGAGGTTACAAAGCGTTGGGATATGCGTAACATCTGTACATTTACGATTGACCCGAAGGATGCAAAAGATTTCGATGATGCTTTATCCATAAGAAAACTGGAAAATGGAAACTGGGAAATCGGGGTTCATATTGCAGATGTATCTCATTATGTAGTTCCGGGAACAATCTTGGATGATGAAGCATATAAGAGAGCTACTTCGGTATATCTTGTAGACAGGGTGGTACCGATGCTTCCTGAAGTTTTGAGTAATGATGTTTGTTCTCTTCGTCCGAATGAAGATAAATATACTTTTTCTGCTGTTTTTGAACTGAATGATAATGCAGAAATTCAGAAGCAGTGGTTTGGAAGAACGGTTATCCATTCAGACAGAAGATTTACCTATGAGGAAGCTCAGGAACGTATTGAATCCGGGCAGGGAGATCTTGCGGAAGAAATCAATACACTTGATAAGTTAGCTAAAATTTTACGTCATGAACGTATCAGAAAAGGTGCGATTACTTTTGACAGAAGTGAAGTAAGATTCAACCTGGATGAAAATAATGAGCCGATTGGTGTTTACTTTAAAATAAGCAAAGACTCCAATCACCTGATCGAAGAATTCATGCTTTTAGCCAATAAAAAAGTATCAGAATTTGTATCCCTTTCAAGAAAAGATGAGATCACCAACAATACATTTATTTACAGGGTTCACGATGATCCGGATCCTGCAAAATTGGAATCTTTGAGAGATTTTGTGGCTACTTTCGGATATAAAATGAATCTTGCCAATACCAAAAAGGTGGCTGAATCTTTGAATAAACTTCTTCACGATGTAAAAGGAAAAGGCGAAGAAAATATGATTGAAACCCTTGCGATGCGAAGTATGAGTAAAGCCGTATATTCTACAGAACCGATTGGCCACTACGGTCTTGGTTTCGAATATTACAGCCACTTTACCTCTCCTATCCGTCGTTATCCGGATTTATTGGCGCATCGTCTTCTTCAGCATTATCTGGACGGAGGAAAATCTCCAAACAGAGGAGAACTTGAGGACAAAGCAAAACACTGCAGCGCCATGGAAAGACTGGCAGCAGATGCGGAAAGAGACTCCATCAAATTTATGCAGGTGAAATTCATGGAAAAACACCTAGGGGAAACTTTCAAAGGTGTGATTTCCGGAGTTGCAGAATTTGGTTTCTGGGTAGAAATCCCTGAAAACGGAGCTGAAGGTCTGATCAAGCTTAGAGATCTCGTAGACGATTCATATATGTATGATGCAAAAAGTCACGCCGTATACGGAATAAGACACGGAAACAAATACCAGTTGGGAGATGAAGTTCAGATCAAAGTGGTAAAAGCAAATCTTATTCAGAAACAGCTTGATTTCAAGATTGTAGAATAAATAAGACAAAATTATAGAAAGGCTGATTGTTTAATAACATTCGGCCTTTTGTTTTTTAATGCAAAAACTTTTGAATACACTCTCCTATCCTATTTTCTTTAAAAATTTTACATTAAACTCTCCTTAAAATCCACTTGATATATCACAACTTTATTGAATAATTAAATCATAAAGTATAACTTTGTATAAAACGAAATGAATTTTATTCATTTTTAAACCCCACTTAATGCTAGAACTTGTACTATCTGCCATCATATTAGGATTTATGCTGAGCCTGGTTTTTATAGGACCTATATTTTTCCTTTTAATTGAAACCAGCTTTTCCAGAGGCCCGAAGCATGCGCTTTCATTAGATCTTGGAGTGATTACTGCAGATTTATTATGTATTGTGGCAGCCTATTATGCCAGTACAGATATTGTAAGTTTAATAGATAAACATCCCGGGTTTTATAGAATCACTTCTATACTTATTTTTATCTACGGAATTGTAATGCTGGTTACCAAAACAAAGATGCATTTGCCTGGCGAAGAAAGAATTATTGGCCAGAATTATATCAAAACATTTTTCAATGGCTTTTTCTTTAACCTTTTGAATGTAGGAGTCATCCTTTTCTGGCTGGTAACGGTAATTTCCGTAAGGAATCAATATCCGGACACCAGCAGCTTTATTTTATACATAGGCATAGTACTAGCCACTTACCTTTCAATAGATCTTGCCAAGATATTTCTTGCCAAGCAGTTTCACGATAAATTAACACAAAAACTAGCCAACCAGATCAGAAGAGTTGTTGGCTGTATTCTTATTGTCTTCAGTTTCTTCATCTTCCTGCAGAGTTTCAAAAAGTTCAATCAATTTGAAAAACAACTGGAAGAAGCAGAGAAAAAAGAAGTAAAATATCAAAAAACAAAATGAAAAAAATGATCTTTCCGAAGTCTCTTAAAAAAGGAGACAAAATAGCTGTTATTTCCCCTGCAGGAGCGGTAGATGCCTCTCAACTGGAAAAGGGAATAGAAATGATTAAAAATAAAGGTTTTGAACCCATTCTCGGAGAGCACCTTTATACCAAATTTTCAAACGGATATAACTACGCCGGAACAGAAAAGGAAAGAATAAAAGATATCAACTGGGCTTTAAATGATAAAGATATCAGGGCTGTATGGGCTTCCAGAGGAGGTTACGGATGCCAGCACCTGATTCAGCATCTGAAATTGAAAAACTTTACAGAAAACCCGAAATGGTACATTGGCTATTCCGATAATACAGTCATCCAAACTTACCTGTTGAAGAAAGGATTTATTTCCATTCATGGACAGACGATCAAAACATCCAGTTTTGGGGTTACAGATGATAGCTATGATCTGATTTTTGATATTCTGAAAGGTAAAAAACCAAAATATACTCTGGAATCTCACCAATTCAATAAAGAAGGGAATATTGAAGGAGAATTGGTTGGAGGTAATTTAGCCCTTATTTATGCCCTTTTAGGAACCAAATATTCTTTCGACTTTAAAGATAAAATTTTGTTTATCGAAGATATCGGAGAAAACTTCTATGCACTGGACCGTATGATCATGAGTCTGGAACTGGCAGGGGTATTCAATAAAATTAAAGGATTGATCGTGGGTGGAATGACCAATATGGGAGATGAAAAGGAAAATAAAAGTTACGAAGAAAGCTTTGATAAATTTGCCTACAAACTGATCTCAGACAGAATTTCAAAATATGAATTCCCTGTCGCATTCGCCTTTCCGAATGGACATATTAAAGACAACAGACCCCTTTTAATCGGTGCAGACGTTACAATGAAGGTAGGTGCTAAAGTAAAGATCGATTTTTAAAATAGCATCACTCTCCTATCTCCAAACTCTTAAACATAACAATATGGCTCACCATAACGATTTTGGAAAAATAGCAGAAAATATAGCCACTGAATATCTTCAGAAAAATGGCTATAAAATCCTGGTCAGAAACTTCCGTTTTCAGAAAGCTGAGATTGATATCATTGCTGAAAAAGACAATCTGATTATTGTTCTCGAAGTGAAGGCGAGATCTACTGATGCGTTTATGCTGCCACAGGAAGCGGTAACCAAAACTAAAATAAAATCTATTGTTTCTGCAGCCAATCATTATCTGGAAGAATGTAATAAAGATAACGAAGTCAGATTTGATATCATTTCCGTTCTTCCCGATGAAAATAAAAACTTAATTATTGACCATATCAAAGATGCTTTTCAGGCCTTTGATGCCAATTAATAAATCATATTATGAAGACAATATTAATTACCGGAGCTACTTCCGGAATAGGTAAATCTACTGCAGAGCTTCTTGCAAAACAAGGAAACAGAATCATTATCTGCGGAAGAAGGAGCGAGGTGCTGGAAGCTGTAAAATCTGAGCTATCTCAATATACCGAAATATTTAGTTTGAAGTTTGATGTTAGCAATCTTGAAGAAGTGGAAACCGCCATCAATTCGCTTCCTGAAAACTGGAAAGAGATTGATGTTCTGATCAATAATGCCGGGAATGCTCACGGATTAGATCCACTTTCAGCTGGTAAGACGGATGACTGGGATTCCATGATTGACGGAAATGTAAAGGGCTTACTTTATGTTTCCAAAATGATAATCCCCATTATGAAAACTAAAAATTTAGGTCATATTGTAAATATCAGTTCTGTAGCAGCCAGGCAAACTTACACCAATGGAGTAGTGTACTGTGCAACGAAAAAAGCAGTAGACGTTATTTCGGAAGGGATGAGACTGGAACTTACTGAGTTTGGTATCAAAGTAACCAATATTCAGCCGGGAGCTGTAGAAACAGATTTCTCATTGATAAGATTCAAAGGTGACAGTGAGAGGGCTTCAACGGTATATGCAGGTTATGAACCTTTAAAAGCAGAAGATATTGCAGATGCCATTGCTTATTGCGTAAATGCCCCGAAACACGTTACGATTTCAGATATGACCATCTATCCCAGTGCACAGGCAGATCCAAGAACGATTTATAGAAAATAGTCCAAAATAATGGATTAAATTTGCAGAATATTAAAAGCAAGATTGTTTTTTGCAATATTGCAGTTTAGCTTAAAACAAAAAAATGAAAATTCTATATCTGGAAACCTCTTCTAAAAACTGTTCGGTAGCCGTATCAGACAATGAAAAACTATTGTGCTTATGTGAAGAAGTTTCTGAAAACTATAAACAGTCTGAAAGCCTTCATACCTATGTAGAATGGGCTTTGGAAGGAGCTGGAATCTCACTTAAAGATATCGAAGCCGTTTCTTTAGGAAAAGGCCCCGGATCTTATACGGGTTTAAGAATTGGTGCAGCCTCCGCAAAAGGATTTTGCTACGGACTCAAAGTTCCTTTAGTTGCAGTAAATTCTCTTGAAAGCATGATAGAGCCCTTTTTAGGCAATAACTATGACTTTGTAGTGCCTTTGGTTGATGCGAGGAGAATGGAGGTGTATACGGCCGTTTACGACGGTCATACGGGAAAAGAATTGTCACAGACAGAGGCTAAGATTTTAGATGAAACTTCTTTTGAAGAATTCAGAGATAAAAAAATATTGTTTGTAGGCGATGGGGCTAAGAAAGCAAAAGAGATACTGAACCTTCCTGATGCCGTTTTTAATGAGAATGTTTATCCAACTTCCCAATACCTTATCAGGAAGACCCTGAAAAAAATAGAAAATAAGGAATTTGAAGATATGGCTTATTTTGAGCCTTTTTATCTCAAAGATTTCCACGGCGTAAAGAAAAAGAAAAGCGAAGAATAAATCTTCGCTTTTTTATTTTATTGAGGTCTTGGCGGCGGGCCAGACGGTGGTTTGTTTTCGTTTGTTTTTTTATCCTTTTGCATTTGTAGAGAAGGATTCGTTTGTGGTGGAGTAGTACCTGTCTGTTGCTGCAGATCTACATTTTCCAGTTTCTGTACTTTTCCGTTATTCATTTGTGGAATACCTGTTCCATTAGGGCTATTAGGCTGAGTGGGTCTGCCATCAGGCTGTTGCGGCATAGGATTTCCTTTAGTATCTGTAGCCTGAAAGCTTAGATCACTTTTAAGATAATTCAGCATTTCCTTAGCTCTTGCACCTTCAGCCGTTTTAGAATAATTCAGGGCAATCTGTTCAAGCTGCAGAATCATAACTTCTTTTCCACTGGATTTTCCTGCGTTAAAAGCATTTAATAAATATAATTTAGGAACCAGTGCATCTTTAGGAAACTTCTGAATAGTCTGATCTATGATATCTTTACTTTCTGCAAATTTTTCGGATTCAAACAGGGCATAGGCCTTTTTATATTCATTTTCAACTTCTTCAGTTGATTTTACGAAAGTTTTGTTTTTAGGATTTCTTGCAAATTCAGCATAGGAAGTATATGGATAATCTGTTAGTAGAATTTGTTTTGCTCTTTCAGAAGCTTGAGGATTTTTCTCATAATTCATAGCAAAAATCTCATACAATGCCTGAAGCATTACCTTTTCTTCCGGTTTTACGTCTACAAGGTCATATAGCGTTTTCGTAGCTAGGGGAGTGTTGGTAAAATAGTTCTGATACATAATTCCCAAACCTAAAGAAGCAGTGTCTCTGTCCTTTTTTAACTGGGATAATTTACCCTGATCTGTTGGGATCTGTTCAATGTAATAGGCAGGCTCAAAACGTCTTGGATTAGGTGCAGAAGTTACTCCCAATGCTTCATTCTTCATATCCTCAATAGAAGACATTTTCTTTGAAAATCGCCAGTTGTCGGCAAGTGCACGATCTCCCCATACCTGCTTAAATGTGGAAGTCCCTTTACTTACTGTCCCGGTGTTGCTGAAGTAAAATGATTTTGTAGTTACTCCAAAATCCTCAAAAGCATTAGCAGATCCATTGGCAAAAATAGAATTGGCACTATAATCCCCGGTATCAAATCCTTTGCTTCTTTCAGCACGTCTTCTTTCCTGTTCTTCCTTCTCTTCTTTAATCTTTAATTTGGCAATATATTTCGTAAAATAGTCTGTTTTCTGTGTATTATCCATCTTAGCCAAAGAAAGGATACTATCATTCTTTTTGATAAGATAATAGTTTTTGGATATCTTTTTGATGTATTCTGACTGGTCTTTTAATAAGATTTTTGAAGGCTCATAAGTCATTACGGCAAGTGCAGAATCATAATAACTTCCTGCACCGATGTAATCATTTTTTTCCAGATAGCTTTTTCCGATTTCATAATAAGCCAATCCACGAATCTGAGGGTCAGAAACTTTTTCAAACAGGGATTTTCTGAAGAACTGTTGTGCTTCATCTTTTTTCCCTGCCTTATTGGCCATTAAGCCTAAAGCATAGTAAAATTCATTCTTTCTGGATCCGTAAGTTCCTTTTTTACTGATGCCTTCCAGATAGTTTTTTGCTCCCGCATAATCACCTTTACCATTAAAAGTTTTGGCAATAGCAATCTGGGACTTTACTTCAAATTCGAAATCGTTAGCATATTTATAAGCTGCTGTATAGCTTTCTCTCGCTTTATCATTCTGTCCAAGGTTTCGAAAACCTGTCCTCTTAAGTAAGCAATTCTGCTCTTAAGCTTTCTGTTGCTGTTCAGTTCGAAAGCATCATCCAATTCTTTGGCTGCTTCTTCCTTTTTACCGGCATCTAGCAAAGATTCAGCATAATAAATGCTTAGCAGTTTTGCATAGCTTTTATTGATGTCTTCTCCTTTCAGTTTAGCAAAAGTTTCATGTGCTCTGTGATAATCTTTGATCTTGTCATAGGCAAGGCCCTGATAAATTCTTGCCAATGGAATCCTCTTATCATCTTTCATATGAGTGAAAACATAGTTAAGAGCATCCAGGGCTTCCAGCGATTTACCACGATAAATTCTGGCTTGGGCAAGGATCATGTAAGCATCAAAAATGGTCTTGTTTTTTTCTTCTCCATTTCTGGTTACAGAATATTTATTGATGGCTTTTAAAGCTTTTGCTTCCGCAATTTCAAGGGTAGTGGCTCCTTTGCCCTGTTCTCCATCAGGTCTGGCAGGTCCATTTCCTGAAGATCCTCCAGGCCTGTTAGGTGCTTCGGAATCGCCTCTTCCTGAAGGTCTATTGGCTACTTCAGCCATTCTCATAGAGTTTTCGGCAAAAGCCTCAGACTGTCCAAGATCACTACCTAAAGGCTGGTCTTCATAGGTGAGAATGGGAATATAAGGTGCATAAAAATTGTCTTTATGCCCTTTATCTCTGGTTGTAAACTCACTGTTCAATGCATCTTTTGCATTAAAAAGGGTGTTGTAGTATGTGGAAAATCCTTTCAACAGTTTTGATCGCTGCTCCGGCTTTTTTGTTTTAGTAGCACAGGAAGCAACAAGGCATATCACTAAAAGGAATAATATATTCTTTTTCATTATTCAATATAACTCGCTAATCTTCTATTTATTATCAGCTGTTTGATGATTTTGTAAAAATAATAAAATTTTATAATGAATAATATTTATATTTCTTGTGGAAATATTTTATTTTTACTTTAACAGACATTCCAAACTTCAAGAATCGATTAAATCAGAGAGATTTCTTTCAATATTTTGTAAACAAGATGTGTAGGAAGTCCCATAATGGTATAAAAACTTCCTGTCATATTAGTGATTTTTGCCATTCCCAACCATTCCTGAATACCATAGCTGCCCGCTTTATCGAAAGGTTTATAATTTTGAATGTAATAGCTTATTTCCGCATCTGAAAGCTCATCAAGGGTGACATCGGCTACATCTGTTTCTGTAAAAATTTTATTTGCAGTTTTAATTGTTATCCCTGTATAAACCTGATGCGTTCTTCCCGAAAGGCTTCTGAGCATGTTGAATGCATCAACTTCATCTTTAGGCTTTCCAAGGATGAGATCGTCAACAGCTACTACAGTATCAGCGGTTAAAAGAACTTCATCACCCTCCAGATTTCTAAAAGCAGCTGCTTTTAAATCAGAAAGATAAGCGGCGGCTTCCTCTATTTTAATATTGTCCGGAATGATTTCCTCACAGTCTATTTTTACCACTTCAAATTCAAAACCCAGGCTGGAAAGTAGTTCTTTTCTTCTTGGCGATTGTGATGCTAAAAGTAATTTCATACCGTTCATTATACAGATTGAGTATTATCGTCATGCCAGTTCCCCTGAACTTTCATCACCTGTTCAATCACATCACGCACAGCACCTGTTCCTCCTTTTTTCGGGGAAATATAATCGGAGATCCCTTTTACCTCTGGAACTGCATTTTCAGGACAGGCTGCAATAGCTGAACTTTCCATAATATGAATATCCGGAAGATCATCACCCATAGTCAGAATCTCTTCATTCTTAAGATTATATTTCTTCTTAAAATCCTCAAAATCTTCAATTTTGTTGTGGGACTTCGGGTAGTAATCCTGAATACCTAGATAATTGATTCTGTGTTTTACCATTTCATCATTTCCTCCCGTGATAACCCCAATCAGATAATTATTTTTTAATGCTTTTACTACGGCATAACCGTCCAGAACATTCATTACCCTGCACATATTTCCTCCCGGAAGAAGATAAACACTTCCGTCTGTGAAAACTCCGTCTACATCAAATACAAATGCCTTAATATCTTTTAATTTCTCTTTATAACTCATACATTTTCTGAATAGAATGATTCATTGTTTTATAAATTTCAAGACTTTCGTCTTTTAATAACTGTTCATGCAGTTGTAAAATCCTTACATCGTTTCTCACTGCAGGTCCGGTTTGTGCCTGCTTAGGTTCAATTTCATAAATTTTTTGCACCGTTTCATCAATCAGCGGTAAAAAATAATCAAACGGAATTTCCTGAGAATCTGAAATTTCTTTAGCTCTTGAAAAAAGGTGATTCACAAAATTACAGGCGAAAACTGCTGTCAAATGAATATATTTTCTTTTTTCATGACTGCTTTCCATTACCTTTTCTGAAATCTGCGAAGCAAGGTCAAATAATATTTTCTGATCTTCTTCATTCTCGGCTTCTACAAAAAACGGAATTTTTTCATACTCCAGCTCCTTTGATTTTGAAAAAGTCTGTAAAGGGTAAAAGCTGGATTTTCTGTATTCGCCGGCAAGCACTTCTTTTGGAAGAGATCCTGATGTATGGGCTACCAAAATATCTTTTTTGGTAATGATTTTCGAAACTTCTTCTACAGAATTGTCACTCACACAGATGATATAAAGATCTGCCTCTTCCAGATGCTCTGTGGAATAAGGAATCTTTAATTCTTCAGAAATTTTACTTAATTCTTTTTCGTTCCTGCCAAAAATCTGGGCCAGGGGAATGCTTTTCAAAGTGAAAGCTTTTGCCATATGATAGGCAACATTTCCGGAACCGATTATTACAATTTGCATATAACAAATATAAGATTTTAAGCTGAGAGGGAAAAGGAAGAAGATTTCTGAAATAGAATACTTCAATACAGGCACGTTTATTGCGTAACTGTCTCATATTATTTTAATTTTTAATCTGAAAATTGAATTTTTAATTTAACTTTCAGTTATTTTTGTAATCCAAAACAGTGAAAGCATCTTATGAAGATTAAGGACGCGGAGATTATTTCGTTGATGCAGAATCCACGGACCCAGGATAAGGGAGTCCGTGCCTTGATGGATGCCTATCAAAGCAGATTGTATTGGCACATAAGAAGAATTATTGTGGATGGAGACCTCGCACAAGATACTTTGCAGGAGACTTTTATTAAAGCATATCAGAATTTCCATCAGTTCAAAAATGATAGCCAGTTGTATACCTGGTTGTACAGAATCGCTACCAACGAAGCACTACAGCAGGTCAACAAAATGAAGAAAATGCAGAAAACAGATGAGGATCCGGAGTATCACATGCAAAATCTTGTTGCCGATAACACAGAAGGTGATGCTGAGGAAATACAGATTTTACTGCAGAACGCTATACAGAGTCTGCCCGAAAAGCAGAAACTGGTATTTATGATGAGGTATTATGATGATTTGCCCTATGAAGAAATATCAAAAATTGTAGATATGTCTGTAGGAACTTTGAAAACAAATTATCATTATGCTAAACAGAAAATAGAAGAATATATTAAAGAAAATTACGAAAGATAATTTTTTGACCCAACAAAGATGAAAGAGTTCGACATAGAAAAATTAGAGCGTAAAAACATTTACACAGTTCCTGATAATATGTTTGAAAATATTCAGGAGAACGTTATGAATGATATAAAGACAAGTAAAAAAGCACCTGTCTTTAAGCTGAATTGGATGTATGCTGCAGCGGCATCACTTGCTTTGATCTTTGGAGCAACCTATGTTCTCAATTCAGATAATGATTCTGCAGAGCAAACACTGAATGCTAAAACGGAATATGCTGCCAATAACGAAGAACCAAAGACAGAGAGCGAGAAGGCTTATGAAACTTTAAAATCTGATTTAACTTCTGTTGAAAATAATAATCAAACAGTTGAAAATCAAAATGATAAAAATGTTTATGCTTCTAAAGGAGGGGAGGTAACTGAAAAAATATCAGCGACACCAAAACCGGTAAAAGCAGTAACAAAAAAAGAAGAAATACAAATGAATGATTACCTGGATTCTTTTTCTAATTCTGAAATTGCAGAGTTAGCAAGTAATTCCACTCAGGATGTTTATTTGGATATATATAACTAAAAAAGATGAAAAAGATATTATTTGCGTTTTTGATTATTTACGGCTTTGGCTTAAATGCCCAGAGGACAGATTATGATTGGAAGAAAATGGATCCTAAGCAGAGGAAAGAAGTCATCAATAATCTTTCTCCGGAAGAGAGAAAAGATCTCCTAAAGAAATTCAGGAACAATATGATCATGGAAAGCCTGAACGTAGATCCTGGTGATAAAGCAGAATTTACCCAATTATATAACGAATATCTGGAAAGCCAGAAGCAGATAAAAAGCCAGTTTAACTCAAGCTTTGATCCGGAAACATTAACGGATGATGAAGCAAAAGCTAAATTACAGCAAAGCTTTGAAGTAGGACAAAAGCTTCTGGATAACAGAAAGAAATACGCAGAAAAAATGCAGCAGGTAATACCCTGCCAAAAAGTTCTGAAGCTGTTTCAATCCGAAAAAATGATGAAGGATAAAATGGACGAAAGAAAACCTCACGGAAAAGATAATAATGCTTCGGGACCTAAACAGAACCCATAATAGTTTATTTTTTTAATGTTGGACGGCTCTTACAGATCTTTCTGTGAGAGCCGTTTAATTTTTATTCTAAATTTCTATTTTTGCCAAAATTAAGAAATGAAAAAATATTTTTCTTCTTTTTGCTTTCAGCTTTATGGTCAGCTCAAAAGACAGAAATAATAGAACTTAAGAATAATATCAAAGATAGAAAAGGGCTTACAAGATCTCTTTCTTTTATTGATAACAGACCGGATAAAAACATAGGAACTGTTCAGGATAAAAAAAATAGTGTTGAGTTTAGATTTGCCAGTGGCGATCTTAAAGGGCTTGTTGAAGGCTGGTTTAAAGGAGATAATAATAAGGCATCAGGAAATAACGATATTGTTCTTATGCTTGAAGATCTTAAGATTTATGAAGAACAGGATAATAACAGGACATTTCCCTATGTGAAAGCCAGAATTAAACTTTCAAGCTTTATTAAAAGAAATGATAAGTATTATTTTATCGGGAGATACAATAATGTGATTGTTTCCAATCCAAATGTAACCACACATCCTTCCATCTTTCTCGCAGGGGAGATTTCTGAGATATTCACTCAATTTGTAAAAGCTTCTTATTATCCAAATATTGCCCAAGGATACTTTATCCCTGAAAGTGAAATCAATAGATATGAAGAATATTTAAATAAAGGGTATAAAGCATTTAATAATGATGTTCTAAAAGACGGAGTGTATACCAGCTTTCAGAAATTTCATAACCAGGAGCCTGATCTGGATTACTCTGTCAAAAAGAACAGAAAAGGAAAAGTGATACAGCTAATGTATAATGACCTTGAAACTTCTCTTTATAAAATGTACTGTTATGTAGAGAATGGAAAGGCATATAAAATTACACCAGTAGGATTTGAAGAAATGCAGAAGGACTCTAAAGGCTTTTATATTTATTCTTCCAGAACTAATCTTTTCGCAGCATCTCAAACCGGAGGATTATTTGTAGGAGCAGTAGCCGGAGGTTTAGTAGGAGCATTAATTGGTGCTGCAATTGATTCTTCGTCCGATGCTAACGCAGGGGCTGTTCAGGCTGTAGGATTCAGATCTACCATGGAATCTAATATTTATATTGATTCTCTAACGGGAGGGTATGTTTTTGAAAAATAAAATGATACTTACTGGCTTTAAAATAAAATATTTCTGTCGGGAAATTAAATAAATTGATACAATAAGATAATGAAAGACAATAATCTCTCTCTTTTTTTTATCTTTGCAAATTACAAGATTCTTAAATGAAAAACATACGAAATTTTTGCATAATCGCTCATATCGACCATGGTAAAAGTACCCTGGCAGACCGTCTATTGGAGTACACGAATACCGTTACCCAAAGAGAATTACAGTCTCAGACGCTTGATGATATGGATTTGGAGAAAGAACGTGGGATTACCATCAAGTCACACGCTATCCAGATGGATTATGAGTATAAAGGAGAAAAATATATTTTAAACCTTATTGATACACCGGGACACGTTGACTTCTCTTATGAAGTTTCCCGTTCTATTGCTGCCTGTGAAGGTGCTCTTCTTATTGTAGATGCTGCACAGAGTATTCAGGCACAAACCATCAGTAATCTGTATCTGGCATTGGAAAATGATTTGACAATCATTCCGATTTTGAATAAAATTGACCTTCCTTCTGCAAACCCTGAAGAAGTAACCGATGAAATCATGAATCTGATTGGGTGCGAGTATGAAGATGTTCTAAGAGTTTCAGGAAAAACAGGAGAAGGTGTTCACAACCTTCTTGAGCAGATTGTTGAAAGAATTCCTGCGCCGGTAGGAAATCCTGATGGTCCGCTTCAGGCTTTGATCTTTGACTCTGTTTACAACCCTTTCAGAGGAATTGAAGCGTATTTCAAAGTTGTGAACGGAAGTATCACAAAAAATGAAAAGATCAAATTCTTTGCTACAGGAAAAGAATATGGGGCTGATGAAGTAGGTACTCTGAAACTGAAGCAGGTTCCAAAGAAAACTATCCAGTGTGGGGATGTAGGATATCTGGTTTCCGGTATTAAAGATGCCCGTGAAGTAAAGGTAGGAGATACCATCACGTCATTTGAAAACCCTGCAGATGGACCAATTGATGGATTCGAAGAAGTAAAGCCAATGGTATTTGCCGGGATTTACCCAATTGATTCTGAGGATTTTGAGGAATTAAGATTCTCTCTTGAAAAATTAAGACTGAATGATGCTTCTCTGGTTTTCGAGCCGGAAAGTTCTGCAGCACTTGGATTTGGTTTCCGTTGCGGATTCTTAGGAATGCTTCACATGGAAATTGTTCAGGAACGTCTTGACAGAGAGTTCAATATGAACGTGATCACCACAGTACCGAACGTTTCTTATTTTGGTTATACTAAAAAAGAACCTGAAGTTCCTATTTTGATCAACAACCCATCTGAGATGATGGATCCTTCAACGATGGACAGAGTAGAAGAACCTTTCATTAAGGCTTCAATCATTACAAAATCTGATTTCGTAGGAGCAGTAATGACTTTATGTATCGAAAAAAGAGGAGAAATTGTTAATCAAAGTTATCTGACGTCAGAAAGAGTAGAGTTAATTTTCAATATGCCGCTTGCTGAGGTTGTATTCGATTTCTATGACAGACTGAAATCAATCTCTAAAGGATATGCTTCATTCGATTATCACCCAATCGGATTCAGAGCCTCTAAGCTTGTAAAAATGGATATCCTGATCAATGGTGATATGGTAGATGCTTTATCTTCATTGATTCATGATTCTAATGCTTATTACATTGGTAAGAGAATGTGTGAGAAGCTTCGTGAGCTGATCCCAAGACAACAGTTTGATATTGCTGTTCAGGCTGCATTAGGAACGAAAGTAATCGCAAGAGAAACTATTAAAGCCTTGAGAAAAGACGTTACTGCAAAATGTTATGGAGGAGATATTTCCAGAAAACGTAAACTATTGGAAAAGCAGAAAGAAGGTAAAAAGAAAATGAAGCAGATTGGTAGAGTAGAAGTACCACAATCAGCATTCATGGCTGTATTAAAATTAAATGATTAATTCATTATAAACACAAAAACCGCTTCTGACGAAGCGGTTTTTTTATGGATTTATTTTTTACGGGTATATTTTATTTCCATTGTTTTATACTCTTTTCCTGTTTTGGAATCAGGTCCGTACATTTCAAGCTTCTGAGTATTATCATCCACAAAAGTGAATACTTCTCTGAAATCACAGTCTTTTCCTGGTCTTGAAGGATCTGTCATTTTTCCTTTGAATTCGACAGATTTTGTAGAAGGATTCCAGTCTCCTTCACTATGCATGATTCCAGTTCCCATATTGTCGATCCATGTGCTTACAAATTTCTTTTTTGAGTTGTCATATCCTACAATACTCATTCCTTCAAAAGGCATTCCCATAAAATCCCCTTTGTGATTCGTAATCTGATAACGTCCGCCAAACATCATTTTATTGGTAGCCTCGGATTTACTGATCATAGGTTTTGCTCCGTTTTCCATCCACATGGAAGTTTCTCCGTTCCAGGTTCCATCAGATTTTGCCAGCATTTTTTGCATTTCTCCCGGAGTTGAGTAAACCATCCAGTCTTTCATGGCTGTTGCGGAATCTACAGGTTTCCATTCAGAATTTGAAGCCGTAGAATCTGTCTTATCCGAACCAGCAGCAGTTGTTGTTTTTCCTTTCTCACAAGCTATTAATAAGAAAGCTGCAGAAAGAATTGTTAATAAATTTTTCATAATTGTTTAGTTTTAAGAATGTTATAATGATAACTTAAAGATAAGAACTTTTATTATAATTGAAATTATTTTTTAATACAGGCATAAATCGTAGCTTTGTGTATTCGTAACGCAAATCAATTTATGGAGTCTCCAAAAAATTACAGGATATAAAAGTGGCGGTAGATGCCGTTATTTTCGGATATTTTGATAAAAAAGATCTTCAGATCCTTCTGATTAAAAGAAATATTGAACCTTTTAAAGGAGGCTGGGCCCTACCAGGTGGTCTTGTTCTGGATGATGAAAGTGTAGATGATGCGGTAAAAAGAGAACTCTATGAAGAGGCAGGCATAAAGCCCGATTTTTGGAACAATTGTATACATTTGGTAATCTTGGCCGGGACCCAAGGAACAGAGTGGTTTCTGTGGCTTATCTGGGGCTTGTAAACCCTTCTTACCATGAACTGTTTGCTGATTCAGATGCAGAAGATGCGCAATGGTTCAGTGTTAATAAACTTCCTTCAGTAGCTTTTGATCACAAAACAATCATTGAAACTGCTTTAAAAAGACTTCGCACGAAAATTCAGTACCAGCCGATCGGGTTCAATCTTCTCAATGAAGAATTCCCTTTTTCAGATCTTGAAAACCTTTATAAAACAATTGTCGGACAGGAAATTGACAGAAGAAATTTCCGCAAGAAAATCATGAGTTATGGATTGCTCAACGAAACCAACAATGTTAAGAAAGAAGGAAGCGGCAGACCCGGAAAACTTTTTACTTTCAATAAAGAAAAATATAAAGAACTGGAAGAGCAGGGCTTTTATTTTGAGATTAAATAGTTTGTTAAACACATTTTTTTACCATTTAATTCAATTAGCTTTATTCTAAACGCATCAAATTTGTGCCATTTGTGATCAAAATTTGTGTTATTCGTGTTTACTGAAATTAAATTTTTATAGCTGAAAATCAATCAATTAAATTAATTAGTGTAAAATTAACACAAATAAATTTGGATGATAGAATCATATTCTTTTAAATTTGTGTCAAAATAACGCAATCATGAAATACACCATACAAAATATTACAGAACGCTTTCAGAAGAAGGAAAGAATAAAGTTTCTCTTTTTCTGGGGACACACAGCAAAAGATATGGTTACCAAATCATGCTTCAGCCAATGGTTTCCGGGAAGTTTTGAAGAAAACAGAGTTACTTACAAAACAGCAGAACATTATATGATGGCAGGAAAAGCCAGATTATTTAATGATTCTGAAACAGAAGAGGAAATCTTAAAGGCCAATACTCCTAATCAGGCAAAAGCTTTGGGCAGAAAAGTAAAAAACTTTGATCCGAAGCGTTGGGATGAGCATAAATATCAAATTGTTACCCAAGGAAATTTACTGAAGTTCTCTCAAAATCAGAAATTTAAAGATTTTCTTTTGTCAACCGGAGATAAAATTCTAGTAGAGGCAAGTCCTTATGATAAAATCTGGGGAATCGGGATGCTGGAAACAGATAACAGAGCAGAAAATCCTTTATTATGGAATGGAGAAAACCTTTTAGGATTTGCTTTGATGGAAGTAAGAGATGAATTAAGAAGGTAAAAACACAAACCAAACACAGAATATTATTATGGAAAAAACAGAATTGTACCCACAAATATTTCTGATTGAAGATTTTCTGACTGAAACGGAATGTGATCATTACATCAGTCTTTCTCAGGAAAAAGTTTTTGAAGAAGCAAAAATCAATGTATTTGGACGTCAGCAGATGAATAAAGGAATCAGAAATAATGACCGGCTGATGATTTTTGATACATCAATCGCTGAAGAACTTTTTAACAAAGCTGTAGAATTTTTACCTCAGGAACATGATGGATATCAGATTCTTAACTTTAATGAAATGCTCAGAGTTTACAAATATGCTCCCGGGCAACAGTTCAAAATGCACAGAGACGGAAGTTATATCAGAAATGAGAGAGAGAAAAGCTTCTACACTTTTATGATTTACCTGAATGATGATTTTGAAGGAGGAGAAACAGAATTTGAAAACCTGTTTACAATCGCTCCAAAGAAAGGAACAGCCCTTATTTTTCATCATCCTTTAAGACATGAAGGAAAAACGTTGATCAATGGATTGAAATATGTTTTGAGAACAGATGTAATGTATTCAAAAGTATAAATCATCCATAAAAAAGGAAGGCATTACTATGTCTTGTTTAATTAGTGTAATATTAACACAAATAAAAATATTTGATCATGGAAGATGAATTAAAACCCAGATTTATCGAATCATTACAAAGAAATAATGATCAGATCAGAGAAGACCGTGCTAGAATCATTGGAGCAGATTCCGAATTGATCTACAGACGCAGAGTGGAAGATATCGAATTAAAAATTAAAAGACTCGAGCGCGAACAGGAAGGACTTATTGACATCAGTCCTTTAGACAGAAACAGTCTGACTTTTGCGGATTTTAATCCCGAAGCATTCGTTCAGAAAGACATGGAATTATCATTAACAATCAGAAATCTGAATATTCAGCTTGAGGTAACCCAAAAGAGATTTGAATATTTATTTGGAAAAACATTATAGTCATGGGAAGCACAAGATACGATTTAGACGCTCGTTATGACAGAGCAAGCAAAGCAGGTTACGGAACAAAATCTGCGGGAGAAATTTTCACTCAGAATGCCAAAAGAATGGCTCATGAATCTATGAATCCACACGGAATTTCTTTCAGAGAATCCAGAGATTCAGAAGTTCACCCTCATTCGGTTCCTATCATTTTAGGTTTGGATGTTACCGGAAGTATGGGACATATACCTCATGAGTTGATCAGAGAAGGATTACCGAAACTCATGGGAGGAATTATTCAGGGAGGTGTTCCTGATCCTGCCTTATTATTTCTTGGAATCGGGGATCATGAATGTGATGGGTATCCGCTTCAGGTGGGACAGTTCGAATCAGGTGATGAAGAACTGGATATGTGGCTTACAAGAACTTACATTGAATCCGGAGGAGGAGGAAACGCAGGTGAAAGTTATCTTTTAGCATGGTATTTTGCAGCATTTCACACCAGAACAGATGCTTTTGAAAAAAGAGGACAAAAAGGATTACTGTTTACCGTAGGTGATGAACCTTGTTTGAAAACACTTTCTGCATCTGCCATCAGAGAAATTATGGGAAAAGGACAGCAAACTTATACCCATTTTGAACTGCTGGAAGAAGCAAAGAAAAAATATGAAGTATACCACATCAGTGTTTTGCATTCCGATCAGGCATTGAGAGCAGACAGAGGCTGGAAAGAATTATTAGGACAAAACTGTATTTCCATAGCAGATCACAGGGAAATTCCTAATGTTATTAAAGGGATTATCTGTGATAAGTTTAAAAATCAAAGCTTCGGAACAACAGGAACAGGAGGATTGGATCAGTTTCAGATGCTTTAGAAATCTGTCAATGTCATCATAAAATATGAATGGCAATACTAGAAACCTCAAAAATTAAAAGACATGAAAAAGGCGCAAATAGTAATAGGACTTGGTTTTGGTGATGAAGGAAAAGGGATTACCACAGATTTTCTGGCTTCTCAGAATCCGGATGCTGTTGTGATCAGATTTTCAGGAGGACAGCAGGCTGCCCATACCGTAATGATGGATGAAAGAAAGCATGTACATTCCAGTTTTGCAAGTGGTGCACTTCGCGGTCTGCCTTCTTACTTTACAGAGCATTGTACGATTCATCCGGTTTTTCTACTCAATGAGATGGAAGAATTAAAAGCAAAGAACGGAAACATTGAGCTGCATATTCATCCTTTGGCAAAAGTTACCACTCCTTTTGATGTATGGCAGAACAGAACAAATGCACGTAATCTGGAACACGGAACCTGTGGAAAAGGAGTAGGAACCACGATGAAAAGAAACGAAAGTCCTTATAAGTTATTTGCCATAGACCTCATAGCGCCCAAAGAAATGTTGATGGAAAAACTGAAAGGAATAGCTTATTACTATGGTTTTGTAGATGAAAATGAGATTACAGAACTTTTGCAGCCTTTCTTAAATGCTATTGAAGCGATTGATTGGAAAATAAATGATTATAGCTACCTGACTTCGTTTGACCTCCTTATTTTTGAAGGAAGTCAGGGTATTTTACTTGATATGGATCATGGCGTTTTTCCTAATGTGACCTATGCACATACAACTTCAAAAAATGCCTGCGAAATCTGTAAACTTTTAAAAATTGAAGATATTGAAATGTATTATGTGACCAGAAGCTACCTCACCCGTCATGGAAACGGCTGGATGAGCAATGAAAAAGAAATGAATCTGAAAAATAATGAAGAAGAAACCTGTACATTTAATGAATATCAGCAAGAATTAAGGGTTGGAGAAATAGATTACAAACTGCTTAATTATGCTTTAAAATTAGATGGAGCTTATGTATTTCCGGTTAAAAAGAATCTTGTTATTACCTGCTTAGATCAGGTTGATGAGCAATTTAAATTAGAAAATCTGGATGTTGAATTGAATACCGTTTACGGATCCTATTCTCCTTATTCTAAAGATTTTAAACCAATTTTTTAATTTCAAAAAGAAGAAGAAAGGATAAGATAAAAGCATTAATTTTATATTTAATGATAGAATAGAAGAATGATAAATGATTGAAAATTAAGAACCATGAAAGCGATACAATATTTGAAAGGGGATGCAACAGCCCCACAAGCCAAAGGGACAAAAATCATCGCCCATATCTGTAATGACATCGGAGGGTGGGGAAAAGGATTTGTACTGGCTGTTTCCAAAAGATGGGAAGAACCTGAAAAGAAATACAGAGACTGGCATCGCTTCAGAAGTAAAAATGATTTTGCATTAGGAAAAATTCAGTTGGTCCAGGTTGAAAAATACATATATGTAGCCAATATAATCGGACAAAAAGGAATCAAAACAGGAAGTCATGGAGTTCCTGTTCGATATGATGCTATTGAAAAAGCTCTCGAAAAACTTTCCAATGAAGCATTGCTGTTGAATGCAAGCGTTCACATGCCGAGAATTGGATGTGGGCTGGCAGGAGGAAAATGGAAAGAAATAGAACCTATTATTGAAAGAACATTGCTTGCAAAAGAGGTGCAAGTATATGTATATGATTTTGAATAAAAATAATAACCATGAAAACAACAACATTATATAGACCAGTAGGAGAAAAAGAAATGATCCTGATTATAGAAAGCGGATTTAAAGAATTTCCTCCAAGACTGGAATGGCAGCCCATTTTTTATCCTGTTCTCAATGAAGAGTATGCTTCAGAAATCGCAGAAAAATGGAACACCCGAGACGAAGCCGGAAACTATCTTGGTTTTGTAACCCAGTTTGATGTACTGGAAGAAGCGGCAGCTCAATATCCTGCTCAGAATGTAGGAGCAAGAAACCACAACGAGCTATGGGTTCCATCAGAAGAACTGGATAGTTTTAATAAAGCCATTGTAGGAAACATCAAAGTAACCCAAGTATTTATAGGAGATGATTTTGAAAAAGCAGGAAATACTGAGTTGGGAGAACTGATGTCTAATATTAAAAAATTAACCATGACAAATAAAGGAATGGCAAAAGATACCTTAGATATCCTGGCCAAAAAATATTATATAAACGAACATAACGAAAAAATAAATATAGAAAACGAACTGGAAATCAGTAAAAAAGAAACCCTTCTTTTCACTCCGGAACAACTTTCTGAAATGAAAGAATCTCCGTTGCCGGAAATCAGTTTTGAAACAAAAATTGAAACCTGGAAATGCAGTTCTTTAAAAGCAATTTTACAATTAGCCGAAGAAGAAAATCAGGAAAAGATCATGTGTCTGAACTTTGCATCAGCAAAAAATCCGGGCGGAGGATTTATCAACGGAGCAGAAGCACAGGAAGAAAGTCTGGCAAGAACTTCAGGTTTATATGAAAGCTTACTTCAGGCATGGGATTATTACACAATTCATCGTGCGATGGAATCCTGTTTTTATACAGATACAATGATTTACAGTTCCAAAGTTCCGGTTTTCAGGAAAGATAAGGGAGAACTGCTTCCTAAACCTGTTCTGTGTAATTTCATTACGTCTCCGGCAGTCAATGCAGGGGTGGTAAAACGTCAGGAACCGGAAAGAGCACATGAAATTCTCGATGCAATGGATCTTAGAATGGATAAAATGTTCTCACTGGCCTTACATCAGGGAAATGAAGTCTTAATTTTAGGAGCCTGGGGATGCGGTGTTTTCAAGAATGATCCAAAAGAAATTGCAGGATTATTCAGGAAATATCTTCAGGGAAAATATAAAAATAAATTTAAAAGAGTGGTTTTCGCAGTGCTTACCAAGAAAGAAGAAATGCTGAAACCATTTGAAGAAATACAATGAAAATTGAATTAAAAAAATATAAAGAACAACTGCAGGATTGGCCTGAACAAGGATATCACATCATGGCTCAATATGATGATGAAAAAATTATAGTGTATCAGTCTTATAGAAAGGAAATTGGAGAATTTGCAGTTAAAAATCAATTCTTCGGCGGAGGTTTCAGCCTCGAAAGAATGACTTGGATAAAGCCAAATTTTCTTTGGATGATGTACAGAAATGGATGGGGTAGAAAAGAAGGTCAGGAAAGTGTTTTGGCAATTCATTTGAAGAAAGAAGCTTTTATAAAATATCTGAAAAATTCTGTATATTCTTCTTACAATACAGGTTTTGGGATTGCCAGAGATGAATGGCAGAAGCAGATAAAAGAATCTTCAGTGAGATTGCAGTGGGATCCGGATCATGATCCTTTTGGAAATAAACTGGAACGGAGAGCCATACAGATTGGCTTGAGGAATGAATTTATTAAGTCTTTTGCTAAGGATGATATTCTTTTGATCGAAAATATTTCAGATTTTGTAACAGAACAATATCAGTTTGTACTGAATGATGATTTGAATAATCTGATCATTCCGGAAGAAAAGCCATTATTATTTGATGATGAGGGTTTAAATAAAAAACTCAATTTAAGATGAAAATTGAACTAATAAAAGGAGACATCACAAAAATCCAAGTTGATGCAATTGTTAACGCTGCCAATTCATCCTTACTTGGTGGAGGCGGTGTAGATGGAGCCATTCACAGAGTGGGTGGATCACGGATATTGGAAGAATGTATTGCGATCAGAAATAGACAAGGAAAATGCAAAACGGGAGAAGCGGTAGTAACAAATGCAGGAAATCTTCCTGCAAAATATACTATTCATACAGTAGGTCCGGTTTGGAATGGTCATGAAGAAAAGGAATCAATTCTTCTGGCAAACTGTTATCGTAATTCTTTGAAATTAGCAGAAAGTCTTGGTGTGAAAACTATTACTTTTCCTAACATTAGCACAGGAATTTATAGGTTTCCAAAAGAACTGGCAGGGAAAATTGCGGTAGATGAGGTCAGAAAATTTCATTCAGATATTATTGAGAAAGTTATTTTTGTGTGCTTTGATGATGAAAATGAAATGATCTACAACAAATTATTAGATTAAACCAATGAAAAAACTAACCATATTAAGCGGTGCAGGAATCAGTGCCGAAAGCGGAATAAAAACCTTCAGAGACGGAGACGGTCTTTGGGAAAATCATAATGTAACGGATGTGGCAAGTCCAGAAGGATGGAGAAAAGACAGAGCTTTAGTCCTGGAATTTTACAATCAGAGAAGACGTCAGCTTCATGAAGTACAGCCCAATGAAGCGCATCAATTGCTGGCAGAGCTGGAAAAACATTTCGATGTCCAGATCATTACCCAGAATATTGATGATCTTCACGAAAGAGCAGGATCTACCAACATCCTTCATATTCACGGAGAGTTGTTCAAATCATGTTCGAGTAATAATAAAAGCCTGATTTATGAACAAAAAGATGATATTAAAATAGGAGATCAGGCAGAAGACGGAGCTCAATTAAGACCTTTTATTGTTTGGTTTGGAGAAGATGTTCCTTTATATCAAAAGGCAAAAGAAATTGTAAAAGAAGCAGATATTCTATTGGTAATCGGAACTTCGTTGCAGGTTTATCCTGCTGCCGGACTGATTCATGATATCAAAGACGACTGCCTTTTAATCGTCATCAATCCTCATGAAACAGGATTCGGATATGGGCAGAGAGCCGTTGTGATGAAAGAGACAGCTACACAAGGAATGAAATTATTATTTGATAAACTAGTCAATTTAGCCTGATGGAAAACAAAGTAAAAGCCGGAATTATGGGTGTCTGCATTGGAGATGCACTTGGAGTTCCGGTGGAATTCAGAAGCAGGGAGCAACTTAAACGTTCACCTGTAACCAAAATGCGTGCTTTGGGGACTCATCACCAACCTGCGGGTACATGGAGCGATGACAGTTCCTTGACTTTGTGTTTAGCAGATAGTTTATGTAACGGGTATAATACCGAAGATATGGCGTTGAAATTTTTGCAATGGTATAATGCAGAAGTATGGACACCTCATGGTCGTGTCTTCGATATAGGAATAGCCACAAGGCAAGCAATATATAAAATAAGCAAAGGATATACTCCACATCTGTGTGGTGGGACAAGTGAATTTGACAATGGAAACGGTTCTTTAATGAGAATTTTGCCACTTTTATTTTATATTAAAGATCTTCCTGTTGAACACCGTTTTGATAAAATTAAAGAAGCATCCTCCATTACACACGGCCATATTCGCTCTGTGATTGCATGCTTTATTTATCTTGAATTTTTATTAGAAATTTTGAATGGAGGAGAAAAATTTGAAGCTTATTACAAAATAAAAGAAACGGTAAAACTCTTCTTAGATCATAATCCTGTCTGTTCACAAAGTGAAATGGATAAATTTGATAGAATTTTAAATAAAAACATCTTTGAATTTGAAGAAGAAAAAATAGGTTCTGGAGGATATGTTCTCCATAGCCTTGAAGCTTCTCTTTGGTGTTTTCTGAACTCAGAAAACTACTCTGAAGCTGTTTTAAAAGCTGTTAACCTTGGAGAAGATACGGATACTACGGGAGCCATCACCGGAGGGATTGCCGGAATTTATTATGGATATGAAAATATTCCACAGGAATGGATTTCTGAGCTGGTAAGGAAGGATGATATTGAAACTTTATGTGAGAAATTACACCAAAAATTAATGAATTAAAACACAACCCATGAACGAAATAGAAAAGAAAAAGATAAGTAAATTTTTAAGCCTGATCTTGCGGCATCAGCCGGAAAGTATAGGCCTTACACTGGATGAAAACGGTTGGGCAGACGTAGAAGAGCTGAGAGCAAAATCAGCCAAAAGAAGAATATATTTTACTCCCGAAGAATTAGATGAGGTAGTAGAAACCAACAATAAAAAGCGTTTTGCTTTTAACAAAGATAAAACCATGATCAGAGCAAGTCAGGGACATTCTATTGATATTGACCTGGCTTTGGAAGCCAAACAGCCTCCTGAATTTCTCTATCACGGAACAGCAGAAGCTAATATTTCTTCCATTTTAGAAAAAGGAATTGAAAAAAGAACACGTCAGCATGTACACTTAAGTGCTGATAAAGAGACGGCTACAAAGGTCGGAATGAGACACGGTAAACCTGTGATTCTCACCATCAGAACCGGAACAATGCATCAGGAAGGATTATCTTTCTACCAGTCTGCAAACGGTGTTTGGCTGACGGATTTTGTAGACGCAAAATATATTTCAAAGTAAAATGAGCAGAACATTAGTCATAGGAGATATTCACGGAGGATTTAAAGCCTTGCAACAGGTTCTTGAAAGAGCAAGCGTGACAGAAAATGATCAACTGATTTTCCTCGGAGATTACGTAGACGGCTGGAGTGAGTCATCACAAATCATACAGTTCTTACTGGAACTTTCAGAAAAACAAAAATGTATTTTCATCAAAGGAAATCATGATGCATGGTGCGAAGACTGGTTGGCATTTGGACAAAAACCCGATGTATGGCTTTTCAATGGAGGAAAAAGTACAGTAGAAAGTTATGCTGATTACGCTCTTGAAGATCTGGATATTCATCTCGAATTCTTTCAAAGGATGAAAAATTATCATATTGATGATCAGAACCGGCTGTTTATTCATGCCGGATATTCTTCCATGCATGGTCCTGAAAAAGAAGTCTATTCCAGCAATTACCGTTGGGACAGAACCCTCTGGGAAACCGCTGTAGCCATGGATAAAAAACTAGAAAAGAACTCAGAATTATATCCTAAAAGACTGCTTTTGTACAAAGAAATATTCATCGGGCATACGCCTACTCTTGATATTGGGATTAAAATTCCAGCCAATAAAGCCAACATCTGGAATTTGGATACCGGAGCTGCTTATACCGGATCTTTATCCATCATGGATATTGATAGCAAACAATTCTGGCAGAGCGATCCGGTTCCCTCCTTATATCCTAAAGAAAATGGCAGAAATTAATGCTATCAAGAACAAACCTAACAGGTTTTTAAAACCTGTTAGGTTTCTATTTTAAAAACATTTTACCCATCAACATATTCTCATTTCTCCCAAAAGATAACTACTTTTAAAGTCTGAAAATATGACTTCAATGAAACTGAAATATCTTTTATTCACCCTGAGTTCTACCTTGTTTTTAGCTCAACAATCATTTCAGACTCCTTTTGAAAAAGGAAATGGAAACCAGACGGTTACCTATGATGAAATGAACAGCTACTATCAGGATCTGGCTAAGAACTTCAGTACCATTCAGTATCTTAAAAAAGGAGAAGACGACAACGGAAAACCCATTTATGTGGTGGTTTACAACCCATTTCCTGAAAAAGATCTTGAAAAATTAAGAAAAGAGAAAGCCATTCTGTTCGTCAACAACGGAATTCACCCGGGAGAACCGGACGGAATTGATGCCACCATGATGCTGATGAGAGACTTGGCGGCTAAAAAGATCAAAACTCCACAGAATTTTATCATTGCGGCTATTTCAGCTTATAATGTTAGCGGAATGTTGAACAGAGGTTCCTATTCCAGAGCCAATCAAAATGGACCGGAACAGTACGGTTTCAGAGGAAATGCCAGAAATTATGATCTGAACAGAGATTTTATCAAAGCCGATTCTAAAAATGCCAGAAGTTTCCAGGAAATCTATCAGTGGTTACAACCGGATGTTTTCATAGACAATCATGTCAGCAACGGAGCAGATTATCAATATACATTTACCTATATTTCTACCTTTAAAGAACGTTTGGGAAATACCCTTGGAAATTATTTCTACAATGATTATCAGGCTAAAAATCTTGAGGATATGAAGAAACTTGGTTATGAAAGTACTCCCTACGTCAATATTCACGGAGATGTTCCCGAAGTAGGATTTGCTTCATTTGAAGACTCTCCCAGATACTCTACAGGCTATACTTCCCTTTTCAACTCTTTGGGAACCGTTCCAGAAACCCATATGCTGAAACCGTATGACAAAAGAGTAGACGCTACTTACAAATATATGTTGGTCAACCTGCAGAATTTGGATAAAGATTATCAAAAAATAAAGCAGCTTCGTATAGAGAATTTAAAACAATATCAGGCCGGAAAACAATACGGAATCCGTTGGAAAATAGATTCTACAAAGTTCTCTACCATGGATTTTAAGGGGTATGAAGGAAAATATAAACCCAGTGAAATTTCAGGGAAACCAAGGCTGTATTATGACAGAAACAAGCCATTTACCAAGAATATAAAACTCTTTACCACTGCTGTTCCTACGGGATATATTACCATTCCGAAGTATTATGTGATTCCACTGTCGCAGTATCGTGTGATTGAAGAATTTAAAAGAAATAAAATTCAGATGAAACCGATACAGAAAGACAGTGCAATGATGGTGGAGTCCTATAAAATTAAAGATTTTAAAACCGTTAAAAACCCTTACGAAGGACATTATCTGCATTTTGAAACTACGGTTGATGCTTCTCATAAAAATATGACATTTGCAGCTGGAGATTATCTGGTTCCTACCAATCAGTCTGGTGTGAAATACATTATAGAAACCCTTGAACCTGAAGCATTAGACTCATTTTTCAACTGGAACTTCTTTGATGGCATTCTGGCTCAGAAAGAATATTATTCCGCCTATATTTTTGAAGATACGGCTGCAGAACTATTGAAAAAAGACAATAAACTGAAAGAAGCATTTGAAGCAGCTAAAGCATCAGATAAAAAATTGTCTGAAGACGGAGACACACAATTGGATTGGGTATACAAGCACTCCCCATATTTTGAAGAAAAAACATTCAGACAATATCCTGTTTACAGAGTGCTGTAAATTATTGATAATTAATAAATAAACTAAAAAAAGACGTTTCAGGCGAAACGTCTTTTTAATTATCTTGGTAAGCCTCTTTTCAAGGCCATTTCTGCTCTTTTAACGGCCATTTTTTCTTTCCAGTCCATGTAGCTCTTTTTGAAGTTCGATTTCATAATGTCGTCGAATTTACGCTGTACCGTAAGATTCCATAAAGAATGTGCCTTTACTGCCCACGATTTGTCCCATGCTCTTAAAGAAATAGAAAAACTTCCGTCCAGATATTTCATCCAGTGCCACCACCCTGTAGGCATGAATAAAGTATCACCATGCTCAAGATAGCACTCAATTCCTTCTACCCCATCCAGTGCCGGGAATTTTGTGAAGTCCGGATTTTCTATGTCATAATCCTCCAGAGCATACGTTGCATAAGGAATCTGATAAAGTCTTTCTCTCCACTTGTAATCAAAAAGAAGAATGTGTTTTCTTCCGTTGAAGTGAGTATGGAAGATATGAGCCATGTCAATATCAAAGTGAAGGAATGTTACGGATCCCTTTCCACCAAAGAACATATTGGGATACTTGTCCAGAAAGCCACCCATTAATTTTTTGGGAGAAATATAATCATCCAAAAGCTTAGGGGCATATTTTATAGGATCAAAAAGAAATATTCTGAGGTCAGTAGGCTCACGTTGTATAAGATCTATATAATCTCCGAACTTCATTTTTGCGGCGGCAGCATTGATGGGAGCAGAGGGATCTGCTTTTGAGCTGTCATATAGCGGAACCTCCACATCTCCTACAACCTCCTTCATATATTCCATCGTCCATTTTTGGTAAGCCGGCCAGTTTTTTGCCATATTCCTGATGACAACGGGCCTTCTAGGCTTTAGATATTTTTCGTAGAATTCTTCTTTCGAAATGTCTTCTACAACATCTATAGGCTTTAAAATAATTCCCATTTTATAAATTTTATGTTACAAAATTATTAAATATATATTTATGTAATAGGGTTTAATTTTTTTTTAATCTATGATTCAAATCAGATTTTACTATCTAGTCTAAATAAGAATATTAATATTTTTTCTTTAGTTGAAAATTGTTGTTATTATGCTCAATATGACAATGTTCGTCCAGATTATGTTACAGAATTTTAAAAAATTAATGATGAAAAATTTTATAGATTTTATATGCCAAATATAATTTTTAAAGGAAAATGATCAGCTAGGTAAAGAATCTCAATCTGAATTAAAATTAATTGAAAAAACATTTTTTTAATAAAAATTCAATCATTTAAAAAATATAACTATGTTTGTAGTGATAAAAATTTAACCTTTACCTATAAAATTCATCTTTATAGGAAGTGTAACAAAAAACGAGAATGATTAACTAATTGAGCAAATAATAAGTATGAAAAAAAATATTTCTTTATTTCTGATGCTTTTCTTTACTGTGTTTACTTTTGCACAGAAAACGGTATCAGGAAAGATCACTGATGATGACGGGGTTGCCATACCAAGCGCCAGTGTGACGATAGAAGAACCCGGCAAAGATGCTATTCTGGCTTACGGAATTACCAACTCTAAAGGAGAATACAAAGTAACTTTCACTTCTGCTGAAGCTAAAGTGGATCTTAAAGTGAAAGCATTCAATCAGAAACCTCTTACAAAACAAATCACCAACAGTGATCAGACCTTAAGTTTCAAAATGCAGTCTGAAGCTACAGAAATTAAAGAAGTCCAGCTGAAAACAAAAATGATCACAGCAAGAGGTGATACTATTTCTTACGATCTTAAAGCATTCAACAGCAAAAACGACAGAACCCTGGCAGATGTAATGAAAAAGATTCCGGGTATTGAAGTAAATACAGACGGAACGATTCTTTATCAGGGAAATGCCATCAATAAATTCTATGTAAACGGAAAAGACCTTATGGAAGGAGGTTATGGAACCATCAACAATTCCCTTCCAAAAGACGCCGTACAGAAAGTAGAAGTTCTCGAAAATCACCAGCCGGTAAAAATACTTCAGGATAAAGTACCATCAGATCAGGCAGCCATAAATATCAAGCTGAAAAACTCCGTTACCATGACTGGTAGAGGAGAAGTAGGAACAGGCTTTGGAGATCCATGGCTTTGGAATGTAAAACTGACACCCATGTTTTTCGGACAGAAAAGCCAGTGGGTAGTCAATTATAAAACCAATAACATGGGTGAGCAGGTGGAAAATGAAGGGAATATTCTGGCTTTTGGCAGTTCATGGGAAGGAAGAAGAATTAATGCTTCACAAAACGATTGGCTGAATGTTGAAAATGCAGGTACTCCGAATTTGCCGGTGAAAAGATATTTGATGAATAATGTTCACTATTTGTCTGTAAACTATTTAACAAATATTGATAAAAAGAAAGAGTGGGAGTTAAAGCTTAATGCGAATTACACCAACAATGCGGTGGCAAGAGAGGATTATAATGAAACAACTTATTTCCCAACCAATGAAAGACCACAGCAGTCGACGGTGGTAATGAGCACAAGAAATAATTTTTATACAGATAAATTAAAAGGTGAATTGATATTTACTAAGAATGCTAAAAAAGGCTTCTTTAAGAATACAACAAGTTTCAGTCAGTTCTGGAATGCCGATAGAGCTTTTGCGGTAAGAGCTGGAAGATCGGGGGATCAGTCGGTAGAGTCTCCTACATCATCATTCCAAAACTCATTAAGTACCATTATTCCTTGGGGAGAAAAGATGGTGAATTTCAAATCATATATTAATTATCAGGATGATCAGCAGACATTGCAAGTAGATCCGGCAAGTTATTTACAATTACCATATAAACTTCCAAAGGTAAATCCGAACGATCCGAATGAAAAAGATAAATATGGAATAGTGAATTTTGCACCAGGAACTTTAGCTTTACAACAGTTCAGGCTAAAAACATTAGACACTTCGCATTCAGCAAATATTAGTTTTTCTACAAAAGGATGGACATTCACCCCTCAGGTAGGATTAGATTTTTCTACAGATAAACTTAATACAAACTTTGATGGACAATCAATTCCAAACCCATCCGTTCCGAATGATGTTCCACCAAACTTCAATGATGGGGTTTATGAAAATAATCTGAAATTTACAGAAATTGTACCATCAGCTTCGGTAGGTGTTAATTATAAATCTGAGGCTTGGAGTATTTTTGCTAACTTTCCGGCAAATTTCAACAGCATTAAGGCTGAAGATGATTTAAGAGGTGTTTCAAAATCATTAAATAAGACAACATTTACCCCAAATGCATTTGTTCAGTATTCATTTGCTTCATTTTGGAAAGCAAGTTTGAATGGAAATATTAGCAACAACTTTGGAGATATTCAGAATGCCTATGCAGGATATATGTTATTAAGTCCAAGGGGATTTAATGTAATGGATCCAAACAATCCGATCCCTCAAACCACTTCAAAAAGTGCAGGCTCAAGAATTGAGTATAGAAACCCATTAAATAACCTATTCTTCAATATAACCTATTCATTGAGTGATAGTAAAAGAAACCTACTTTCTTCTCCAATTTTGGATGTGGCAACGGGTTCTACTTTGATTCGCTACATTGAAAGAGAAAACCATTTAAAAAGTAATAGATTCAGTATTGAAGTTGGTAAGTACTTTCCAAAATTCAAGACAAATGCTTCTGTGAACTATGGAAATACATTATCAAAATCTGATGCATTCTTAGATGATACTCAGTATCTAAGCAAAAACAATACTCAAACTTATGGACTTAAGTTCAATAATACCTATTTCAGCTGGGCAAGTATAGATTATACACTTAGTTTATCAAGAAACAAACAGGATAATATTGGTCTGAGCTCTAATCAAAGTAGATTGGGAGTAAATACAGGTTTTAATCACAATTTGGCAGTTTATTTCTATCCAATAGAAAACCATACAATAGGATTCAATTGGGATCAGGTAAATACAAGTGATGGAACTAATAAATACAAAAATGGTTTCTATGATATTTCATACCAGTTTTCATGGTCTAAAAAGAAAATTGATTTTGAATTGAAATGGTTAAATATTGCTAACAGAAAGTTCTTTGAAACGTATAATATTAATCAAACAACAAATAGTTCTTCTTACACCAAGATACAGCTCCGCCCTAGCCAGGTAATGTTTACAGTAAAATTCAACTTTAAATAATATAAAAACCAATCCATCCGGATTGGTTTTTTGTTGAGATATAATGATGTATTAAAATTAAAAACTTTGCTGGTCTGCTGAAGGCCCATAACTTCCCGGCAAAGGAATATTGTTCAGTCTGTAATATACACCCAGTTGAGCTCTGTGATGGGTGATCTGGTTTAAAGCATGACGGATCGCTCCGTATTTGCTCCAGCTTGCCAGTTCATGGCCGTCATTTTTAATCGTCCAGCTGGGATTCAGATCATCTTCTGTACTACTTTCAAGAGCTTTTTTACCTGCCTGATAGTCTTCTTCCAGTTTCTTCATAAGATCTTCTTTGGTGGAAAGAACTGTTGGCTTGTAGTCGCCTTTACCAAAATCCAGTTCGGAAGTATTTAAAATGGTGTTCGGCCATTCAAAAACTTCTACAAGATGGGTAGCAAGAGGCATCATTTTCATGCTTTTTTCATGAGGAGCGAAGTCATTTTTTCCTTCTGGGAACAGTTCAATAAATTTTTTGGTGGTTTGGAACTCTCCCTCCAGTTCGGATTTTAATTGAGATAAGGTATCCATAATATTTTGTTTTTTAGAAACTTAAAGGTATGCGTTTTAAAAATGAAACTGTTTTAAGAGAATCATAATTTTTTATCATCCCATAATCTGAAGAAGATAAATGTTATTCAAAAAAATAAAATTTTAAAAAAACTGTAACAAAAGAAGACCTATGATAACTAATTATATAAAACTTGAAATAATGAAAAAATTATTCTCTATATTTCTTATTGCTCTTTTTGCATTTGCAGGAGCCCAGGAATCAAAAGAAACCGCTAACCGTTTCTTTTATGAACTGACTTTTAAGCCGAAGAAAGATTCAACAAAATTGGATAAGATTATCACCATTCTTGATATTACTCCCAAAAAATCAATCTATCAGGATTATACTATTCCAGCTCAAGATTCTATTATTAAAGTTGCGGTTGACGAAATGGAAAAAACAAAAAGCTGGAAGGATATAACGAAGCTTATTAAAATGCCTAAATTTTCATATAAAATTATTAAGACTTACCCTGAAATGAAGGAGAAGTATGTTGATAGAGTGAGTATGAATTTATTTGGTTATGATGATGATATTAAATTCAATTGGAACATTTTATCAGAAAAAGAAAAAGTAGGAGAATATAATACGCAAAAAGCAACTACAGAATTTGGAGGAAGAAAATGGACAGCTTGGTTTAGTACAGATATTCCTTTTCAAGATGGGCCATACAAATTTTATGGACTTCCTGGGTTAATTGTTAAAATTGAAGATTCAGAGAAAAACTACTCTTGGAAATTAAGTGGAAACAAGAAGATTGAAAACTATGAGGAAATGTCCAATTCAGATAAGATCAATGCAAAGTATGGGGTTCCTCAAACTGTAACTCCTACAACAAAAGATAAGTTTGAAAAGGCTTATGCTAGCTTTAAACAGGATCCTATGGCCGAATTTCGTCAAAAAGTTACTCCAGAAATGATGAATATGAAAATGCCAGGATCTGACATAACAATTGGAGAAATGGCAAAAAAACAAGAAAAAATGGCTAAAGATTTTTTCAACGCAATGATAATCCAATAGAAAAAGAACAGCCTTCTGATAAAAAGAAAAAATAAGCATTCATATCAACTAAATTATATTTTGAATCAACCCAGATACAGCAATGTGTTTGGGTTGATTTCTTTTATTGAAAATGTTCTATTATGGATTGTAAATGATTGAAAAAAAACGCTATTTTGAATTGATATTTTGGAATAGAGAGTTGCTTTTAAGATTTAGTCAATAAAAATTTGATTTTGCTATTTTTCATTATATGTTTGTTGTACAACAAATTAAAATATTATTATAATGAAAAAAATCATTTTCACGTTGTTACTAACAACGTCAGCAATGTCATTTGCAAAAACAGAAGAACCAAAAGTAAAAACAGAAGAAAGTAATTTAGTAGCCAAAAAGAATTTTAAGGACGAAAAAGCAGAAATAAAAGTGAATAAAAAACTAAAACAAGCAATGAACTTAGAAGGATGTTTAGCCATTGCATTTACTATTACACCTGTTGATCCTCCATCAGGAACTGCAATGATTGGTTATTGTTTAGAGACATATTCTAAATAAATAAAATTATTAATAAGACTAAAAGAGGCTATTTCAATAGTGAAAGAGCCTCTTATTTTTTGCACAGAGACGTTATTTAGATTAAATTTAAATAGCGTATATTTGCAGGACTAAAAATTAGGCTTTGAAAGAGAAAGGATTACATAAATTAAGTGGATTCCCTAAAAACAAAATGGGGAAGATATTGGGGTATGATAACGACCATCTTAAAATGCCCAATAAAATCATTGAAATGGGGCTCCTTCCGGAGACCGTTTTCAGAATTTTGTATCAGGCTCCGTTCAATGGGCCTATGTATGTGGAGTTTGGAGCAGAAAAAAGCCGGATTGCTCTTCGTGAGGAAGAAGGAGATTACATCATTGTTGAAGAATTGAATTAATGCAGGAAAACAAGAAAAAACAGATACTTTTAGTCGGAAATCCTAATGTAGGAAAGTCAACGGTTTTTAATACGCTTTGCAACAAAAAGCAGAAAACCGGAAACTATGCCGGCGTTACCGTTGCAAGCCATTCGGGGAATTATACGTATAAAAATGAAGAAGTGGAAGTGATTGACCTTCCAGGCTCTTATAGTGTATACCCGAGTTCAGAAGATGAGGCTATTTTTTCCAAATATCTTATCGACGAACAGAAAAACTACGCGGGAGTTGTTTACATTCTTGAAGCATTAAGTTTAAAAAGAGGATTGCTTTTGTTTCAACAGATTCAGGATCTTGGTATTCCAATGATTTTGATTGTCAATCAGATTGATCAGGCAGAAAGAAGAGGAATTACCATAGATATTCAAAAGTTTTCTGAAGCATTGGGCATTAAAATTATTCAGACCAATGCCAAAGAACATATAGGAATTGACGAAGTAAGAGAAGCGGTTTACAATAACGAGTTTGTAAAAACAAATACTCTTTCTTTTGAAACGCCTAACGAACATAGAGATTTTATTCAGAAACTGGCGGCACACAAAGGTTTCGATAATGAATATAAAGCGTGGATGAGCCTTTCCCTGGGAACAGATCTTGGAAGAATTGGCTCTGTGATGGAACAATTACATGAAGCTGATTCTAAAAGTTTGGTTCCGAAAAGATTACAGGTTCAGGAGACCGTTAGAAGATATCAGAATGTAGACAAGATATTGGCTGATGTTATTTCTAAAAAAGCCCAGTTCAAAGAATTATTAACCGAAAAACTGGATAAAGTTTTGGTTCATAAATTCTGGGGATATATAGTCTTTTTACTCATTTTGTTAGTGATTTTCCAAAGTGTTTTCTTTCTTGCAGAATATCCGATGAATTGGATCGAAGAGACCTTCTCATGGTTGGCAGCATTCACCAATGAACACCTTCCGGAAGGACCTATTAATTCATTGATTTCAAATGGAATTGTTCCGGGAATAGGAGGAATTGTAGTTTTCGCCCCACAGATCGGGATTCTGTTATATTTCCTTTACCTGTTGGAAGATTCAGGATATATGGCGAGAGTAGTATTTCTGATGGACAGATTACTGCGTCCTTTCGGACTTAACGGGAAAAGTATCGTTCCACTGGTTTCAGGAACCGCCTGTGCCATCCCTGCGGTAATTTCCACAAGAAATATTGAAAACGTAAAAGAAAGATTGCTAACCATATTGGTAACCCCCTTTATGACGTGTTCTGCGAGGCTTCCGGTATACAGTATTATCATCGGACTGATTATCTCAGAAGGAACATTTTTAGGAATAAAATATAAAGCACTGGTATTGATGGGAATGTATCTCCTTGGTTTCCTGGTTGCTTTATTCTCAGCAGCAATCCTTCAAAGATTTATTAAAAGCAAAGGAAAAACATACCTTGTAATGGACCTTCCTACCTATAAAAAACCACTTTTCGCATATGACTTGAAAATGGTGTTAGGAAAAGTCTGGGACTTCATTACCGGAGCCGGAAAAATAATCTTCATTGTAAGTATCATCATCTGGTTCCTGAGCTATTTCGGGCCAAGCCAGAAAACAAATGAATTGGTAGCTGCAGACGTTCACCTGGATCATTCTTACCTTGCTAAAATGGGTAAAGGAATAGAACCTGTAATTGCTCCGCTTGGCTACGACTGGAAAATGGGCGTAGGAATTCTTACGAGTTTTGTAGCGAGAGAAGTTTTTGTAGGTACAATGTCTACCCTTTACAGTCTGGAAGATGATGCTCCGGAAGTAAAAGTAATTGATAAAATGAGAAGAGATGTAAAACCCAACGGAGAAAAAGTCTTCAGTTTTGCAACCGGAATTTCGGTTCTTCTTTTCTATGCATTTGCAATGCAGTGTGTTTCTACACTTGCAGTAGTCTACAGAGAAACCAAAAGCTGGAAATGGACCGGCTTTCAGGTAGTCATGATGACAGGTTTGGCATATTTTGTGTCGATGATAGTATATCAGATTTTAAAGTAATGGACTCATCATTAATTATTCAGTACGTACTTATTGCATTAATTGTAACATTCGCCTGTTACTCACTATTTAAAGTACTCAGAAAGAATTTCGCACCCAAGAAATTCAGCTCCAAGAGAACCAACTGCGACAAAGATTGCGGCTGTTCTTAATATTGTATTCAACGAATAATTGAAAAAAATGTAGTAAATTCATTTTTCTAACGAAAATTATTCGGTTTGAAATTTTTAAAGGCAGGATTACCTGTATTATTTTCTTTATTTGTCTTTCAGGTAAAAGCACAGTCTGATACCGCAAATACCAAGTCTTATGCAGACCAGGTAATGATTCGTGTGAATCTTGATACCAATATTGAGAGCTATGTCTTTTTGGAGGGAGAAGGTAAAAATGCCAACAAGACCGTCCTGTCTATCAACAATAAAACAAAAACATCCCTTTCAATCGATTATAGGATCATAAGTGCAACACTATCATTTGCTCCCAGATTTCTAAATGGAAATAATGATGACAATATGAAAGGGAAAAGTTCGTATACTGATTTCAGCTTCAGATTTTTCCCAGGCAGAATCATCCAAAATCTATACTATAAAAATGTAAGAGGCTTTTATGTGGAAAACATGAAAGACCTTTTCCCACAGTGGGAGGAAGGAAGAGATCCCTACCTTCAGTTTCCAGATCTTAGAGTGCAAAGTTTTGGAGGTTCTACTTCCTATGTTCTCAATAAACATTTTTCAGCAAAAACAATCTATACTCAAGGTGAATGGCAAAAGAAAAGCAGTGGAAGCTGGGTTCCTTTTGTGGATTATGATCTTACTATTTTCAGAAATAAAATTGATGAAGTAAAAAGTAAAGAAACTCAATATAATATCGGAGGTAATATCGGATATTTCTACAATTGGGTCATTGGGACAAAAGTAAATATCGCTCCCTATCTGGCTGTTGGGGTAGGCGGAAAATTCTCCAGTTACAGAGATCTTGAGAATGGAGGAGTAAAAGAAAATGCACAGTATGCCACCATAAGAATGCAAGGCGGGTTGCATGTAGGTTATAATACAGACCGGTTCTTATTCGGAGGCAAAATTAATTTTAATGCCAATGCCTACGATCAGAAAGACAACCAGACTGTGGAAAATAATAACCTCTACGGGCTGTTGTACATTGGGTATCGTTTTGCACCACCGAAAGTTGTGAAAAATACCTATGATAAAATCCAAAAAAAGATTCCCATTCTATAAGTTGAAAGGTCTTTTAAGTATCTTTGCTATGGAAAACTTAGAAAAACTATAAATTAAAAACATAATGTCGTTAATAAAATCTATTTCCGGAATTCGCGGAACTATCGGTGGAAAAATAAATGATAACTTAACACCGCTGGATGTGGTAAAATTCGCATCCGCATTCGGAACCTGGCTTCAGAATAATAAAAATAAAAAAGACCTTACCCTTATTATCGGAAGAGATGCCAGAATTTCTGGTCAAATGGTTTCTTCCCTGGTAACAGCTACTTTGCAGGGATTAGGAATCAATGTGGTAGACTTAGGACTTTCTACAACACCTACAGTAGAAGTAATGGTTCCTGAGCTTAATGCAGACGGAGGAATTATTCTTACCGCTTCTCACAACCCAAAACAATGGAATGCCCTTAAACTATTAAACGAAAAAGGAGAATTCATCAGTGGTGAAAACGGTGCAGAAGTTCTGGCCTTGGCAGAAAGTGAAGACTTCAACTATGCAGAAGTAGATGATCTTGGAAAATACGAAACAAGAGACGATGCTTTTGATATCCATATTCAGCAGATTCTGGATTTGCCAATGATAGATGTAGAAGCTATCAAAGCGAAAAACTTTAAAGTCGTTCTTGATGCGGTAAACTCTACGGGAGGAATTGCTATCCCTATGCTTTTGGATAAATTAGGTTGTGAAACCATCAAATTATATTGCGAACCAACAGGTCACTTCCCACACAATCCTGAACCATTGAAAGAACATTTAGGAGACATTTGTGAATTGGTAAAAAAAGAAAACGCCGATCTGGGAGTAGTAGTAGATCCGGATGTGGACAGACTGGCTCTGATTGACGAAAAAGGGGAAATGTTTGGGGAAGAATACACCTTGGTAGCCGTTGCAGATTATCTGTTGAAACACAAAAAAGGAGCTGCAATTTCCAACTTGTCTTCAAGCCGCGCATTGAGAGATGTAGCAAATGCCCACGATTCAGAATATTTTGCAAGTGCTGTAGGAGAAGTAAACGTTGTTACTTTGATGAAAGAGAAAAATGCAGTGATCGGAGGAGAAGGAAACGGAGGAATTATCTACCCTGAATTACATTACGGAAGAGACTCTTTAGTAGGAGTAGCCTTATTTTTAACTCACTTAGCCAAAGAAAACAAAACGGTTTCCGAATTAAGAGCAGGATATCCAAGCTATTTCATGGGTAAAAAGAAAATTGAACTGACACCGGAAATTGATGTAGATGCTATCTTAAGCAAAATGGAAAAGGAATATCAGAATGAAGACGTTTCTACAGTAGACGGTGTGAAAATAGACTTTGAAAACAATTGGGTTCACCTTAGAAAGTCTAATACAGAGCCGATTATCAGAATCTATACTGAAGCTAAATCTCAGGAAGAAGCAGATCAATTAGGAGATGATATCATAGCTAAAATCAAGAGTTTAATCTAAAAATAGACGAAGAACGGACACATTGTCTGTTCTTTTTTATATCAGGAATGTTTGAACATATCAAAAACAGGTTTCCTTTCCCCAAAGAAAAGTGGAGAAAATTTCTGGCCAGCTTCGAACGCATGGAAGTTCCTGCCAAAACCCTGCTTTTGAAAGAAGACGAGGTTTCCTATAATGCCTATTACATTGAAAAGGGTATTGTCAGAGCCTGGTATAATAATGACGGAAAAGACGTTACATTTCAGTTTTTCCTTGAAAATACAATGTTCTCTTCCCTTGAAAGTTTTAAAAAAGGATTGCCAAGTATGGTGTCATTTGAGACCATAGAACCTTGCGTTTTATACAAAATCAACAAACCTGATGTGGAAGCTTTCCTGGAAGAAGTCTATGAAAATCAGGAACTTAGAAACCTCTTTATGGATACTCTTTTCGAAAGGGTATTCGATTATATGAAACACTTCTTTTCATTCATTAAAGATACCCCTCAGCAGCGATATCTGAATCTGGTTAAACAAAAACCGGAGATCATCAAAAGAGTTCCCCAACATTATATAGCTTCCTATCTCGGAATTACAACAGTACATCTCAGCAGAATCAAAAGCAAAATATTGAAAGAAAGACTTTAAGAGGTTGGAAATGGAAGTCAGAAGCAGGAAGTTTAAAAACATACTGCCTAAATTCTAGCTCATCTTAAACACAACGTTCGCAAAAAATAATATATATTGTTGAATACGATCGCAAAGGCGTTCCACTCAGCAATGTTGATTGTTCTTTGCTGAACGAAGTGCCCTTGCGAACAAATAATAATCACAATATCATGTCACCTGGCGACCTCTGCGTTTTAACTCTATTATTGGCTTTGTAAACTCCCAACCTCCTTCTTCCGGCTTCCTTTCCAAAACTGATAACAAATGTTATCGCTTCACAACATTCATCCCTCATAATTTTGTATAAAAATTAAAAGAATGAAAGCAGCAATAGTATTTGAAAAAGGAAGTATTCCTCAATACATGGATTTTCCAGACCCTGAAGTACAGGAAAATGAAGTTTTGGTTGCAGTAAAAGCAGCCTCTATTAAAAATCTGGACAGAGCCAGAGCAGGAGGAAACCATTACTCTACAGAAAATCAGGAACATCAGCCAACCATTATTGGAACAGATGGAGCAGGATATCTGGAAAATGGAAATAAAGTCTATTTTTTCAGCAAAAAAGGAACCATATCCGAAAAAGCTGCAGCAGATAAGAAAATGACCATTCCGATTCCGGAAAAATTGGATTTCTCTCTGGCTGCCGCATTACCCAATGCCGTTATGGGATCTGCAATGGCATTAAAATTTAAAGCAGGAATACAAAAAGGGAATACAGTTCTGATTAACGGAGCAACAGGAATTACAGGTCGAATTGCCGTTCAGATTGCCAGATTATATGGAGCTCAAAAGATCATTGTTACAGGAAGAAACGAAGAGTCACTGCAGTCTTTGCTTGAGTTGGGTGCTGATGAGGCTGTTTCTCTAAAGATGGGCGATCATGATTTTAAGCAAAAAATAAAAGAAATTCATAAAGAAAGTCCTATAGATATCGTTTTGGATTATATCTGGGGACATTCTGTAGAAATGATCTTGTCTGCCTTCAAAGGTGACGGAACCTTTTCTCATAAAACCAAACTGGTAAACGTAGGAGGAATGAGCGGAGATACTATTCAGCTGTCTTCACAGATTCTCAGAGGTACGGATATTCAGATTTCAGGATCAGGATTGGGGAGCTGGACGAAAGAAGAATCTGCCCTTCTATTTTCAGAAATCATTCCCAAAATGTTTCAGGCAGCCGTTGAAGGAAAAATTACAATGGAAACTCAGGATGTTGATATAAAAAATATCGAAGCCGCATGGAATGGTGAGATACAAAGCGGAAAACGTCTTGTGATAAGAATTTAACCCCAATTTCCGTTTTTTTATCCACAATCCTTTTATCGGTTTTCTTTTTTTACTATTTTTATAATAGAAATTAATGAAATGGAAAATTCAAAAAAAAGTTGCAACTTTGCATAAATATTTGAATATCAGTTTCAGATGTATTATTAACTAAACGTTTGCCGAGGTTTGTAAGTAAATTCAAGCGTTGGGCCGACAAAGAGGACACTATTGGAAGAGTATTTTGGAAATGAACTTGTAAAAAAGTTCGAAGAAATGATGGAAAACAATGACGAATTCTACTTCGATACCGAAGAGTTAGAAGACATCATCGTTTATTATTTGGAGCTGGGTGACTTTAATTACGCTGATATGGCGGTCAATTATGGTCTGAAGCTTCATCCCAATTCGTTGGATATTAAGATCAAAAGACTTGAAATCCTTCTGGAATGGGAAGAGTATAATACGGCGAAAGAACTTATTGACGAACTGAAAGGCGCTTCTATGGAGCATACAGACTTTTTGGTTTGCTACGCCAAGTATTATTCGAACTTAGGAAATCCCAGAAAATCCATTGAAATCTGCAAAAAAGCTTTGACATTAGAGGAAGAAGAAAACTTTCTCCACAACTTTATTGCGGATGAATATGTGAATCTCGGAGATCCTTTTAACGCTCTTAAACATTACAGAAAAGCACTGAAAGAAGATCCTACGGATGAATATTCGCTGGAAAACGCAATGGTGTGTTTCAGTGACCTGAATAAGAGTGAGGAGGCTATTGCCTTTCTTAATGAATATTTAGACGAATTCCCTTATTCTGAAACCGCTTGGTTTGAATACGGACAATTCTATTTCAACAGAAAAAATTATGATGAAGCCATAAGAGGGTACGATTATCTGTTAGCCATCAACTCAAACTCTGTGGGAGTATATGCTAATAAATCGGCTTGTTATGAAGCTTTGGGACAATACCAGAAGGCGATCGAGACTTATGAGGAAATGCTGGAGCTGGAATATACAAAAGCATTTACTTTTTATAAGATAGGATTATGCAATAAGGCATTGAAACAGCCTATTTTAGCTTTAAATGCATTCCAGAAATCATTGAGAGAAGACCCTCAGTTTTATCTTGCGATGATGGAGCAGTCTTATCTTTACGAAGAAATGGGCGGAATGTCTGAAGCATTGCATTATGCCAAAGAAGCTACCCAGCTGAATGAAAACAATCTTGATTACCAGAAAAGACTGGCGTTTTTATTCATAGATTCAGGGAAGTTTGAAGAAAGCCTTTCTTGTCTTAAAAAGCTTGTGGATGCAGAGCCTTCGAGGTTCTACAACTGGTATGCTTATTCAGAAGTTTTAATGTTAGTAGGAGAGTATGAAGATGCGGTCACTGTTTTGAACAGTGCCCTGAAAAAACATCACAGAGCTGAGCTTTTTTATCAGTTGAGCAATTGTTTTTACAACCTGAAAGATCAGGATAAAGGAATGGAATCACTTCAGAAGGCATTAGAACTTGATCCGTCTTTAGCTAAGGATATGCAGAAAAAATATCCTTTCATTAAAGATGAGGTAAAAAAAGTAAAAGCCAGTAAAGTGAAGAAAAAGAACTAGAATCATCTTAAATAATAAAAAAACCTGCTGAAATGCTAGTCATGGTCGGAAGATTTTTTCTTCCGACTTTTTGTTTTTAGATATTCAATATTATTATTTTAATTAATTGATTATCAGCCATTTAATTTGTTTTATTATTTCATTTTTTGTATCTTTATTGCTGATAATCAATTGTTTATGTCAGTTTTTAAAGATCACAAAATATCACTTAAAGATGTTTTAGAATTTATTCCCGAAGCACTTTTAAG
>NZ_QICI01000077.1 GCF_004119445.1 Chryseobacterium sp. CH21 | reverse complement strand
GATTGTCAATTTCTCCTTGAGCATTTCTGCAGATGTAACCTTGCGTAATAAATAAGGTTTCTTCAGGATATTTTGCAATTTCAAGAGCTGCCTGTTTTTTGATTTCCTCAATATTGGGTTCCTTATCTTCATCAATTACCATGAAATCCCAGTAGCGAAGCAGTATAATCAGACCCACCTCTTTGCAGATTGTCAATTTCTCCTTGAGCATTTCTGCAGATGTAACCTTGCGTAATAAATAAGGTTTCTTCAGGATATTTTGCAATTTCAAGAGCTGCCTGTTTTT